>NZ_JBWJYM010000002.1:0-857583 GCF_056431005.1 Methylobacterium sp. HJ2 | reverse complement strand
GCAGGGTCAGGTAGGGGGCGACCAGCGCCCACTCTTCTTCGCTGACATCAGACGGATAGGCGTGACGTGACTGCATCCTTCCGAAACTGGCGCAGCCGCAGGTCCATAACAGCCTCTAGGCTGGAACTCCTGATCTCCCCAGCGCAGAGCAGATCGCAAGGTCAGCCATATCCTCAACCATTCTGACTGGAGTCGACAGGGCGCCTGGAACCGCATGATCGTGGGGACGCCAAGCGCTCCGCTTCGGGGCAGGCGTCACGCGGCGAAACGATGGGCTTGCCAGCCGCGGCAGCGACCGGCAGCCTTAGCTTAGCCACAGACGCTGCGGATGTCTCTCATCGGAATGCAGGACAGGGGACGGCCAAGATTATGATCAGGGACTGCGGACATGCCGATGCCGACGGGCTCCATCCGGGCATTGTGCCGGTGCATCGGAAGGAACTTCTCAACCGTCGGTCGTTCCTCTTGGGATCGGCTGCCGGTCTCGGAGCGTTGGGGCTCGCCGGGTGTGCGACATCCACCGACCTGATCTTTGCTGAAGCGGCGAAGATATATGGACCGTTGCCGGACGAAAAATTCCCTATTCCGGCGGTCGATGTCAGCAAGGTCGATCCGAAGTATTATCGTCGGACGGTTCAGTACGAATCCAAAGAAGCGCCGGGCACGATCGTCGTGGATCCCAAGAATTTCTACGTCTACCGTATCGAGGGCGAAGGGGCGGCGACCCGTTACGGCGCCAATGTCGGTCGAGACGGGTTTTTATGGAACGGTGACGCTTACGTCGGTCGCAAATCCGAATGGGCGACCTGGACACCACCCAAGGAGATGATCCGGCGTCAGCCGGAGGCCGCCAAATACGCCCGCGGCATGCCGGGCGGCCTCGACAATCCGCTCGGCGCCCGTACCCTGCATCTCTACCAGAATGGCGCCTATACGCTCTATACGATCTACGCCAGCAGCGACCCGGAAACGATCGGCACGGGCATCACGAGCGGCTGTGTCGGCTTACTGAGCCAGGACATGATTCATCTCTACACGCGCACGCCGGTCAAGACGAAGGTCGTCGTCCTGCCCGCATAGGAAGACGGTTCGGCCTTGAGCTCTCCCCAAGCGGACTTCGACGGCCCACTCGAGCGCCCGTCAGGGCGTGGCAGACAATGGGGCCGCCACCGCGACAACGTGCTGTCGGTTGAGCCTAGCCTGTTCCCGGGCGCCTCTCGGCATCGCTGAATCCTTGCATCATCGAGCTTATACAAATGTCATAGGTCATTTCTGAACAAGCGGATCCGAGTGCGTCGGCGCCTGCCGGCGGGGTCGCCCCCGAGATCGCGCTCAGGCCTCACGCGGAACCAGAGCCTGCTCACCCAGCCGAGGCCGGCGCGCCACGCGGAACCACAGGGCGTAGAGCGCCGGGAGGAACAGCAGGGTCAACAGCGTCCCCACGCCGACGCCGCCGATCAGCACGTAGGCCAGCGCTCCCCAGAACACCGAGTGTGTCAGGGGAATGAAAGCGAGCATCGCGGCGGCGGCGGTCAGAATGACGGGACGGGCCCGCCGCACGGTGGATTCCACGATGGCTTCGTAGTCCGACAGCCCCGCCGCGCGGTCGTGGTGGATCTGATCCACCAAGATCAGCGTATTGCGCATCAGGATGCCCGACAGCGCGATCAGGCCGAGGATCGCGTTGAAGCCGAACGGCTGGTGGAAGAGGAGCAGGGTCGGCGCGGCGCCGACGAGGCCGAGCGGCGCGGTCGCGAAGACCATGAACATGGTCGTGAACGAGCGGACCTGCAGCATGATGACCGTCAGCGTCACGATCAGCATCAGCGGGAAGATCATCACCAGCGCCTTCATCGCCTTCTCGCTCTCCTCGACCGATCCGGCCGTGTCGATGCGGTAGCCCGGCGGCAGCTTCGCCTTGATCGCGGCCAGTTCGGGAACGATCTGCGCGTGGATGTCGGGCGGCTGGCGGCCGTCGACCACGTCGCCCTGGACGCGGATGTAGGTCTCGCGGTTGTAGCGCTTGAGCACCGCATCCTCGTTGCGGCTCTCCAAGTGCGCCACTTGGGAGAGCGGCACTTGGCGTCCGTCCTTCGTGGCGAGCGTCAGGTCGCCGATGTCACCGAGCGATCGCCGCTCGGGTCCGGGACTGCGCAGGAGGACGTCCACGGAGCGTAGGTTCTCGCGCACCTGCGTCGCTGGCGTCCCATTGAGGTAGCTCTGCAATTGCTGGCCGGTCTCCTTCGGCGTCAGGCCGATCAGGCGCAGGCGTTCCTGGTCGAGGGCGAGGTGCAGGGTCGGCGTCTTGTCGCCCCAGTCGAGGTGGACGAGGCGCATGTTGGGATTGGCCATCATGACGTCGCGGACCTCGGCGGCGATGCCGCGGATGACGTCAAGATCGGGCCCGACCACCCGGAAGGCGACGGGGAAGCGCACCGGCGGCCCGAACACGATCTGCAGCACGCGCACCCGCGCCTCGGGAAAGCGCCCCTCGTCGACAAGGCGGCGCACCTTGAGCCGGAGCGCGTCACGGGCATTCGTGTCCGCGGTCTGGACGACGATCTGCGCGAAGGCGGGATCCGGCAATTCCGGATCGAAGGAGAGCACGAAGCGCGGCATGCCCTGGCCGATGTAGCTCGTGATCGCGCGCGCTTCCGGCAAGTCGCGGACCGCCGCCTCGACCCTCTTCACGGTCGCCTCGGTGGTGGCGAACGCGGAGCCGGTCGGCAGCGTGACCTCCACGATGAGTTCGGCCCGCTCAGAGTTCGGGAAGAACTGCTTCTCGACTTGGCTCATGCCGACGACGGCTGCGGCGAACAGCGCCAGGGTTATCCCGGCCGCCACCCACTTGTGATCGACCGACAGGCGTACGACGCGGCGGAGACGCTCGTAGGTCTTCGTGGCGTAGATCGCCTCGTGGCCACCGTCGACCGTCTCGATGGTGGGAAGGAGCTTGACGCCGAGATAGGGCGTGAAGGTCACGGCCACGACCCAAGAGACGATCAGCGAGAAGGCCACCACCCAGAAGATGTTGCCCGCATACTCGCCCGCGGTCGAAGCGGCGAAGCCCACGGGCAGGAAGCCCGCGATGGTGACGATCGTCCCCGTCAGCATCGGCGCGGCGGTGGCCCTCCAGGCGTGGGTCGCGGCCTCGATGCGGTCGGCGCCTTCCTCCATGCGCACAACCATCATCTCGATGGCGATGATCGCGTCGTCCACGAGAAGGCCGAGCGAGATGATCAGCGCGCCAAGCGTGATGCGATCGAAATCGCGGCCGGTGACCATCATCACCACGAACACGGCCGACAGCGTGAGGGGCACCGCCAAAGCCACCACGATGCCGACCCGGAAGCCGAGTGCGACGAGGCTGACGAAGATCACCACCGAGAGGGCGGTGAAGAACTTGACCATGAACTCGTGGATGGCCTCGTCGATGACCTTCGCCTGATCGGTGATCTTGGTGAAGGTGATGCCGATGGGCAGGTCGTGATGGATCGCGACTTCCTCGGCATTGAGGGCCTCGCCGAGACCGAGCCCGTTGAAACCGGGCTTCATCACCACGCCCAGCATCAAGGCCGGTTCGCCGTCGTTGCGGATCGCGAAGACCTTCGGATCCTCGTAGCCGCGCTTCACCTCGGCAATGTCGCCGAGTTTGAGGCTTCGGTCGCCGGCCGCCACCGGCAGGGTTCGGATCGCATCGAGGCCGTCGATGGCTCCGTCGAGCCTGAGGTACACGCGCGGGCCGTCGGCCTCCACGAAGCCGGCCGGCGTCACGTCGTTCTGGTTGGCGAGGGAGCCCAGGAGCTGCTGGCCGGTGATGCCGAGCGTCGCGAGGCGCTGATAGGAGATCTCGACGAAGATCTTCTGGGCCTGCTCACCGAGGATATTGATCTTCTCCACACCCGCCACCCGCAGCAGGCGCTGGCGCAGATCCTCGGCGCGCAGCACGAGGGTCCGGTGCGGCAGGCCCTGCGATTGGAGTGCGTAGAGGGCGAAGTAGATGTCCGAGAATTCGTCGTTGAACAGCGGCCCCATCACGCCGCGGGGCAGGCTGGAGGCCTGATCGGAAAGCTTCTTGCGTGCCTGATAGAACTCGGACTGCAGCTTGGCGGGGGGCATGTTGTCCCGGAAGAAGACCTTCATCAGCATCAGGCCGGGTCGTACCGTGGTCTCGACCCGGTCGTAATGGACGAGTTCCTGCAGCCGCTTCTCCAGCGGGTCGGCGACCTGGCGCTGCATTGCGTCGGCGGTCGCCCCGGGCCAAGCGGCCGAGACGGCCATCGTCTTCACGGTGAAGGTCGGATCCTCCGCTCGCCCGAGCTTCTGGAAGGCGAAGACGCCCGCCGCGGTCACCGCGATCAGGAGGAAGAGCGTGACGGCGCGTTCACGGACCGCCAGGGCCGAGAGATTGAAGCCGGAGGCGCTCATGGGGCGACCCCCGTCACGGTCACGGGAGCGACGGCCTGACGGACCTTCTGACCGGCCTTGAGCAGGTGGGCGCCGAGCGCGACGATCCGGTCTCCGGAGTGAAGGCCCGTGACGATCTGCGCGCTCTCCTCGGAGAGACGCGCGACGCCGACCGGTTGCGCGGCGACGGTCTGCGTCTCGGCCTCGTAGCGCCAGACCGCCGAGCCACCGCCCCGGTCGAACAGCGCTCCGAGCGGCACCGAGACGACGGCCGCCGTGTTCTCGGCGGACCGGAGCCGAAGGGTCACGGTCGCCCCGAGCGGCGCAGCCTCGCCGCCGCCGGACAGGATATAGCGGGCGCGATAGGTCCGGGTGGCCGGGTCGGCGGTGGCCGACAACTCCCTGAGCTTGGCCGGATAGGTGGCCTCACCCTCAGCGTAGAGGGTGGCCGACGCCGCCCCCGTCGCCACGCGCCGGCTTCCTTCGGGCAGGAACACCTCTGCCTCGCGGGCTCCGTCGCGGGCGAGCCTCACCACGGTCTGGCCGGCTGCGACGACTTGGCCGGGCTCGCTCGGGACCTCCATCACGACGCCGTCGGCATCGGCCAGGAGCTCGGAATAACCCACCTGGTTGGCAATCTGGCTCGCCTGCGCCTCGGCATTGGCGAACTGGGCGATGGCTGCGTCGGCGGCCGCCTTGTTCTGGTCGTAGGTCTGCTTCGAGGTCCAGCCATCACCGACGAGCTTGCGGCTGCGCTCCTCATCCGCCCTGGCCTTGATCATCTGCGCCCGGGCCGCCTCGACGGATGCACGGGCCGCGTTGAGCGCCAAGCTGAAGTCGGTTCGGTCGAGACGCATCAGCGGCTGGCCGAGGCGCACATGGTCACCCGGATCGACGAGGCGCTCGAAGATCTTGCCGCCGACCCGGAAGCCAAGGTTGCTCTCGGTGCGGGCACGGACCACCCCCGTGAAGCGGGCGACGGCGGGCATCGCCGGCAGAACCTCCACGGTTTGGACGAGCGGCGCATCCGGGACCACGGCCGTCTCGGCCGGCGAGCAGGCCGAGAGCACTAACCCGGAGAGCACGATCAACGCTCTGACCATCATCGCCCGACCTCCGGATCGCCGTACCGATTTTAAAATTATGTTCGTCATCTATTACGACATCGGCTGGCCGTCAATGGCTTCGCCCTCCATGACTACAGCCCGTGCCGTCGGCGCTACCGCGGGATGGATCATCCCGTGGAATTCGACGTCGCAGACGGCAATGCGCGGGCGACCGCGGATCCAGGGATCGCGGCGCTCGCCGTCATCGGTCGGGACGTCGGTGCTGAACGGCCATCCCATTCAGGGGGGATTTACGCGCCGGGAGGCCTTGCCTCATCGGCCATCACTGGGACGCGACATCGCAGACACGGGTCGGCCCAGGCCCTACCTGCCGACGGATGGACCGCCGGCCGTCGCGTCGGTCAGTGCGGGCGTTCCGTCGGGCCGGCAGCGAAGTCGGACCTCACGGCAAGGCGCAGGAAGCTCACCGCACTGGCGACCCCTGCGAAGGCTCCGCCGAGCCCGAGGGCCAGCGCCGCTCCGTGTGTATCGGAGACCGCGAAGCAGGCTGCCACGAGGGCCGCACCGGTTGTCTGCCCAAGCAGCCGTGCCGTCGCGACGATGCCGCTCGCCCCGCCCGATCGCGCCGACGGGGCGCTCGTCATGATCGCGCGCAGGTTCGGAGCCTGGAAGAAGCCGAAGCCGGCCCCGCAGAGCGCCATCCGCCACGCGATCGCCGCGACGCTCGGGTCTGCCGGCAGCGCCGCGAGCAGGCCCATCCCGAGCGCCAGGGCGGCCAAACCGATCCCGCCGAGCAGGCCCGGCGGGTAGCGGTCGGAGAGGCGGCCGGCCACGGGCGCCAGCAGCGCGACCACGACGGGCCAGGGCGTCATGAGAAAGCCGGTCTCGACCTGCGAGCGTCCCAGCGCGTGCTGGAACAGGAACGGCAGGGAGACGAAGGCCAGCCCCTGCGCCGCAAAGGAACACACGGAGGTCGCGGCCGAGAGGGCGAACAGTGGACGCTTCAGCAGATCGGCTGCGAGCATGGGAGCAGGATGCCGCGCTTGGCGCCAGAGCAGCAGCGTGCCGCATCCGATCGCCCCGGCAACCTCGCCGAGGATGCGCCAGAGCGGTCCCTCATGCGCAGCCTCGCCCAGCCCGAGCACGAGGAGCGAGAAGGCGGCGGCATTGAGCAGCGCGCCCAGCGTATCGAACCGGTTTCCGGAGCGTCCGGTATCGGGCAGCGCGGTCCAGGCGAGGCCGAGGGCCGCGAGACCGATCGGCACGTTGACGGCGAAGAGCCACGGCCAGGGCGCGGCGATGAGGATCAGGGAAGCGACCGTCGGGCCGACGGCGAAACCGACGCCGACCACGAAGGCATTGATCCCGACGCCCCGTCCGAGCAGGCGGGCCGGGTAGATGAAGCGGATGAGCGCGATGTTGACGGCCATGAGTGCGCTCGCGCCGAGGCCCTGCAGCACCCGCGCGGCGACGAGCGTCGGCAGGGACCACGCCAGGGCGCAGATGAGCGAGGCGCCGGTGAACAGGACGAGACCCGCGATGTAGATCCTCTGTTGCCCGACGATCTCGCCCAGGGCCGCGATCGGCAGGAGCGTCGCCACCACGGCGAGTTGGTAGGCATTGACGATCCAGACGGACCCGCCTGGATCGACGCCGAGGTCGGCGGCGATGGTCGGCAGCGCCGTGTTGGCGATGGCCGTATCCAGCGTGGCGAGCGCCACGCCGGTCAGCACCGCCGCCAGGGCTCGCCCGCGCTGGGCGGGGGGCAATCCATCGCGGGTCTGGACGTTCGGCGGCGTGAGCATCCGGGTATAGGCTCGCGGTGGGAGAGGCCCCGCTGCATGCGTGCGCCGCGCGCCCTTGGCAAGCACGCGGTGCGTCTTCGGCCAGCGAGCGCGGCGCCGCCCGGCGTCGCCTCAGAACACGGCATGATCCCCGCGCTCGGCGGACGCCTCGCCGCGAACCAGGCGGGCATAATGCTCGAACAGGGTTTCCGAACCCGTCGACGGCGTGGCGTGCGCATCGTATTGCCCGGTCGCCTGATCCAGGACGAGCATGGACTCGGTGGCGTAGTACCGCCCGATGCGGGCAAGCTCGGCCTTGGCAGCCAGCGCCGGTATGAGCCGTCCGAGGATTGCCAGAACGGCGATGATCACGTCGAGCATCACCACAGGGACATGTGTGAATCGCGGCTCGCGCCCCAGCAGGGCGAACAGCCGCTCGCCCTGCGCCTTCGGTGTCACCGCATTGCCCGGTCCGCCGATTGGAAGAATGCGGTTGCGTCGGTCGTCATCGTCGATGCAGGCGGCGAGGAAGCTGCCCAGGTCGTCGTCGCTGATCGGCTTGCAGGCGGTCAGCAGACCGTTGCCGAATACGAGGAACGGCCGCCCGCGCTTCAAGCGATCGATCTGCCCCGACAGCGACTTGAAGAAGGCCGTCGGCCGCACGATCGTGTAATCGAGGCCCGACGCGACCAAGACCTGCTCGAACGCGAGCTTGGCATGGTGGAAGGCGAGGACGGGTTTCTGAACGCAGATCGCCGAGAGCAGGATCACCTGCGTCACCCCGGCGGCCTGGCTGGCCTGCAAGGCGCTCACATGCGCCCGATAGTCGATCGCCCAGGCATCGTCGGGCGCTCCGGTGCGCGAGGCGAGGCACGAGACCAGGACGTCGAACGATTCGCCGCGAAAGCCGTCGTGGGCGAGCGAGGCCGGGTCGGTGACGTCTCCGAACCGCACGGTCGCGCCGGAGAGCCGGCCATCACGCTCGCTCGCGCCCGATGCATCCCCGGGATCGGCCCCGCGTCTGACGAGACAGACGACATCGTGGCCGCGCGCCACCAGGGCGCGCACGGTCGCGCGACCGATCGTGCCGGTGCCGCCAAGGACGAAAACCCGTCGCGGCGTTATGTCGTTCGGCCGATCCGCGGTCACGCGCATGGTCTCCGGACTGGTGAGGAACGATTTCTATCCGAAAAACTCGGCGGCAGGCTGGAGGGGCGTTTGGCCCCGGACCGGAGGCTGCCGATCAAGCCTGGCTTGGCTGCTGGAGCGGGATGATCTCGGGGCGTGTCCTCAGGTTCTCAGCGGTCGCATGTTCGATGTTGGGTCGCGGCATATGGTGCGAGGGATCGACCCTGATGCGTTCTGGCTGTTTCGTCCAGGCTTGGCAGATGGCTGCGAGGCTCGGCGACCAGAAGCCGGTGACGGCGCAACGCGTCGTGCCTGACAGAATGCTGGCGCTTGACCGTGGTATCCTGGGTCGCCGAGAAGGCGGCCGCGTCCGCCGGCCTGCTGCCCCTGAACTGTATCCGCCGGCATCGCCGCCCTGGCACCGGATGGTGGTTCGGATCATCCGGATCATGCGCATCTACGTGCTGAAGGCAGGCATGGCGGATGTGGTCGAAGCCGCGCTCCGTCCGGGTCATCGATGTCGCGGAGCGCCGATCATTCCTGCCGAAGAGCGACTGATGTCACGGTCCAGACGGTGCCGCGGCGCTCAGGCGGCGCGGGCGTCCGGTGCGGTGAGATCGGCCGGATCGGAGCGCTCGTGCGCACGCTCGGGCGCGGCCCAGCGCGGCAGGGCGTGCGCGGCCAGATCAAGGCGCAGGAACACCGGTCCCGCCAGCCCGGCCAGCAGGGCCGACGGCAGGCGCGCCCGACCCGCCGTCCAGCGATGGTCCTGGTACGACGCGTGGAACCCCGCCCCCAGCCGCGGATCGTCAAGCTCCACGCACCGCGCCCCGCTCAGGCCGTCGTCGAGCCGGAGGCCCGTCACGCAGAGGCCGAGCGCGCGCCGATCCGCGCTCTCCCCGACCTCCCACGGCACGCTGGTCGGCGACACCAGATGGATGTCCTGCGCCTCGGCCGGCAGCAGGAAGCAGGCGGAGAGGTCCCGCGCCTTGGGCCGGACGATCTGCCCGTCGACCTCCAGGTGCACCTCGGCCCAGGTCTCGGGCGTGACGATCCGCCAGCCCAGCGTCTCGGCGCGGCGGCGCAGCTGGGCGCGCACGGCCTCCACCACAACCCCGTCCGCGTGGTACGGCCGGCAGAAATCGGCATGCGTGCGCAGGCTCGCATCGGCATCGGGCGCGGCAGCGAGATCGACCACCGCCTCCTCCGCGAAGAAGTCGCGGTGGCCCATGTCGAGGTAACTCTCGGCGGGCTGGCCCTCGGCGAGGAGGATGTCGTGGCCGTCGAGTTCGACGTGCCAGTAGGTGACGCTGTCGACCGCCTCCTGCACGATGGTAGCCCCGTTCACCAGCGCGATGGCCGGGATCAGCACCTCGCCCACCACGTCGAGGGCGATGGCGTGGCCGGGCGAGACCACCAGGTCGCGGACAGGCCTGTTTTCGCCGAGGGCGTGGGCGCGGATGCGCACGGGCAGGACGGCGGCCGGGTCGAGGTGGCGGCGGCAATCAATGGTGCGATGACCAATCCAGCGGATCGGACGGGGCTCACCCGAGGCCGTCACCGCCAAGTCGCCGACCTGCAGGTCCTCCACCGCGACGTCGCCGCCCGCGGTCCGGATCCGCGTGCCCGAAGTGAAGCAGAGGACTGCCGTGTCCTGCGTGAAGGCGGAAGCCGGAACGGTGTCGAATACAGAATAGTTTTGATTCGTGTACAGAAGGTAGATCGACCCGTCGAGCGTCTTCGCGGCCGGGATCGTTCCGATGATGCCGCCATCGGAACTCTTTCCCCAGTATTTGATATCCAACGCATCGTCGCCCAGCGAGTTGGACACGAGCATCCGTTCGCCTCGCACATCCCCAAGAACGGACGTACTGTCGCTCGGACCGTCACTCTGATAGTCGGATATCTGGGAGCTGACGTCGTTTAGAACATTGCCGACGCTAAAGTTTCCATCCGACGTTCTCGTCAATTCGACGGCATTTTTGTACGTGACGGAGGGGGCGGGTCCAGAGGCCATATTTAAAACTCCTGCTAATGTAGGACGGATTGATCTCGGTGGCCGTCGGCTGGAAGCGTTAGTTCAGCTGTTGCTTCGATTGGATCGGCAACAATACTATATTAGGGACATGCACGTCATGATCAGTTTTTAAGATCCTCAGGATCAAAGTGCTTCGATTGATTGGCGCCGTACGTAAATCCGGCTGAACAAAGCGCGGCGGCATACGAGCGGAACCAAGTGTTGGGACTGGGACGTCATCTTTCGCGTGCGGCCTTCCTGGTTTCGCCCCTCCTGAAACCGCTGTCGGACGAGCGTCAGAAATTGACATTGCCGCGGAACATTTTTCGTCGTGATCTTGCCGTGCGCGCTTTCGCGGCGTGGCGCAGACGACGGAATGCCGAAGAGGGATCTTCCAAGGATCCGGGGAGAGCGGCGATCACGTCGGGCCGTCGAGTCGGCCCTTCCCATCGCGCGGGTCCTCGACGCGGACGGAGCGGCGGGAGGGGTCTGGCCTTTCAGGACGGTTCGACGCGGTGCCCCCTCGTCGGGGCGCCGTGCATTCGGCGTCGGTCCGCCGTCACTCGCGGCGGTCGGATGCTGCCACCGGGCTCGCCGCCACGGGATCGGCGCCTCGCGACCCACGGCCGCGAGAAATCAGCAGGTGACGGTCGATGGAACGCCTGACGGCACAGTGGCGCCAGGATCCTCCGTCATGCAGCGGCGCCCTCGATCGTGATCCAGAACCCAGCCGTCCGTGTCATTTCCAGACCTACGGATTGCGCCAACGCACTCAAGGCCGCAACCGGCTGAAAGAGATCGAAGACGCCCGTCGCGCGGCGCGTGCCCGCCTCCTGGCTCAGTCGGATGAAGCCCGCGTAATAAGGCCGGATCTCGTCGACGATGTCCGTGACGGCCTCGTCGCGCACGACCTGCACGCCGGATGCCCAGGACGAAGCCGCGTCGACGTCGACCGCGCCGCGCTTCACGTCGCCGGACGCCCTCAGGACGAGATGCTCGCTTTCCGCGATCGAGAACCGTCGACCGGTGCTCCCGGTCACCGTTGCCGTGCCTTTGAGGCTCGAGACGATGATCCGGTCGTCACGCCGGTTCAGGACGAACGTGCCGGTCAGGGCGTCCAGGCGCGCATGCCCCATATCGACGGCGAAGGGCCGTGAATCGCCCGCAGCGATACCGAGCATCATCTTGCCGCGGACGAGTTCGAGGCCGCGCGTTTCGGATCCCTTCGCCACGTTGACGGCCGAGCGCGGGGCAAGCACGACCTCGCTGGCGTCGCCGAGACGGAAACGATCATGTTCGGCCGTCCGCGTGTAGTGGTCGGTGATCAGATCCTCCAGCGGCACGAAGCGCTGGGCCGTGACCAAGCCGGCTGCGCCCAACGCTGTGAGGGCCGCCATCCCGGCGACGACCGTCCTGCGATCGCGGCGGATCAGGGGCCGCACCTGCGAGATCGTCCCGCGCGGAAGGCGGATCCGCGCGAGCGCGTCGAACGGCTGGAGGCCGCCCGTCAGCCGCTCCCAGGCCAGTGCGTTGGCGGAACTTTCGTTGCGCCACCGGTCGAAGTCGCGCACCTGGCGATCGGTCATGCTGCCAGAGGTGATGGCGACCATCCACTTGATGGCGGCTCGTCCGCTCTCGTCGATCTGAGGGCCCTCGACGTTCGCCTGCGACCGGACCTGAGCCACCCGGTCAGCCCTCCATCCGGGCGAGATATACGGCCGAGAAGCCCTGGGTCATGTACTTGCTGACTGCGCTGAGCGACACGTTCAGCTCCTGGGCGATCTCCTTATTGGACATACCATCGATCTGGCTCATGAGGAACGCGGTCCGGGCTCTGACCGAGAGCTTGCCGAGCACGATGTCAATCTTCTGAAGCATCTGGATGATGATCAGCCGCTCTTCGGGCGAGGCGTCCGCGGCCTCCGGCACCGCTGCGAGGGCCTCTTCGTAGGCGATCTGCAATTTCTTGCGGCGTCGCGCATCGAAGATGATCCGCTTCGCGATCGTGGTCATCATCGCACGCGGTTCACAGACGCTTGCTATGTTCGGCAGGTTCAAGAGCGACAGGAAGACATCGGAGACGATGTCCTCCGACGCATGGACGGTCCAAGGCTGTCTGGACAGCCAAGCTCCCAGCCAGGACGCGTGTTCTCTGAACAGCGTCTCGACCAACCGTGAATTCTGTCCAGCGACAATGCCTGCCATTCCAGCTCCCCCAACGCCCGCCGGTGCGCCCTGGCCTTGCCGGCCACGCTGCCTCCGCTTCCGATCCGACTCGGCGATCGCAGATGTCTCTCGCCTCGATCTCCTCCCAGGATCGCATTGAATCCTTCAATGCAGCACTCGTGCCAGGGACGCCACAATCCCGAAGGCGCTTTAAGTACAACTTGCGCCTGTTTCATTGATTTCGGCAATCTGAGGACGTGCCGATCCGGCGGTGTCGCGGACCCGTGGTCGAACCTGGACTTCGCCGAGGCCACCCGCGTATGGATCATGACGTGGCCGCGACACTCCGGTCGTGGATCGCGGTGGCGGTCGGGTCGCGTATGCGGGACGATCCGTCAGCGGCCTCGCCCGCGCGGACGCGCGCGCCGGGCGTCCCGCTATCGCGCGGGCTCGACCGGGGACAGCGACCAGCGCCCGCCCGGTTCGAGGGTCAGCACCCGCTCGTGATGCCGGATGACACCGGGCCGATGGGCGACGCTGACGAACCGGGCCCCGCTGCCGATGAGCACGTGGTAGAGATGGGCCTCGGTGGCGACATCGACCGCGCTGGTGGCCTCGTCGAGGAGAACGAAGCGGGGCCGGGCGATGAGGACGCGGGCAAAAGCGAGCCGCTGCTGCTCCCCGAGCGAGAGGATCCGGCCCCAGTCCTTGCGGGCCGAGAGGCCGCCATGCATCGCGGCGAGGCCGCTCAGACGGACAGCGTCGAGGGCGACCAGAATCTCTGCGTCCGGGACGTCGCACGCCCTCGGATAGAGGAGCTGGGTGCGCAGGTCCGAGAGCGTCACGTAGGGCTGCTGCGGAAGGAACAGGCAATCCTCGGCCGGAGGCATCACGATGCGGCCGCTGCCACCCGTCCACAGGCCCGCCATCGCCCGCAGCAGCGAACTCTTGCCGACGCCGCTCCGTCCGACGATGACGAGGTTCTCACCGGACCCCAGCGACAGCGAGAGATTGCGGACGAGGCTCTGCTCCCCCTCCGGAATCCGCAAGCAGAGATCGTCAATCGCGAACGTGTCGCGGCGGCGTTCGAGCACGATCCGCCGCTCCCGGCCCGCGCCGTGGTCTGCCTCGACCGCGTCGGCCCGCTCCACGATCTGTGCGAGCCGGACCGCATGGGGTGCGATACTGGAGAGTGGCGCCAGGACGCCGAGCAGGGCCGCGGCCGTGTCGGCGACCGACGCCGTGACGGCCGCGGCCTGGACCAGGGTTCCGAAATCGACATCGCCCGCCAAGACCTTCGGCGCCAGGATGAGGTAGGGGATTGCCAGCCACCCGACGCCGAACAGGAGCGGCGCCATGTCGGTGACCAGTCGCCGGAACAGGGTCGCGATCAGCTCGCGGCGCACCACGGCGCCGACCTGGGCGTGGAGCCGGGCGCGCTCGACCCCCTCGCCGGCATGGAAGGCGATCGCCTCCGCGTTGGCGTGGACATGGGCGAGCCCATAGCGGAGGTTGCCGCCAGCCATCGCGGCCGCGTAGCGCAGCCGCACGAGCGGCACGTATCCCAGATAGGTCGCCACGCCCTGCCCTAGGGCGAGGAGCGCGACGACGACCGCCAGCCGGCCATCGATCGCGCCGAGCACCGCCCCACCCGCGATGAGCGAGCCGCCTGCGCCGAGCACCGTCGCGGGCAGCCCGAAGAACAGGTTCACGAGGATCGAGAGGCTGTCCTGGATGCGCTGGTCGGGATTGTCGAGATCGCCGCGCCGAGCGATGTCGTAATAGACGCGCCGGGACAGGTAGCGACGCACGATCCGCTCGGTCAGCCAGACCCGCCAAGCCCTGGTGACCCAGGCGCTGACGATCATCCCGAGGCCGGTGATCAACAGGCCGGCGGCCACGAGCAGCAGGTAGACCGAGAACTCGCGCTGGAAGAGCGGCCAGTCCCGGCCCGTCAGGGCGTTGGTCAGGTGCTTCAGCGCGAAGGACGTTTGCAGGCCGAGAGCGGTGCCCAGGCCGATTTGCCCGAGGATCGCCGTCATCCCGATCCAGTAGGGCCACGCCTCGGCTCGGGTCCAGAAGGGGACGAAGAAGCGTCCGATGCGCCGGAGCAGCAGCAGGTCGATCCCGAGATCCGCCCTGCGGGCGGATGTGGACACGGCGGGATCCGCGGACTCTCCGGCCACGTGCGCGGCCTCTTTCATCGTGCCGCCGCCAGGATCCGGACGGCCTCGCGGCCGACCGGCTCGAGCGTCCAGCCGCCCCCCGGCTTCAGGGTCAGGGCCCGGCCGTGGTGCGCGATGATCGCTGGACGGTGTCCCACGCTGAGGAAGCTCGCCCCCGTCGTTGCGAGCAGCGTGTAGAGGTGGTGCTCGGTCTCCGGATCGAGGGCGCTCGTGGCCTCGTCCAGGAACAGGAACGCGGGCCGTGCGACGAGGACGCGGGCGAACGCGATGCGCTGCTGCTCGCCCCTCGACAAAAGCTGCGACCAGTCCCGGATCGCCGAGAGGCCGCCATGGGCAGCGGCGAGGTCGGGGAGGCGTACGGCGGCGAGGATCGCCGTCAGCGCCGCGTCGTCGAGGTCGGCTCCGTGCGGATAGAGCAGTTGCGCGCGCAGGCTGGACGCCGTGAGGTAGGGGCGCTGGGGGAGGAAGAGGCAGGCTGAGGCGGGCGGCGTCGCGATCCGCCCGTCCCCGCGCGTCCACAGGCCGGCCACGGCGCGCAGGAGCGAGCTCTTGCCGACGCCCGTCTCCCCGAGGATCACGAGGCTTTCCCCGGCTTCGACCGTCAGACTCAGGTCGCGGACGAGCGCGCGTGCGCCATCCGGCGTCTGCAGGGATAGATGCTCAATGGCCACGCGGTCGCCGATCCGCGCGAGGGCGATCCGCGGTGCGGCGGGCCGGTCTTCCTCCGCCGCCAGGGCTGCGAACCGCTCTTGGATAGGCGCCAGCCGGACAACCTGGGCCGACAGCGCTCCGAGACCGGCCACGATCTGGGACAAGGTCAGGATCACGCCACGCATCATCAGGGTGATCGAGGTCGCCTGGGCGAGGGTGCCGTAGCTCATCGCCCCGCTCGCCACCGATTCCGCCAGAACGAGGTAGGGCAGCGCGATCCAGGCGAGCGTGAAGAAGGCCTCGACCGTCAGAAGCAGCAGTGCCGAGAAGCGGTCGTACCGGAACTGCCGTCGCGCGGCCTCGCGGGTCCGCGCCATCACGGTGCGCGCCTCGACCGCCTCGCCGCCGTAGAACGCGATCGCCTCCGCGTGGTCGCGCACGTGCACGAGTTCGCGCCGCAAGTCCCCCTCCGCGACTTGGACCGCCACTCGGAGCCGGACCGTCGCGGGAACGACGAAGTAGGACGCGGCGATCTGGGCCGCGCCCAGACACGGGACCACGATCAGGAAGCGCTCGTCCAGGCCGAGGAAGACGACGACGGCCGCGGTGACGCGAGCCGCGACGCCGACCACCCATTGGGCGATCTGGATCGTGTTCTCGACGAAGGGCCGGACGCATTCGGCGATGCGCTGATCGGGATTGTCGAGATCCTCGCGGAGGCCGATCACGTAATAGGTGCGCCGGGACAGATACTGGTCGACGATGGTCCTGGTCAGCCAACGGCACCAATCCGCCTCGATCAAGCCGTCGAGGACGAACCGGACCTGCGGCAGCAGAATCTGCACGGTGTAGAGCAGGAGGTAGGCCGTCAGTGCGGACCGGAAGGCGGCGGCATCGCTGGCGAGAATCGCGTCGGTGGTTTCCTTCAGGAGCCTTGCGGTGACGACCGCGAGGTAGGACAACGCGGCGCCCTGCATCACGAGCACGGCGAAGCCGATCCAGGCCGGCCAAGCCTCGGGCCGGCGCCAGTAGGGAAGCGTCAGCCGGGCGATCCGCCGAAACAGGCGGGCGTCGATCCGGTCGTCGGGCTTGCCGGCGGGGGGAATGGCGGCCGTCATTGTCCTCGCGCGGCCCCGGGCGGGCCGGCGGGCCGGGACATCCCGAGCCGCGCGGCCGCCGCGGATCCCAGCTGCGGGAGCGCATGCGCCCTCGGCCTCCGGCGCGAGCCGGTCGCGCCCCGACGCGATCCGGCGCCGCGCCACGGGGACGACCGGCGTACTTGGCCCGCGTCGGCATCCGATGCGGTGGCGATCGCTTCGGCGAAGGCGCCCATCAGTCGAAGGTGTATCGAGCCGTGAGGAGGAAATTCCGCCCCTGCGCGATGCCGATATAGCCGCCCGAGAAGCTGGGATTGTAGTAATGCTTGTCAAAGATATTGTTTATTTTAAACTGAATTGACCATTTTTCGTAGTCGTATCCGATCATCGCATCCGCAACGACGTAACCCGGCACGTTGAAGATCAAATTATCGGCGCCTGTGAACAGGTTCGTGCCGCTGTTCGAGTTTCCGCGTGCGCCCCCACCGATCGTCACGCCCTGGAACAGGCCTGTCTGGAACGTGTAGGTGGCCCAGATGCTGGCGGTGTATTGCGGTATCGACGCGGAGGGCGAATTATTGTTCGGATCTCGATATTTGGCCACCGTGGAGGCGAAGGATGCAATCAGATTGAGACCGGGAACGATCTCGCCCTGGACGTCGAACTCGACCCCGGTGCTGTCCAGACCGTTCACGAGAATGAAGGTGGTGCAGGTCGGATCTTTGGGGTTGCAAATCGTTGAGTTTGTCGCACTCAGGTTGAAATATGAGCCCGTGAGCGTGAGCCGCTTGTCGAACAGATAGACGCGTCCGCCCGCTTCCCAGTTCTCGCGCGTCTCCGGGGGCGGCGCGGCGCCGGTGTTCAAGACACCCAGGACCGGGACGAAGCCGCTGGACCGGTTGCCGTAGATCGAGAAGTAGGAGGTGAGATCGAAGACTGCGCCGGCCGACCAGGATAGGCCTTCCGGGTGCCCAGGCTCGTTACGGATGCTGTGTCCCGGGAACCCTGCGCCGGTCACGGACCGGTTGGTGTCATAGCGAACCGTGCCGAGGATATGAAGACGGTCGTCGAGCGTGTCGAATTTTTCGAGATAGTAATAGCCTACGCCGCGGCCGAAGACTTCAGAATAATTTCCCGGCCGGGAGGGGTCCGTCTCGATCAGGGTTTGAATCGGAAGCCCAGTCAGCGGATTCGTCCGATACGCACTTCCGATGTTTGTCGCGTAATTGATTGATTTCTGGAAATAATCGAGGCCGAATTTCGATGTCTGCCTGGCAAATCCGGCGTCGTACGTCAATGTCAGATCGCTTTTATTGAGGATCTGCGTGGCGTGGAATTGCGTGAACGTCTGCGAGGCCCGGTACAGCCCCCCTGCCGCGACCGCGGCCTTGGCGGTTTGCGGCGACAGCCAGGTGAATAAATTCAGGCGGTCGGACGTATCCTGATACTGGAATTTGTTGTTGAGCGTCGTGTCGAAGCCGAAAATGTCGCCGAAATGATGTGATTGATCGGAATAGATGGTCAGGGACTTGTCGAGATAGCCGATGCGCGGATTGACGTTCGGCGTGCCGCGCGGGATCCGCAGGATGGGGCTCTCCAGGCCGACGGCATCGCTCGTGATGAAGCTGATTTGGTCGGGTGCACGCCTTTGATCGATGTAGCGGATGCCGGCCAGGACCGAGGTCTGGCCATTGTCCCATTTGACCACCGGCGAGATCAGGGCTTCGTGCGGGTCGCGATAGCCGGCATAGGTCTCGGTGGCGTTATTGCCGGAGAGGTTGAACCGGTAAGTCAGGTATTCCGTCTCGGGAACCGGGCCGCCCAGATCGAACGCGAGGGTCTTGTAGTTGAAGGAGCCGTAACGCACGGTCGCCGTACGGATCTCGGTGTTCGTCGGCTGCTTGGTGGACAGGTTGACCGCACCGCCGTTCGAGCTCGAGCCCGTCAGGATCGAGGTCGGCCCCTTCAGAATCTCGACGCGCTCGATGTCGTCGATCGGCAATTGACCGAAACCCGTTTTGAGTCCTGCGGCGGCAGCCGAGACGCCCTGTCCGTTGACGTAGACGTCCCCTGTCTGGAAGCCGCGGATGACGAACGAGGTCGTTCCGCCGCTGAACGCGTTGAGGCTGACGCCGGAAACGTTCTGCGCGGCCTCCGCCGCGCTCGTCAGCCCCTGGGAGCGGATGACGTTGGCGGTGACGGTGTTGACCGTGAGGGGCACGTCCTTCGCGGCCGCTCCGGCGATGCGCACGGTGTCGCCCGCATCACCGGCCTGGAAGCCGACATCGCCGAAGCGGGACAGGGCGCTCTCGTCGGTCACGTCGATCGCGGCGATATCTCCGGCAGGAGCCGCGCCGGCTGTCGGCGCGCCGGCGTCGCGGACGACTGTGACGCTGCCCCCCGCGCCCGGCGCCAGCCGCAATCCCGTCCCGGCCAGAGCGCGCCGGAGTGCCTCGCGGGCGCTGATGCGTCCCTGGATCGTACCGGCGACGCGCCCACTCACGATTTCGGGGGGGAAGGCGATCATCACCTTGCCCTGTCGCGAGATCGCGACGAGGGTCGACGCGAGATCTCCGGCCGGGAGGTTAAAATCCACCGGCGCATCAAGATCAGCCCTGGCCGGAGCCGCGCTCAACGTCAACACCGCGATGAGCGGAACACCGGCAACACCTGCCGAACGGTTCCAGACCCTGCTCATCATCGTCCCCGCGCGTTTCGATTTCTCTCCAGCTCTGTGCCGCGGGTCCTCGAAATCCCTACGCTCAGGCGCGGGATATTTTCGGCTTCGTCGCGCGGGCGGAATCGGGCGACGGTGGAGCGTCGGTCGGCCGCGCCGGTCTCGACGGTCTCCTCCGCCGCAACCCAGGCGGACGTCAGGTGGACGTCAGGCGGACGCCGCCGCCGATGTGCGATCGATCCGGCGGCGCTTCAGCCGCCGCGTTGCTCATGCGATAGGCCCCACGCCCGGCAGGTCGAGGTCGGGCGACACGCCGGACGCGAAGAACGCCTGGATCGCCGCGACATGCCGGTCGAGGACAAGGCCGCGCTCGGCGAGCCAGCCCGGGTCGAGATGCGTGCTCCGGTAGCGCTCGCCCGAATCGCAGAGGAGCGTCACGACGGAGCCCGTCCGCCCCGCCGAGGCCATGTCGGCGATGATCCGGGCTGCAGCCCAGAGATTGGTGCCCGTCGAGCCTCCGCAGGAGCGGCCGATCCGGTCGGAGAGCACGCGCGCAGCGGCCAGGCTGGCCGCATCCGATACCGGTTCGGCCCGGTCGATCAACTCTGGCAGGAACGAGGGCTCGCAGCGCCCGCGACCGATGCCCTCGATGATCGAGCAGCCTCCTTCGACGCTGCGGACGCGGCGGTCGACGAGATGCCGGTGAAAGACCGAGGTGTCCGGATCGGCGAGGCAGAGCCGTGTGCCGAGCCGACGATACCGGATGAATCGGCCGATCGTCGCCGACGTTCCGCCCGTGCCCGCTCCCACCACGACCCAGGACGGGGTCGGATGCGCCTCGCGGGCCATCTGGGCGAAGATCGATTCGGCGATGTTGTTGTTGCCGCGCCAATCGGTTGCGCGCTCGGCGAACGTGAACTGGTCCATGTAGTGCCCATCCAGCGCGGTCGCGAGGCCCTCGGCCTCCGCGTAGACGGCCGACGGCGTGTCCACGAAGTGGCACCTGCCGCCGTAGCGGGTGATCTGGGCGACCTTCTCGGAGGACGTCGCCCGGGGCATCACGGCCACGAAGGGCAGGCCGAGCATGCGCGCGAAATAGGCCTCGCTCACGGCCGTGGACCCGCTCGAGGCCTCGACGATCGTCGTGCCCGCGCCGATGCGTCCGCTGCAGAGACCGTACAGGAACAGCGAGCGGGCCAGACGATGCTTGAGGCTGCCGGTCGGGTGGGTCGATTCGTCCTTGAGGTACAGGCTGATTCCGGGCGAGGCCGGAAGCGGAACCTGGAGCAGGTGGGTGTCTGCGGACCGGTTGAAATCCGCCTCGATCGTTTCGATCGCCTGCCTGACCCAGTCGCCGTCGCGCGCCTCTCGGGGCATGTCGAGATCACTCATGTGGCCGCGCCCCCCTTCGTGCGCTCATGCGAGGCGTCCGGTCGCCTGCGCGACGCCGGCTCCGATCAGAAGGAGGCCGCTGCCGCGCCGAAGGAGCCGGCCGTTGCCGCGGCCCTCGGCGCCGCGGCGCAGGGTCAGGCCCGCCAGCGCCCATGTGGTCGCGCCCGCCAGAGACAGCGCACAGAAGGTCACCTGGAGGAGCGCGAGTTGCGGAACGACCGGCGCGGTACCGTCGATGAATTGCGGGACCAGGGCGCAGAAGAAGGCGATGCCCTTCGGGTTCAGGGCGGTGACGAGGAACACGCCGAGGAAGGGACGTCCCGTGCGCCGGGGCGCCACGGTTGCCGGGCGACGCGCGAAGGTCGCGATCCCCAGGGCGATCAGGTAGGCGGCGGCCGCGATCTTGAGGACGGTGAGGAGGCCGGAGGAGGCCGCCAGCAGCGCGCCGAGCCCGAAATTGCAGATGCTCATCGCGAGGGCGTCGCCGAGCACCGCGCCGGCGACGACCCGCGCGAGGCTGCCCCGGCCGCGCGCGGCGGCGTATCTCAGGACGATGAAGGCTGTCGGTCCCGGTAGGGCGAGGACGACGCAGGATGTCGCCACGAAGGCGAGCCAGGTGTGGAACGTCATGTCGGTTCAGCGGGCCTGACTGCGGTTGGTGCGGCGCGGTCGCGGAGCCGCGCGGGCAGGGCGAATGGACCCTCACTGCTGCTGTGGATCCGAGCCGAGCGATGCGAACGCCCTTCCGGGGCGGCCCGGACGGGTTCCCGGCGGATCGTCCGGCCCGGCGACCGCGCGGCGGAGGGTGCCTGGAGGAGCCGCCGGTGCCGGCCACCGACCGGCTTCTGCGCGCGGCGGTACGGGAAGCGCGGAACGGGCGGGCCGCCTCTAAGCCTCACGCGATGCGGCAGCTGTCTCCGTCGCAGATCACCGCCGGCGCGGCCCTGGCCACGGGCGCGGCCGGCGCGTCACACTGCGCCAGAAGACGTTCGAGCGCCGCCAGTGTGGGCGCGGGGGCGTTCGCCGCGACGGCGGCTGCGTGGGCGATCCGCGCCTGTGCCGCGGCATCCGCCGCACGGCCCGCCGGGAGCATCGCCTGCGCGAGCGCCTCCGAGAGCCGCATGCGCAATTGTCCGGCCTGATCGGGACCGAGCAGCTCTTCCGCTCGCTCGATCGCCTCGACGGCCACTGCCGCGACGGCCCTTCGGGACCGTCCGTCCTCGACCGCCGACGCCAGGCTGGCTTGCTCGGTGAGGGCCGTGCCGATCCTGAAGACGGTGTTGATCTCCTCCGGCCCCGCTCGCGCGATGAGGTGCCGGGCGTAGGCGAGCGCGGCGTCCCCCGGCTCGGACAAAAGCAGCTTGAGGCGGCCGAAGCCGTAGGTGCGTTCGAGATCGGGATGAGCCGCGAAGCCGTCGTCGAAGGCGCGGATGGCGGCTTGGCGATCCTCCGCCTTCAGGCAGGCCGCCACCGCCCGCTCCAGGGCCCTCCCCTCGCGGATCTTGGCCGCGACCAGGGCATCCCGGTGGGCCTTGCCCTTGGCCGGCAGGTCCCAGCTGCCGTCGACGATCGACGCCAGGGGCTCGTCCAGCTCCATCGGATGGCCGATCCAGGCGATGCGGCCCTCGCGATCGACCACGAAGGTGGTCGGCACCCCCTGCTGGTACGCGGCTTCGCACCAAGCGGCATACGTCCGGCCGCGTCCGCCCCCCGATTCCACCGGGAGATCCGCGGCGATCCGGTAGCCGATCGCGTCGCCCTGCTCGGCCAGGAAGGCGTCCAGCTCGGCGAGGTCCTTCCAGCTCACGGCGATGCCGAGGATCGGAACCCCCGGGAACCGAGCCTGCAGGGCGGTGAGATGCGGGATGCTGGCCTTGCAGGGACCGCACCAAGTCGCCCAGAACTCGATGACATGGACGGTGCCGGGCGTGATCGCCGCGATGGGCTCGCCCTTGAGGAACCGGTCGACCTGGATCTCAGGCGCCGGGTCGCCGATCAGCAATTCGGTCTGGGACATGGATGGACGAGGCCTTTCGGACCTGCCGATGAGCACGGGCCCGCGGGCACGGCATCGGGATCGATGGGTGAGGAATCCCCTGGGAGCCCGCAGCGTCGCCACGGGGCGTGGGGCCCGTGGCCGCCCTACTTGCGCGGACCGATCGGTGCGGGCGGGGCCGGCGCAGCGGCCGGGGTCACCAGCGCCGGATCGAGGGGGCCGGTCAGCGGCCGCAGGACCTGGTTGATCGGTGCCATCGCGGCATCGACGGTACGCAGCCGCTCGGCGATCGGGGTCACGACACCGCCGATCGGGGCGAAGATGTACGCCACCAGATCCGGTCCGATCGCCTTGTCCGAACGCGGCGGCCTCTGCCTGCCCGCAGCGGGCACCGGGTCGATCTGGCCCGGCGCCAGCAGCGCGTCCCGGCCCGCGGCTGTCGGCACGACGCCGGCTCCCGCCAGGGGGGCCTGACCCGGGATGAAGCCCGGTTCCGTGGCGCCCGGCCGCCCGAGCTGCTGTGCGTGGGCGCCGTCCGCCGCAATCAGGGCGGCGACCAGGCTCGCGAGGATGATCGGTCTCATGTGTGCTTCCCGCTCCGTCGTGGCATCCCGGCCACGTCCCGTTCCCGCAAGTCCCGTTCGGGACCTGGGCCGTTCAGAATCCCTCCGGATCGCCCGCGACCGCGACGAGCAGCGCGCCGTCGCCGACGAGGCGTTGGATCGTCCGCGCCGCGTCGTCCTGCGTCACCGCCGCGATCCGCCGATTGCGTTCGCTGAGCCAGCTCGAGGCACGCCCGTCGAGCTGCAGGCTGAGGAGGAGTTCCGCGATCGCTCCGGACGTGTCGAAGCGCAGGCCGTGCGAGCCGATCAGGAAGCCCTTGGCGGTCTCGAGCTCCTCGCGACCGATGCCCACTCGCAGGAGGCCCAGCACCGTGTCCTGAAGGACTGCGAGGGCCGTCGCGGCGCGGTCGTTGCGCGTCGAGGTCGCGCCGACCAGGGTGCAGGCTCCGTCGGCGGTCTGGAGGCCGGACCAGACCGCGTAGCACAGGCCCCGCCGCTCCCGGACCTCGCGGAACAGGCGCGACTGGAAGTTCCCCCCGCCGCCCAGGCAATGGTTCACCACCATCGCGGCGACGAAATCGGGGTCGTGACGCGGGATGCCCGGGCGTCCGAACCGAATCGTGGATTGCGGCAGGTCGAGCCGCGACACGAGGCGCTCGCCCAGCCCTCCGAGAGCCGTGTCGGGCACCGCGCCGGCCGCCCCTTCGGGCAGATCGGCGAAGGCGGCGTCGAGGGCGGCGCACAGGGCCTCCGCCCCGATCGACCCGACAACGCCGATACGGAGGTTGCCGCGCGTCAGCAGCCGGGCCTGGAGGTCGACGATATCGCCACGCCCGATCCGCGCCAGCGAGTCGAGGTCGCCCATCACAGGGCGGCCGTAGGGATGGGAGGCGAAGCCGCGGGCGTTGAGGCTGAGGGCGGCCACCACATCCGGCCGGCCGAGACTGGCGCGCACCTCGGCGGTCAGGACGTCGCGGATCCGCGCGACGTCCGCTGCCGCCAGATGCGGCTCCCGGACGGCCGAGCCGAGCAATGCGAAAGCCTGGCCGGCGTTGTGAGCCAGCGTCTTGAGTTCGCCGACCAAGCAGTCGCCCCGGATGGCGAAGGAGAGGCGGATCGCCGCGTCGCCGAGGGCACGGCGGAATGCGCCTCCCTCCAGCGGGCCCGCCCCCTCGCTCAGCAGGTCGGCGAGGAGCCGCGCCGTGCCGGCCCGGCCCTCGGGGTCGAGGGCCGCCCCTCCGCGGAAACCGAAATGGACCGAGAGGATCGGCAGCGTATGTTCCTCGATGAGCCAGGCCGTGATCCCGCCCGGGCTGCAGAGATGCTGCACGCGGGCGTCGTGCCCGGGTGCGGCCGCGTGGCCGGTGAAGCGCATCGTCACGACAGGATCTCCCGGTGCGTCATGCCAGGGTGCCGACGAGGTGCCCGGACACGCAGGCCCGGCGATCGAGATGGGCCAGCGCCGCCACCAGCGCGTCGGGCGTGATGGCCTCGATGCGATCCTGCCACGTGGCGAGATGGTCGAGGGTCAGGCCGCAGCACAGGGCGCCGCCGTACCAGTTGGCGAGGACGACCTGGCTGTCGCGGGCATAGAGCGCATCCGCGACGAACTGTGTCTTGGCGCGGGCGACGGCATCGGCCGGAAAGCCGGTCTCGCGGAGCGCCATGAGTTCCGCCTCGACCGCGTCGTCGAGCGTCGCGAGCGAGACGCCGGGCGCGGGCGTCGCGTGGATGTTGAAGCGGGAGCGCTCGGCGAAATAGGCACTCCAATACGAGGCATCGACCGCCGTGGCGCATCCCCGCTCGATCACGAGGCGGGTGTGCAGCACCGAGGTCCGGTCGCCGCCGAGCAGGAAGGCCAGCAGGCCCAGGGCCTCCGCTTCGCCCGCGGCCGCCATGCGCGGCGACGGCACCCCGTACAGCCGGCGGGATTGGGGCTGGCGGACGGTCTCGTCGGCCACCGTGACGTGGCGATGCGCGCGGATGGGCGGATCCTGCACCCGGCTCCGGTCCGGCACCGTCCCGGACGCGGGCACCGCGCCGTAGATCGCTTCCGCATGCCGCAGGACGTCGGCGGGCTCGGCATCTCCGGCTACCACCAGGATCGCGTTGTCCGGCGTGTAGAAGCGCCGGTAATAGGCGAGGGCGTCCGCCCGGGTCAGCCCTTCGATCTCGTGCCGCCAGCCGATGATGGGCCGGCCGGCGGGGTGGGCCAGGATCGCCGCGGCCGCCATCGCCTCGCCGAGCCGCTCGGCCGGGCGGGTCTCGACGATCATCCCGCGCTCCTCAAGGATGACGTCCCGCTCCGTCGCCACGACGGCCTCGTCGAGGAGGAGGTTGCGCATCCGGTCGGCCTCGTAGGCCATGCAGGCGGCGAGATGCTCCCTCGGGACGCGCTGGTGATAGGCGGTGAAATCCCAGCCGGTGAAGGCGTTCTCCTCCCCACCCACGGAGGCCAGCCAGGCGCTGAACGCCCCCGCCGGGCGGGTCTTCGTCCCCTTGAACATCAGGTGCTCGAGGAAATGGGCGATCCCGGACTTGCCCGGCGGATCGTCGGTCGAGCCGTTGCGGTACCAGACCATGTGCGTGACGACAGGGCTGCGCCGGTCCGGGATCACCACGACCTGCATCCCGTTGCCCAGCGCGAAGGCCGCGACCGGCACGGACGGATGCGCCGCGGAGCCGGCCTTCGACGCTCGGGGTGGGACCAGGGTCTTCGGGAGGGGAGGCATCGTCGATCAGATCTTCTCGGGTTTCGGTCAGGGCCTCGGCGTCCGACGCGGTCCCTTCGGGTGATGCGGCCTTCGACGGGCGGGCGGACGGTTCAGCGCCTGTTGAAGTTGAGGGGGACGGACACGGTCGTCGGCTTGCCGCCGGGCGGCGGTGGGAACGGCGCGGCGCGGTACATCACCGCCACGGCCTCCGCATCGAGGGCCGGGCTCCCGCTCGACGAGACCAGGCGGGCCGACAGGACGCTCCCGTTCGCGCCGAAGGAGACGGTGACGAGGGCGACGCCGTAGGATTGTCCCCGCGCCTCCGGCGGGAACCGCTTGGCCCGCACGATCCGCGAACGCATCTCGTTATGCCAGCTCGCCATGGATTGCTGGCTGATGGCCGAGCCGGCGGCGGCGGCGGCCGTCACGTCGGCGGTCCGCCGATCCGAGCGGGGGCCGCCGCCCGCACGGGTCGCCATGGTCGGCCGCTCCTTCGGCTTGGTCGGCCTCTTTGGCTTCTCGACCGGCTTCTTCTCGACCTTCTTCTCCACCGGCTTCACCTCCGGCTTCGGCGGCTTGGACGGCAGAACGGCCTGAGGCTTGACGGTCGGCGGCGGCGGAACGTCCACGATGGGCTCCGGCGCGGGCGGCGGCGGAGCCTCCTCCACGGGAGCCGCCTCCTCCATCGGAGCCGCCTCCGGCTCGGCGAGGGCGTTGTCGACCTCCGACTTGGCGACCACGGCCTCGGGCGCGAGGTTGATCATCACGGCGGCCGGCTCGGCCGCCGACGGGGCGGTCGGCACCTCCCGCCGCGTCAGAAGGAGGTACAGACCGATATGGGCCCCGAGGGTGGAGGTCCCGACGAGCACCCAGAGCAGCGCGTTGACGATCGCGGACGAATGGCCCGCCTCATGGGTCTGGCGCGGTAGTACCGCCGCCGTCGCGAAGGCGTCTGGCGGCGGCCGGATCATAGCGGCCCCCTGTCACCGGTGTCTTCCAGGCCGACGAGGCCGACTTTGAGATAGCCGGCGGCGCGGAGCAGATTCATCACCTGCATCAGCTCCCCGTAAGGAACGCCCTTGTCGGCACGCAGGAAGATGCGCTCGTCCTTGTTGCCCTTGGTCGCCGCATCCAGCGCGGAGCCCAGCCCCGGCCGCGTGACCGTGTCCTCACCCAGGGTGACCGTGAGGTCGGCCTTCACGCTGACGAAGACCGGTTTGTCGGGGCGCGGCTGCTGCGGCGCGGAGGAGGTGGGCAGCTCGACGGCCACGTCGACGGTCGAGAGCGGCGCGGCCACCATGAAGATGATCAGCAGCACCAAGATCACGTCGATGAAGGGCGTGATGTTGATGTCGGCGTTCTCCGGGAGGTCGCCCCCCTCGGATCCGATGCGGATGGCCATGCTCGGTGCTCCCCGCTCACTCGGCCGCGACGCGCAGGTCCGCCGGCCGCGCGTCGGATACCGGAAGCGCGTTCCGGTCGATGTCGCGCGAGAGGTGGCGCATGATCAGCGCGACGGCGTCGGCCGCCATCGCCCGATAGCCGACGATGGAGCGGGTCAGCACGTTGTAGATGACGACGGCGGGGATCGCCGCGACGAGGCCGATACCGGTGGCCAGCAGCGCTTCCGCGATGCCCGGGGCGACGACGGCGAGGTTCGTCGTGTTGGAGTTCGCGATGCCGATGAAGCTTCGCATGATGCCCCAGACCGTACCGAACAGGCCGACGAAGGGACCGATCGAGCCGACCGTGGCCAGAATGCCCGTCCCGACCGACATCCGCCGTCCGATCCCGGCTTCGAGGCGCTCCAGCGCGATGAGGACGCGCTCCTTCGTGCCTTCGCCCGCCAATCCGCGCGACAGCTCGATTTCCGCTGCGGCCTCGCTCAGCATCTCGGCCGCGGCGCCGCGGCGGATGCGGCTCACGGCGTCGGCGAGGCCCTGCGCCTGGCGCAACTCTCGGATTGCCGTCCGCAGCCGCCGCTTGGCCAGCAGCATGCCCGTCCCCCGCATGAGCAAAATCGCCCAGACGACCACCGAGGCCGCCATCAGCAAGGCCATCACGCCCTTCACGACCGGGTCGGCCGCCAGGAACATGCCCATCGGCGTCATATCGTGGGCTGCCTTGATCGGTGCCGGGAGCCGCGCATCGGTGGCCGCGAGCGCGCCCTGATTGTCCGCGACCGCTTGGGCAGGCTCGGCCTTCGGACCCGTCTCGGGCGGGGGGGCCGTCAATGCCGTGGTCTGCGCATCCGGCGCCACAGAGACGGCGGCCGGACCGGACGGGGCTGCAATCTGCGCGTCCTGCGCGGCCGCCATCAGGGTGAGCGGGAGCATGGGACCCCAGGCGAGACCGGCAGACACCGCCAGGCGAGCCAGGATTCGGGCCCGCGCGGCTCCCTGTGCCGGAGCACGCCCGTTCAGGCGTCTTGATACCGTCATCGCGCTGCAGCCTCTTCCGCTGTGGCCTGGGAGGGTGTTCACAGCGTCTGTGCGACAAGGCGCTCAAACCGACAGGCCTGGTGCGAAGTTTTTTCCTGGCCCGCCTCGTCGGCGGATGAGGCGGGCTCGCCTGTCGCGTCGCGGCGTGCGTCGACCGCCTGTCGACGCCTCAGGTTCGCGCGGCCGTGCGCGTGTGCGGCGGGGCGATCAACGCCCGCAGATCGTCGGTACGAGAGCCTCCAGGGCCTCCCGACACAGGCCCGCCCGTTTCGGCCCACGCTCCGACCCTCGCCGCGCGCCGATTGAATTGTCGGACCTGCGGAGCCACCCTCAGGCCCGCGGGCGCTGCCCGGAAAACGCGGCCGATGGCCAGGAGCGACTGTGGAGCGGATCGACTTCCTGGGGCTTCAGGCGTTCCTCAGTATCGCCAATTGGGGAAGCTTCAACCGGGCCGCGGCGAGCCTCAACCTGTCCCAAGCCGCCCTGAGCCACCGCCTGAAGAAGCTGGAGGGCGAGCTCGGCGTCAGGCTGGTCGCCCGGACGACGCGGCAGGTGACCCTGACGCCGGCCGGAGTCGAGCTCCTGCCGAGCGCGCAACGGATCGTGGCGGAACTGTCCCAGCTGTTCGGGACGCTGCGCCAGCAGGGACGTGAGAGCCAGGACGTCGTTCGGTTCGGCTGCCTGCCGACGATCGCGACCCACCATCTGCCGGTCATTCTGCGGAGGTTCGGTGCGGCGCATCCAGGCGTCCGACTCCGCATCATCGACCACTCGGCCACCGCCATCGTCGAGCGCGTCAGGGCCGGCGACGCGGAGTTCGGCATCACCATCATGTCCGCTCAGCACTTCGATCTCGACATCGCCCCGATCCACCAGGAATCGTTCGTGCTGGTGTGCCCGGCCGGCCATCCGCTGGCCGGCGCGAAGGCGGTGACGTGGTCCGAGTTGCAGGATGAGGTGATGATCAAGATCGGGGAGCAGACCGGCAACAACCTGCTCATCGCCGCTGGCCTGGGCGGTCGCTACGCGGAGATGCGGTGGGTCTACGAGGTGCACCGCGTGGCCACGGCCATCGGCATGGTGTCGGGCGGTCTCGGCGTAACCGTCGTCCCACGCCTCGCCTTTCAGTCGGCGGAGGAGGCCGGGATCGTCGCGGTCCCGCTGCGCGGACCCAGTATCGCGCGCACGATCGGCATCGTCACACGGCGCGGCCACACGCTCTCCCTCCTTGCCGAAAGCCTCTCGCGGGCGTTCTGCGACTATTTCGGCACCCTCTGAGCGTCCGCGGGTGGCGGACGACCCGGTCCGGCCGGGCGCTGCCGAGCAGGGCCGCCGTCACCGGCGCGATTGTTCGATATTTCTCGTGAAAGACGGCAATCTATTCATTTGTTCGACGACGGGAGCGATTGTAGCGATGCATGCAGACTAGGGCGCGCGCCTGCGGCCAGCGCCGGGATGCTGCGAGGTGACGACGAAGATGAGCGCGCATGTGAAGGCCGGCCTTGTCGTCACGGCCCACCCGGGCGACTTCGTCTGGCGAGCCGGCGGAGCCATCGCCCTGCATGCCCGCAAGGGCTACCGCATGACGATCGTGTGCCTGTCCTACGGCGAGCGCGGCGAGAGCCAATGGGCCTGGAAGAAGGCCGGCGTGCGCATCGAGGACGTCAAGGCCCAGCGCCGCGCCGAGGCCGAAGAGGCGGCCGGCATCCTCGGCGCCGAGATCGAGTTCCTGGACGTCGGCGACTATCCCCTGCGGGTCGGCGAGGCGGTCCTCGACCGGCTGGTCGACGTCTATCGCGAGACGCAGCCGTCCTTCGTGCTGACGCACGCGCTGGAGGATCCCTACAACTTCGATCATCCGGTCGCCGCCCACGTCGCGCAGGAGGCCCGGGTCATCGCTCAGGCCGCGGGGCACAAGCCGGACCCGGACCGCAGCTACAGCGCCCCACCGGTCTTCCTCTTCGAGCCGCACCAGCCCGAGCAGTGCAACTTCAAGCCTCAGGTCATCCTGAACATCGATTCGGTCTGGGAGACCAAGTACCGCGCCTTCCAGGTACTCGCCGCCCAGAGGCACCTCTGGGACTACTACGGTCGCGTTGCCCTGAACCGCGGCGTCCAGGGAGCCCGCAACGCCGGGACGGCGATGACCTACGGCGAAGCCTACCAGCGGCTGTTCCCGATGACCCTGGAGGAACTGGCATGAGGACCGTCGTCGTCCGCAACGTTCCCCGGATCGCGCCGGAGGTGGCCGGGACCCTGGCCGGGCACGGCGTCTCCACCGTCCACGAGGCGCAAGGCCGCGTCGGTCTGCTCAAACCCTACATGCGCCCGATCTGGCCCGGCGCGAGCGTCGCCGGCAGCGCCGTGACCGTCCTGGCGCAGCCGGGCGACAACTGGATGCTGCACGTCGCCATCGAGCAGTGCCGTCCCGGAGACGTGCTGGTCGTGGCCTGCACCACCGACAACACCGACGGCATGTTCGGCGATCTGCTCGCAACCTCCCTCAAGGCGCGCGGCGGCGTCGGCCTCGTCATCGATGCGGGCTGCCGCGACGTGCGCACCCTCAAGGCGATGGGCTTTCCGGTCTGGTCGCGCGCGATCTCGGCCAAGGGCACGGTGAAGGCGACGCTCGGCAGCGTGAACGTCCCGGTGGTGTGCGCCGGCGCCCTGATCCATCCCGGTGACGCGGTCGTGGCCGACGACGACGGCGTCGTGGTCGTGCCGCACCGGGATGCCGCGGACGTGGCTGCCAAGGCGGATGCCCGCGCTGCCAACGAGATCGCCAAGCGCGACCGGCTCGCATCCGGTGAGCTCGGACTCGACCTCTACCGGATGCGCGAGACCCTGGCGGCGGCCGGCCTCGAATACTTGGACGACCTGCCGGACTGAATCCCCCTCGAATCCCGGCCGGCACGCCACCCGAGAAGAGGCGGTCGGCCGTGACGCTTCGCCCGGCGACCACGCGCGGGCGCGATCCCGCACGGCTGGAGGAAACGCCCCGATGATGAAGCTCGGCTGGTACTCGAAACTCGATCAGACGGAGCGGCGGACCTACTGGGCCTGCTTTGCCGGCTTCGGCCTCGACGCCATGGACACCACGATCTACGCCCTGGTGATCCCGGCACTCATCGCAACGCTCGGCCTGACCCAGGCAGAGGCCGGGTACCTCGCCACGGCTTCCCTGGCCGGGGCGGCGGTCGGCGGCTGGGCGGCCGGCATCCTGGCGGACCGACTGGGCCGGGTACGGATCCTCCAGATCACGATCCTCATGGTCGCGGGTTTCACCTGCATGGCCGCGTTCATGAGCGACTTCTGGTCGCTCGCGACCGTCCGCTTCCTCCAAGGCGTCGGCTATGGCGGTGAGGCGGCCGTCGGCGGGGTGCTGATCAGCGAGGTCATCCGGCCGGCGCTCCGCGGCCGCGTCGCGGCCTCCGTCCAGAGCAGCTACGCGGTGGGCTACGCGATCTCGGTCATCCTGCTTCCGATCATCGCCTCGCTGTTCTCGGAGGAGATGGGCTGGCGGGTGTTCTTCGCCATCGGCATCGTCCCGGCCGGGCTGGTGTTCTTCATCCGGCGGCTCGTGCCGGAATCCGGCATCTACACCGCGGCGCGGGCGAACGAGCGCGATGGATCCGTCCCGCCGCCGTTCTGGACCATCTTTTCCGGTCCCTATCTGCGCCGCACGATTGCAGCCGCGATCATGTCGACCGGCATCTTCGGCGGCGCCTACGTGATGATCACCTGGCTGCCGAGCTACCTGCGGATCGCCCTCGGCCTGTCGATCAAGACCAGCACCGGCTATCTCGCGATGAACATCCTGGGCTCACTCGTCGGGCCCCTGCTCTTCGGCTGGCTCTCGGATCGGATCGGGCGCCGCCCGGCCTTCATGACCTTCCTCGTCCTGCAAGCCGGCAACGTCGCGATCCTCCTGCTCGCGCCGGTCGGCCTCGCGACCACCATCGTGCTGAGCTTCTTCCTCGGCGCGTTCCAGGGGGCCCTCGCCTCGGGCATGCTGCCGACCTTCGCGGAGCTTTTCCCGACCGCGATCCGTGCCAGCGGTCAGGGCTTCTGCCTCGGCGGCGGCAGAGGCTTCGGCTCGGTCGTTCCCGCCACGGTGGGCATCCTCACCGCGACGGTGCCGCTGGGGACGGCCATGGGCAGCTGCGCCCTGTGCGCCTATGGCACCGCCTTCTGTGCCGCGCTGTTTCTGCCCGAAACGGCGGGCGCCGAGCTGCACGGCCAAGGGATCGACCGGAGCGAAAAGGCGGGTCAGGCTGCCGGATCGCCGAGGGCCGCATCGGCACAGAGCTGAGCGCAGCGGAAGACGAGCCCTGTAGGCCGTCTCACGGAGGAGCGAAGATGATACGGGACGCTTCGGGTCGTGCACCCCATCGCCGCCGATTCCTGCAGGGGGCGGGCGGAGCCTTGGCCGCCTCGGCTCTCCCGCGCCGCGCCGTTTCCGCCGAGGGCGACGTCACGGGACGGCTCGCCCGCTACATGGTCGAGGCCCGCGACAGGCCCCTGCCTCCCGAGGTCGTCCTGGCCTGCAAGCATCGCATCCTCGACACCCTCGGCGCCATGATCTCCGGCGCCCGGATGCGGCCGGGCGAGATGGCGACGGCGTATGTCCGAAGCCTCGGCGGCGTCGATCAAGCCTCGGTCGTCGCCTCGGATCTCCGGACCAGCGCGGTCAACGCGGCGCTGGCCAACGCCATGTGCGCCCACGCGGACGAGACCGACGACTTCGAGCCCGTCACGAAGGCCCATCCGGGCTCCGCGACCGTCCCCGCCGCCCTCGCCATGGCCGAGAAGGAGGGCCGCTCCGGCACCGAAACAATCCGCGCGGTGGCCCTCGGCTACGATCTCTGCTGCCGGCTCCTGATGGCCCTGGGGCCCGACCGCGTGCGTGGCTCGCATCGGAGTGCGGAGGGAACGAGCTCGACCTTCGGGGCACTCGGGGCGGCCGCCGCTCTGGCTCGCCTCGACGAGCGCGGCACCCGTTTCGCGCTCTCCTACGCGGCGCAGCAGGTCTCCGGCCTGTGGAGCTGGGTGAAGGACGAGGACCATATCGAGAAGGCCTTCGACTTCGCCGGGATGGGCGCCCGCAACGGCGTCACGGCCGTCGGCATGGTCCAGGCGGGCCTCACAGGTGTCGCCGACGTCCTCGATGGGACGCACAACCTGTTCATCGCCCTCTCGACCGCTCCGCGTCCCGAGGCGATGCTCGAGGGCCTGGGGACCCGGTTCTACGTCACCGAGACGGCGATCAAAACCTTCTCGGTCGGCTATCCGATCCAGTCTCCTCTCGACGCCGTCCTCACGCTGCGCGCGCGCAACGGCCTCAAGGCCGCGGACGTCCAACGGGTGGTCGTCCACTTACCCACCGACGCCGTCGGAATCGTCGGGCACAGCGCCATGCCGGACGTGAACTGCCAGCATCTCGTGGCGCTGGCCCTGGTCAAGGGAGCGGTCTCGTTCTCAGACAGCCACGATCCCGGCCTGATGCAGGAGCCCATGATCCACGCGTTGCGGCAGAGGATCGAGGTGGTGGGCGATCCGGCCCTGATGACGCCCGAGGCACCTCGGAGTGCGAGAGTCGAAGTGACGCTCGACGATGGGCGCCGGTTCGAACACTTCACCAAGTTCCCGCCCGGAACCAAAGAAAACCCCCTCAGCACCGAACGCGTCAACGCCAAGGTGCGCGATCTCATCGCGGCGGTCCTCGGTGCGGCCCGAGCGGAGGCTCTGATCGCTCGCGTCAATGCACTTGAAGACCTTGACGATATCCGTGTGCTGCGGCCGCTGCTCCAGACCTGATAATGGCAGCACTCGAATGGATATGGGCACGCAGAGTGCCACTTAACCAGCCAATTCAGCCGTGAAACATCAGCCGATTCGATCCGTCGGCCACCTGGAGAAGAACGATCGCGATGGGTGTCGACATCGAACGCGTGAAGGCGCTCATTGCGACGCTGGAGGCGGTGACGTCCGGGCCCCACGTCCACAGAACGGCCTTCAGGACGCCGCGCAAGACCTTCGCGACGCTGGACGAGGCTGGCCACGACCTCAATCTGATGTTCGACCCGGACCTGCGCGATTTCTTCTGCGAGCAGGCCCCTCAGGCATTCAGGCCCGTGGAAGGCGGCTGGGGACGGATGGGTGCGACGCGGTGCGACCTGTCGATCGTCGACGAAGCGACCCTGTTGTCGGCGCTGACCGCAGCCCACCGTCTCGCCGCGCCGAAACCTCGAGCGCGGCGCGGCCGGGGCGACGCGCCATAACACCGAAACATGACACCGAAACAGACTGGGCACGACGCGGTGCTGCGCCCGTGGCCCCGTGGGTCGTCGAAAAGCCGATGGAGGCTATCCTGGAGACGGCAGGGGGAGCCGATCTGTCGGCCGGATGTGGGCGCATCCGGGCGGCGGTTGCAGCGCGTCTGTGGCCGCACCCGGATCCTACGGAGCGGTTTGATCCTGTGCGGCGCTGGGTCGATCTTCTCCGGTGATGCCGATTGGTGGTGAGGCCGGTGCTTTGTCCTTTCGGACCAATTCCAGTTCCTCCGCGCTCAGCTCCTCGATCCCGACGAGACGATCGTCGGCCGCCTCGGCGGCGCGGATGAGTTCGTCCAGCTTGAGCTGGATGGCGGCTGTGTCCCTGGCGCCCGCCACCAGGATGATGCCCGCGAGGAGCATGGCAGCGATGGACAGGAACAGGTTAAAGACCAGCGCCCAATGATCATTGAAGCTGAGGAGAGCGCCAGCCCCAACTCCGGCCGCCACCGTGAAGCAGGTAGCCAGGAAGCCGACAGGCTTGGAGAGCCAGACGGCCAGCCCGACGATCGGACGATCAAACATCAGCCTGCAGATCCCACGCCGAACCACCGAACTTGGATGGCACGGATTTCATAAACTTAGGCGCATACCTCCTGCGCGGATGTCCATAGCTCGTTGTTTGCTCGGTGCCATCAGGGCGGGGCGGCCAGGAGGATGTGATCGGGGTCAGGCGGTTGAAGTCCATGGAGAGGGAGAAGCTGCGCCCGCGCCGGGCGATCTCGGATCCAACCGTCGCGACGCTCGTCCTTCGGACGCGGGCCACCCGACGGGCCAGGCCAGGTCTTGGGTCCCACTGTATCGCTCGAAGGGCGCCCTCGCCGATGTCATCGGCCCGCGCGCAGACGGGGTCCGGGAGCGGCCTGGACGCGGCGATGCCCGACCCCATGAACCGACGGCGGGGCTGACGGCATGCATATCCTCCTGCTTCCGGGCTTCATGGCGGATGCATCGCTGTGGGACGCCGTCGTCGCGGACCTCCAGGACGTCGGAGAGGTCTCGCACGGCGATCTCAGCCGCGCGGCGACGGTTGGGGAGATGGCGCGACAGGTCCTCGCCTTGGCGCCGGAGCGGTTCGCCGTGATCGGGTTCTCGATGGGCGGTTACGTCGCCCGGGAGATCGCGCGCCTCGCGCCGGAACGGGTGCAGGCCCTCGTGCTCATCGCGACATCGGCTAGGCCCGACACGCCCGCCCAGTCCCGACAGAAGGCGTTCGCCGTGCGGACCATCCATCCCGACCGCTTCCTGGGGCTGAGCCGGGGTGCGGTGCTGAACGCGCTCCATCCGGATCGCGCGGACGACGCAGCCATGATCGAGCAGGTCCGGGCGATGAGCCAGCGGGTCGGCGGCGCGGTGTTCGTGCGGCATGCCTCGCAGGCGCGGACAGGCGACCTCGACCGCTTGTCCCTGATCCGCTGCCCGACCCTCGTGGTCGCGGCGGACCGGGATGCGCTGCGCAGCCTCGACGAGAGCCGCGAGATGAGGGACGGGATCACGGGCGCGACGCTGGCGATCATCGAGGGGTCTGGGCACATGATACCCATCGAAAGGCCGGCGGCGTTGGCGGCAGCCATCGTGCCTTGGCTGCGCGAACAGGCGGTGTCGAGCGTGACGTCCGGATCCCGCTGAACGCCGGAGGGGGTTCCGCCATCGTCCAAGGGGCTGGAAGACGGGCACAGCGGCGGCGGCGCGGGCGTCCTTGTACGCAGGCCCTCAGGCGACGGGCCTGCCACGATCCTTCGCGACCGGTTCCGGTCTGCATCCTCCGACCTGGGCTCTGATGCCTCTGACGAGATCCGCCATGTCGTAGGGCTTCATGTAGAGGGTGAAGCCGAGTTCGGTCGCTCGTGCCGCCGATGTGCTGTAGCCCGACACCAGGATGACCGGCAGGCCGGGCCAGCGCCTGCGCACCTCGTTGGCGAAGGCGAGGCCGTCCATCCCACCCGGCATGATGAGGTCGCTCACGAGGATGTCGCCACCGCCGCGCGCAAGTGCGTCCAGGCCGGCCTGCGCGCTGTTGGCCTGTTCGACCCGGAAGCCTGCATCCTCCAGGAAGCTCGCCGTGACCGTCCGGACCTCGTCGTTGTCGTCCACCAGCACGACACGAACCGACGCAGAGGAGGCCGGGCCGTTATCCGTGTCCGTCGATGCCTTGGCCGTCTCCGGCACCTCCTCCTGCGCGAGAGGCAGGTGCAGGGTCACGGTCGTGCCCTGGCCCGCCCGGCTCTCGATGTCGGCCATGCCGTTCGAGGCCTTGGCGAAGCCGTAGACCTGGCTCAGCCCGAGGCCGGTTCCCTTGCCGACCTCCTTGGTCGTGAAGAACGGCTCGAAGACGTGCGGGATGGCGTCCGCCGGGATGCCGCTGCCCGAATCCCGGATGGACAAGGCGATGCCTTCCCGCCCGGAGCGATCCGGCAACGGGACCCTGCGGGTGATGATCCGAAGCGAGCCTCCGTCCGGCATGGCATCCCGGGCGTTCGCGGCGATGTTCAGAAGCGCCAGGTCGAACTGCAGGGGGTCGAGCCGAACCGCGTGCCGGCCCGGGACGAGGTCGGCCTCGACGTGGATGTGACCACTGACGGACTGACGAATCATCGTCAGCGTACCGAGCAACCGCTCGTTCAGGTCGACGACCTCGGACTGGGTGCCGCTGCCCCGTGAGAAAGCCAGCAGCTCCCGGGTCAGATGCGTGCCACGTTCGGCCGCCTTGCGGATGGCCGCCACGTAGCGGTCCAGGCGCGGCTCGTGGTTGCGCCGGCCGAGCATCTCCAAGTTGCCGAGGATGACCATCAGCAGGTTGTTGAAGTCGTGCGCCACGCCGCCGGTCATGCGCCCGAGCGCTTCCATGCGCAGCGTCCGCTCCTGGGCGAGCGTCTCGCGGCGCTGCGCCCGGAGTTCCCGCTGGAGCAGAAGGCTGAAGGCCGCGGTCAAAAGGACCGTGACGGCGCCTGCACAGGCCAGGGTCCAGGCAGCATGAATCGCGGGCCGGTTGTAGACCGGGAGCGGGATCGCGACGTGGACGGACCAGTCGGTCCGCGCGGACTTGCGGAAGGCCGTCACCAGCGGTTCACCCCCTGGCGAGATGCCGTCGTAGATGCCGGACGCGCCGGTCTGGCGCGCCTGCACCGTCGGCGGCATGGCCAGCGAGCCCACGTTGCCGGGCATCCGCAGGCTCGCGGCGATCCGGTCGGCCCCGTCGACCAAGTAGGGCCGCCAAGCCGGATCGAGGCCGGCATTGGCCAGGAGCGCGGTCAGGCGCTCGGTGGACACGACGCCGGTCAGGACGAACAGGGTCCTGCCCCCGCGCTGGACGGGCACGCGGAAGCTGGCCCGCGGCGTGGTGTTGGCGGCACCCCTGGGGCTGACGACGTCTCCGATAGTCGGCTCGCCCGTGTCCAGCACCCGCCGGTAGCTCTTCTCGTCCACCAGGGGCGGGAGCGGTGTCCCGTAGGGATAACCGGTCCGCACGAGCATGTGGCTCTCGGTGTCGGCCAGGATAATGCGGTGCCAGAGGGGCAGCTGGGCCTGGAAGCGCTCGGCGAGGCCGTGGAAGGCCGCCAGGTCCGGCCGGTCGCTGTCGAGCATCGGCGATTGGGCAAGCACCTTGAGGAGCTCGATCTGCGTCAGGAGCTCACGGTCCACGCTGCCGAGCATGTCCTCGGCTTGGTGGACGGCCTCGGAGCGCATCATCGATTGCTGCTGGCGGAACAGCATGAAAGACAGGCCGCCGGCGAGCAGGACGAGCGGCATGAGAGCCGCGAGGGTGAGCAGTAAAAGACCTCTGCGCACCTGTGGCATCCTCGGGCTGAGCTGAGTCGAACCCGGGGCGCCGAGCCCTCGGCCTCGATTCGGCTCGATTCTACTCCGTCTTCCGCTATGCGTCCTTGATCTATCGCTACCTGGGCACATTGAGGGACGCAGTGGGTTTCGGTCCTGCGGCGGCAAGTGCGGGAGCCTGGGCCTGCACGAGGTCGAAGCTCCACACGTGATTGCGGTGGAGCGACCGCGAGAGCACGCACGCGCCGTCGTTCGGCAACAGAGGGCCGCGGGGTCTATGTCGGCCGGGGACCTCAAGCCCCCGCGACGCCAGATGCGCTGGAACCCGCTCCGCCCCCCGCCAGCGGCAGCGCGGCGGCTCGACGGGAGCCGGCCTGCACCTACGGCCGCAGCGACGGTCGCCCATAATCCCCCACGGGGTCCCGGACGACGGTGTGGACGTGCAGGGTCGGGTCGCCGCCGACATCCTGCGGGGCGAACTCGATGACGAGTCGCGGCCCCTGGATCCGAAAATAGGCGGCCCCGTTCGCACCGGGGACCGGGGTGGCGGGCCCGCGCCACGCGAAGCGCGTCTGCGCGAGGCCGGCCTCGACCTCGGCCCTACGCCGGGCCGCGTAAGCCCCGTGGAGGATGCCGGTCCATTCCCCGACGAGGTCGAGGAGGAGCCGCGTCTGCCACGCATCCAGTTCCAGGGCGGGCAGCCCCTCGAGCGGGGGGACCAGCCCGTCCCGGCCCGGCCCCGTCACCAGGTCGATCTTGCGATCACCCAGGATCGCGAGCCGGCGCTGTTCCGGGTCCAGGGCCTGCAGGAGGGCGAAAGCCCTGTCGCTCTCTCCGGCCAGCGCCCGCACGGATCGGCCGCCAGTGGCATAGGTCGCGGGCTGCGCCCCCGTGAGGATCGGCATCATCCCGGCCCGGTCGCCGGCGAACAGCACGTTCAGGCCGAGATGATGCGCACCGAACTGAAGCAGCCAGGGCGCATCCGCCGTGGGCGCCCCGAACAGGCACAGGCGGTAGGCATCCCGTCCGGCCGCGAAGGGCACGCCGCGCTCCGCCAGGGCCTGGTCGGAACCCATGATCGCATCGACCTTGGCGAGGCCTTCCGGGCTCAGCACCGCCTGGAGCAGGTCCATCGCCGCCGCACGCTGCACGCCGGTCAGGTCCCCGAGGCGGAGCCCAGGCCGGGGCACGTCGCCGTCGGGAAAGTTCGACCACACCGCCTCGCCCCAGCGCTCGCCGACGAAGGCCAGCCGGCCGTCCGCCCCTCCCCGGAAGGCGGCAGGGACGGCCCGGTCGCCGCCCGGGAGCGGGCGCAGGGCCGCTGCGCGGCCCGAGGCGTCGAGCCGCGCGAGGAAGGCGGTGGCCGCGGAGGCGGCCGCGCGCGTCCGGGCGAGGCCTTCGTCGGAGGCATCGGCGGCGCGTCCGGGGCGCACCCCCGCGGTCGCGCCGAGGGCGGCCGAGCCCAGCAGCCGGAGGAACGCAGCCCGGTTCACGGCCGCCTACCCTCCGCTTCGAACGGCCCGGCCTCCCGGTAACGGCTGAGTTCCAGGCCCTGCCCCACCGGCAGGTGCAGGCTGCGCATGCCGGGGACCGCGCGCACGGCCGCCACGTAGGCGCGCGTCTCCGGGTTCCGGGGCCCGACATTGTCGGCCACCAGGATCGCGCCGGGGGCGAGTCCGGGCAGAAGCGCCTCGAGGCACAGCACGTAGAGGTCCTTCCACAAATCGATCAGGACGAGGTCGACGGGCCTCGGCAGCGCGCGGATGAGCGCCACCGCGTCTCCGACCTGGAAGTCGACATGTTCGGAAAGCCCGGCCTCGACCGCCGCAGCGCGGGCCTCCTCCGACTTGTAGCCGTGGATCTCCATCGTGGTCACCCGCCCGCCGGAGGCGCGCGCGCCGTCCGCCAGCCAGAGGGTCGCGTATCCGAAGGAGGTTCCGAGTTCGAGGATCTGCGGGGCGTCGAGGCCGCGGGCCAGCGCGTTCAGCAGCCGGCCCGTCTCCGGGCCGACGGCGCGCAGGCGCCGATCGCGTTCCCCCTCGCTCGGCCGGCCGCGCGGCTGCGAGCGCTCCGCGCGGATGCGGTCGTGGAAGCGGTCCAGGACCGCGTTCATCCTGTCATCCATCGTCGTGGTCTCTCCGAGGTTCCGGTCTACCAAGTCCTGTGCGCCAGGAAGCCGTCGAGCTGCTCGCGGGTGAGCGTCCCGCGCTCCGGCTGACCGTCGAGCCACGCGATGAAGGCCGCGCGCACCGGCTCCGACCACGGGCCGTCGATCTCGCCGGGGGCGAACCGCTTCGCCTTGAGCGCGCCCTGCCCGAAGCGATCCTTGAGCGCGATGAACTCGGCGGTGGCCACCACCTCCCCGGCCAGGTGGGCCGGGATGAACAGGACCCCGGTGGGCTCCGAGATCACGAGGTCGCCGGGCAGGACGACGGCCCCGCCGATGCGCACGGGCGTGTTCAGGCCCGACAGGGTCATGTCCCGCAGGAAGGAGGGGTGGAAGTCGCGCACCAGGGCGTTGAAGCCGGGGATCGCGCGCAGGCCCGCGCGGTCGCGCACGGCCCCGTCCACGACGATGCCGGCGCCGGTCCGGGCGAAGATCGCGTTGCCGAGGTTGTCCCCGATGATGGTGCCGTCCGCGACCTTGCCGAAGCCGTCGACGACCAGCACGTCGCCGGGTTGCAGCGTCGCGATGGGCCACGCGTTGGTGTCGCCGCTGCGTCCCTGCGCGGCGCCGCGCGCGGTCACCAGCCGTTGCACGTCCGGGCGTGCGGGCAGGAAAGCGGCGGTCACGGCGCGGCCGACCACCGGCACGGCCGCGTCGACCTGCTTGAAGCCCCCGGCGAACTGGTTGCGGTAGCCTCGGTTGTCGAGGACCGTCCAGGCCTCCTCGATGCCGATGCGGGCGGCGCGCCGGACGAGGTCGTCCGGTACGCGCGGGCGCCCGTCCGGGAAGCGCTCGCCCGTCCATTCGGAGGTCAGGAACAGCAACTCCTCCCGTGGGATGACCTGGGCCTGGGCGGGCCCCGCAAGGCCGAGGGCGAGCAGGAGAAGGGCGAGCGGGCGCATGGGATGTCCTCGGGGCGGAGGGGGGCCGGGCCTGGGATGCGGGCCCGGACGCCTCACCGGTGCACGGGCACGAGCCGGCCGCCCTCGACCCGGTAATCGCGCTGGAAGTCCGGGCCGATGAGGGAGGCCCCGTACCAGTCGACGCCGGCGCTCTCGGGACCCGCCGGGCTCGGCCCCGGCGCGAAGCCGGATCCTTCGGGACGGGGAATCTGGGGGAAGGGATAGATCGGACGCGTCGCGAGCGGCGTCGCGTCCACCCGGGCATAGGGCGCGGAGGGCGGCAAGCCGCCCGCCAGGGGACCCCGCGGCCCCCTGGCCCGGTCGGGCACCTTGCTGGCCACGAGCGCGGACGGGGCCGTGCCGCCCTCCACCCAGTCCATCAGCGGGCCGAGGGTGTCGATCTGGCTGAAGCCGTCGCCCCCGCCGCAATGCCCGGTGCCGGGCAGGAGGAACAACCGCATCACCCGGTCCGCCGCATCGGGGCCGAGGTCCCGGCGAACCGCCTTGGCGTAGGCGATCGAGATCATCGGCGAGACCGAGGTGTCGGACCAGCCCTGCCAGATCAGGAGCCTGCCACCCCGGGCCGCGAAGGGCCGCAGGTTGGTGTTCGTGGCGTCGTTCAGGGCATGGAGCTCCGTGACGCGCGCGAAATTTTCCGTATCGAAGACGAAGCGCGCAAGGTCGGCCTCCGCGGGGCTCGGCTCCGGCAGGATCACCGATTCCATCGCCGCCGCCACCATCCGCGCGCTCATCGAGGTGCCGGTCGGCGTCTCCGGAATGAAGTCCCATTGCAGCTCGGAGCCCGGCAGCGGGCCGCCGACCGTGAAGCGGTGGCCCTCGGCGTCGCGCGGTCCCTCGTAGATCCTGCGCACCACGGCCGCCTCGTCCGGCGTGAGGCAGCCGGACGTGTCGGCCGCACCCGGGGTGCAGGCGATCCAGGCGGGGTCGACCGTGCAGGCGCGCGGGTCGCTCAGGAGCCCGTCCTTCAGGCCGTCCAGGGTGTCGCAGCGCGCGAGCACCGCGGCGTGCAGCGGCGCCAGCTTGGCCGCGAGCAGGATCGCCGTGCCGTCCGCGCGCCGGTTCGCCCGCACCAGCCACGCGTGATAGAACGAGTTCTGCACCTGGAAGGCCATCACCGGCGCGCCCGCCGAGATGCCGTCGAAATCCTCCGGGTAGCGCTGCGCCTCCATCAGCGCCTCGCGCCCGCCGTCGGAGCAGCCCGAGAAATACGAGAAGCGGGGCGCCTGTCCGTAGAAGGCGCGGATGAGCGCCTTGGCGGCGCGCGCCGTGGCGTGGTTGGCGCGGTAGGCGAAGTCGATCCGCTTCTGCGGGTCGGCCCCGAAGGCGCCGGGGCTCTCGTCCGGGCGGCTTTTATGCCCGAGGTCGCTCGCCGCGACGACGAACGCGCCGTCGAGGGCCGGCGCGCAGGAGCCGGCCTGATCGATGCCGACGGAGATGCGGCCGCACAGGCCGCCGCAGCCGGTCTGCACGAAGCGCTGGGTCCAGCCGGCGAGCGGCAGGTCGACCTCGAAGCCGATCGCCGGCGCGACCTGGCCCTCGACCTTGCAGAAGCGTCCCTTCGGCGTCTCGATGATTGCCGCGGAGCGGATCTCGGCCGGCGTGTCGGCCACGCCCGTCAGGTCGAGCGCGGCCAGGGTCTCGCAGGCCCGCACGGGCGCGACCGCCGGGAGGGCGACGCCCTGCGCCCGGGCCCCGCCGCAGGGGGCGAGCAGCAGGGCGAGGCCGAGCAGGGCGATCCCGAAGCGGTCGCGGAGCGGAGGCATGTTGGTCGTGGTCATGTCTGGAGCTTATTCCTCGATCTTCTCGTGGGCGTCGGCTACGCCCTTCTTCCAGTAGCCGCTCGCCTTGAGCCAAGCCGGCGGATGGCCCATCGCCTGGATGCGCGCCCGCACGGCGCGCGCGACCCCGGCCTCGGCGGCGATCCAGACGAAGCCGTCGCCCGCCGGCAGCACGAGGCCGTCGAGGGCGGCGATGATCGGCGCCGGATCGTCGGCGCGCACCAGCGGCCGGTGGACCCAGAGCGCGCGGTGCGCGGCGGCGGTCTCGAAGCGCTGCTCCTCGCCCGGCCCGGCGACCGCCGCCAGCGTGGTGACGGGCACGTCCGCCGGCATCTCCTCAAGGCGCCGGCCGATCGCCGGCAGCGCCGTCTCGTCGCCGATGAGGAGCCACCAGTCGAAGTCTGCCGGCACCACCATCGACCCGCGCGGGCCGCCGATCTCGATCACGTCGCCGGGCTTCGCATTCATCGCCCAGAGGGTGGCGGGGCCGGCCTCGTGCAGGGCGAAGTCGAGGGCGAGTTCACCCGCCGCGGGGTCGTGGCGGCGCGGGGTGTAGTCCCGCCGTGCGCCCGCGTCGCCGGGCACGAACAGCTTGACGTGGTCGTCGGGAGAGAGGCTCGCGAAGCCGGCGAGGTCAGGGCCGACGAGGTGAAGCCGGAGCATCCCCGGCGTGACGGGTTCGACCCGGCCGACCGTCAGGCTGCGGCGGCGGGTCTCGTGACGGTGGCGGACGATCGCGTGGCGCATGGCGCGTGCTCCCGATGGGGTCAGCGGACCGCGTCGGCGCGCAGGGGCGCGGACGCGGCGGGCAGGTAGAGCGGCATCGAATCCTCCCACAGGCTGTCGGTAAGGGGCCGCTTGTCCGATCCGTCGGCACTCATCACGAAGATCTGGCCGTAGGGCTGGAAGGTGTTGTCGTAGAGCGCGGCCTCGTCGCGGAACCCGTAGAGCCCGCTCGACCAGAGGATGCGCCCGTCCGCCGTCCAGACCGCGTGCCCGTCGTTGGCGCCGTGGCTGGTGAGCCGCCGCAGGTCGCTGCCGTCGGGACGGATCGTGAAGATGTCGAAGTTCGTGGCATCGACGCGCCGGGTGAAGACGATGCGGCTGCCATCCGGCGACCAGCCCGGCAGGTTGTCGGGATCCCGCGTCAGGACCGTCGTCGCGCGGGTGTCGAGGTCGAGGATGCGCAGGCCCAGCTCGCCCTCGCCCCAGACCCGGTAGACGATCCGCCCTCCGTCCGCCGAATAGCTCGGGAAGCCGGAATGCACGCGGCCGTCGGTGAGCGCCTCGGGCTGCGCGCCGTCCCGGCGCACCCGCATCAGCACGGCCTTGCCGTGGCGCCGCTCCTGGAACCACGAGCCCAGGCCGAACGCGATCCATTCGCCGTCCGGCGACCAGGCCGGCATGAAGGCCCCGGCGAGTCCCTTGGCGATCAGGGCGGGGTCGAGACCGGCCTTCTCGGCATCGAACACGGTGAGGCGGTTCCCGCCGTCCGGGTCCATCGTCACGATCGAGGACCTGCGCGCCTTCTCGGTCAGCGCGAGCCGGCCCTGGCGGGAGAGCGCCGGGAACACGTCGGTGTGGCGGTAGTCCCAATCCGGGTCCCAGCTGTAGAGCGGCTTGTTCTGCGGGCGACCGCCGAACGCCACGGTCTCGTAGAGCACGCGGGCGCCGTCCGGCGACCAGCAGGGCGAGCGCAGCGCGCGCCGCACCGGCGCGAGGCCGGCGGTGTAGGCGAGCCCCTCGTCGGGACCGCCCTTGCGGTGATAGCCGATCGCGCCGCCGGGCAGGATTTGCGGGAACAGCTTGAGGCCGGCCCCGTCGGTGTGCACGACCCGCTCGCCGGTGGCGACGTCGACCGACACGATCTGCGAGGACACGCGGGCCACGCCCTCGGGCCGGCGCGCCCCCCAGGTGTCCTCGGTCGGCATCTCGTAGAACACGACCCGCCGCCCGTCCGGCGACCATTTCGGCGAGCCGAGGCAGAAGCCCGGCCGGGCGGCGAGCTGGCGGAAGCCCAGCCCGTCCGCCCCGACCACGTAGACGCTCAGTTCCTGGGTGTGCTCCCAGCCGTGGCCGGCATCGTGGCCGCGCCAGGGCGTGTCGCGATCCGAGGAGAAGGCGAGCCAGCGCCCGTCCGGCGACCAGGCGGGCCGGAAGAAGCCGTCGGGCTTCTCCGGATCGCCCTGGATGCCGGGCGCTCCCGTGAGGTTGCGGAAGGCGCCTGTTCGGATGTCGAGCAGCCAGACGTTGGTGCGCCCTCCGTCCCGGGTCGAGACGAAGGCGAGGCCGGTGCCGTCCGGCGACAGGACGCCGGCATCCTCCACCGTCGGGCTCGCGACGAGGGGGCGGAGGCCCGTGCCGTCGGCGCTGGCGGCGAACAGGTCCGACTGGCCGTCGCCGTTGCGCTCCGAGGTGAAGACCACGGATCGGCCGTCCGCGGAGAAGGCGGCGTGGTAGTCGAAGCCCGGTTCCTCCAGGAGCGGTCTCGCCTCCGACCCGTCCGCATTGGCGACGTGCAGGATCGAGGACGAAGGGCCGATCCGGTTCATCAGCATGACGCCGCGCGGCGTGGCCAGGGCACGGCGTGGCCTCAGCCCCGCCGCGAGGGCTGCGGCCGGGAGCGCACCGAGGAAGCTGCGTCGGTTCATCATCTCAATCCGTTTCTGCCGAAGCGGGCTCGGTCGCGCGGCGGACCGGGGCAGCGCGGCGCGCCACCCCAGCGTCCGGGCCGGCCGGAGGTCCTGCCCGCCATCGTCGTGTTCCGCCCATCCCGGACAGGCCTCAGGCGGCGACGCGTCCGGGCGGCGTCGCCTCGGTCTCGATGTCGCCCTCCGGCTCGCCCCAGCGCTTCAGCCCCGGCACCGGAATGCCGAAGCAGTCGAGGGCGCGCGCGACGCAGTGATCGACAATATCGGCGACGCTTGTCGGGTTTGTGTAGAAGGCCGGCACCGGCGGGTGGACGATGCCGCCCATCTCGGTGACCGCGAGCATGTTGCGGATGTGGCCGGCGTGGAGCGGAGCCTCCCGCACCATCAGCACCAGCCGCCGGCGCTCCTTGAGGGCGACGTCGGCAGCTCGCGTCAGCAGCGTCGTGGTGACGCCGGTGGCGACCTCGGCGAGCGTGCGCACCGAGCACGGCGCGATCAGCATCCCCATGGTGCGGAACGAGCCGCTGGCGATGCTGGCGCCGACATCGTTGACCGGGTGGACGTGGTCGGCCAGCGCCCGAAGCTGGTCGCGGGAGAGGTCGGTCTCGTATTCCCGGGTCATCTCGCCTGCGCGGGAGACGACGAGGTGGGTCTCGATGCCGGCGTCGCGGGCCATCTCCAGGGCACGGATGCCGAGCACGATGCCGGTCGCGCCGGTGATGCCGACGACGAGTCTGCGGGGCGATGCCATCACCGGGCCTCCGCGAAGAGTTCGGGCGCGAAGGGGCGCGGATTGACGTCCTCGAACTGCGCCCGGACGAAGTGCTCCTTCAGCTTGAAGGGCACGGTGCAATCGAAGATCGTCTTGGTGGTCGTGCCCTTGGTCGAGACGCGGGGGTCGTACTCGGGCGTCTGCGAGGGATCGAGGACGTGGCCGGCCACGCCCGGCACGAAGATCGTGTCGAGGTCGCCCGAGTAGCGGGTCTGCATCGCCCAAAGCACGTCGTTCGTGTCGAACAGGTCGACGTCCTCGTCGACCAGGATGACGTTCTTGAGCTCGCGATAGACGGCGAGCGCGATCAGTGCCGCCTGCTTGGTGTTGCCGTCGTCGGCGGCGCTGGTCTTGGCCACCTGAAGGACCGCGAGGAACTTACCGCCCCCCGCGCTGTGGGCATAGACGTTCCTCACCAGACCCGGCAGCGCGTCGGAGCAGGCGTTGTAGATGCTGGCCTCGGTCGGGATGCCCGCGAGGCTGACATGCTCCTCGCCCGGCCCCACCAGCGTCTGCAGGATCGGGTCTTTCCGCGTCGTCACGGCCTTGACCTTGATGACCGGCAGCTTCGGGTTGGCCGGGCCGACATAGCCGGGGAACTCGGGCATGGCCCAGCCCGTGCCGGTGTTCTGATCCTCGGCGACGCGGACATTGGGCAGGATCTCGCCCTCGATGACGATCTCGGCCCGGGCGATGGCCTTCTGGGCGACGCTGACGCACTCGACCAGCTCGACCGGCCGGCCGCGGAGACCACCGGCCACGCAGAGCTCGTCGAAGCCGAAGGGCGTCGTCGGCGCCTCGAAGCAGGCCCCGATCGGTATGGCCGGATCGAGCCCCATGTTGATCGAGACGGCGAGCGGCTTGCCCGCCTGCTCCGCCTTCTTCCGGAAGGCGTCGATGTGCCGGCCCGGCGCGAAGAAGATCGAGAGCTCGTCCCGGCCCTGCACGCAGAGCCGGTGGATGGTCACGTCGACGTCGTCGCGGTCGTCCGGGTCGCTGCCGAGCACCAGCCCGAGGCAGAAGAACGGACCGGCGTCCTCGGCGGTGTTCGTCGGCGCGGGCAGGAGCGTGCGCAGGTCGAAGCCCGGGTCGTCGGCGCGATGCACGACCTCCTGGCAGGGCGCCTCCTTCGCCGTCACCGTCACCGGCGGGACGATGGTCTTGCGCGCCTCGCCCATCTGCAGCGCGAGGTCGCGCTCCGGCGCGCCGAGGAGACGGCTGACGCGGCGCCGGCTCGCCATCAGGCCGACGAGGACGCGCGCGCCCGGATAGCCCTTGAGGGTGTTGAAGGTCATCGCCGGGCCGATGCGGGTCGGGCGCATCACGGTGCCGCCCGCGCCGATATGGCGATAGACGCCGGCGAGCTGCGCCTTCGGATCGACCTCCCGGTCGGTCTCGATGTACTCGCCCGGAAACGTCTTCAGGTAGGCGATGGCCGAGCGCAGGTCGTCGATGGGCGGGACGGTCCAGCCCTGGGGATTGGGCGCGCCCGGCTCGAGGACATGGAAGTCCGTCGGCGTCTTGGTCATGGCTGAACTCCCGGGATGGCGATTAGCTGCGGTCGCGCTCGACGTGGTCCTTGAGGCGGTGCAGCACCTCGCCCCAGCGAGTGTTGCAGAAGGGCAGATGCGGATCCTCCGGACGCCAGACGCCGTCGGCGAGATCGACCCGGGTGCCGCCTTCGGGCAGGTCCGCGAGGGCGAAAGTCACCACCTTGCCGGGCGACGTGCCGGGCCCCGCCATACAGGTCTGACGCAGGAACGCGCCGGGACTGATCTCGTCGGTTCGCCATCCGAAGCGGAGCCCGGGTTTCGGGACGAGGAAGAACGCCTGCCCGACCGCGAGCGCGCCTTCGACGACGCCGAGATGCCAAGCCGCGATCTCGCGGATCTCGGAGATGGCCTCGAACACGACGAGCCTCGGTGCGTCGATCTTGATGGCATGACGGAGACTCGTCATCGCTCTCGGCCCTCCTGCTGGGTTCCGTCCGCCTCGGGAGAGGCTTGGCTGCCTGCACAATGACTTCGACGGTCCAGCGCATCTATGGCGTCGATCCAGGCTGTTTGATAAGTTTCGGCGTATGGATGACCTCGTCGCCGCCTCGCTGCGCCGCCTGCGCGCCTTCCTCGTCGTGTGCGAGACGCTTCACCTCGGCCGGGCCGCCGAGCGGATCGGCATCGCCCAGCCGGCCCTGAGCCAGCAGATCCGGGGTCTGGAAGAGGGCCTCGGCGTTCGGCTGTTCCACCGACGCAAGCGCGGCATCGACCTGACCTCCGCCGGCGAGGCGTACCGGATCGAGGCGGTGAAGCTCTTGCGGCTTCACGCCGAGGCGGCCGAGGAGGCGCGACGGATCGCCCGCGGCGAGTTGGGCCGGCTGGCCATCGGCTACGTCGCCTCGGCGATGTTCGAGCCCGGCTTTCCCGAGGCCCTCCGATCGCTGCATCAGGCCCTGCCGGACCTTCGCATCGCCCTGCGGGAGGACGGCATCACCGGACTGATCGGCGCCCTGATGGCAGGCGAGTTCGACGTGGTGTTGATCCGTGCGCCGGTCGCCCTGCCGAGCGCGTGCCGGTCGATGCCCGGCGCCCGGCAGCGTCTGGTGGCGGTCCTGCCCGAGAGGCACCCGCTGTCGGGTCGCCGGAGCATCGCGATGACCGAACTCGTCGGCGGACCGATGGTCGGCTTCAACGATCCCGACGATCGCGGGATCATGCGGATCGCCGCCGATATGGCGACCGCGGCCGGCATCGAGCTGGATGTCCGCTGGCGCGTCTCGAGCGTGACGGGCGTCCTCGGGTTGGCCGCCGCCGGGCAGGGCTTCGGCATCGTGGCTGAGAGCAGCGCCTGCGTGGCCCTGCCGGGCGTGTGCTACCGGCCCTTCTCGGACGCGGGGGCCGTCGCCGAACTCTGGTATGTCTGGCGCCCGGACCGGCTAAGCCCTGCCGCCGAGCATTTCCTCGCGACGGTTCGGGCGCGTCGGTCGGACAAGGCTGCTACGGCCTGAGACGGGCGGGGAGGCCCTGTCCGAGGGGACGACCGACGGCCCACCGCCTGTCAGCTCAGGCTCGGGCGGCCGAAGCGGCTCGATCGCCGCCCGGAGGTCGTCGGATACGGGAGCGCCCATCCCCGCCCGACCCGCTCGCCGCGGTCTTGTCCCATGGCCTTAATCATCTGTCGGCGATACATCCGCTGGGGTTCCCGCATTTTTGCGGCCAGACCCAAAATTATCTCGGGATCCCGCCATCCGCAGCCACGTTTTGCTGAGACTTCCGATCGCTGAATTTCCTCTCGGTCGGCGATGTGTCAGGAAATTGAAGGCGATATTACATGGCTGGTAAGCAAAAGACCTTGCAAGACGCTTTTTATGAGACGCTCAAAGATGTGCTCTATGCGGAAAGACAGTCCGTTCGCGCTTTGAAGAAATCGGCCAAGGCAGCCGAGAACGAGGACCTTCGTCAGGCATTCGAGACGCATGCCGAGGAAAGCGCCAATCAAGTGGAGCGCCTGCAGCAGGTCTTCGAGATCCTCGGAAAGCCGGCGCGCGCCAAGACGTGCGAGGCCATGCAGGGCCTGACCGCCGAGATGGAAGAGGATCTGGAAGATTTCGGCGAGGGCCCGGCGGCCGATGCGGTCCTTGTTGGCTGCGCTCAGGCGGTGGAGCACTACGAGATCGCGCGCTACGGAACGCTCAAGACCTGGGCCTCCCAGCTTGGCTACGAGGATGCCGCCAAGCTGCTGGATGAGACCCTGCAGGAGGAGAAGAAGACAGATCAGCTTCTCTCCGAGATCGCCGAGCGCATCAATGTCGAGGGCACGGGCTCCGACGCGGAGCAGGACGGCGCGCCCGAGACCACGGGCACCGGCAGGGGCCGCGGCGGAAGCCGGCCGAAGGCCGCGTGAGGGGACCTGCGATGATCGATACCAGCAAGATCCAGGAGCACATGCCGGTGCTCGGCTCCGATGGCGTGCATGTGGGCACGATCGACCATCTGGAGGATCAGCGCATCAAGCTGACCCGGACCGACCCCGATGCCGGAGGTCGGCACCACTACATCCACGTCGACTCGATTGCATCGGTCGATGGCGGCGCAGTACGCCTGAACCGGACGGCTGCGCAGGCCAAGGACGAGTGGGCCACGGCGCAGTAGCGAGGCCCGAACCCGGCGCGAACGGGCGCCGGAACACGGGGTCACCGGTACGGTGGCCCCGCCCCCGCGACGCTTCTCAGCCCGGGAGAGCCCTTCGGCCAACCACAGGCGCTCCGGCGGACAGACATGCGGGCGGCACGATCCGTCATCCGGGGTGCCTGACAGGCGTCGTGCTCCCGCGAGCGGCCATGGCGCGTTGCGGCCCGGCCCAGGCCTCCGATGCCATCGCTGCAACCGGCATGGGATAAACCCACCGCGGCGGTCGCCGGGCGGGCCGACGCTTGGAGGGAAGCACCGTCAGGCCGTGACATCCGGCCTCGCGCCCCACCTCACGCAGTTCAGCGCGCCTGGGCCGCCGAGCGCCGCGTCAAGTGCAGGTAGGTCGGATCGAACTCGGCCACGCGGACGAGGTCATTCCAGGCGTCGATCACCAGCGCGTTGCCCTGCCGGGTGATCAGATTATAGCACTGACGTTTTGATCGAAAATATCAGCGTAAAACCTGCAGGGACGTTTTCGACCGCCCGAACACTGTGCGTCTCCGGCATTTGACCGAACCGAGCAAGGGCTGCGACCCCGCCCGTGCTGGTGCTGACACAGGCCGAGCGTCAGCGGATCAGCCACACGCCCGTCAGCGACAGGGTGGCCGAGTAGACCGGACGGTGATCCTCATCGGTCACCAGCACCGTGTAGGTATGGCGGTCGCTGTCACCTTCGACCTGAGCCCGTGCGAGGTCCGGCAGGAGCCGCAGTGCCTCCAGGCGTGCCTCCGTCAACGTGACACACTCGGTGCCGATCTCGTCGAACCGCAGAACGCCGTCATGAACGTCGAAGAAGTAGCGAGGCATAGCCGCACTCCGCGGGGTGAGGCGGGAGCGCAGGCAGCTCTCTGGCGCTGGCAGCCGGGGTCGAAGTCAGCGATGACCGACTGTGCGCCCATCCGCGCGGAAGAGCAACGCTTGGCCCGATCATGGCTGGGGCTATCGGCAGGGCGCGCGCCACCGCCGGCCAGGACGCGCCGCCTTCGGGTGTCGCCGGGCCGGCCCCCTCGCACGAGGCGTTCGCCACCGAGGACGAGGGCCCATCGATCGGCCCGATCGAGCGCCGGCACAATGGGGTGCAGGCCGGGACTTGGGACGGGACTTGGGACGGGGCTTGGGCCGGAACTTGGGCCGGAACTTGGGACGGGTCCGCGGACGGCATCCAAGAGGTGCCGGGTTGCGGGCGGGATGATGCCAGGGGCACCACCGCGCGGGGGCCATCGGGGCGGGAGCGCTCCTAGCCTGCAGACCTGATCATCAGGCGGCCTCCTCGACGAGATGCCGGTGGCCGCCCGTTGCCTCCGCCGCATCCGCCGCATCGGCGCGCTCTGGCCCGACCCAGCGCGGCACGGGCGGTCCGCCCAGATCCACGCGCAGGAACACCGCGCCTTCCAGTCCCTCGAGCAAAGCGGCCGGCAGCCGCGCGCGGCCCGCGGTCCAGCGATGGCCCGGCGACAGGGCGTGGAAGCCCTCGCCCAGCGACGGATCGTCGAGGGGCACGCTGCGCGCCGCGCCGAAGCCGTCGCTGAGCGACAGGGCCGCTACGCACAGCCCGAGCGCGCGCCGATCCGGGTTGGTGCCGACATGGCAGGGGACACTGACCGGGCTGACGAGCCAGATGTCCCTGGCCTCGGCTGGGAGCACGAAGCAGGCCGTGAGGCCGCGGGCTCTGGGGAGCAGCCGGGCGCCGTCGACCTCCAAATGCACGTCCGCCCAGGGGTCGTGCGCAACGAGGCTCCAGCCCAGGGCCTCGGCCCGCAGGCGGGCCTGCGCGCGCAGCACCTCGACAAGGGCGCCGCATTCATGGCGGGGCCGGCAGAAGGCGGCATCGGTGCGGGCGGCCGCCAAGTCATGATCCGGCAGCGCCGCAAGGTCGATCACTGTGCCCTGAGCGAAGAAGCCACGATTGCCCACGTCGAGGTAGCTCTCGGCGGGCTGGCCCTCGGCGAGGAGGATGTCGTGGCTGTCGAGTTCGACGTGCCAGTAGGTGACGCTGTCGACGTCCTCCTGCACGATGGTGGCCCCGTTCACCAGCGCGGTGGCGGGCACCAGCACCTCGCCCACCACGTCGAGGGCGACGGCATGCGCGGGCGAGACCACCAGGTCGCGCGCGGGCCTGTTTTCGCCGAGGGCGTGGGCCCGGATGCGCACGGGCATGACGGCGGCCGGATCGGGGTGGTCGCGGCAATCGAGGCGGCGCGAGCCGATCCAGCGGATCGGGCGCTGCTCACCCGACGCCGTGACCGCGAGGTCGCCGACGCGCAGATCCTCGACCGCGACGTCGCCGTGGGCCGTGCGGATCCGCGTGCCGGACGCGAAACAGGGGGCATCCGAGGTGACGCTCGCGGGCGAATACGCCGATTGGCTTTGAAACACGCCGGTCGGAGAATACGTGTTGATGTTAAAGCGCGTGCCGTCGAAAGCGAAACTGTATAAATTTGTGCTTGATTGTAGGAGCAGGCCGAGTCCGTCAACACCGTGCGACGCTGGACCACCGAAATCGCCGGTAGTGGACTGTTTGATGATGTTGTTGAAATTGATCGGACTTGCGGTCGACGAGCCCTTGACGTCATTAATTATTGTATTTCCATTCGTGTAAAGCGAGACGCTTTGCCCGTTGATCGTTCCCGTTGCGCCAGTCAGTACGAAGCCGCTAATGACCTCCGAATTGCCCACTTCATTGGGCTGGGAGATACTGGCAGGATCCCCCGAGACCGAAAATGAGAAGGCCGGGTTGCCGCCGATGCCGGGCGAGCTGAAGGTATAGGTCGCCATCGCATGCTCTCGTCGCGTCTGCCCTTGAGCGCCAGGGTGTCTTTGTTCGTCCGCCAGCGTGAAGCGAAGACAATTTTTCCGTCATCATTTCGGACGAGTCGAGCGGTTTAAGCGCTCGATCATTCCTTTCGCCTGTTAAAAAGCCTGTTTTCAGGTCGGGCGCATCACGGAGTTGCAGATTTGTCACGATCGCCGATGAAGCGGTTCGATCCTGACGGAGTTCGAAGCCCCGCGCGGGAACGACGGATCGGCTCACGTCTCGGGCGTTCCGGGACAGATCGCCTGCAAGGACGAGCCGGGCCCGCACGCGGGACGGCCGCCTCGCCTGGAGGGCGCGCGGCGCTCGTCGGCTTGTCAAGGAATGGCGCCGAGCGCCCGCTCGTTCAGGCCGGCGCGGGCTGCAGGGCCGAGGCAGGGATGTGGACTTGCGGGATCCGCCGAGCCCGAGGACGGGCTGGCGCTACCGGCCGGGTGAGGCCGGGTCGTCGGGCGGCGACACCGTCCATGCGCCCTCCAGCGTCAGCCGAGCCGCGTACACCTCCTGCCCCTGCTCGTCACGCACGATGGCCCTGAGCACCCTGCCGTCACCGTCCGGCATCACCTCCTTGGCCATGGCGCCCAGCACCTTGTGTGCCTCTGCCCTGGCCCTGTGCGGGCAATCGAACGCGACGTCCTCGTCACCCGCGACGAAACGCGAGTCGTCATCCGTGTCGACGGTGTAGCGCGGCATCGGGCACCCCGAGCTGGTGGCGGATATCGGGAGAACCGCTGCCGGCCGGAAGTGTTCTGCCGCGAAGCTCACGAAAACCCTGCTTGGACCGAACTCATCGGGGCTGACGCTGGAACGCCGGACCTGCGTGCTGCGCCTGTAGCGAGAGCGCCCGGGGCGCCGTCGGGGGATGCCGGCCTCTGCTGCAGCGTCGCACGATTGCTTCAGCGTCGCACGATCGAGATTCGGGCGGAGAACGGGCAGGTCACCCCGTGTGCCGAGCCAGCATCGACTCGTGCGGCGGGCCGGGAAGGCCGGGCAGCCCGTGGAAGACGCGCTGGCCCACCACCGTCATGGCCTCGCGCAGCGGTCGTGGCGCGCATGGCTATCGCTCGGCTCACGCCGGCACTGGCCTGGAAGCGGGCGCGGCGGCGCGCCCCTGGCGCATAGGTCCTGACCGGCGCACCGGACTGCGCTTGTCCGCCAGCGCGATCGTCCATAGCTCCCGATCATGACTGCGATCCCCTTCGACAACAGCTATGTCCGCTTGCCGGAGCGCTTCTTCGTCCGGCGCACCCCGACCCCCGTCGTCGCCCCAAGCCTGATCCGCTTGAACCGCGCGCTGGCGGCAGACCTCGGCATCGACCCGGATTGGCTCGCCGGCCCCGCCGGGGTGGCGATGCTCGCAGGAAACGAGGTCCCGGACAGCGCCGATCCGGTCGCGACGGCCTATGCCGGGCACCAGTTCGGCAACTTCGTGCCGCAGCTTGGCGACGGGCGCGCCGTCCTGCTCGGCGAGGTCGTCGACCGTGACGGGCGCCGCCGCGACATCCAGCTCAAGGGCGCGGGTCCGACCCCGTTCTCCCGCCGCGGCGACGGGCGAGCGGCGCTCGGGCCGGTGCTGCGCGAGTACCTCCTGAGCGAGGCCATGGCGGCACTCGGCATCCCCACCACCCGGGCGCTGGCGGCGGTCGTCACCGGCGAGCCCGTGCTGCGCGAGACCCGGCTGCCCGGGGCGGTGCTCGCCCGCGTGGCGGCCAGCCACATCCGGGTCGGCACCTTCCAGTATTTCGCCGCCCGGGGCGACACCGAGGCGGTGCGGGCGCTCGCCGACCACGTCATCGCCCGGCACTATCCGGAGGCATCCTCCGCGGAGCATCCCTACCGGGCGCTGCTCGACGGTGTCGTCGCCCGCCAGGCCGACCTCGTGGCGGCCTGGCTCCGCGTCGGTTTCGTCCACGGTGTGATGAACACCGACAACATGTCGATCGCCGGCGAGACGATCGATTACGGACCCTGCGCCTTCCTCGATGCCTACGACCCGCGCACGAGCTTCAGCTCGATCGATGCGCATGGACGCTACGCCTACGGCCGGCAACCGGGGATCGCCCTGTGGAACCTGACGCGTCTGGCCGAGACCTTGCTGCCGGTGCTGGCCGAGACCGACGGGGAAGCGGTCGAGGCGGCCGAGGCGGCGCTCGCCGGGTTCGGCCCGCGCTTCGAGGTGGCCTATCACGGCGGCCTCGCGCGCAAGCTCGGGCTGTCCGGGGACCGGGACGGCGATGTTGGGCTCGCGGATGACCTGCTGGCACGCATGGCGGAGAACCAGGCGGACTTCACCCTGACCTTCCGCTCCCTGTGCGACGCGGCCGAGGGGCCGGACGCGGACGCCCGGGTGCGCGACCTGTTCGTCGACCCGACCGCGTATGACGCTTGGGCCGTGCGCTGGCGGGCGCGGATGGCCGAGGGAAGCCGGGGCCCCGCGGCGACGGCGGCGGCGATGCGCGCGGTCAACCCGGCCTTCATCCCGCGCAACCATCGCGTCGAGGCGATGATCGCGGCGGCGGTCGAGCGCGGCGATTTCGGCCCGTTCGAGGAGCTGTCGGCGGTGCTGTCCAGGCCCTACGAGGATCAGCCGGTCTACGCCCGCTATGCCCAGGCCCCGGAGGGCGGCGGGACGGGCTACCGCACCTTCTGCGGCACGTGACGGTGCACCGGCGTCCGGATCGGCTGGCGGCGGTCATCCGGCCTTAGGGTCTGGAAACCAGTTCCCGTGGAAGCCTGGCGGGATCCGATGCCCGAGATGGACCGTGGCGACGGGCGGCGCCTCGAATGCGCGCGCGTCGAGGACGACGAAGTCCGTCGTGTCGCGCGCCGTGTCGATGACGAGCCCGACGAGCCACCCCTCGTCCTCGCCAGCCTCCGGTCCCGCCGGCACGAACACGAACTCCCCCGGGACGCTGTGGGCGCCGAACGCGTGGACGCGCCGCTCCCCCGTGGCGCGGTCGTGCTTGTAGATCTGCGTCGCTCCGACGAGCTGCGTGTTGCCGTCGGGCGGGACCGAGACCGTGTAGACGTAGCGGTGCCGCCGCCCGAAGCGGCGCTCGTCGATCCGGGGGAACTCCTGCGCCGCGGGGTCGATCACCTGCCGGTCGACCCGCCCCGTCGCGGGATCGGCGATCCAGCGCTCCAGCCGACCCGGCTTGTCCAAGCCGCCGCCGGCCGAGGCGAACACCGTCTCGTAGGCGATCACGTCGAGGATCACCCGCCCGTCCGCCTCGTCGTAGGCGTTGGCGACGTGGAAGACGAAGCACGGCTCGACCGCGCACCACACGATGTCGGCGGCCGTGCCATGCCGGGGGAGCAGGCCGAGACGGGCGCGGTGGGCGGGGTTCCAGCGGAACGGGAAGCGGTGACCCGCCAGGACCGCCCGCATCGAGAAGGTGACGGGCAGGTCCAGCACGACCGCGAAGCGCGCCGTGATCGCGCAGTCGTGGATGCAGGGGCCGTGCTCGACCGGGATCGCCACGTCGCGAACCACGCGACCGGCGGGCGAGATGACGACGTGGCGCACGCTGTCCCAGATGCGGCCGTCATACGCGATGGCATGTGTCTCGCCGGTCTCCGGATCGCGATGCGGGTGTCCGGTGAAGGAGCCGGCGAGCGTCCCGTCGAATGGATCGTAGTGCTGCCCCTCCAGGTCATCGGACAGCGCGACGGGGTAGCTGCCGGCCTCGACCACGGCGAACGCGCGGCCGCCGATCTCCACGACGTTGGTGTTGACGGTGTCGTCGCCCCGGCGCGGCCCCGGCGCGGCGGGTCGGCCGATCGCTGCGGAGGCCGCGCGCGAGCCGATCCAGCGGTTGCGGTACCAGAGGGCCCTGCCGCCCCCGATGCGGAGACCATGCACCATGCCGTCGCCCAGGAACCAGTCGTGGCCGCGCGGCGTCGGGCGGGCGGGGTTGGCGCCGATCTTGAGGTAGCGCCCCTCGATCCCCGCCGGGATCGTCCCGGTCACGGGCAGGTCCCGCAGCGTCAGTTCCTCGTGCATCGGCGCGTGGACGCCGACGACGAAGGGGTGTTGCGTCCCCGGCAGACGTCGCCGGTTGCAGGCCGCCACCAGCGCGACGAGGCCCTCGGCGGCGGCACGCAGGTTCGACGCGATCGGGTTTTGCATCGGTCTCGGTCTCGGAGCGGGGAAGCGGGGGGACTTTCGTGACGCGGGGCCTGCCCGTCACCCGAGGAGGACGACGGCCTCTATGGGGGCGCGGGCGAACTCGCCCGTGAAACAGTCCCGTTCGCCCCCCGGCGGGTCGAAGCCGAAGGCCGAACGCCTGCTTTGGAGAGGCTCCACCGCGAGAGCGGACGGCCCCTCTTCCCAGTGAACGCGTCGGGCCCCGAAGGAAGCGCACAGGTCTCGGCCATCCGGATACGGCGATTCGCGAACGCGGTTCCGACGGCCCGGTTGCCCCGGCCGCAAATGGATTGTCCTTTTCCCGCACCAACGGGCTCTCGGCACCACGGGTCTCCGGAAGCCCGGCCGGGTGGGCGCCCGCAGGCGGTCCTCGGATTCCCGCGACGCGACCAGGATCAGCCTCGCCTCGGCTCCGATGCAGGGGGCCGGATCAGGATCAACCCACAGACCCCCGCCAGTGCCGCGGCGGCGGCACCGGCCAGGGCCGCGGCATGCGCACGCGCCAGGAGCGCCTCCCGCGTGCCCTGTTCGACGAAGACGAATCCGAGGAGGGCGGTCGCGATCAACCCGCCGATGCGCGCCACGGCGCTGTTGAAGCCCGACGCCGCGCCGACATGGTCGGCATCGACCGAGGCCATCACCGTCGTCGTGAGCGGCGCGACGCAGACGGCCATCCCGACCGCCACCACGAGGGTCGCGGGCAGCACCTCGGTCCAATACGAGCCATCCCCCGCGCCGATGCGCGTGTAGAGGGCCAGACCGAAGCCGACGATCATCGCGCCCAGCCCGAGCGGCAGGCGCCCCCCGACCTTCGCGGCGATCCTGCCCATGACGCGCGAGCCGAGCCCGATCAGGATCGGCACCGGGAGCATGGCGGCACCTGCCGCGACCGGGGCGTAGCCTTCGGCCCGGATGAGCACGAACGGCAGGAGCACGAGCAGGCCGCCGAGTGCGGCGTACAGGAAGAAGGTCAGCAGCGTCACGCCGACGAAGCTCGGATCGCGCATCAGGAACAGCGGCATCAGGGCGTCGCGACCGCGCCGGACCTCTGCCCAGCCGAAGCCTGCCAGCAGGGCGAGGCCACCGAGGCCGGAGGCGGCGACCCAGCCGGTGGCGCTGTCCGGCGTCGCGGCGGCCGTGAGCGCGAAGGTCAGCGCCCCCAGCGCGGCCGTGATGAGGAACGCGCCCGGCGTATCGAGCCGGGCGCCTGGCCGGGTGCTGCGGCTCTCGGGGACGTAGCGCCAAGCGAGCCAAATCGCTGCGGCGCCGATCGGAAGATTGAGCAGGAAGATGCTGCGCCAGCCGGCCGCTTCGACCAGCCATCCGCCGAGCACCGGCCCGACCGCCGCGGCGAGCGCGCCGACCCCGGCCCAGGTGCCGATGGCCTGACCCTTGGCTTCGCCCTCGAAACCGGCACCGAGCAGGGCCAAGCTGTTGGGCATGAGCAGCGCCGCGCCGACGCCCTGCACGGCCCGGCCGGCGAGGATCGCCGCGAGCGACGGCGCGAGCGCACAGGCGAGCGAGGCTGCGAGGAAGAGGCCGACGCCAGCCAGGAACACGAGCCGGCGTCCGTAGCGGTCGCCGAGCGCGCCGCCGAGCAGGATCAAGGCCGACAGCGTCAGCAGGTAGGCGTTGACGAGCCACGCCAACCCTTCGGCGCCGGCGCCCAGGGCCTGGTCGAGGGCGGGCAGCGCCACGTTCATCACCGAGCCGTCGATGAACGCGAGGCTCGATCCCAGGATCGCGGCGGCGAGCGTCGCGGTCGGGTGACGGCAGGGCTTCGCCTGCGCCACCCGCGCCGCAATCAGGTCGCAGGGCGCGAGGGCTGGCGAACTCACGACCTGCGGCCTCCCGGTTGCGCGAAGCGTGTCACCTCTGATCTCGGCTCAGCCATGACACGCTCCGGGCCATCCGCTTACCCCCACCGGCGCACGCATGGCCATCCGGGGCACGCAACTCTCAGACCTATCCCCGCGCGAACCGGGCGGCGACCGCCGAGGTCCGGTGACGGCTCCGTCGAGGCCTGTCGCCATCGCCGACCGTCACTGGCCGCGCCTGGGGTTGAAGCTTTGACCGGGGCGGACCTCGCTTTCCGGGAACGGCCGCGCCTCGTTCGTCCTGGAACTCCGATGCGCGCGGGTGTCCTGCACCGGCGCGCGGCAGGACCAACCCCGCTATCGGGCTCGGTGGCAGGTCGAGAGCGCGTTGGAATGCGCAGATTGCCACCATGGGCCGAACACGGTCGGGCAAAGACATGCGCGCATTCATCGCTTTTGAGCGGCTTCTACAGGCGAAGTAAGCGCCAGTTAGGGATGGGCTTTAACCGCCCAAACGTCTTTCTATAGTAGACATCGGACGACGTTCGATCTCTCGTTGTCAATCCGTGGCGCGTCCGTTCATGGCCCTCGACCTCAGCATGTCAATCGTCGTCGCCGACGATGACCGGACGATGATCCGCCTCATCCGCAACCTCCTGACGCGGCTCGGCGTCGACGCCGCCTCGGACGGGTCCGCCGGCCCGGCGCGCCTGAAGACCCGCAGGTGTGAGGTCCAGCGGCAACCGCGGACGAGATGATGCACCCGTCCATCTGTTCTTGGATGCCGTGGCGACGGCACGTTATCTCCAGAATCTCCAGAGAACGCCATGCGTGAGAATAGACGAGAGGAACGCCTGCAGGCGAGCGTCCGCGCGCGCATCCTCATTCCGATGAGCGAGCCGATCCAGTGCCGTATCCTGGATGTGTCCTGGCGCGGCGCGCGCTTGAGTGTGCCGAGCGTGCTGGGCATCCCCGACCGCTTCGATCTCGTCGTGAGCGAAACCCAGAACCTGTCCCCGGTGCAGGTCGTCTGGCGAAAGCCGAACGAGCTCGGGGTGGAGTACCTCTGACGCTCCGTCCGGGCGAGCGCATCGCCCTCACGGATGACAAAGGCGCCGTTGCCGGACGACCGGCCCGCGTTTCGCGGGACTGCCCAGCTCAGGGCGCCTGCCGGTCCCGGCATGCGGTGCCATCCGACGATCGCCGCCATGGCGACCCGAGCGGCCTTGCAATCTCAGCCCTGCGGATCGCGTGCGTCCCGGCTGCATTGGCGGCGCAGAGCCCGGAATGACGTCTTTCATTTTATTCCAAGCTGAAACCGTGTGTGACGATTAAGCCTGCGTTCAAGGCTCTGGGGTATCTCACGTCGGTGCAGGCGGTCGTGATGCGGGTGGCCGCGTCCGCGGAGGCGCAGAACGCGGTCACCAGCGAGATCTCGGCAAGCATGCGCTCGGCGTCCGACAGCGTATCGGCGATCAACCGCGGCTTGCAGGCTCCGACGGCCTGACGCCCTCCCCCTGGGCGGGCCTCGACCCCGACTCCCTGCTGGCACGATGAGCGGTCAGCCGGCCACCCTTCCGGTACCGGACTGAACACGAGGACCGTGCTGTGGGCCGTTGCGAGAACCCGTCCGGAGGTCCGACCGCCGCGCCTGAGAGGGTATGCACCCCTCCGCCGCGACCGGGATCTGGCCAAGCCGCCGTCACCCCCTCCTGCGAGGCACGGGCAGCCTAGATTTTACCCGGTCTTATCGAACCCTGTCCTACCAACAACGCCACGAGGGACCCTGCTCATGGCACGCGCGCGACTGACATCCTGGGGACAGGGTGAGCTCTACGAGACGCTCTGCCTGCTGGTGATTGGCGCCGGCTGCTGCTTGCTCGGAAACGTCCTGGGCGCCTTCGAGGTCGCGAACGCCTTCATCCTCAGCCACGGACTGCTCGACCTTGTCATGCTCGCCAACTGCATGGGGTTCGCCCTGTTCGGCGCCAGCATCCGCAAGTCGCTGATCCTGCGCCGGACCATGCTCGAACGCGATGCGGCAGCAAAACAGGCCGAGGCCAGCGCCCGCCACGATGCGCTGACCGGCTTGGCCAACCGCCGCCTGTTCGTCGAGGCCGTGACCAAACTGCGCAGCCCCGTCGACCCTCGGGAGCGCGCGGCCGTGCTGCTGATCGATCTCGACCGCTTCAAGCCGGTCAACGACATCTATGGACATGCTGCCGGCAACGCCGTGCTCTGTGCGGTCGCCGAGCGCTTGCGACACCTGACGCCCGCGCACGGGATCGTGGCGCGTCTGGGCGGCGACGAATTCGCGGTGCTGGTCAGCTTCACCGGCAGCAGCGAATGGCTGAAGCGCCTGGCGCAGCAGGCCATCACCAGCCTGTCCGCCCCGATCCCCTGGAACGGCAGCGAGGTGAAGGTGGGCGCCACCATCGGCATCGCGCTGGTCTCCTGCGAGAGCGCGGATGCGGATGCGCTCCTGCACGCGGCCGATCTGGCGATGTATCAGGGCAAGCGCGAGGGACGCGGCATCTTCCGGGTGTTCGAGGAAGCCATGGATACCGAGTTGCGCGAGCGCGCCGCCCTCGAAACCGAATTGCGGGAGGCGATTCTGAAGGGCGAGATCGAACCCTTCTATCAGCCGGTCGTCACGTTGCCGGAGCGCGACTGCGTCGGCCTGGAGGTGCTGGCGCGCTGGCGCCATCCCACCCGCGGCCTGCTCAGCCCCGACCAGTTCATCTCGGTGGCCGAGGAGACCGGCATGATCGCCGATCTCAGCTACCACCTGCTGCGCCAGGCCTGCCAGGATGCCCTGCACTGGCCCTCGCACCTGCAGATCGCCATCAACATCGCGCCCCAGCAGTTCCAGGACCGCAGCTTGGCGCAACGCATCCTCGCGATCCTGGCCGAGACCGGCTTCGCCCCGTCGCGCCTCGAGGTCGAGATCACCGAGAGCGCCCTGGTTCAGGATCTGGAGGCGGCCCGAACGACGCTGACCTCCCTGCAGAACCTCGGCGTGCGCATCGCGCTCGACGATTTCGGCACTGGCTACTCGAGCCTCTACCACCTGCGCGAGCTGAAGTTCGACAAGCTGAAGATCGACCGCTCCTACGTCGACACCATCACCATGAGCGACGAGCGCGCCAAGCTCGTCGACGCGATCATCAAGCTCGGCCTGAGCCTCGGGCTCGTGACCACCGCCGAGGGCATCGAGACGGATGCCAGCGTGGACTGGCTCTCGGGCCAGGGCTGCGATTTCGGCCAGGGCTACCTGTTCGGCAAGCCGATGCCGCGGGAGGATGTCAACCAGATGCTGCGGTCGGGTATCGGCGGAGCCTTGCGGCTCGGCGGCCCGGAGGGTTCGGCGCAGGCCGCGCGACACGTGCCGCAGACGGCGATCGTCCGTTGCGGCGTGGAGAGAGCCGCGGCCTGATGCCAAGGCGTGAGGCGCGTCAGCCGGCATTTCGCGACGCGTAGGCCCTGGGCAGCCGATCTGGGCACGGCGCGCCGGTTGCCGGTGGACCGCCTGTCCGAATACCCGGCGCTCGTCTCACGCGCTGGGCCAACGGTCGGATGGCTCAGACCAGGGTGAGCACGGCCGCGATCATCGCCACCCCGATCGCGAGCCAGGCCGCGTAATCGCCGATCAAACCGCTATGCAGGATCTCGAGGGCGCGCGTCGGCGCCGATTGCGTGGCGCTGATCGGGCCGACGATGAGCCGCGGCAGCACCTGCCGGAACAGGCCATAGCCGGCACCGGCCACGGCCAGCGCCACGGAGACCCAGGGCTGCCATGACGGCCCCTCGACCGGCGCCACCATGGCGGATCGATGCATGAAGGCCGAGGCCGCCCGCGGGATCGCATCGGCGACCCGGCTTGCCGGCAAGCCGACATCGAGGGCCAGCAGCACGCAGCACGGCGCCAGCATCAGCCAGAGCGGGCGGTTGGCCTTCTCGCGCTCGTCCTCGCTCGGCGCCCCGGCCTCGTCGCCGGGATCGGGCCCGAGGCCGAGGAAGATCCGGCCCGCCGCCCGCAGCACCGCCGCGCCCGTGAGCCCCGCACCGATGGCGCCCGCGGCGAGCGCGATCCCGTGCCCCTGCTGCGACAGCGCGCCCTGGACGAGGCGGGTGCCCTGATCGAGCACGCCGATTGGCAGGCCGCACAGCAGGAGTCCGGCCAGGGCCATCGCGACCCCGGCCGGCTCGATCCCGCGTCCGAGGCCCCGCAGGGCGATCTCGTCGATGCTGGCCCGGGTGGCCAGCAGGATGCCGGCGACCATGAACAGCGCGCCCTTCACCAAGCCGTGGCCCACGACGTAGACGAGCATCCCGCCCGTGCCGGCCGGCGAGAGCGCCCCGAGGGCGGTGAGCATGATCCCGGCATGCGAGATCGTCGAGAAGGCGAGCATCCGCTTCAGGTGGCGCTGCAGCAGGGCCATCCAGCCGCCGAGGACGGCGGTGACGCTGCCGAGACCCGTGAGAAGAGCCGGGAGCGCGTGCTGGACCTGCTCGGAGCCGGCGAAGACGACGGCGCTCACCTTCGCGAGGCCGAAGAGCCCCAGGGACACCATCGCGCCGGAGAAGATCACCGAGACCGGGCTCGGCGCCACCGCGTGGGCGTCCGCGAGCCAGAACTGGAACGGCACGATGGCGCCCTTGATCATCAGCGCCGCCGCCACGAGGCAGAAGGCGCCTGCCACCACCGGGTCGCGGCCGCCCCGCGCCACCGCCGCCGCGATGCCTTCGAAGTCGAGGGTGCCGGTCTGAGCGTAGATCAGCCCGATGCCGCCGAGCATCAGGAAGCCGGCGAGGCTGTTGATCACCGTGAAGTTGATCGCGCCCGCGAGGGCGGATTTCTCCAAGTGGTAGGCGGTGAGCGCGAAGGCGGCGACGCTCATCACCTCGAACCACACGAACAGGTTGAACATGTCGCGGGTGAAGCAGAATCCGACCATGGCGGCCAGGAACAGCAGCATCAGGATATGGAAATGTCCGTGCGTCCGGCCGAAGAACCCCCAGGCGAAGACGAAGGTGAGCGCGTAGAGCAGGCCGATGAAGGCCGCGACCCAGGCGCTCGCCGCGTCCACCCCGAAGCCGATCCCGAGATGGACGCCGTCGCGCGGCTCCCAGCCGCCGAACCAGTAGACCAGCGGCCCGTCTGCGGCGTGCACCGCGATCACCCCCGACAGGATCGCGACCCCGAGCGCGGCGAGTGTCGCCAGGATGTCGGGCAGGCGGCCCGGCAGCCGGTGGGCGGTCGCCAGCATCGCCGCGCAGAACACCAGCGGGATGGCGACCGGCAAGGGAAGGAGTGCGGCGGGGCCGAGCGTCACGAGGCCGCCCGCCCGCCGTCGTCCCGGCGATCCGGCCCCTTCGCGCGGCCGGCCCCCTTCCCGGCGCGCATCGGGCGGAGCTTCTCCGGGTCGAGGCTGCCGCTGCGCTTGTACACCTGGATCGTCAGCACCAGGAGCAGGGCGGTCAGGGTCGCGCCGACCACGATGTCGGTGAGAACCAGCGCCTGCATCACCGGGTCGACGGCGGGCGTCCCCGGCGGGTGGTCGTAGAAGATCGGCGCGATGCTGCCCCAGCGGTAGCCGAGGCCGAGCAGCAGCACGTAGGTCGCCGACTGGCAGACCCCGAGGCAGCCGACGAGGTGGATGAAGTTCCGGCTCGTGGCGATGCCGTAGAGGCCCGCGCCGAACAGCCACGCGGCGACCGCGTAGGGCAGGATGCTCGAGACCGCGCTCACGCCGATTCCTCCCCGGGCTCGTCGGGCTCGTGCGCCGCGCGGGTCTCTTCCATGAATTCGAGGAAGAGCTGGGTGAAGCCGCCCGCGACCGCCAGGGCGACGCCGAGATTCTCCACGAGCATCAGGCCGCCCGACATCAGGTCGCGGAAGGTGCCGAGCGGCAGGACGTTCTGCAGGAAGGCGTCGCCGGCCAGCATCGGCGCCAGCCCGCACAGGGCGAAGAGCAGGGCGCCCCCGCCTTCCAGCCCGTCGAGCCAGTGGCTGCGCACCGCGTCGCGCCAGCCGGCATAGCCCTCGCCGAGGTAGATCAGCAGCGTCGCCGAGGCGAGGATCACGCCGCCCTGGAAGCCTCCGCCGGGGGTCACGGTCGCGTGCAGCACCACGTACAGGCCGAACAGGGCCGTGAGCGGGCCCGCGATCCGGCAGACCAGCACCACGGCCTCGGAGCGCGGGATCACCGGGCGTCCGGGCCGGCGCATGGCATGCTCGGTGTTGCCCTCGCCGCGGCGGCCGCGCAGCAGCACCACCGTGCCGGTGATCGCGGCGAGCAGCATGAACTCCTCGCCCAGGGTGTCGAGGCCGCGCAGGTCGAAGTTGATCGCGCTGACCATGTTGGCGACGTGCCGCGCCTCGGGCACGATCGCGTTGATGCGCTCGCCGTACAGGGCGATCGTGGCGCCGAAGGGCGGCAATCCGGCGATCACCGCCGCGGCACCCGGGAGCAGGATCACGCCGGCCAGGGCGAGCAGCGCGACGCGCAGGCGCGCGGTCACGATTCCTCCTCCGGCGGTTGGTTGCGCACGGCCATGAGCGCCACGAGGAAGAGGAGCGGCACCGCCGCGGAGCCGACCGCCAGTTCCGACAGGGCGACGTCCGGAGCCTGGAGGGCGTCGAACAGGATCGTCAGGACGAGCCCGTTGGCTGCGATGGCGAAGACCTGCCGGGCGGGATCCCGGACCAGCACCACGGCGGTTCCCGAGACGGCGGTGAGCAGGAAGAGCAGGGGCAGGATGACGCTCATGCCGAGCGGCCCTCGCGCATCAGCACAGCCCGGCCGGACACGTGCGACAGCACCGCCGCCCACGCAAGGAAGACGACCATCATCAGCAGGATCTTCACCGATCGCCCGGAGACGCCGTCGGCCAGGAAGGCCACCGCCGTGACGAGGACGGAGGTCGTGACGTTGAGGAAGGCGAGCACGTGCAGCCGATCGAGGGCACGCGGCAGGCGCCAGAGGGCGAGGGCCGCGAGCCAGGTGATGGCCACGGCGAGGCCGAGCAGGAGGCCGATCGCGACGCTCATATCCAACGCTCCAGGAAGACCGCGAGGAGCATCGTGCCCGGCAGGTTGAGGAGCACGAACGAAAGGGCGAGATCGGTGATCGACGCTTGGTCCGTGGCGAAGGCCAGCAGCGTCAGGATCAGCACCGTGACGCTGCCGGCGAGCTGGTAGGCGGCGAAGCGCCGGCCGGGACTGCCGCGCCACGCCAGCGCCACCGCGAGGGCAAGAGGCGGCAGCAGCGCCAGGATGGCGACCGTCCAGAGATTCATGGCGCCTCGCTTCCCAGGGCATGCGTCGTCACCGTCCCGTGCGCGCGGTCGAGGGTCAGCACGAAGCTGTCCGGAGCCAGCGACGCGGCGAGCAGGCCGACGGCTCGTGCGGCCGGGGCCGCCGGTCCGTCCGGCGTCGCCCAATCCACATCGGCCGCGCTCCGCGTGCAGATCCATCCGCCCGCGCCGCGCGTGCGTATGATCTCGACGAGGTGTCGGCCCGCTCGGGCAGTCTGGCAGGGCAGGTCGCGGAGCGCCGCTCCAAGGGGCCGCAGCACGGCTCGGTCGAATCGGAAGCGCACGCCGCCACGGCCTCCCACCCACCACCACCATGCCGTACCGAGCGTGGCGCAGACGATCGCGGCCAAGCCCTCGGTCACGCTCACCGTGCCGGCGAAGACCAGGTAGGTCAGGGCGAGGGTGATCCAGATTGCCACGGCGTCGCGCGTCAATCGCACCCTGATGCTGCTGATCGGTCCTGCCCGCATCGATCCTGACCGAGGCGCGCCGCAAGAAGCGTGGCCACGCACCTGACTCGGCACAAACGTAGCGTCGCCGAAGCCGTTCCCGGACCTTGGTGGCACGGCTGTGTGCAGGAGCGTCGGGCCGCACGCGAATCGCCGTCTTCCCCTGCCCTCACCGCCCGAGTTGTCAGGCCTGAAACCAGCGGGCCGAAGATGATCCACCCGACAGCGACCTTCCTCCGGAATGCTATGTGGCCATGGGAGACGCTGGGGCGCCACCGGTGTCGGGCGGACACCGATAGCCGAGACCGCCCCCGACGATGTGGGCGTCGGCCGCGTTCCGACGCCCTGGTTCAGCGAAGACCGCGCCCTTGCGACAGCGTCGCCCGTGGTCTCATGCGCGCCCTGCGCATCGCGCCGCGCGGGATGCCGTCACCGCACCGCTGGACGTTTTCGGTCTCAGCGATTGCTCGGCAGCCCTGTCATTTTTCAATCGATGTCCAGGGATCACAAGGTCATGAACCCAGGACGGAACAGGGCTGCCTGCCGGTGATCCGGCAACACATCCGCGCCGTCGAACCGCTGCAAAGACCCATGCTTCAGAGCAGGCCCAGGTCATCGGTTCACTGGAGATCGGCTCACTGGAGATTCACGAATAGGCCGCCGTCAACCAATAGGGCGGATCCGGTGCAGTAGCCGGACAGATCATCCGACGCGAAGAACACGACCGGCCCGCCGAGATCTTCGGGTCGGCCGAGTCGGCCGAGAGGAATCCTGGTTTCCATATATTGTCGCTTGGTCGGGTCAGCGAGGTCCTCGCGGTTGATCGCGGTCTCGATCGTGCCGGGCAGGAGCGCGTTGCATCGGATGCCGTGGCGGCCGAGAGCGACGGCCGCGGACTGCATCAGGCTGAGCACGCCCGCTTTGGTCGGCGTGTAATGCGTCTGCATGGCGCCGCCCACGAGTGCGCTGATCGAGCTGACGGCGATGATCGAACCGCCGCCACCCTGGCTTACCATCTGCCTGGCGGCGGCCTGCACCATGTAGAAGGCTCCGTGCAGGTTGACCTGCTGGACGCGGGTGAAGAGATCGACGGGCATGTCAAGGAAGCTATGAAAGGGGCAGATCCCCGCATTGCTGACGAAAACATCGACGCGGCCGAATGCCTCCGTGGCGGCGCGCACGAAGCGCTCCGCCTCGGCAGGGTCGGAGACGTCGCCGCGAACCGGCAACGCCCGGCGGCCCATCCGCTCGATGGCGGCGGCCACGTCGCAGGCCTCGGCGTCCGCCCCGTGGTAGTGGATCGCCACGTCTGCGCCCTGGCGGGCGCAGGCCATCGCAGCCGCCGCGCCGATCCCCTGCGACGCGCCGGTGATCAGGACGGTCTTTCCTTCCAACAGCATCTCGATGTCCTGTCTGTGAGGGGGCCGGCGCTTGCTAGGCAGACGCCGGCTCGGTCCAGCCTGCCTCCAGGCTGATTCGTCGGGCGGTCTCGCGCACATCGGCGGCGAGCGCGCTCATCCGGGCGTCGTCCATGTACTGGGCCGCGCTCGACACGCTGATCGCCGCCACGATCATGCGCCGCGCGTCGCGGATCGGCGCGGCGACGCAGCGGATCCTGTCCTCGTTCTCTTCGAGATCGTAGGCGCAGCCGGCAGACGCGTAGGCACGCATCCGTTCGATCCACGTCTCGATCCCGATCCCCTTCGGCCCGCCGAGGGCGTCCTCGGCGCGGTAGAAGGCGCGCAGATCCGCCTCGCCGTGATCGAGCAGGAGGGCCTTTCCGAGGCCCGTCGACCGCAGCGGATGCCGTTCGCCGACCGTCGAGTGCACGGTGACCCGTCGGCTGCCCGGCACCTTGTCGAGGTAGAGCGCCCGCGTCCCGTCGAGCACGCCGAGATGGACGGTGTCTTCCGTCCGGGCGGCCAGATCCTCGAGATGGGGCCGTGCGATGCGCGGCAGTTCCATCTGCTGCTGGGCCGCATGGCCGAGCGCCAGAAGCTTCGGGCCGAGGCTGTAGCCCTCGCGCGGCGTCAAGGCGAGGAAGCGCTGCTCCACCAGGGCGGCGGCGAGCCGGTGGGTCGTGCTCCGCGTGAGCCCGAGCGCATCCGACAGCTGGGCGAGGGAGCGCGGCCCCGCCGCGACGGCGGAGAGCAGTTCCAGCCCGCGGATCAGGGTCTGAGCGCCGCTGGGACTCCGCGCTGCGCTGTCATCCTCACCGGTTGACGTACTATTTTTCATCATCTAGAAATCCATCCCACATGTTGAAGGGCGCAACAAGCGCCCCGGCATGAAAATGCACTCCCGGCTGATGGACGATCGGCTTGGTCGTGCAAGTTGTGCCAGGGCAACGGTACAACTTCCGAATTATAATCTCAACATGTGGGATCCATGAAACTCCCAAGGATCAAGCAGGTTCGCGCCTTCACGGCGCGCGGCGGGGGCGCGGACTATCACGATCAGTCCGCCGGCCACTGGATCGACGATCACATCGCGACCCCGATGGCGCGCTATCCGGAATACCGTCAGAGCCGGCGCAGCTTCGGCATCAACGTCCTGGGCACCCTCGTGGTCGAGATCGAGGCCGAGGACGGCACGGTCGGCTTCGCGGTGACCACCGGTGGGGAGCCAGCCGCCTACATCGTCGAGCGCCACCTCGCCCGCTTCCTCGAAGGGCGGGACCCGACCGAGGTCGAGAAGATCTGGGACCAGATGTACTTCTCGACCCAGTATTACGGTCGCAAGGGTCTGGTCGTGAACGCTATTTCCGGGATCGACCTCGCGCTCTGGGACCTTCTCGGCAAGCTGCGCGGCGAGCCGGTCTACCGGATGCTGGGCGGAGCCGTGCGGGACGAGCTGTGCTTCTACGCGACGGGTGCGCGTCCGGATGCCGCCAAGGCGCTCGGCTTCATCGGCGGCAAGATGCCCCTCCACCACGGCCCTGCGGAGGGCGAGGAGGGCCTGCGGAAGAACCTCGCCGAGCTCGCGGACATGCGCGAGAAGACCGGAGAGGACTTCTGGTTGATGCTCGATTGCTGGATGAGCCTCGATCTCGACTACGCGACCCGGCTCGCCTGCAAGGCACACGCATACGGTCTCAAGTGGATCGAGGAGGCGCTGAGCCCCGACGATTACTGGGGCTACGCGGCCCTGAAGGCCGCCGCGCCCAAGGGCATGCTGGTGACCACCGGCGAGCACGAGGCGACGCGCTGGGGTTTCCGGATGCTTCTGGAGATGGGCTGCTGCGACATCATCCAGCCGGATGTCGGCTGGTGCGGCGGCGTCACCGAGCTGATCAAGATCGCCAATCTCGCCGACAGTCGCGGGGCGCTCGTGATCCCGCACGGATCGAGCGTCTACAGTTACCATTTCGTGGCGACCCGGCATAACAGCCCCTTCGCCGAATTCCTGATGATGCATCCGACCGCCGACCAAGTCGTGCCGATGTTCCACCCGCAGCTGTTGGACGAGCCGGTGCCGGTCGAGGGCCGGCTCCCGGTCTCGGCGCTCGACAAGCCCGGGTTCGGCGTCTCGCTGAACCCGGCGGTTCCGCTGCACCGCCCCTATACCCACTGAGTGATCGTCCCATGAAGCTGTTGCGTCACGGTCCTCCGGGGGCCGAAAGCCCCGGTCTGCTCGACACCGCTGGTGTCGTGCGCGACCTCTCCGGCCACATCGCCGACATCGACCCCGCCGCCCTCACGCCCGAGGGGCTCGCGCGCCTGCGCGCTCTGAACCCGGCGGAGCTGCCGCGCGTCGCGGGACCCGTGCGCTACGGCCCCCCCGTGACCGGGACCCGCAAGTTCCTGGCGATCGGGCTGAACTTCGCCGACCATGCCCGGGAGGCGAACCTGCCGATCCCGACCGAGCCGATCTTCTTCACCAAGGCGATCAGCTGCATCCAGGGTCCGGACGATCCGGTGATGCTGCCGCGCGACGCGCGCAAGCTCGACTGGGAGGTCGAGCTCGGTGTCGTGATCGGCACCACCGCGCGCTACGTCGCGGAGGAGGACGCCCTGAGCCATGTGGCAGGCTACGTCTGCGTCAACGACGTGTCGGAGCGCTACTTCCAGAAAGAGCTCGGCTCCCAGTGGGACAAGGGCAAGGGCTGCGACACGTTCGGGCCGATCGGCCCCTTTCTCGTGACCGCCGACGAGGTCGGCGACCCGCAGGACCTCGACATGTTCCTGGACGTCAACGGGCGCCGGATGCAGTCGGGCAGCACCCGCACGATGGTCTTCGGGGTCGCAGCGCTCGTGGCCTACGTGAGCCGCTTCGTCACCCTGGAGCCGGGCGACATCCTGACCACCGGCACGCCGCCCGGCGTCGGCGAGGGACAGCGGCCGGACCCGGTCTTCCTCAAGGCCGGCGACACGATCCATCTCGGCATCGCCGGTCTCGGGGAGCAGCGCCAGACGGTCGTCCCCTACCGCCACGCCCATGAGACCGCCTCCCATGACCGCTGAAACCGGGCGCTTCTCCGGCCGCACGGCCATCGTCACCGGCGGTGCCTCCGGCGCCGGGCGCGCGGTGGCCGAGCGCATCGTCGCCGAGGGCGGCCGCGTCGCCCTGTGGGATCGCAATCCCGAAGCGCTCGCGGCGGCGGAGGCCGCCTTCGCGGTCGCCCACACGGTGGCACTCGACATCGCCGATCCCGAGGCGGTCCCGGCGGCCGCGGCGGCCAGCGCCGCCGTCCTCGGGCGCCTCGATATCCTGGTCAACAGCGCCGGCATCACCGGTCCCACCGCCGCCCTGGAGGATTACCCGATCGACGGGTGGCGGACGGTGCTCGCGATCAACGTCGACGGCCTGTTCTACTGCTGCCGCGCGGCGATCCCCTTCATGAAGGCGAACGGCTACGGGCGGATCGTCAACCTCTCCTCGGTCGCCGGCAAGGAAGGCAACCCGAACGCCTCGGCCTATTCGACCTCCAAGGCGGCCGTGCTCGGCCTGACCAAGTCGCTCGGCAAGGAACTCGCCACGCAGGGCATCCTGGTCAACGCCGTGACGCCCGCGACCTTCCAGAGCCCGATCCTCGACCAGCTGCCTCAGAGCCAGATCGACTACATGCGGTCGCGGATTCCCATGGGCCGTCTCGGCGAAGTCGGCGAGGTGGCGGCCCTGGTCTGCTGGCTCGCCAGCACCGAGTGCAGCTTCTCCACGGGCGCGACCTTCGATCTGTCCGGCGGGCGGACCACGTACTGATGAGCGCCCGCCCGCCCTTCGTCGATGCCCATGTCCATCTGTGGGATCTCGACCGGATCGCCTATCCGTGGCTGAGGCCGCCCTTTCGCACCGACGGTGTGATGGGCAGCGTCGAGGAGATCGCGCGGACCTATCTGCTCGACGATTACCGCGCGGATGCCGACGCCTGGCGGGTGACGAAGATCGTCCATGTCGATGCCGGCGCGGCGCCGGACGCCGCTCTCGATGAGACGCTCTGGCTCCAGGGCCTCGCCGAGACCCGCGGCGCTCCCCATGCCATCGTCGCCTATGCCGGCCTCGACGCGCCGGATGTCGAGGCGCTGCTCGAGCGGCACGCCGCCTGCTCCGCCCTGCGCGGGATCCGCCAGATCCTCAATTGGCATCCGGACCCGGCCAAGACCTACCGGCCGCACGACCTCCTGCAGGATCCCGCCTTCGAGCGCGGCTACGGCGCGCTCGCCCGGCATGACCTGAGCTTCGACTGCCAGATCTATCCCGCCCAGATGGCCGATGCCGCGGCTCTCGCCGGCCGGCATCCCGCCGTCCCGCTGATCCTCAATCACGCGGGCATGCCGCTCGACCAGAGCGCGGAGGGGCTCGCGCTGTGGCGCTCCGGGCTCCGGCTCCTCGCCGAGCGGCCGAACGTGTCGGTCAAGCTCTCGGGCTTCGGGATCGTCGATCACCGCTGGACCGAACAGAGCATTCGTCCGCTCGTGCTGAGCGCGATCGAGATCTTCGGCACCGGGCGCTGCATGTTCGCCAGCGATTTTCCGACTGACCGGCTGTTCGGCTCGTTCGCCGCTCATCTCGACGCCTACGACGCTCTCACCCGCGACTTCAGCGCGGACGAGCGCCGGCAACTCTTCGAAACCAACGCCGAGCGGATCTACCGGATCTGACCGGCCTCGTCCGCCGGAGACCGACGACCTCGAAAAAACGGACCTCGCGAAGCGAGGCAGGGGCACCGGCCGAGATTCGGCCGGACAGGGGGGAACGATGCCGAATCCGCTTCTGGGCGTTCTGTTTCACTGGGTCGGCGGCTTCTCGTCGGCCAGCTTCTACGTGCCCTACAAGGGGGTGCGGGGCTGGTCCTGGGAGGTGTTCTGGCTCGTCGGTGGCGTGGTCAGCTGGGTGGTGGCGCCCTGGTTGTTCGCGGCGATCCAGACGCGCGACCTCGTCGGGGTCCTGGCTCGGACCGACACCCGGACGCTGCTCCTGTGCTGGACGTTCGGAGCCCTCTGGGGCCTGGGCGGCCTCACCTTCGGTCTGGCGTTGCGCCATCTCGGGATCTCCCTCGGCACGGCGATCGCCCTCGGCCTGACGGCGGCGTTCGGCACCCTGGTGCCACCGATGGTCTCGGGCGCGTTCGGCGCCCTCCTCGCCGCGGACAGCGGACGGATGGTCCTTCTCGGGGTCGCGATCAGCCTCGTCGGGATCGCCCTCGCCGGGCTGGCCGGACGCGAGAAGGAACGCGCGAGCCCCGGGACGACGGCGGAGAAGCGCCTTCTGCACGGCATCCTGGTGGCCGCCTTTTCCGGGACGCTCTCGAGCTGCTTCGCCTACGGGTTGGCCGCCGGCGAGCCGATCCGCCAGGCGAGCCGCGTCGCGGGCACGCCGACACTCAGCCAGGGCCTGCCGGTGCTCTGCGTCGTGCTGTTGGGCGGCTTCACCACCAATGTGATCTGGTGCGCCTACCTCATCCGCCGGAATGGCTCGGTCCGTCAGTTCGCGGGCGGCAGCGCCGATCCCGGATTGGTCAGGGCGCCGCTCCTGCGGAACTACGCGCTGTGCGCCCTCGGGGGCGCCGCCTGGTACCTGCAGTTCTTCTTCTACACCATGGGCGAGAGCCAGATGGGACGGTTCGGCTTCGCGAGCTGGACCCTCCACATGGCCTCGATCATCCTGTTCGCGACCCTCTGGGGCCTCGTCCTCCGCGAATGGACGGGCGCAAGCCGGCGCAGCCTGACCCTGCTCGCCGTCGGCCTCGGACTGCTCGTGCTCTCCACCATCGTCATCGGTTTCGGCAATAGCGGAGACATGCCGTGAGTTCGACAACGCCATCGCCGCGCCGGCGACTGCTCCGACGCGTCGGGCGCGTGCTGCTCTGGGGCGGCGCCGGCCTCGTGCTGTGCACCGCGGGGGGCGCTCTCTACGGCTGGTACCGGCTCAGCGCTGTGCTCGAGCCCCAGCCGATCCGGGCCGAGCGGACCCTGATGGCCTATGCCGACGAGGCGCCGCCGCCCGCCTCGGCCCCGGCGGTCGTCCCCGCGCCCTTCGATCCCGCCGCCCTCGCGGACCCGCCGCACGGCGCGATGCCGTGGATCCGCTGGTGGTGGCCGGGCGCCGATGTCGAGACGGACGAGCTGCGCCGGGAGCTTCGCGTGATGCGGGATGCCGGCTTCGCCGGGGTCGAGATCCAGCCCTTCAAGATCGGGGTCACCCCCGTGACCGATCGGGATCCGTCGGCGGCTTCGCGGGTCGATGCGGTCGACAGCGACCGCTATTTCGGCGCGGTCCGCAGCACGATCGAGGAGGCCCGCAGCCTCGGCATGCAGGTCGATCTCACGCATTACACCGGCTGGCCGGGCGCCAGCCCCGTGGTGACGCCGCGTGAGAACATGCAGTCCCTCGCCTGGGCAAGCGCGCGCTTCTCGGGGGGCAGGACCGTCTCGGTCGCGGTGCCGCGCCCGAAGCCCGGGCTGAACGCTTGGCTTCTCGCCGCGGTCACCCTGTATCTGAAGGCGGGCGATTTCGCCGACTTCGATCCGCAGGCGGCCGAGCTGGTGAGCGTCGTGGTGGCACGCCCGGCCTCCGGCGGCGGCCTGTTCGCCCTGAAGGACCCGCTCCGGCTCGAACCCGGCAGCGTCCAGGTGGTGGACGGCTTCGTCAAGGACGGGATGCTGACCTGGGAGGCGCCCGCGGGCGAGTGGGCGATGATCGCCTCCTGGATTCTCCCGAGCGGCGAGCAGGCCTCGCTCGCGGCCCTGCCGGAGCCCGCCTATGTCGTGGACGTGTTCAACGCCCCGGCGATTCGCGCCGAATACAACTATGTCTTCGGGCCCCGGACCGGGCTGCCGCCGTTCTATGGCCGCGGGCTCCGGGCCTTCTTCAACGACAGCCTCGAATTCAAGACCGACCGGATGGGGACCCGGGACATCCTGGCGGAGTTCGAGCGGCGGCGCGGCTACGATCTGCGTCCCTACCTTCCCGTCCTCTACCGGCCCTTCGCGGACAATTTCAGCGTCAACGACAACATCCCCCCGTTGCGGCCGGACTTCGCCCTCTCGAACGCGGATCCGCGCATCCGCTACGATTATCAGCGCACGCTCTCGGATCTCGTCATCGAGCGCTTTGTCGACGTCTCCCGCCGCTGGGGCGCCGAGCACGGCCTGCTCTCCCGCGGCCAGAGCTACGGGATGGATCTCGACATCATCCGGGCGCAGGGCCTCAACGATATCCCGGAGACGGAGCAGCTCTATGCGGGCGGAACGGACGCGTTCCTGCGCCTGACCTCCTCGGCCGCGCTGCTCTACAACCGGCCGATCACCAGCGCCGAGAGCTTCGTCTGGCACAGGCAGGACTATGCCAGCACCGGGGCCAAGCTGAAATTCGCCGCCGACCGGCTGTTCCTGGCCGGCGTCAACAACATCATCTATCACGGCTTCCCCTACGATTGGCGGCGGGGCGACCCGGCGCACGTCTTTCCCGCGGTCGGCTGGGACCCCTGGTCTTCTCCCACCTCTCAGGATCTGCTTTTCTCGGGCAATTACTCGGAGCGGACGCCGCTCTGGTCCGATATCGCCGGCCTGAACACCTATATCGGCCGGTCGCAAAACCTGTTGCGCCAGGGCCAGCCGAGCGCCGACATCCTGATCTACTATCCCTTTCTCGGCTTCCGGAGCTCCGGCTTCGGGCCGGATTACGGTCACGAGCCGATCGATTTCGGCGGCTTCGCCCCCACCGATCCGGTGGACGGCCCGGTCGCCCACCCTGGCATCCAAAGTCCGATCGACGAGGCGGCCGTCCGCTGGATCGTGAAGATCCAGCCGCTGCTCGACACCCTGAGCCGGCACGGCCTGACCTGGGGCTGGGTGAACGGCGACGCGATCCGGAACCGGATCCTGCCGGACGGCCGCACCCGGGACGGGGCGCGGATCGGGGGCCTGCTCCTCGCCGATGTGGAGGCCATCGAGCCGGACGATCTCGCCGCGGCCGAGGCCCTCGCCCGGGCCGGGTTGCCGGTCTTCGTCCACGGTGCGGCGCCGAAGATGCAGCCGGGATTCCACGAGGCCGAACGGGGTGACGCCCGGGTGCGCGCCCTCGCCGCCTCGCTGCTGGACCGGACCCCGCCTCAGCCCGACGCGGCGACCCTCGCCGCGGCGGTCGCCGCCGCGGTGCGCCCGGCGATCGCCTATGCGCCGATCGGAAATATCCGGCACGCGCAGCGGACCTTGGCGGGCGACGGCGCGATCGATTTCTTCGTCAACGCATCCGATCGGCCGCAAACGCTGCGCTTCCCCCTCCCCGCGGGCGAGGCGTGGTGGTTCGACGCCATGACCGGGCAGCGCGCCCCCGCACGGCGGGAGGCCGACGGGACGATCGTCCTCGATCTGCAGGCGTACCAGTCACGCTTCCTCCTTCGGGGCGTTCCCTATCCCGCCACCGATCGGCCGGCCCACTTCGCCCTGCGGGAAGGCGCGCGCTGGACCCTGGCGGATTGGTCCATGACGGCCGGCAGGGTGCTGCGATCCGGGCTCGTGGACTGGCTCGCCGATCCGGATCTGCGCCACATGGGCGAGGCCGCCCATTATCGCACGCACCTCGATCTCCCGACCCTCTCGGAGGGCCGCCGCTACGTGCTGCGGGCCGGGGTGCTGAACGGGACGGCGCAGATCCGCGTGAACGGACAGGCGGTCGGGCTGGGCAGCCTGCCTCCGGGCGAGGTGGAGATCACCTCCGCCCTGAAGGCCGGCGAGAACCGGATCGAGATCGTCTATCACGCTCCCGTCCGCAACGGGCTGATCGGCGCTTGGCTCGCAGGGGATTCCCGCCTGCGCCAGTTCAAGGGCCGCGAGGCCTCGCTCATCCCGGCGGGCCTGCGGGGACCGATCAGCGTCGTGGGACTCGATCCCGTGCCCTGAAGCGCCTCCCGGTGAACCTGTGTCCGCCTCGCGCGAGCAGGTGGCGACCGGGCGGCCGGAGCGGCCGTCCGCGATCCGGGCAGCTTCGTGAGTGGCCGGCCGACGCGCCGGTCCTGGCCCGGCCAGCCTGCATTCGGCTTCGCCTCAGAATTGAGACTTCAGTAAAACGCAACCTTTGGATAGTAATATCGGCATGATATTGACAAAAATGTCACCGTCGACTGATTATCTTTCCTGAATACGGAAATATATCTTCCGATCTGGTCGGACAATCGATTAGATGGATCACATCAAGAGCTGTTTCGGGTCGCGTCGAATGTCGATCGCGGTCGGGAAGAACCAGCCATTGGCGGTCGGCGCGATTTCGAGCCCGCGTGGGACTTCGGAAGCCCTGGGCAGGGCTCTCGGAATACGGGCCGGCCTTTCAGAAGACCATGCTGGGTCACAGGACAGGGGGGTACGGATCGATGGGTGCACGTCAAAGAGGTCGCAGGGGCTGGGTCCTCGGGGCGGCTCTCGCTCTGTCGGTGGGCGTCCTCGCCACCACCGCTGAGGCGGGCGGGTTTTCCCTGCCGCCGGCCGACACCGACATTCTCTTCACCGAGGGCGCGTTCAGCCTCCGCGTCGGCGGCCTCGGAGTCTTTCCCGGGCAGAGCTTCAAGAAGCTCAACGGAGCCTCGGTGAAGACCGAAAGCCTGGGGCGCCCGATCGGGGTGCCGAGCTTCGCCGTCAAGTTCCGGATCGCGCCGCAGCTCTCCTGCTCGCTGCAATACAGCTTCCCGTACGGATTGGCCGGAAAGGGCGATCTCCAGACGCAGAATGCGCAGGTGGCGGCCCAGCTCGCGACCGGGCAGTTCCCGAACGCAACGCGCTCCCTCTACCTCGATACGCGTGAATACGCCGCCACCTGTGCGGCGAGCTTCGGGCTCGGCCCCGGCCGGGCCTATATCCTCGGCGGTCCGCTGATCGAGAGCGTCGCCTATCGCGAGGTCACCCACTTGGGGACGCTGGACCTCACCGACAACGGAACCCTCGGCTATCGCGTCGGCCTCGCCTACGCGATCCCCGAATACGCGATGCTCTTCCAAGTCATCTACCGCTCCGAGGTCGAGCACAAGGTGGCCGGGCAATTGACGCCGGGGCTGATCGCGCCGCTCCTCGGCATCGCGTCCCCGCTCTCTGCGACCGGTGGCGGGACGCTTCCGCAATCCGTCAGGGTGACAGCGCAGACCGGCATCGCGCCGGGCTGGCTGGTCTACGGTTCTCTGCTCTGGGTCGATTGGACCGTTCTGTCCGCTCTCAACTATACGATCGATACCTTGGGCCCATCGGGCAAAGCCTTGAACATCAAGGACGGCTACACGGCCCAGATCGGGCTCGGCCACAGCTTCACCGAGAAGCTCGGCGGCACCGTCAACCTGACCTGGGACCGCAAGACCGGCACCGGGACCTTCTTCGTGCCCGGCAGCACGTCGGTCGGGCTGGGCCTCGAATACAAGCTCGATTGGGGCAAGGTCGCTTCGGGCGTCCTGCTCGCCCGCCTCGATCCCGGTTCGCAGACCGTCCGGGCGGGCGCTCAGTTCGACGGGCGCGTCGGGCCGGGTTGGGCGGTCGGTGTCGGTCTCTCCTATCTCCTGGAGTTCTGAGGACGATCGGGCCGCAGGGCGCACCGGACCGGCCTCCCGTTCGTCGGACGAGCCGGTCCGGCATGTCGCGCGACGATCCGGTTCGGAGCGCGCCGCGATGGGGCAAAGCCGGTCGGGTGAAGGTCGTTCGGCCTTTGACCGGGCAGGAGCGTCATCCGGCAGGGCGGATGACGCTTCCCCGCTGCACGACCTTTGATGTCGGAGATCGGTGAACGCGATGGCGAGCTTGTCCGCCCGGTTGCTGGATGTCGGCCTTCGTCTTGCCGGTGTCCGAAGAGCGCTCGCGAGCGGCGCCGTCCCGCCTGAGACGGTCGTCCGGACCCGAGCCGTCGCCGCACGCCCCACGCGGGCGATGCGCAGACGCCTCGCGGTGGGCTGGGATGTGGTGGACGGGTGTGAGGTCTATACGGTCGCGCCACGGCACCGGCCCGGCGTCGGACACGTGCTCTACCTGCACGGCGGCGCGTACATCCTCGAAGCCATGAGCCTTCACTGGCGTTTCATCGCCTGGTTGGCGGAGGCGACGGACATGACGATCACGGTGCCGTTCTATCCGCTGGCCCCGGTCCGTACCTGCGCCGATGTCGGTCGCGTCGCGACGACCGTCTACCGGCGGCTTTCGGATGCGCATCCGGGCTCACCGCTCGTCGTGATGGGCGATTCCGCCGGGGGCGGGCTCGCTCTGTCGCTCGCGATGCAGGTGCGCGACGCGCGCCTCGCGTTGCCGAACGGTCTCGTCCTGATCGCGCCCTGGCTCGACGTGACGATGTCCGACCCGGCGCAAGCGGTCATCGAGCCCCTGGATGCGATCTTAATGCGCCCCGGCCTCGAGACGGCCGGACGTTGGTATGCCGGCGATCTGTCCCGCAAGGATCCGCGCGTCAGTCCCATATTCGGGAGCCTCGCCGGACTGCCGCCGGTCCTGATGTTCTGCGGATCGCACGACATCCTTGTCACGGACGCGCGGCGTCTCGCCGAACGAACGCGCCGCGCGGAGTCCGGGCCAGGGTACGGTGAGAGCATCGACCTCACGTATCACGAGGAACCCGGCCTCATGCACACCTACCCGCTTTTGCCGATTCCCGAGGCTCGTCGAGCGAAAGAGGAAATCCTGACGTTTCTGCGGCAACACCTCGCCAAGCCGTCGGTGGGGCCGGCCCTATCAGGCCACTGAACCAATCCGGTTCTGCAGTGATGCCCGTCACGCCACGCGATCCAACACCGACGGGGACTGCTTGCCGTCTTCGATAGTATTCCGCCAAAATTTCTATTGCCGCGGCGACGAATCGGGAGACCGTTTCTCCGTCTCGGGACTTTCCCAGCCGTATGCGAAGGAGGCGTCGGTTCGATCCGGTTCGCAGTCTTCGGCCGCCAGGACGTCGGCCCCCGCATCGGGCGTACCGGTCCCGATCGGCCGCCCGATGCTGGGCGATAAGCCCGCGACAGGGCGTTCGCCGGCCTTGCGCAGCAGAGCCTCGCGTTCGGGGACGGCGGTCTCGATTGGGTTGAAGGCGGGGCTGCCGGGCGGAAGGATCAGGACGCGCGCCTCGCGCGGTGAACGCCTACGGGCACGGGCCCTGTCGGCGGGGGATCAGCGTCTCGTGGAGAACCAGGAGGCGAGCCGCGTGGCGATAGGGCTGGCCCGCACACCGCGCCACGCGCGCCACCGTCCCGTCCGGGGCCCCTGCTCGCTGGTGTGACCAGCCTTTAAGACGTGAGACCGGATGGGCGAGGAACATCCATGATGGCGCCCGCACGACCGCGCGAGCGTGCTCGTCCCGCAGCCGGGCGCGCATCTCATCCGGGGTGATGTCGCGGGGCCCTCGCGCTGGACGGACTACCCCTGTCCCCATCGTCGTGAGCACGGCCATCCGGCGGAGCGCCGCCGCGAGGCCGACCCCGAACCGCTCCGCCGCGTGGCGACGCGCGATCAGGGCCGCGGCCTCACCACGCGCGTGCCGCTCCTGGCTGCAAGGTCGGCCCATGCTTCGCTCCGTCTCCGGAGCGATCCCCGAATGGGCCTGACAGCGTCGCGGGAACCCCACCGTTCGATCCGGCGCCGCTCGGTATCGCCCTAGGGCTTCGGTCCGCTCTCGTTCGAAGCTTTCGCCGCAGCATCGCCTTTCGCGTCCGCTTCCGCCTTCGCTTTGATATCGGCTTCCGCTCGCAGCTTGGCTTCCACTTCCGAACGGATCCGGGCCTCCATTTCCGCCCGCGCCCTGGCATCCGCTTCCGCCTTGCTCTTCGCGTCGGCGTCAGCCCTCATCTTGGCTTCGATCTCGGCCCGCATCTTCGCTTCCGTCTCAGCCTTCGCCTGAGCGTCGGCTTCCGCTTTGGCGCGCGCCTCGTTCTCGGCAATGCGGCCTTTGAAGGCGGCCGTGAACGCCTCGGGGCTCGATTCGACGAAGGATCTGATCCCGAACGCGATCGTCTCGGTGCCGACCTGACTCGTCGGGCAGGTCACACCGTCAGGCTTGCTGAGGTCCGCCCGGACCTTGGCGTCAAAGGCTGCCATCTCGGGCTGAAGGCTCAGGATCTTGGAATCGAGCGTGGCCCTCTGCTTGGCTGTGGTGTTGATTTCGCACTTTGCCACCATCTGCTGCAGCGCCAGGGCCGCCCCATAGGCAAATTGGCGGTCCTCGCTCGGAACCGGCACGGGGGCGGCGACCTTGGCGCTCGCGTTCGCCGGATCGAACGTCGTATTGCAGCGCTTCATGGCCTCGAAGCTGTCCGCGAAGCCGGGAATCTGGAACTCCGCCGTGCCATCCCCCATGTCCAGGATGATCTGCTTGGCCTTGGCGAGCTTCGAGACCACGGAATCCGGAAGCTGCGTCATGAGGATCGTACCGTCACCGACCCAACCCTGCTTGGGGAACAGGACCTGCTTGTCGGCGGAGATGGGTGCGGCGACCTTCTCGCCTTTGTCCCAGGACCAGTTCTCATACCCAAGAACAAGATTGAGTTTCTGGCCATCCAACGCAGCCACAATGACATTCTCTGCGTTATTGTCGTCTTTGTCTTTGTAGGAATAGGCGATCTGGCAGGATTGTGGCCCAGGTTTATCGACGTTCTGCTCCACCTCCCAGCCTTTGACATTTTCAAAGAGCTTTCTTTCGCCCGCCAATGAAGAGCTACCGAAGGCTGCGAGCAAAAACGCAACCGCTGATACTGACCTAAGCATATCAAAGTCTCCTGCCGAGCGCAGGATGCGTTCAGGGAATGACACTTGGCAATACGCAGTGAGCCTTGCCAACTGACTTTTGGCGGCGGTTGACAGCAGCGCTGCCAAACCACTGTCTCTGTAGCTATCTCTTCATGGGACGACGGCACTCGCATCTTCGCCGTCACGGTCAGGGCCTCGATCCTGATCTTCTCCAGCTCCTTGGCGCGGCTGGTGTCGCGGCGCCAGCTTACGAGCCGGCAGTGCTGCGTCCGCACACCCGCTCGACCGCGTCGACGCTGTCCTCCGGCCGTGAATTGAAGGCGATCGGAACATTCGGCGCGACCGCGCGGGCCGTGTTGATGAGGATCTCGAACACCGGCAGGTGCCGCGGCCAGGCGCGCACGCCGGCGCCGATCACGAGGCAATCGTAGGTGCCGGCAGCAAGCCTCTGCTTCAGGATCGGCCCCGCCTGATCGTCCGGTCGGATGAAGCACTGCTCGGCGGTCCAGCCGCGGGCGCGCATCTCCTCCAGCACGCTCTTGATCCCGTGGTGGATCTTCTCGGCGTTGAGGCCAGGGGGCAGAGCGGGGTCCGAGAAATCGACCGCCTCCGGCTCATAGCCCACCATCAGGACGCGCATCGGAACCTCCAGATCCGGGGACCGGCATGAGCCGTCGCCGCCCGTGCGAGGCTCGGATTGCGCCACGCGAACACGTCCTCTGTGTCCCGCCGATGTCGCGCGGGGCACCCTACGTCGCATTGGAGCGCGTTGTAAAACCAGGGTTCGTGGCACAGCGCATGGCAGGCTCACGGAGCCGGACGCAGGCCTGAAAAAACCCGCACCGTCCTCGACCGAACGGGCGACATTGATGGTGAGCGCCGGGGCTCGAACCCAGGACCGACCGATTGGAAGTCCGTGCTCGATGGTTCACAGGCCGCGCAAATCCGTGCCTCCATCGATCAGCACGCCGCCGAGGTCGAAGGCCTCGGCGGGGGTTGATCGCGCAATCCTCGATCACGGGGCAACGCCGGCGGGCACGATGATTCCGTTACCCGAGTGATACCCCGGAGCATCGATCCGGCTTGGGTCACGCGGCGTCCCGGGGGCATCATGGCTGTCCTGACCGTGAGCCGGGGCTGCGCTGCGGGGGGTCAAAGGGCGAGCGTCAGGGTCCCGCGGGCGCGGGAGACGCAGGGCATCAAGTGGTCCCGGCGTCTGGCCTGGGGCAACACGACGTCGCGGTGGATCACGTCGCCCGCCCGGTAGCCGCATTCGCAGGCACCGCACACGCCGATCTCGCAGGACGAGGGCATCTTGACCCCGTTCTGGCGCAGGACCTCCAGGAGCGAGGTCTCGGCCGGGACATGCAGGGTCGCGCCGGTCGAGGCGATCCGCACGGCGAAGGGTTCGGGCGTGTAGCCCTCATCGACGAGCGGCGCGAAATGCTCGACATGCACCTGCTCCGCCGGCCAGCCCAGCGCCTGCACCGCCTCGGTCAGGCGCTGCGGCCCGCAGGCGTAGAGGTGGACGCCCTCCTCCGGCGGCCCGAGCGTCGCGGGATCGAGGCGTTGGCCCTCCGCGGAGAACCAACAGCGCAGGCGCTCACCGCAGACCGCGCGCAACTCCTCCAGCAAGGGAGCCTGCGCGGCCGAGCGCGCACAGAGGTGGAGCGTGAAGTCGCCCCCCGTCGTGGCCAGATGCCGGGCCATGGCGGCGACGGGCGTGACGCCGATGCCGCCGCCGATGAGCACGTGGCGCCGCGCCCCGGCGGCCAGGGGGAAATGGTTGCGCGGGTGCGAGACGGGGACGGTTGCCCCGGCGGCGAGGTGGGCGTGCGCCCAGGCCGAGCCGCCCCGCCCGGCCGCCTCGCGCTTGATCGCCAGGACGTACCGGCTCCGGTCGGCGGGGTCGCCGCAGAGGGAGTACTGCCTCACCCGCTCGTCCGGCAGGCGCAGGTCGACATGGGCGCCGGGCTCCCAGGCGGGCAGTTGGGGACGCTGCGGATGAACGAGGGTGAGGCGCACCACCTCCGGGGTGGTGGCAACGGCCTCCACGACGGTCAGCTTCATGACGATGCGGGCGGACATCGCCTTACTCCAGCAAGGTGATCGGATCGCCCGGCCGGATGACGCCGCCGCGCTCGATCCCGCAATTGAGGCCGGAGCGGTTGTAGAGCGGCAGGTAGACGGAGAGGCCGAGCAATTCTTCCAGGTACTTGCACGGAAAGTTCAGCCGCCCCCCGCGCAGGATCACCTCGCCCACCTGGAACCGGCGCCCGACGAGGTGGTTGAGGGGGACGCCGCGCACCGTGAGGTTGCGGCGGTGGTCGATGGGCGCGAGTTGGATCGGCCCCTCCTGAAGCGGCGGATCGTTGCGTGCGAGGGCGTCGAGAGCCTCCTGCTCGATCAGCGTCACCTCCCGGGTGTCGGCCTTGGGCGAGTAGGTGCCGGTGCCGAGGAAGTAGCGGTCGCCCTCGATGCCCCGGCCGGCGACGCAGCGAGCCTCCGTCAGTTCCTCCATCTCGTAGCTCGCGGCCGGGGCGATGTGGATGTGGAGCAGGCTGCCCTGCCATCCGGTGGCACCACCGGGCACGCCGTGGGCGACCGAGCCGACCTTGTGGGCGAAGGCCTCGATATGGGGAGGGGCCGAGGTCGTGCTCATCGGGCGGGTCCTGTGGCGAGGGCGATGGCCTCGACCTCGACCAGGGCGTCGCGCGGCAGGCGCGCCACCTCCACGGTCGAGCGCGCCGGGGCGGCTTCGGGGAAGTGCTCCGCGTAGATGGCGTTCATCGCGGCGAAGTCGTTCATGTCCTTCAGGAACACCGTGGTCTTGGCCACGCTCGCGAGGCTGGCGCCGCCGGCTTCCAGCACCGCCGCGAGGTTGGCGAGCGAGCGGCGCGTCTGCGCCTCGATCCCCTCCGGGAACGCCCCCGTGGCGGGGTCGATCGGCAGCTGCCCCGAGGCGAAGACGAGGTCGCCCACCCGGGTCGCTTGGGCATAGGGTCCGACCGCCGGCGCGGCGGTCTCCGTCGCGATGATCGTTCGAGTCAAAGTCGCCCTCCTGTGAGGCATTGCCGCCGGTTTTTATTCCACTGCAGTGGACGAATGTCCACTGCAGGATCGCGTCGCACCGCGTCGATGATGCGGCCGTCGCCTCGCTCAGTCGATGGGCCGGCGGGCCGTCTCGGGTGCCAGGAAGGTCGCCACGAGCGTCACGCAGGCCAGGACGATGAGGTAGATCGAGATCGGCCAGGTCGCCCCGCCGCTCCAGGCGAGGAGCGCGGCGGCGATCAACGGGGTGAAGCCGCCGCTGAGCGCCGCGCCGACCTGGAACCCGAGGGAGGCGCCGCTGTAGCGCAGGCGGGCGTGGAACATCTCGGACATCCAGGCGGCCCCGGTCCCGAACATGATGCCCTGGCCGAAGCTGAGGGCGACCGCCACCGTCAGGGCGATGACGGTGGGGTTGCGGGTGTCGAGGAGCTGGAACATCGGGAAGGCGAAGGCGATCGAGAACAGGCAGGCGGCCACGAACAGGGTCTTGCGGCCGTAGCGGTCCGACAGCCAGCCGAAGGCCGGAATGGTGAAGAGCTCGATGACCGCCGCGATCAGGATGCCGTTGAGGATCACGCCCCGCGACAGCCCGAGCTGGCCGGTGACGTAGGAGATCGAGAACACGGTCACGACGCTGACATAGGCGATCTCCGAGACCTTCAGGCCCACCGCCTTCAGGAACAGGCCGGGATGCTCGGTGAGGATCTCCATCACCGGCAGGCGGGCTGTTGCCGCCCTTGCCTTGACCGCCCGGAAGGCGGGGGTCTCGTGCAGCCGCAGGCGGATGAACAGCCCGAGGAGGACCAGCGGCGCGCTCGCCAGAAACGGCACGCGCCAGCCCCAGGACAGGAACGCCTCCTCCGGCAGGAGGCCGGTCAGTGCGAAGGCGCCGATCGAGAGGATCACCCCGATCGGGTAGCCGAGCTGGACGACGCTGCCGAAGAACCCGCGCCGCTCCTGCGGCACGCTCTCCACCACCATCAGCACGGCGCCGCCCCATTCGCCGCCGATCCCGATGCCCTGGATCAGGCGCAGGGCGACGAGGAGCACCGGGGCGAGGATGCCGATCTGCCCATAGGTCGGCAGGCAACCGATCAGGAAGGTGCCGATCCCCATGATCATCAGGGTCAGGGCCAGCATGGCCTTGCGCCCGACCCGGTCGCCGAAATGGCCGAACACCGCCCCGCCGAGGGGCCGCGCCAGGAAGCCCACGGCGTAGGAGCCGAACGCGGCGATGGTCCCCACCACCGGGTCGATGCTGGGGAAGAACAGCTTGTTGAACACCAGCGCGCTGGCGGTGCCGTAGATCAGGAAGTCGTACCACTCGATGGTGGTGCCGATGACGCTCGACCAGACGATCTGGCGGCGGTCCGCAGGGGTCACGGGATCCTGCGCAGCCAGCAGGGTTCCATCCATCGGGAGGGCGGCGTCGAGCATGTCGGACATCCACTTTGCAAGAGGAATTTCCACTTGAGGCGATACAAGCCGCGTGCCAACCCGACACGCCGTGCCGCCGGACAGGGCCGCGCCGGTCGTGCTAAGTCTCTCCCAAGAGCTTCCGGGAACTCGGGAGCGCTCTGGCCGGGGGACCAGGACGACGTGCCGATGACGGTCATGACAGAGGGGCGGCGCGAGCAGGCCGACGCGGAGGCCCGCTCGCAGCTCCAGGTGCTCGCCGGGGAGATCCGGCGGCGGCGCAAGGAGCGAGATCTCTCCCTAGAGGCGCTGAGCGCCCTTTCGGGGGTGAGCCGGTCGATGATCTCCAAGGTGGAGCGCGGCGAGGCGGTGCCGTCGACGGCGGTGCTCTCGCGCCTCGCCGAGGCCCTGGACGTGACCTTCTCGCGCCTGATGTCGCCGGCCACCGACCGGGAGGTGCTGCTGATCCCCGCCGCCCGCCAACCGGTGCTGCGCGACGAGGAATCGGGCTTCCTGCGCCGCTGCCTCTCGCCCGTTCTGCCCGGCCGGGGGATCGACATGGTGCTCAACACCCTGCCGCCGGGAGCGACGGCGGGGGAGTTCGTCGCTCACCGCAGGGGCGTCTCGGAATACATCTTCGTGCTGAAGGGGCGCCTGCGCGCCGTCATTGGCGAGCGGTCCCTCGTGGTCGAGGAGGGAGACAGCCTGTATTTCGAGGCCGATGCCGGGCACGCCTTCACCAATCTCGGGGCGGAGCCTTGCCAGTACTTCCTGGTGATCGACGCAACGCGGCTGCGGTGAGCGTCCCCTTCGATGCCCGATGAGGATCACCGCCCAGACCGGCAGCGTTGGTGAATTGCCGTCGAAGGCGGCCGTCCGCTTCCGGCCCTCACGCTCATTCGGAGACGGTCAAGCCTCCGGCAAGCGGCCCATCCGAGAATCTCGAGAGGGTCGGAAGCGGGCCCATTCCGCATGACCCTGCTGGAGGATGTGGCGACGCAGCAAGCACTGTCCGCTTGCGCTCCTCTTCGAAAACGACCGCAGCCGTGGCGAGGCCTTTGGCTCGGCCGTATGTGCTGCGGGCCTCCGGCCATGGAACCGGTTCGCGCTGACGCGTCCCTGCCGGCAAGCGCAGGATGCCTTGGTCGAGATGGCCGTCGACGCGGGCGTTCGTGGCGAGACGCCAACCGGATGGAGTCCGTAGAACGGGATGGGGTCCGCGCCGGCGACCGTCCTCGTCCGAGGTTTTGCCGTGCCGGCCGCATTCGATCGCCGGACCGTGCCTGGGCTCGCGGACATGACGGGTCGCGCCCGATCCGCCCCGAGCTTGTCAGCGTCCGAGACTATGACCCTCGCGGATCCGGCCGACCAGGCAGGCACCCGGCGCACCGGACTGGCGCGCAGCTGAATTTGGGATAGGTTTGCACGCTGACGCGAAGGAGATCCCCAGTGGGCAGCAGCGGCTCGCCTGGGTGGCCATTCGGCCATAGCGAAATGGCCATGCGGATACGCGCGCATGACTGGGCCGCAACGCCACTCGGTCCGATCGAAACTTGGCCTCAGTACATCAGGTCGGCCGTCGACATTCTGTTGCCCAGCGGCTTCGCGATGGTAGCCCTCTGCGGGCCGCAACTCATCCAGATCTACAATGACGCCTACCGGGATCTCATGGGGCCCAAGCATCCCCATGGCCTGGGTCAGCCGGCGTCGGAATGCTGGTGGGAGATCCGCCACATCACGGAGCCGATCTACCGGCGCGTCTGGGCCGGAGAAACACTGACGCTTCAGGACGCAGCGTATCCGGTGATCCAACACGGCAGTCTGCAGGATGCGTGGTTCACGCTCTCATACAGCCCGCTTCACGATGAGACGGGTTCGGTCGCCGGCATACTTCTGGCCACCGTGGAGTCCACGCGCCAGCACCTGGCCGAAGGTGCCCTTCGGCAAAGCGAGGAACAGCTCGCCTCCATTTTTGCCGAGGCTGCGGTGGGTCTGTCCGAGCTTGCGCAGGATGGCCGTTTTCTGCGCGCCAACAACGAGATCTGTCGTATTCTCGGACGCGACCGCGAAGACGTTCTGAGCCTCAGCATCCTGGACATCACGTATCCGGACGACATCCCCGCGAGCTTGCGTGCGGTCAGCCAAGCCCTCGAGACCGGCCAAACGGCGTCTCTCGACAAGCGGTACATGCGCCCAGACGGCAGCTTCGTGTGGTCCAACAGCCGTGTGAAGGCGCTGCACCACGCGGCCGGCGGACCGAAAACCCTCTTGGCCGTCACAGCCGACCTGACCGAGCGGCGGGCAGCGGAGGAACGCCTGCGCGAGAGTGAGGAGCGGTTCAGAGCATTGGCGAACCTAGTGCCGGTTATCCTCTGGCGCTCGGACGTGAGCGGGCTCACCTTTTCGGAGAACGAGTCCTTCCTCGACTATACGGGGCAGACGGCCGACGAGGTGCAGGATTTCGGTTGGCTGGCACCCATGCATCCTCACGACCGCAAAAGTGTGCGTGAGGCGTTCGTTCATGGGATCGAATCTCGGCAGCCGATCAACGCGCAATTCCGCCTGTGCGGCCGCGATGGACAGCACCGATGGTTTCTCGCACGTCAGGTCCCGATCCTGGATAGCCAAGGCCAGGTAACCGAATGGTTCGGTGCAGCCATGGACGTCCACGAGCTGCACGAGCTGCAACGGCAACAGGCCGTCATGGTGGACGAGCTGCAGCATCGCACCCGCAACCTTGTCACCGTCATCCGCGCCATTGCCCAGCAAACGATGGCCCAGACCGGTCCGACCGAGCTGTTCCGCGAGCAGTTCAACGATCGCTTGGCAGCGCTCTCACGTGTGCAGGGCCTCCTCTCGCGTTCCGACCAAGAACCGATCACCCTGAGATCCCTGATCCAGCTGGAACTCGATGCGCTCGGCGCGAGCGGCATCCGCGGCCATGTCGCGCTGGAGGGACCTGATGTCGTGCTGCGCAAAGCCAGCGTACAAACGCTGGCGCTCGCTCTGCACGAACTGGCCACCAACGCGCGCAAATATGGGGCGCTCGCGGGCGATCAGGGGGAGCTTTGGATCAGCTGGGACACCTATGCTGCCGCGACGGGCGAGCAACGGCTCACCCTGACCTGGATGGAAGAAGATATCAGCCCTCTCCGCGATGCGCAGGGCGCAACGCGACAGGGCTACGGACGCGATCTGATCGAGAAGGCCCTCCCCTACGCGCTCAATGCGCGAACCAGTTACGAGCTGGGTGAAGAGGGTTTGCATTGCTCGATCGACCTACCCCTCGGTGACAATCCGACGATGAGGGCCCGATGATATCGGCACCGAACCTGCTCGCTGGCCGCCGTGTGCTTTTGATCGAGGATGACTATTTCATCGCGTTCGGGATGCGCATGGATTTCGAGGCGGTTGGCGCGGAGGTGATCGGACCTGCCGGGAATGTCGAGGCCGCGCTGCAGCTGATCGCGGCAACCCCGGATCTTGATGCGGCCGTGCTCGACGTCAACCTGCACGACGTCATGAGCTATCCGATCGCCGAGGCGCTGCAAGCGCGCGGCATCCCGTTCATCTTTGCCACCGGGTACGAAAATACCGTCCTTCCGGACCGTTTTGCAGGTGTGCCGCACCGAGAGAAGCCGGTCGAAGCTGTCACATTGCAAAAGGCGTTGCTGGCCTGGCTCTAGAGCCGCGCCATACGGGCCGACTGCAGGATGTCGGATCGAGATCCGCATCCGACCATCGATGTTGGTTTGACCGACACCGGAATCCTCGCCATCGATGGTGAAAAGGACAGTCTGGACCGCTCCGGTTGCGTCGATGCGACGTTGCGTGCAGCGGCCCGTGATCTCGAGACCGTCTTCCTGATCCGGTGGATGGGGGGGACCCGTGGCTCGCCGCGCTCCGTGCTCCTCGCGAGTGCCGTCTGCCCGGATCCGGGGCCCGGCACCGCCCCGTTCTCGGGAATGAACCGGAGGCTGGCTGCCTCCGGAATACGCTGGAGTTCGGAGCATTCCAAGCTAATGGGCTGCCGTGGCGTGTTTTCCGATCCAGTCCAACAGGATGTCTGCAATCTCCAGGCTGTTATCGTCCTGCATGAGCATGTGCGAGTTCCCCTTGATGCCGATCTCCGGCAGCACCAGGAGATCCGCTTTGCCGCCGGCAGCCGAGACGGCCGCCACGAAGGCGCGGCAGGTCTTCAAGCGCGGAGCCCAGCGCGGGAACGCGTCCACGTAATCGCCAAACACCACGAGAACCGGCACGCTCTTGTAGGGGGCGAGGTCCGAGGTGGGCTCGGGGCAGGCCGCCGGCTCAATCGAGACGATCCCGGCCACGCCCTGTGTGCTCAGTGCTGCAGTCTGGAACGGGTAGATGCCCGATTGCGAGTGGCTCATCAGCACGGTTCCGCCGATCTTCCGTGCGAGTTCAGACAGTGCGGGTACGGTCGGGTTCGGCGTCGGCAGGTTCGCCGCACTGTCGGCGACCATCTGCTTCCAGAACTCGGCCTGCGCAGCGAGCGGGAAGCGCAGGCCGGGCATCACCTGCGGATGCGCGTGGCCGAACCGGAATATGACCCAGGCGCTTTCGTGCCCGGCGGAGAACACGCTGGGCAGTTGATCGACCGGCTTCTTGCCGGAGCGGACGGCATTGATCGCGGACGGATCCGTGGCAGAGCGTCCGCGCCAGACCTGATCGATCACGTAGGTCGGATGACCCTGGCGCACGAAGTACTCATCCCAGCCCATCCGGCCGTCAGGCGTCGTCTCCCAGGTCTTGCCGGTGAGACAGCAGCCGTGGATCAGCGTGATCGGCACACCGGTTCGACCGGCGGGCACCTGATAGCGGACGTACATCTGGTCGACTGTGATCGTGCCGGATGGGTCGTAGTTCGGCAGGGTCGACAAGGTGTCGGATTTCACCTCCCGGCCACCGACGAAGAAGCTGCCCTGCTTGGCAACGGTGAGCGGGCCGGGCTCAGGTCGCGGCGTCTCCGCGAGAGCCGGGACGGCGAGAGCGCAGAACGCCGCGGCGAGCAGGACTGGGCGCATGGGGTCATCCTCTCAAGATCATCGGTATCGATGAGCGACGTCATGGAAGCGCAAGGCGTGCAGGTCGGCGTTCGCGCCGGTCAGGGTCAGCACGAGGCCGGCTGTCGTATCGCGCATCCCCACGCATCTCGATCGCCCGCAGCGCTTCGGAGGCCGGCGAGCGCTTCCGCCTCGACCGTGACTGCCTCGACCCTGTGCACGAGGCCGGAGTATGATTCACGCATCGTCACGTCCTGCACCGTCGCAGACCGAGCGCGCAACGCGGCGTGCACAACAGCTGGAATAAGATCCCCGTTCGCCAGCCGCTCACGACCGGGCGTCGTGGTCAGGCCGATACTGGTGGAGCCGACGCGTGCGGCTATGAGGGGCGCGTGCGGTGGGCTGCGCTTCAGCAATCGGCTGGTGGGGGTCGCTCAGGAGCGACCCGATCAGACCTCCGGGCCTGTTACCGTGAGCGGCCACGATCCGACGCGCCTCCTCGACGCTCATGTTGCAGGTGCTCGTCATACCCTGGAGGGCACCCAGGGCCCGCTCATATTCGGGTAGATCGGTGCAACCTGGTATTCCCCAGGCCCGAGCCGGGGCAGGTTCGACCAAGCCTGCGATCAGGAGTGTCGCAACGAGGCTTGTCTTGAACGGCATAGGCATCTTGCCGAACCAGCTTTTTCGGACGGAACCGGCTCAGAGTTTAGAACATGGCGGCAACCGTGGGTAGTGGGGTCGTGAGATCCGAGCGTCGACGTCGCCGAGGTCGCGGCTACGGCGCCTGGGGCCGCTAACCATCCTGCGCGTTGATCATCCGGCGCAGGCGCTGCGAGACAGAAAACCGACCCGCCGGGTGAAGGGTCGACGAGATCTCGATGACCTTGCCCGCCTGATCCAGATAGTGCCGAACGATCCGAAGCGCGGGGCTGCCAGGATGCGCGCCGAGCGGCGCGGCCTGCGCGGGCGGGAGGGCCACCGCCTCGATGTCCTGGCGGATCTCGGCGCAGCTTCGACCGTGCCGCTGCTCGATCAGGGTGATGACGAGCAGGTCGGGCGCCGCGCGAACGATCTCGCCGAGGTCGGCATAGGCCGGGTCGACGTAGACGTCCGTCCAGCCGACCGGTGCGCTGCCCGGCCTGCCATCCAGGCGCAGGCTGGAGATCCGGAACCATCGTGTGCCCGGCGCGCATCCGAGTTCCGCCGCGAGTTCGGCATCGGCCGTCACCGAGCCGGTCGCCTGGACTTCGCGGATGTAGGCCTCACCGAACTGGACCAGGTCCTCCAGGGAGGCCAGCGCCTGCCGGTAGCCGTTGGTCGGAGCGGCGGCCTCGACCCGCGTCCCGGCCTTCTTGTTGCGCGAGACCAGCCCCTGCTCCTGCAACTGCCTGATGGCGGACCGCACGGTGTGCCGGCTCGTCCCGTAATGCGCGCAGAGGTCCAGCTCGGTCGGCAGCAGCGAGCCGACCGGGAAGCGGCCCGAGCTGATCCCGGCCGTCAGATCCTGCGCCACCTGCGCCCAAAGCGTCTCACCCATCGCGACCCTCCACGCGCCGGTTCCCCCCAAGACGATGTCGATTGACATAATGTCCGAACATGATCTAGCTGATTATGTCCGAACATAAAAGTCGACGCGCGTCCGCCAGGAGGATATCGTGAGCCGCCAGCTCCCCCCGACCGCCACCACCGCCATCGACTCCCTCCTGTTCCGCGACGCCTTCGGCACGCCGGCCATGCGGGCCGTGTTTTCCGACCACGCCGTCATCCAGCGCTACATCGAGGTCGAGATCGCCCTCGCCAAGGCCGAGGCCAGCTGCGGCGTCATCCCGGCAGAGGCCGCCGAGGTCATCGCCGCCCGGTGCGCGTTCGAGACGCTCGACTTCGACCTGCTGCGCCGGGAGACCGACACGGTCGGCTACCCGATCCTGCCGCTGGTGCACCAGCTCGTGCACCAATGTGGCGAGGCCGGCCGCTACCTGCACTGGGGCGCCACCACCCAGGACATCATGGACACGGCCAACGCCCTCCAAGTGCGTGCCGGGCTCAAGATCGTGGAAGCCGACATCGCCGAACTCCGCACGATCCTGGCGGACCTGTCGCGGCGCCACCGCGATACGCCGATGGCCGGGCGCACCCACCTCCAGCAGGCGCTGCCCGTCACCTTCGGCTACAAGACCGCGATCTGGCTCGCCATGTTCGACCGCCACGCCGAGCGCCTGCAGCAGGTAAAGCCCCGCGTGCTGGTCGGCGAATTCGCGGGCGCCGCGGGCACGCTGGCCTCGCTCGGCAACGACGGTCTCAAGGTCCAGGCAGCGTTCTGCCGGGAACTCGGTCTCGGGCAGCCCGCCTCGACCTGGCATGTCGCCCGCGACGGGTTCGCGGAGACGCTCAACCTCCTGGCGCTGATCACCGGCTCGCTTGGCAAGATCGCCCTCGACATCATGATCATGGCCTCGACGGAGTTCGCCGAGGTCTACGAGCCCTTCGTCACGGGCCGCGGCGCCTCCTCGACGATGCCGCAGAAGCGCAACCCGATCTCCTCCGAGCTCATGCTCGCCGCCGCCAAGGGCGTCCGCCAGCATGCCGGGCTGATGCTCGACGCGATGGTCCAGGACTTCGAGCGGGCGACCGGCCCCTGGCACGCCGAGTGGATGGCCCTGCCGGAGAGCTTCGTCCTCACCGCCGGCGCCCTGCACCAAGCGAAGTTCGCGCTCGGTGGCCTGATCGTCGACGAGGGGCGCATGCGCGACAACCTCGGCATCAGCCGCGGCCTGATCGTCGCCGAGGCGGCGATGATGGCGCTCGCCCCCTATACCGGCCGCCAGCAGGCCCACGACCTCGTCTACGCCGCCTGCCGCGTCGTCAACGAGCGGGGCGGCACACTGGCCGAGGCTCTGGCGCAGGTGCCCGAGGTCACGGCGCATCTTGACCGCTCCGCCATCGAACGCCTGACCGACCCGGCCAACTACCTCGGCTGCGCCCCCGAGATGGTCGATCGCGTCTTGGCCTCGGCCCCCCGCGGCGCCTGAGCCCTTCGAGCCGGCCGCACACGATCCGCCCTACCCGCCGTACGCACCGATCCTTGGGCCCACCGCCCGACGCCAACGAGAGTGCGCGGCCGCCGAGGCCCTGACCGGAGGAAGCCATGCCCACCGCAAGCACCGATGCGAACGCGCACCCGAGTCCGACGCCCTCTGTCCCGACACGGAAGAAGACAGCGCTCTGGACCAACCTCGGCTTCCAGATCGTGGTGGCGATGGTGCTCGGCGCCGCCACCGGCTTCCTCGTTCCCGAGGTCGCCGTGCCGCTCAAGATCCTCGGCGACATCTTCCTGCGGCTGATCAAGACGGCGGTCGCCCCGCTGGTCTTCCTGTGCGTCGTGGTCGGCGTGACCTCGGCGGGGGACTTCAAGCGCGTCGGCAAGGTCGGCCTGATCGCGATGCTCTACTTCGAGATCGTCTCGACCCTCGCGCTCGGCGTCGGCCTGCTCGCGGGGAACCTGCTCGGGGTCGGCCAGGGCATGGCGGACGCGACCCGTGCCAACCTCGCCCAGGGCAAGGCGCCCACGGGCGCCGCCGCCCCGCACTCGACGCTCGACTTCATCCTCAACGTCTTCCCCGACAACTTCATCGGCGCCTTTGCCAAGGGCGAGCTGCTGCAGGTGCTCGTCATCGCCCTGATCTTCGGTGCGGCGCTGCTCCACCTCCCCGCCGACAAGCGCGCGCCCATCGAGGCGGCCCTGAACAGGATCTCGGACGTCTTCTTCGCGTTCATCCACCTGATCATGCTGACGGCGCCGATCGGCACATTCGGGGCTGTGGCCTTCGCGGTCGGATCGAGCGGCACCAACGTGCTCCTGTCGCTGATCTACCTGATCCTAAGCTTCTACGCGGTGGTACTCGTCTTCATCGTCGTGGTGCTCGGCACGATCTCGGCGCTGTTCAAGGTCAACCTGTTCCAGTTCCTGAACTTCATCCGAGAGGAGATCTACATCGTGCTCGGCACCGCCTCCTCGGAGAGCGTGCTGCCCCGCCTCCTTGAGAAGCTGCCGACCTACGGCTGCTCGCGCCAGTCGGTCGGCCTCGTCCTGCCAACCGGCTACGCGTTCAACCTCGACGGCACCTCGATCTACATGTCGATGGGGGTGATCTTCCTGGCAAACGCCTATCACGTGCCGCTCGACCTCGGTCAGCAGATCGGCATCCTGGCGATCATGCTTCTCACCTCCAAGGGCGCGGCGACGGTGTCGGGCGGCAGCTTCGTGGTCTTCGCCGCGACGGTGGCGGCGACCGGCGTGCTGCCGCTGGAGGGCCTGCCGATCCTGTTCGGTGTCTACCGCTTCATGTCCATCGCCATCGCCACGACGAACGTCATCGGTAACAGCGTCGCCACCGTGGTGACCGCCAAGCTCGCCGGCGAGTTCGATCCGGGCATGGGGCGGGACGCGATGGCCCGCCTTCGCGCGGAGCGCGCCGCCTCGGCCTGACCCGCCCCATCGCCCCGTCCTATGGCGATGGGAGCCGGAGAGCTTGCGCGCTCCCGGCTCCGTCGGACATGGATGCCAGATCGAGACGAGAGCGACGCCGATGATGGAGCCTGCGGACATCCGGATCGAGCACGACGCCTTCGGTCCCGTCGAGATCCCAACCGACCGCTACTGGGGGGCCCAGACGCAGCGCGCCCTCGGCGTGTTCGAGATCGGAGAGGAGCGCTTCCCGACCTGCCTCGTGCGCGCCTTCGGCCTCCAGAAGCTGGCGGCGGCCCGCGCCAATCGCCGGCTCGGGACCCTGGAGCCGCCGCTCGCCGACGCCATCGAGGCCGCGGCCCGCGAGGTCTGGGAGGGGCGCTTCGACGGGCATTTCCCGCTGCCGGTCTGGCAGACGGGCTCGGGCACCCAGACCAACATGAACGCGAACGAGGTCATCGCCAACCGCGCCAACGAGATCCTGGGGCAGTCCCTGGGCACGCGCCGGCCGGTCCATCCCAACGACCACGTCAACCGCTCGCAATCCTCGAACGATAGCTTCCCGACAGTGATGCACCTGAGCGCCGCCTCGGAGTTGCGCGACCGGCTGCTGCCGGCGCTGGGGCTGCTGCGCGACACCCTCGCGGCCAAGGCGGCCGCGTTCCAAGGCGTGGTGAAGATCGGCCGGACGCACCTCATGGATGCCGTCCCGATGACGATGGGCCAAGCGTTCGACGCCTTCGCGAGGCAGGTGGAATACGGAATCGAGCGGATCGAGGCCGCGGCCCCGCGCCTGCACCGGCTCGCCCAAGGCGGCACCGCCGTGGGGTCCGGCCTCAACGCTCCGGCCGGGTTCGATGCGGCCTTCTGCGAGGAGGTCGCGCGCCTCACCGGGCTGCCGGTCACGCCCAACCCGAGCAAATTCGAGGGCATGGGCGCCCACGACGCGCTCGTCGAGGTCTCGGGATCGCTGAACGTGCTGGCCGTGTCCCTCATCAAGATCGCCAACGACATCCGCCTGCTCGGCTCGGGACCGCGCTGCGGCCTCGGCGAGTTGGTGATCCCCGACGACGGGTTGTCGTCCTCGATCATGCCCGGCAAGCGCAACCCGACCATCGCCGAAGCCCTGATCCAGGCCGCCTTTCAGGTCGTGGGCAACCACGCGACGGTCACGGCCGCTGGGGCGTCGGGGACGTTCGAGCTGAACGTCGCCAAGCCTGTCCTGATCCACAACCTGCTGCAATCGATCCGGCTTCTGGCGGACGCCGCCCGGGTCTTCGCCCTGAAGCTGGTGCGGGGCCTCGACGTCGACCGGGCACGGCTCGCCGACAATGTCGCGAACGCGCTGCTGCTCGCGACGGCGCTCAACCCCACGCTTGGCTACGACCGTGTCGCCGCGATCACCCGCAAGGCCATGGTCGAGGGGCTGACCCCGCGCGCCGCGGCGGTCGCCCTGGGCTACGTGACGGGGGAGGCCTACGACCGCATCGTCGATCCGTCCGCGATGACCGCCACCATCCCGCCGACGGAATGCTGACACGTCGGGCGACGTTTGGTCCGGCGCTGTTCTCGAACGCGGCGGACTGGGATAGGGCTCGCCTTGCCGCGTCGCCCGTCAGCCTCCCACGACGCTGCGGAGGTCGGGCCGCCAGAAAGGCCCTACGACGAGGCTCCCACGATGCTCCTCCTGATCGCCGCCGTCTTCGGCATTGCCGGCTTCGTGAAGGGCGTGATCGGCCTTGGACTGCCCACCGTCTCGATGGGCCTCCTCGCCGTGGCGATGACGCCGTTGCAGGCCCTGACCATCGTCATCGTGCCCGCCATCGTCACCAATATCTGGCAAACCTTCGCCGGGCCGTACCTTCCTGCCATCCTGCGCAGGCTATGGCCGCTGCTCCTCGGCACCGGCGTCGCGATCTGGGGATCCGGCGCGCTGATGGCGGGCCCCTACGCGCGCTACGCGACGATCGTGCTGGGGCTTCTGCTCGTGATCTATGCTGGCCTCGGGCTGACGCGACTGCAGTTCCGCACGTCACCCGGGAAAGAGAAATGGGTCGGCGGCATCGTCGGCCTCCTCACGGGTGTGATCTCGGCCGCCACGGGCATCCAAGTCATCCCGTCGATGCCGTACCTGCAGTCGATCGGCCTGGAAAAAGACGAGTTGGTGCAGGCGCTCGGTGTCTTCTTCACGGTGGCGACCCTGGCGCAGGCGTTCAATCTGACGCGCGTGGGCCTTCTCAACGCCTCGACCGCCCTGCCCGGGATCGTCGCCATGGGAACGGCCTTCGCCGGCATGTTCGCGGGCCAGGCGGTCCGCCGGCGGATGGATCCGGACGGGTTCCGACGGTGGTTTCTGATCGCGATGCTGGTGCTCGGCCTCTATCTGGCCGCCACCACCATCGTCTCGCTGTGATGCGGCCGCGAAACCGTCGTGCTGGCGCGCCGATACCGGCGAGGCCTTCGTCCCGGGCGCGCCCACGACCCTGCAGATCAGCGTCACGGCGGCCACGCGCTACGCCGAGACCGGCGGCTGGGGCTGTGGCCGGTTCGAAGGCGGCAGGCCCAATTGCAGCGACGCCCTGACGGGGCCTTGCGCGCCCTGCCACGGCCGGGCGCCGACGGGCGACGATTTCCGTCTTCACGCATGACAGGCCCCGAGCCGAGAGTGTCGGATGCCCGATCCGCGACTGACGTGGCGGAGCGCCTGCCATATTCCAGCTTCAGCTGACAACCGTAGCGGCCCTGTCGCAGCCAAATCTCCGCTCGGAGGAATTCGGTACAGATTTGTACATTCTATCGGTACTGTCCACGCTTTTACAGCTACTGCAAACAAAAATGCTAGATAATGTTTCAATTGTTAATGACGGTCCGTAGCAAATCTGCGGCACAGTGTATCCACTGCTGCGCACATCGGAGGCAACGCATTTCGCTCTGCGATGAGGTCATCGCATCATCATAATACCATTGGCGTCCGACCGCCCGGATGACGAAGTCGTACGGCCCAGAGACGGCTGATTACGGGTCGATGTCCGGTGTAGACTGGTCGAGCGTAGGGAGAAATGCCGATGAGACCCACGGCTCGCCTCGAGCGAAGTCGCCGTGTCCGGGCAGCGATTGCGGTGAGCGTCGGCGGCTTTGCCGTCCTCTGCGGGGCAGCATCTGCAGCGGATGCCGAGCAATCCCGCAGCCGAGAGGCGACGCCTGCCGCGCCCGACAGCATGTCTTCGGCACCAAGCGTCGGTTCCACCCACCCCGAGGCTTCCGCGCGGGCGGGCGAGCCGCTCGTTCAGGCGCTGGACGCGACCGGCGCGGCAGGCGCTGCCATCCCGCTTACCGTTTCCGTGCGGTCTCCGGGCGGCCGGATGGATGCGAGCATCTTCGTGATTGGGCTGCCCAGGGGGGCGCGCCTCGCGGACGCGACGCACATGGTGACCGTGGCCGAGGAAGAGGCGACGGTCGAGGTGACGGATTGGAGCCTGCCCAGCCTGTCGGCCATGGTGTCACCGGAGCAGGCGGGCACCTTCACCCTGTCCGTCGTGGCCCTGTTCCGGCCCGATAACGGCAATCCTATGCGCGTGGAGCGATCGAGCTTCGTACTCGACGTCCGACAGGCTGCGCGCGAGCAACCGGCGACCCGTTCGGAGGGACCGGCGGCCTCCACCGATGAGGCCATCCCCCGCCGTCCGCCGGCTGCGATACGCGAGCGGCCCACGACACGACGGGAGGGCTCCGACGCGGCTGCAGAGATACGGCCTGCGGCGGCTCCCACCCCACAGAGCCCCGCCCGGAACGCATCCGGGCTACCGTCGAAACCGGAGCCGGGTCCCGAGCTTCTTCTCCAGCGCGCGCAACGGCTGATCCGCCTCGGCGATATCAGCGCCGCGCGTCTCATCCTCGAGCGCGCGATGGACCGTGACGTGCCGGGAGCCGCGTTCCTGTTGGCGCAGACCCACGATCCCCGGATGCTGCGCACCTGGAAGGTCCAGGGATTCAAGCCCGATCCAGACCGCGCGCGCGTGCTCTACGAGCGGGCCGCGCGGGAAGACCTGAGCGGCTCGGGAAGCCTCGCCGCGGCCGCCGGCGGAGCGGCTCCCTCGAACGGAGCAGGGAAATGACCGTGAGACGTTCCCCCGTGTCGAGATCGGTCGGCTTCGTCTCAGGCGTGGTATTGGGCCTGATCACAGCCGCTGGGTTCGCATGGGCCGTCGAGCCCATTCCAGGCCCCCCACCGGGGGACGCTGCGACCGAGGCCGCTCTCAGCGAGCAGATGAACGAGAACACCGTCTCGGTGATCACAGGAACGCCGGGCGGCACGTACTTCCGCATCGGCGCCGATCTCGCATTCGTCCTCGATGACGGGAACACCCTTCGGATCCTACCGATCCTCGGCAAGGGCGCCGGAGAGAACGCATACGACGTCCGGTTCCTGAAGGGCGTCGACCTCGGGTTCGTCCGTACCGACACGCTCGACCAGCTCCGCCATGACAAGCGCCTGAAGAATATCGATCAGCGGATGCATTACATCGCCAAGCTCTTTGACGACGAGCTTCACGTGATCGCCCCCAAGGAGATCACCGAGGTGAGCCAACTCGCAGGCAAGCGGGTGAGCTTCGACGTGAAGGGCAGCGGCACGGATTACAGCGGGCGCGCCCTGTTCCGAGAGCTCGGCATCGGGATCGTTCCGGTCAACGTCGATCAGCCAACGGCCTTCGAGATGTTGCGGAAGGGCGAGCTGGATGCCGTCGTCTCAGTCGCGGCCAAACCCGTCTCGGTGGTGGCGGCCTTCGATCCGCAAGACCGCTTTCACCTCGTGAAGGCGCCCTATCTCACGAGCGTCAGCGAGGCCTACGTGCCAGCCAAGCTGACGCGGACCGATTATCCGAAGCTCGTCGACGGGCCCGGTCCGGTCGAGACCCTCGCGGTCGGGACCGTGCTCGGGGTCTACAACCACCCGCGCGGATCCGCGCGGTACAGGAAGCTCGAGCGCTTCGTCTCGGCCTTCTTCGGCAAGTTCGACGCGTTCCTGGCGCCGCAGCGCCATCCGAAGTGGCGTGACGTCAACCTCGCCGCCACGGTCCCGGGTTGGACACGCTTCCGTCCAGCCCAGGATTGGCTCGACGCGTCCCGAGAGCAAGCTGTCGCGTCGCCGGACGAAATTGCGCGCTTCCTGCGCGAGCAGCCGGCCACCGCCGATGCGGCTGAGAAGGAACAGGTCTACCAAGCCTATCTGAAATGGCGCCGATCCCAGCAAGCGAGCGCTGGAACCGCCCGCCGCTAGGGTGGGGATTGAACGGACCGGCGCAGCGTCAGCACGACTCGCTCCGCGCCCGTCGTCTGACCGCGCCGCCTGTCCGATTCCCTCGGGTCCCGGCCGATCCTCTCGATCGGCCCGGTCCAAAGCCGGCCGGTCAGGTCGGCGGCGGGTTGGCCACCGTCCGCGCTCAGTGCGTGGTCGTTGCCGCGCTCACTCTCCAGACCGTGTTGCCGACATCGTCGGCGACGATGAGAGCGCCCGTCCGATCGAGGGCCACACCGACCGGGCGTCCCCGGACCGTCTTCCTGTCCTGTGCGAGGAAGTCGGTGACGATCGCGATGGGCGCCCCATTGGGCCGCCCATCGACAAAGGGGACGAAGATCACTTGGTAGCCGTTCAGCGGGTCGCGGTTCCAGCTGCCATGCTCGCCCACGAACGCGCCGTTGGCGAAGTGCGGCGACACTGTCTGGCCTTGGCTGAACGCGACGCCGAGGGCGGCGACGTGGGAGCTCAGTCCGTAATCCGGCTTGATCGCCTTCGCCACCAGGTCGGGGTTCTGCGGCTGGACGCGCTCGTCCACGTGCTGCCCCCAGTAGCTGAAGGGCCAACCGTAGAAGCCGCCCTCCTGGATCGATGACAGATAATCCGGCTCCAAGTCCGGCCCGATCTCGTCGCGCCCGTTGACGACGGCGAAGAGCTGCCCCGTTCCGGGTTGGACGGCGAGATTCGTCGGATTGCGCGTTCCGGTCGCGTAGAGCCGCTTGGCGCCGCTCAGTCGATCGACCTCGTAGATCGCCGCGCGTCCCTCCTCGATATCCATCCCGTTTTCGGCAGCGTTGCTGTTGGAACCGACACCGACATAGAGCTTCGACCCGTCCGTGCTGGCGACCATCGCTTTGGTCCAATGGTGATTGATCGGGCCGGCCGGGAGATCCGTGAGCTTGGTCCCTGCGTCCTTGATCTCCGTCTGTCCGAGCTTGAACGGATAGGCGACGATCGCGTCCGTGTTGGCCACGTACAGGGTGTCGGCCACGACGGTGACGCCGTAGGGCGAGTGCAGATGGTCGATCAGCACCGTCTTGAGTTCTGGAACGCCATCGCCGTCGGCATCACGCAACAGCGTGATGCGATTGCCGCCCTTATCGGCAGCTCCGCCGCGGGCCTTGATCAAACCCGAAATGTAGTCCTTCGGCCGGAATGGCTTGGTGCCGGGGCTGTTGCTTTCGACGACGAGGATGTCGCCGTTGGGCAACGGGTAGACGATCCGTGGATGCATCAGCCCGTTCGCCATCGCCTGGATGCGTAAGCCATCGGGAACCGTCGGCGTTTCTCCGGTCTTCCAGCCGACGGCCTGCGGTACGCTCATCGGGGGGATGAGGTACTGGTGAGGCTCCGGAAGGTCCGGATTGGGCCCGTATTGTTTCGCGGGATCGCCTCCCGTGTCGCTACAGCCGGCGAGCAGAGCGACGATCATCAGGCTCGAAGCCGCGCGGAATCGCTTGAGGGTCATGCGTTGTCTCCCCGGGCGGCGGTCTTCGAGCCGGTCACGCACCAGCCGCGGAGGCCCGCGAAGAAAAGCAGGATCGCGACGATGGCCGACACGGTGATCCCGGACGGAACGACGGACGTCCAGCCATCGCGCGTATGAATGAACACGTTGATGATCGAGAGGATCGCGGCGACCGCCAGCAGGCCGAAATCGGGCCAGCTGATCGGCCCAGCCCGACCGAGCATGACATCGAGCACGAGGACGATTGCGGCGATCAGGGCAAGCACGAGGCCGCCGGTGATCAGCCACGCCGAGAAGTTGGCCCACTGCATCAACGCGTTCCGAGAATACATGTAGTCGGTGAACAGGGCGGCCATCAGCAAAGCTCCACCCAGTCCGACGAAAAACGAGTGCAGCGGCCTGGGTGTATGGCCCGGTCCGAGTTGCCTAGCCATTCTTTCCTCCAACGAAGCAACGACTTGAGAGAGCTCGGCCGAGCATGAGGGAAACGCGGGATCTCGGGATAAGTGCGACCGTTCCCGGTCGCTTCATCGCGAACGCGAGAGTCCACCCGCGTCCTGCAACCGAAGCCGAACGGGCGGCCACACGCGCATTCGCACGGACTGGCCCCGCGACGCGGTCGAGCCGTTCCGTGATCGATGGTTCGTCCCGTGCTGGGCTTCGAAGGGTGTCGCGTGCTCCGGAACCAGCGGCACGGCATCGGTCAGCGCTCGCCGGCCGACGCATGTCCGCTTGCTGACCTTAAGCTCAAGAGCAGCGTGGCACAGATCCGCCCGACCTTGCGGTGCAGGCCTGACCTCGAACGCCCGCGCCGCCGGCCGCCTGGACGGCGCTCACCAGTAGATCTGCAGGCGTGTGATGATCGTGTCGACCCCGAATGACGGGCGGCCGAGGGCGTCGGATTGGGTCTCGCTCGGCTGGACCCGCCCATGGATGTAGTTCGCGATCAGGCGCACATTCGGCTCGGGGTACCAGCTGAGGCCAAGGGTCACGTCCCGCTCCGAACCGGCACGAAACCCCCGCGCGTTGAGGTCGATGCTGCTGTAGCGGGCGGCTGCCTCGAAGATCCCGATCCCGCCCCGGGAGACCCGCTGACCGTCCGGAACGGTCACGCCCTTGAACGTCGCGTAGGTCGTGCCGCCTTGCGGTGTCATCGCGTAGCTGCGGCCTGCGCCGTTCAGCACTAAGCCCGCCTCGACATAGCCGCCTTGGAAACCGAGGACCGGCACTGGGCCACCCAGCCCCTCGAACCGCTCGATCGCGGCGTGGATGTACTCGGCTTGGAGCAGCCAGGGGCCGTTGCGATAGGCAAGCTCCGCCCCGATGCGGGTCGCTCGTGCAACGTCGGGCACGTCGCCGGTGTCGACGAAGGAGCGCGCGAACAAGGAGGCTTCGGCTTGGGTGGAGACGCTGAAAGCGTCGTCGCTCCGGGAGCGTTGGCGATAGATGCCAGCGAGCCCAAGATGCAGGGTCTCGTCCTGCTTCAGGACGGGCGCCACGGTGGCCCGTGCGGCCACCGCCACGCCGTCGCCGGAGATGCCGTTGCTGGCGGCATTGCCGAACACCCCCGCCGCCGCAGTCCAGGCCTGCCCGTGATGCCCGATCGCGAAGCCGAACCGGCGGTCCGGCACGAAGGCGTTGGCCAGCGAGCGCTCGGCGAACAGGGTGTCGTTGTTGCTTTGCAGCCATTCGAGGCTGAACGGCACCTTCATGTTGCCGAGCGTCAGGATCGTGTCCGGCAGCCCTTTCCAGGCTACGAAGGCGTCGTTGATCGGCAGAACGGGATCGGCAAAATCGTACTGGAAGGCGATCACCCAGTCGCGGCCGATCGTGAGCGTCGGTTCAATCCAGGAGCGGCGCACCGCGACATGGTCCGGGAACGCCTCGGGGAGGCCCGGCCGGCTGAACCGGGCTGCGCCGGCATCGATGTGCAGACGGCCGCCGATATTCAGCGTCACATCCGGGTCACGGAACGTGAGGGTCAGCCCCTTCTCATCGTAGCGCAACCGCTCGCCGTAGGGGCCGGCCATGCCTTCGAACGCGTCGTTCCCGGCGCTGGCAGGCGCCGCGAGAGCGAGGGAGATGGCCAGGAGGGCCGCAGCGCGGCGCGTTTTGATCACGGTGCCAGAGAGCAGTTCGCCCCGGCGGCGACAAGCACATGGGCTAACGGAGGCTCAAATCCCGACGATCGTGGCATGGCGGTCACGTCCCCATCCCGTTCGGACCGGCCGAAACCGGGCGGATTCTGTTTGCCTCTCGCTCACGTCTATGCCGCTACGCTGGCGGAGCACGGTGCGGCCCCAAGGAGATCACCCGCACCGTGCAGCGAGCGGCTCGCAGAGGCCGTCAGTCGGAGCGGGCGGCCTCCACCCGCTCTGCTGCCTGGACCCGCACGGCCACGCGTGAACGACAGCGCCGGGTTGGCAGGCGTCCGTCCTCCTCGCCTGCCGATAGGATCCGAAGCGGCCGTTCTGCTTACGGCCATCTCCGGTCCCCGCGGCGGGCACCGCTGAGTGGCTGGGTTGGGTGGATTTTTGCTCTTCTGCTTTTGAGAAGCAGAAACATGGAACCAGACGTTCGTTTGAATCCTTACGGGCTGCCGCTTCGCGCCATGAGCGGACATCGACTGCCCTCCCGAGAGCGGACCCGAAATGCTCTGCGACCCTGTGTAGGCCCGAGCCTCGGCTAAGGGCCGAAGCACGGCGTACACGGTAGGTTACGCACCGGATCAGGGATGACAGGTTGCTCATGTAATCGGGTGCACTTAACGATCGCCCTGATGAGCTGCGCCTCATCCAGAACGGAGAAGCGTTATGCCTCTCATCGGCAAGCGAGGAACCCCAGAGAACAGAAGGGTGTTCAGTGAAGCGAAGCGCAAGCTGGCTGAGTGGTCCGATAATGCGGACATACCGCAGCAACTTCGGCCGCAACTATTGGGCGGTCTAGAGAAGGTGATGCACACGCTTCCTGAAAGGCGTGAATGGTTCGAAGTTCAAAGCATCCTCATCGAGAAAAGCATAGGAGTATCGATTCGCTTAGAAGAGCCCCATTTTCGGGCGTTCACATCTCGCCGTGGAGTTGGAGTGACCACCATTGCGCCCGCTTGGAATGTTGGGTGGAGTCAGGTTCTAAGAAGGCCAGAGGTCTATGAGGTACTAAGCTGGTTCCTTCACTATGCGCGGCAGTACGTGCACAGGTCACGAGTCGCTGCCGTGCTAATGGAGGCATTAGAGCGGAACGGACAAGCTCTTCACCCGTTCGCAGCCGAGGCAATTTTTCAACGCTATAGTCCGATTCAGCCGATGACAACGGTTGGTGCGGTTCTCGATGAAGGGCGAGATCGGGCGCTCGGACAATGGGGTCGAAACTCAGGCCGGATACCTCAGGTGACTCAGACGGACTGGGCAGGCCGGAACACTCTGGACCCATCTCTCCATCTCGGAATCGCCCACCTTCTAAGAGCCGAGCAATTGCTCAAGAGTAACTTCGCACTCGAGGCGGTTGTCGCCTTCGATTGCGTCATCCAAGCCATGGCTGGGTATCTGAGCGTCCGGCAACCCAGTTCTGCCTCGCCTACCCGTGGCCAGGTCTGCCGCGAGCTAGGCTTGTCGAAAGCACGAGCAAGCGCAGCCGACTATGCCTACTTCATACGAAACAACTTCGGCGCTCATCCTCGCGGCTGGCGGTGGTGGGACGTAGACGAGATGCTGTCCGAGCAAATTTTGTTGGCTATTTCAGGTATGGCCCGCCGCGCCTTGCGAGCCGCTGCGGATAGGGAGCCTACCGCCCGCTTGGTTGATCCTGCCCCTACAGATTGGCCGGAATGGCTCCTCAAGAACTTCGTATCGATCTGGGAGGCTGTTTGGTTTCGCGAAATGGACGTCTCCGGCCATAGACCCTGAGGCCCTCCCGACCTCAAGCGCCCCGCAGCCGCGGTCCACCCCGCCATGCGCTTCCCGATCTATACCTTCGGGGCAGTGTTTGTGGATCTGCGTTCTAATGAACCTTACCTCAACGATGAATGCAAATCACTCATACCGGACGAGTTCTGGAGCTGAGAGTGGGCGCTGCCTCGGCGCCGATCGGCCATTTAACCGGAATCCGCCTCCGCGCCCGAAAAGCAAGCTATCAGATAAAGTTGGGTGTGCCGAATGGGTGGATGCGCCTTCGGCGCCGATCCACAGACTGCTTGAGAGCAGACCTCTTAGATTTCCGCAAAGGGTCAGGTCTTGCCGTTGAGCATCAATCGATTCTGTTCTGCTTTTGAGTGATGGTCTCAGCACCTGGTACGGTTGATTTGGATCGGAATGAGCGGGTCCGCTCCACATCCTCGAAGGGTGGATTTCCACTGGTCCGGTTCCGGGCGACGATGCACGCCATCGGCGCGATCCGGGGAGAGGCGGGACCCCACGGGCGCCCGGCAGGCGCCCGCTCCCATGCCGATGTCCGCGATCGTGCGACGCTCTCCGTCAGGGCTCCCAACGCGCCGGAGACCGGGCTCTTGTGCCCGACCCTGCGCCCCTATCCCAGGAGGCGGGCGAAGCGAGCCGGCGCACGGCGCCGTCGCTCCGCCGGACCCCGAGCCGGTCAGGCGGTCTGCATCGCACTCAGTTCCTGAAGGCCGCCGCCATCCGCATAGGCGAGGCGGAAGCTCGGGCGCGCCTTCCAGCGCTGCCAGAATCGGTCGAGCTGCTCGAAGCGCTCATCCAGCGGCGTCGCGACCGGGCCGAACTTCGAGAACGCGATCGCCGTGCACAGCGTGATGTCGGCGAAGGTCGGGTGAGCGCCGCCGAGGACCCAGTCCCGCCCATCCGACAGGTGTCGATCGACGAGGCCGGCATGAGAGAGCGCCTCCTTACGGCAATGCTCGCCCCATTGCGGGTTGCTGGTCAGTTCCAGCTTCGGCCCGAGCCCCTCGTGGCGAACGTGGAACAGCGTCGTGAGCCGGTACAGGATCTGCACCCAGATCCGGTCGTTCCACATCACGTCCTGCGCCTGCTCCAGCGCGCCTGCGCCCAGGATCTTGCGGCCCGGGAAGCTCTCGTCGAGGTAGCGCGCGATCGCGACGCTCTCGGCGAGATAACCGCCACCCGGCAGCTCAAGGGTCGGGGTCTCACCCCAGGGATTGCGCTTGAGGTGTCGCCAGCCGCGCTGCTCGCCGCCCGGTGCCATGTCGAGCACGCGCTCCTCGACATGCTGCGCGATACCCTTCTCGTGCATGAGCAGGCGCACCCGCTGCGGGTTCGGGAAGGCCGACGGCGAGGTGTAGAGGATAAGTCTGTCCATGATCCCTCAGCAGAGCGTGCTTCAGACGTTGTCACAGGTGGGTTGGTCTTGGGGATAGACCTGCGCGGCAGCGCTTCGAGCGGCCGTATTCTCAGGGTCATGCCAGCGTGCAGATCTTCGCCTTAGGGCCACGGTGGCGTTCCCTCGCCGCCTCGACGAAGCCGTCGAGGCCGGTCACGCCCTCATCCCCCGCGATGCCCGCTTTGTCGAGCCGCGGCTTGGCGGCGGCGCTGCGGCCGAACGCCTTCGCGGCGTCCGAAGCGCCACCGACGCCCGGGCTGGGTGGTTTCCTGCCCGTTGGCTTCCGGACGGCGCTGCATCGAAGCGGATCCTGCCAGTGCCGGCCGGCGTGCCCTACACGATCGCGGTCGGGCGCGAAACCGGCGGCAACGCCGAACTGCAACTTGCGACGATCCGCTCGCTGTCGCTGGCGCGGGCGGCGCTCGAAGCCCCTGCGTGGAGGGCCCGATACACGAGGTCACACGGCGAGACCCGGGGCACGTCGTCGCGACGCGGGAGCGACGGCCGCGCGGGCCGTCCCGGACCTCTCGGACGCCCTGTGACACAGCTGGACCCGCTTCGCGGCTGCTGAATGCCACGCCGATCGCGTCACTTTGCGGCTTAGGAACGACGCCGAAGGATCCGACTCATAGGCGTGTTGCTGTTCGCTCCCTGCGTCTCTGCGAAGCCCTCAGGGCCGGCCTGCTGTCTCGACGACCGCCACCCCAGGCTCCGTCCAGTCCCGCCAGATCGCGTAGAGCGCCGCCATCACGACCGGCCCGACGAAAAGGCCGACGAGCCCGAAGGTCTCGAGACCGCCCAGGATCCCGATCATGGTCCAGACCAGCGGCATCCGCGCGGCCCCACCGATGAGGGCTGGCTGGACGACGTTGTCGCCAGCCAGCATGACGGCGGCTCCCCACCCGAAGAGGCTGGCCGCATCGAACCATGCGTCACGCTGGATCACCAGCACCAGCGCCGCGGCCGTGAAGGCAATCCAGGCGCCGAAGGGCAACATCGCGAACGCGACCGTCAGAAGCGTGAAGAGCCCAGCCTGAGGCAGCCCGACGACCCAGTAGCCGAAGCCGATCAGCAATCCCTCCCCGAGGGCGACCAACACCGTTCCGTTCACGACGCCCCGGATCGCAAAGGCCAATCGCTCGAACAGCCGCTCGCCCGGATTTCCAAGCCACGCTTCAGACAGGCAGAGCACGCGCGTTCCGGCCTTCCCTTCGTCCCGGAGGAGCGCGAAGAGAGTGAGGAAGGTCACGAACGCCAGGAGCGCGCGATAGGCGATCTCTCCGCCGAAGCTGCGCATCCAAGCCGCCCAGGCTTCGAAGTTCATCTCTGCGACGAGCGCCTGCAATCCTGCCGGGTCGCTGACGTGGGACCGCCACCAGCGATCCACGTGCTCGCCCAGGATAGGAAGGCGCGTCAGCCATTCCGGCATCGCGATGCCGCTCTGCTGGACGCGGGCGATCCATCCGAGAACGGCCTGTCCTTCCCGGCCGATCTCGGCGGCGGCCAGCAACACAGGCGTCATCAGCACGGCTGCGCTCAAGAGGGTGACCAGAGCGGGGACGAGCCAACCGCGGGGCGTCCCGGCTCGCCGCGCCTTCCTGTAGAGAGGCCAGATCGCAACGGCGATGATGACGGCCCAGACCACCGCGGCCAGATAGGAGCGTGCCGTCCAGAGCGCGACAACGAGCACGGCTGCCGCGAGGCATGCCCTGCGCCTGCGGCGAGCAGGGTCCCCCGTCACGGGAGGTTCGACCGGATGCGTCGGTGCCTGGACGTCCAAGGGTTCTGCCCTCCGCGCGTTGCTACATCGGGGCGGACGGACAGGCGCCTATCCGGTATCGCCCTTAGGATTGACCCAGCGGCCGAGCCGGTGGCGAGAGGGCTCCTTGGGAGCCGTCCGGGTTGGGGCGTGACTTTGCGTCATCGGTTGCAGGCTCGGATCAATCAGACTCCTCGACCGAGCGTCACGGCCTTTCCTGAGATCCACTGCGATCAGCCCGTGAGATCGCGCTCGCGACCCGCGAATGGGTCGACCGGTTCAACGCCGGCCGCTTGCGCGAACCCATCGGCCCTGTGCCTCCTGCCGGGCCGAAGCGCGCCACGTCACCCAGGTCGAGGCGCGAATCTCGGCCGCCTGACCCGAACCGAATGGCCCCCGGGAAACCCGAGGCGGTTCAGCGTCGGGCAGGCGTGGTCGGTGCCGTTCTTTGCCCGAGCAGGCGCTCATCGGATCTCGTGCTGCCGGAGCCAAGCTCGGAGGGTCTGGGTGTTGACCGCGCCGGCGCGCCGGGCGAGCTCGTCGCCCCTCCAGAACAGGATCATCGTCGGAATGCTGCGGATGCCGTATCGCGCCGCCAACCCCTGCTCCGCCTCGGTATCGACCTTCAGGAACCGGAATTCGGGCTCAAGCTCGCCGGAGAGCTGCTCGAAGACGGGAGCCATGGCTTTGCAGGGACCGCACCATTCGGCCCAGAAATCGACCACGACCGGGATGTCGTTCCTTTGGATATGCTGGTCGAAATGGGCGGCGCCGACCGAAACGGGATGCCCCGTGAACAGCGCCAGCTTGCACCGCCCGCATCGCGCCGCCTTGGCCGGCTTGGAGAGGGGGACGCGGTTGATGCTCGCACAATGCGGACAGACGATATGGCGTCCCATCTCGCTCATCGGTTGCTGTCCCCGGCTCAACCATCGTCCCGTCGACGGGCCGCATTTCCTCGTGAACGGTCCATCGAAACATCAGCCGACCTCTGGAGCCGCACCCGACCACTTCGGGTTTAGGCACGGCTCGAAGCCCGTGTTCTGAAGCGCGCGACAACGATGAACCGGCGTCCCCTTCGTCGGCCTGCGCTCGAGAATCACGCGCTCGGTCAACCTGGCGGCGCTCCCGCAAGCGGCCGGACAACACCTGTCGGTCTAGGCCGGTTGAGCCATCGCGGGGCTTGGTCGATCATGGCGGTGTTCGCGGAGCCTGAAGGCGAGCACCAGCAGGGCGATGCCCAGGACAAAGGCGTAGATCCCGATCCACCACGTCAGCACCACGGCGCCCGCGAGCGGAGCCAAGACGAGGATGGTGCCGAAGGCGATCGATGCCACGCCGCCGAGCGCCAGCCACCACCGTCCATGATCCCGCTTGAGGCGGACCGCCGCAGCCAGCATGGCACCTCCCGAGATGATGGACCACGCCGCCGTGATCGCCACGAACACCAGGGCGGTGATGCCGGGCCACGTGGCAGCCAGCACCCCGGTGAGGATGTTGACGACGCCTCCGAAGAAGAGGGCGCCCCAGCGCCTCCTGTGCCGCGCCGCCCTCAGCGACGCGACGATGGCGAAGACGCCGTCCACCAGCATATAGGCGGCGAAGAGCAGGATCAGCGAGATCAGGGTCGAGACTGGCATCGCGAGCGCCAGGATGGCGAACGCGATTGCCAGCACGCCCCGAAGGGCCACCACCCACCAGTTCTGGGCCAGCGCGTGGTTCAAGGCATCGATCTCGCCCGCAGTCCAACCGAGGCCTGAGGGTTGTGAGCTTGCACCGGCCATGGGTGTCCTCCTCGTTCGGCGTGTGCGGGACGGACCAGCCTCTGGTCCGGTCTGTCAGTGCGGCAGGGTCTGTTCGGGCGTCTTGTCCTGCTGGGTCTTGTCCTGCTGGCTTGTCTCGGCGCCGTTCTGACTGAGGGAGCCCGGGGATGCGGCGGCCCGATCGGCGCCGGCACCCCGCACCTGCACGCGGCGCGACCGTTGCTGAGCCTCGGTCTTGGGGAGCGTGATCGTGAGCACCCCATTCTCGACGCGCGCCTCGACCTGGTCGGGATCGATGCGGAACGGCAGCGCGAGCGCACGCTGGAACGTGCCGAAGACGCGCTCACTCACGTGAACGTTCTGTCGATCGTCCTGATGCTCGGTCTCCTTGACGGCGCGAACGATCAAGGTGTCGTCATCGATCACCACCTCGACATCCGCCTCGCGAGCGCCGGGCACCTCGACGGTGATGCGCACCGCGCGCTCCGTCTCGGCTATGTTGATGTCCGGCACGAGGATCGTGGCCGCGGAGTGGTTGGCGGCACCGGCAGCCCCACCGCTTGCTCCCGATGCGTCCTCAAGCAGGCGGTTCATGTCGTGGTAGAGGGCGAGAAACGGCGTCAACAGCGGGTTCGGCATGCCGCGCCTGATCGAACCGCCCGAACGCGGAAAGGCGACGAGTCCTCGGGACATGGCGTGGATCCTCCGTGGCGGATGGGTCGCCTTCGGCCCGGTGTGCGTCCGCTGCCGAGGCTGCGCGATCTCATCGGACTAGCCGATCATGCGCACCGCAGCCCTGACGCCTATCAGTTTGCCGTGATGTTCGACGCCGCGCGTTCCCTCCGCACTCTGCCGACGGGCGGTCGCAGCGACGTCCCTCAGATCTCGAGACAGATCTTGCCGAAATGGCGGTTGCTCTCCTGATGGCGGAACGCCTCGACGAGATGGTCGAGCGGGTAGCGGCTGTCGACCACCGGCCGCAGCCCGCAGGCCTCGATCCCGCGGACCATCTCGATCTGGTGGCGGCGGCTGCCGACCAGCACGCCCTGCAGGCGGATCTGCCGCAGGAGCGCCGGCACGAGCGGCAGCTCGGCCGCCATCCCCGACAGGATGCCGATCACCGAGATGTGGCCGGCGACCCGCACGGCGACCATGGATTGCTCCAGCGTCGCCGGCCCGCCGACATCGAGGACGTGGTCGACCCCGCGTCCGTCCGTCAGCCGGCGGGCGGTCTCGCCCCAGGCCGGATCGGCGCGATAGTTGATGACGTGGTCGGCGCCGAGCGCTCGCAGGCGCTCCAGCTTCGCGTCGCTGGACGAGGTGGCGATCACCGTGGCCCCCGCCGCCTTGGCGAATTGCAGCCCGAACAGCGACGTGCCGCCCGTGCCCTGCACCAGCACGACGTCGCCGCTCTTCAGGCCGGCATCGGCGTGGAGCGCCCGCCACGCGGTGAGGGCGGCCGTGGTCAGCGTCGCTGCCTCGGTGTGGTCCCAGCCGCGGGGGGCGTGGGTGAAGGCCGTCGCAGGCGCCGTGACCCGCTCCCGCGCGTAGCCGTCGACCCCGTCGCCCGGCACGGTGGCGAAGCCCACGACCTGCGGCGTGCCCTCCAGCCAGGTCGGGAAGAACGTGCTGACAACCCGGTCGCCCACGGCGAACTCAGCTGGGCCGGGCCCCACGGCCTCGACGTCGCCGGCGCCGTCGGACATCGGGATGCGCGGCTCACTCGGTCCCCACAGACCGCTGACCACGGCGTAGTCGTGATAGTTGAGAGAGCTCGCCCGCAGGCGGACCGTGATCTCGCCGGGACCCGCCTCCGGCACGGGACGCTCGCCGAAGGTCACCTTCTCGAAGCCGCCGCCCGGTTGGACGATGACGGCCCGGGCTGTCGATCCGGTCATGATACACCTGCCTTCTCACGTCCGTGATGCCACCCGTTTCGGGCCTCGAAGCCGCCGGCCCGTCGTCCTCAGCCGGGGGACCGGGTCCGATAAGGACCCGGCTCCCGGGGGCGTCAGCCGCGTCGAGAGACTGCGCCCGCCCGGCCGGCCCGCCATGACGGCAATCAGCAAACGGCACGATTCCGTCAGCCCCGCAGGGCTGCCGCGAAGTCGGCGATGTCCAATTCGAGTTCGTCGCTCAATCGGATCTGCAGAACAGGCGAGACAAGATCGAGGAGCGCACGGCCCGTGGAGGCCCTGGACCCTGGGCGGATCACGAGCGTGAGGCGCGATCCGCCGCCGTCCAAGGCGTCGATCATGAAATCCCGGTCGAAGGAGCGGTCGGAACTCGCGACCCACAGCCGGAAGCGATGCGGGCGGGTGAATTCGATCACCTCCGACTCGAGGATGGCATCGGCGCCAAGGAGAATCCGGCGCTCGCGCAGGCGTGACCCCATGCCCAAGGCACCCTCGGTCACGAGTTCCGCGCTCTCCACGGACCGCAAAACGAGAGGCCACTCCACCGCGTTCGAGATCAGGCCGAATACCTTCGCGGGTGAAGCAACCAGTGTCCTGCTCGCTTGGATCTGCATGGCTCACCCCAGGAGAGCGTGATGCGGCAATGCGAGGCAATGCCCCGCCAAGGCCGGTCTCGTCGCCTGGAACGGTGGGACGGATCGTCCGTCGTGCCCATGACGGGCGTCAGAAAATGGACACGGGCGGCCTCGGGACCCGCCGATCGCGCGGGGACTGACGCCCGTCAGGGCGGTCCCGGCAAGGGCCTGCTCAGGTAGCGGAGCCCGGCCTCGCACGGCCTGGAGCCGCCGAGGTCCGAGCCGCTGAGGCTATGGCGAGATGATGCACATCGACATCCCCGAATTGCAGGAGTTCAAGGCACTGGCGACGGCGCGAGGCGGCGTGTTCGTGTCGCTCTATCTGCCGACTTCGCCCCTGCACCCGGATGCCAACCGCATCGCCTTCAAGGATCTCGCCAAGGATGCGATTTCGCAGTTGCGCGAAGCCGACGCCTCGGAACGCATCATCGATGATCTCGAACGACAGTTCGGCGTTCTATCGGGCAGAATCCAGAAGAGCCTCGATGACAACAAGTACCGGCTCAGCGGCGCGGATCCGCTCGCATCGGTGGAGGAGTTCTGGAAATCGCAAGCGCACGGTCTTGGAGTGCTCACGCGGCCAGAGACGAAGTCCATGCATACGTACCGCTTGCCGATCCGGCCGAAGCCCCTCGCCGAGGTCGCCGACCGGTTCCACCTCGCTCCGCTGATCCGGACGATGACGTCGCCGCTGGAGATTCTCGTTCTCGCCATTTCGGAAGGCGGGGCGCGGCTTCTCGACGTGGTCGTGAACATGCCGCCGGCGCGGGTCCCTCTTGCCCATCTCTCCGAGGATCCTGCGGAGACCCTTGGCCGGCCCTCGCTCCACGTGCGGGCCCCGCGCCGCCGCCTTCAGAACCTCGAGGGCGAGAAGATTCTGGAAGCGCAGTATGCGCGACAGGTGGACCGTGCGGTTGGGGACGCGCTTGCGGGTCGCTCGACACCGATGGTCCTGGCCGCGGCGGAGCCCATGCGCAGCATCTTCCGCAACGTGAACACGTATCCGCATCTCATCGCGGAGTGCATCGCGGGCAACCCGGACCACCGCAGCGACGCGCAGCTCGGCGACGCTGCACTCCCGATCCTCGATCGCCTCTACCGGGCCGAAGTGAAAGGCATCCTCGCCCTCTACGACGAGTTGAAGCCCTATCGGGCCACCAGCGACGTCTCGCATGCGGCTCATGCCGCGACAGCGGCAGCTGTCGACCGGCTCGTCGTCGATCTCGACCGCGTGATCCCAGGCCTCGTCAGCGATATCGACGGCAGCGTGACGTACGCCACGTCCGACGACGCCGAAACCTATTCGGTTCTCGATGAAGTGGCCCGACGTGCCCTCTGCACCGACGCCCGAGTCGTGTGCGCGCGGAGCGAGGAGATGCCGGCCGGACACGCCCTGGCGGCGATCCTGCGTTACGCTTTCTGAGGCGCCAGGACACCGTGCGCCCGGCGCGCTTCACGCCTGCGAACCGCCTGAAGGTCGTCCGACGCTGACGGACATCAGGGCCTGCGGTGGCGCCGTGCCTATGTTCGGAGCCCGAGCGGGGAGTCCGCCGCGGGCGGAGGGCTTCCGGATCGCGCAACACGGGCGGCCTGGCCATGTCGGCCGGAATGCGTCCGAAGGAGGCACTCCATGGAAGACACGGCGACCCTCTCGCGAACGCGCGGCCCGGCGCAATCCACGGATACGGACGCGCTGTTCCAGCCCTACCGGCTGGGCCCGCTCGAACTTCCGCATCGCATCGTCATGGCACCCCTCACGCGTTCGCGCGCGCGATTACCGGGTGCCGTGCCGGGTGCCCTCACGGCCTGCTACTACGCGCAGCGCGCGTCCGCGGCGCTCATCGTGGGCGAGGCGACACAGATCTCGATGCAGGGGCAGGGTTACGCCTGGACGCCCGGCATCCACAGCGGCGAGCAGGTTGAGGCGTGGCGCCGCGTCACCGGAGCCGTGCACGAGTCCGGCGGTCGCATCGTCTGCCAGTTGTGGCATGTCGGTCGGATCTCGCATCCGGCCCTGCAGCCCGACACCATGCTGCCCGTCGCCCCATCCGCCATCACCCCGCAGGGCAAGGCCTTCATCGAGAACGAGCGGGGTGAAGGGGCGCTCGTCCCCTTCGTCCGACCGCGTGCCCTGACTCTCGAAGAGATGCCCTATATCGTGGCGCAGTACGAGCGCGCGGCGAGGAACGCCCTGTCCGCGGACTTCGACGGGATCGAGATCCATGCCGCGAACGGCTATCTGCTCGACCAGTTCATAGAGAGCAGCACGAACCGTCGTTCCGACACGTATGGCGGTTCCGTGGAGAACAGGACGCGACTGCTTCTGGAGGTTGCCGAGGCCCTCTCTCGGATCTGGGGACCCGACCGTATCGGCGTCCGGATCTCGCCGCTCGGCACGATGAACGACATCAGCGACGACGACCCGGAGACCACCTTCGGCTATCTCGTCGAGCGGCTTGCCGAATTCGGCTTCGCCTATCTCCACTTGGTCAATCCGGCCACGGCGCAGATGCAGGACGGGGCGCCTCCCGATCAGCGGTCTCTCGCCCTCGTCAAACTGATCCGCGAGCGGTTCCGGGGGACGCTGATCGCCGCCGGAGGGTTCGACGCCGAGACCGCTGCGCAATGGATCCGCGCGGGAAGGGCCGACCTCATCGCGTTCGGCCGCAAGTTCATCGCGAACCCCGATCTGCCGGAGAGATTGCGCGCCGGCGCCCCGCTCAACGCCGACGACCCGACCACCTATTACGGCGGCGGCGAGAAGGGCTACACGGATTATCCGTGTCTCGCGCAGGACCGCGGCGAGCAGCCCGGCGCGTGCGTCGATCGGAGCTGGAGATGACCCCCTGAGGACAGGCGACCGTGCCGCGAGGGGTATCGTCGCGGCGGGTCGCACGGCGCCGGGCAGCAACGCGGCGCAGAACCGCGTCCGCCTCGGAGACCGTCAGCGCCCGAAGTCCGCCCGCGCCAAGCCTCGATAGACGCCAAGTTTCGACCGACGCCAAGCCTCGACAGACACCAAGCCTCGACAGACACCAAGTCTCGACCGACGCGGCCACCAATCGCGCGTGCGTCTGACGCGGATCAATGTGCAAGGTCCATTTCGGAAGCAGCATCTCGGGCGAAGTGGCTGTCCACGGCACCGGTCACTGTATCGGTCGAACGCCGTGTCCAGCGCCCTTGCCAGGGAGTCTTCCCATGCCCCGTTATCGCCACGTCCGACCTGACGCAGCTCGGCAGGAAACCCCGGCCAACGACGCCGGTCACCCAGTTCCCCGGCTTCCCGGCTTGGGGCGAGCAGGCCAAGCGCGCCTTCCCGTCGTTGCGATGCTCGTGGCGGGTGCCGTGTTTGGGGGCGGGATCGCGCATGTCGGGGTCGCAACACCGGCGCTGTCCCAGGTCGTCCGCCTCCTGAGCGTCGACGTAAAAGAAGTCGCGAAGGGCTGGCGCACGACGAAACTGCACGGCAGCGCCGTCGTCAACGACAAGGATGAGAAGATCGGCACCATCGACGACATGGTCATTGGGAAGGACAAGGTCCTGTTTGTCGTCCTACAGGTCGGAGGATTCCTCGGATTGGGCGGTCACCTGATCGCAATGCCTTTCGATCAACTGAGATTCGATGACGAGAAAGGAAAAGTCGTGCTGCCTGGTGCCAGCAAGGATGAGCTGAGGAAACTGCCGGAGTTCCACTACTTGACGTGACGCGTCGCGGCGCGACGCCTGATTGAAACCACATGGTGGCGCCGGCTCTCCTTGCGACGAAGGAGCCAGATGGAGGCACGCTGAAGCGCACTTGGATTGCACGGGGATGCCCGTGCGAGCACGCAAAGCCATGCTCGGTCGGACGAATTCAGATCCCCGTCATCAGCCGAACCGACTCATCAAGGACACTGACGATGACATTCCGTCCGTTACACGACCGGGTCGTCCTCAGGCGCGTCAGTGCCGAGGAGAAGACCAAAGGCGGCATCATCATCCCCGACGTGGCGCAAGAAAAGCCCCAGGAGGGTGAGATCATCGCCGTCGGTCCGGGGATACGCGACGACAACGGACATATCATGGCGCTCGACGTCAAGCCTGGCGACAGAATCATCTTCGGAAAATGGTCCGGAACTGAAATGGTTCTCGATGGTGAAGATGTCTTGGTTATGAAAGAATCCGATATCATGGGCATCATAGAAGATTAGACCGAGCCGCTCCGTGAAAGAAGGATGGAAAAATTCGCTTTGAAGACTGGTTTTATGGAGCAGGGTCATGGCGGCCAAGGAAGTCAAATTTTCCGTCACGGCGCGCGACAAGATGCTGCGCGGCGTCGACATCCTCGCGGATGCGGTGAAGGTGACGCTCGGCCCGAAGGGCCGCAACGTCGTGATCGAGAAGAGCTTCGGCGCGCCCCGCATCACCAAGGACGGTGTCACGGTCGCCAAGGAGATCGAGCTCGCCGACAAGTTCGAGAACATGGGCGCCCAGATGGTGCGCGAAGTGGCCTCGAAGACCAACGAGGTCGCGGGTGACGGCACCACCACCGCGACCGTGCTGGCCCAGGCCATCGTGCGCGAGGGCGCCAAGTTCGTCGCCGCCGGCATCAACCCGATGGACCTGAAGCGCGGCATCGACCTCGCGACCCAGGCCGTCGTCGAGGATCTGAAGAAGAGCGCGCGCAAGGTCACCAAGAACGACGAGATCGCGCAGATCGGCACGGTTTCAGCCAACGGCGACAAGGAGATCGGCGAGATGATCGCCCATGCCATGCAGACGGTGGGCAACGAGGGCGTCATCACGGTCGAGGAGGCCAAGACCGCCGAGACCACGCTCGACGTCGTCGAGGGCATGCAGTTCGACCGCGGCTATAGTTCACCCTACTTCGTCACCAACGCGGAGAAGATGGTCGCCGAACTCGAGGATCCCTACATCCTCATCCACGAGAAGAAGCTCTCCTCGCTCCAGGCGATGCTGCCCGTGCTCGAGGCCGTGGTGCAGACCGGCAAGCCGCTGCTGATCATCGCCGAGGACATCGAGGGCGAGGCGCTCGCCACCCTCGTGGTGAACAAGCTTCGCGGCGGCCTCAAGGTCGCGGCCGTGAAGGCGCCGGGCTTCGGTGATCGCCGCAAGGCGATGCTCGAGGACATCGCCGTCCTCACCAAGGGCCAGATGATCGCCGAGGACCTCGGCATCAAGCTCGAGAACGTGTCGCTCCCCATGCTCGGCCGCGCCAAGCGCGTGCGCATCGAGAAGGAGAACACCACGATCATCGACGGCACCGGCGAGAAGGCGGACATCGAGGCCCGCGTCGCGCAGATCAAGGCGCAGATCGAGGAGACCACCTCGGACTACGACCGTGAGAAGCTGCAGGAGCGTCTGGCCAAGCTCGCGGGCGGCGTCGCGGTGATCCGCGTCGGTGGTTTGACCGAGGTCGAGGTGAAGGAGAAGAGGGACCGGGTGGAGGATGCCCTGCACGCCACCCGCGCGGCGGTCGAGGAAGGCATCGTCCCCGGCGGCGGCCTGGCACTGCTCCGGGCAAAGGAGGTGGCCCGCAGCCTGAAGACCGACAACAACGACGTGCAATCCGGCATCAAGATCGTGCTGAAGGCGCTCGAGGCCCCGATCCGTCAGATCGCCCAGAACGCCGGCGTCGAGGGCTCGATCGTGGTCGGCAAGGTCATGGACAGCACGTCACCGACATTCGGCTTCGACGCCCAGACCGAGGAGTACGTCGACATGATCGAGGCCGGGATCGTCGATCCCGTGAAGGTCGTGCGCACCGCCCTTCAGGACGCGGCCTCCGTCGCCGGCCTCCTCGTCACCACCGAGGCGATGATCGCCCAAGCGCCGATCAAGGACCCACCGCCATCCATGCCCGGCGGGGGCATGGATGGTGGAATGGGGGGGATGGACTTCTGATTCTGCTCGGCCACATGGTTTTCTATGTGCCCGCTACCGCTCGCCCTCTCTCGATGTAGGGGCGCGAGTCGCTGCGCTGACCGGCACCGCATCCAGTCGCTGCGCTTCCATCGGATGCCCGTGCCGCTGCTTTACGGGCCCGCCTTTCGTGAGTGCCTGACTTGAGCCGGCGCGGCACTGGTCCGGCGGGCTTCGGCCGTAGGGCGTGGGAGACGGCGCTATCCCGTTCGGCGGCCCCGGTTCTCGGCGGCCGCATCCGAGAGAACGGTGTGCAGTTGCGCCACAACGGCCGCACCCTCTCCGATTGCGCCGCCGACGCGCTTGACGGAGCCCGAGCGGACGTCGCCCACCGCGAAGACGCCGGGGATGCTCGATTCGAGGGGAAGCGGACGCCCTGATGGCCCCCCCGCACCGGCGTCTTGCGCCGGATCACGGGTGCCCGTTCGGATGAACTGCTTCTGATCGAGGGCGATCCCGGAGCCCTTCAGCCAGCCGGTCGCAGGATCGGCACCGATCATCAGGAAGACATTGCGGATCGGCTTCTCCGTCTCCTCTCCGGTCGGCCTGTGCCGCCAGCGCACGCGCTCCAATTGCCGCTCCGCCGATCCCGAAACCGAGACGATCTCCGTCTCGGTCAGGACCTCGATGTTCTCCGTGGCCTCGATCCGGTCGATGAGATAGCGGGACATGCTGTCCGCCAAGCTGGGCCCGCGCACCAGCATCCACACCTTGGCCGCAAAATCGCGCAGGAAGACGGCGGCCTGCCCCGCGGAGTTGCCGCCGCCCACCAGGATGGCCTCCTGCCGTTGGCACAAGCGCGCTTCGATCGGGGACGCCCAATACCAGACGCCATGACCCTCGAAGGCCTGGAGATGCGGAATGTCGGGCCGCCGGTAACGAGCGCCGCTGGCAACGACGGCGCTGCGTGCGTGTATGCGGCGCCCGTCGGACAATTCGAGCCCGAGGCCATCGCTGGCGGAATCGAACCTCACGACCTCGCTCGGAATGACAACATGCGCGCCGAATTTCTGCGCCTGGACCCAGGCGCGGCCGGTGAGGACCTGGCCCGGAATGCCCATGGGAAAACCGAGATAATTCTCGATCCGTGCGCTTGCGCCAGCTTGGCCGCCGAAGGCGTGGGCCTCGAGAACGATGACCGACAGGCCTTCGGATGCGGCATAGACAGCCGTCGAGAGGCCGGCCGGGCCGGCGCCGATAACGGCAACGTCATAGGTGCGGCCGGGCTGATCGATCGGCGTCATGCCCAGGCTGCGTGCCAGCTCGGCCTCGCTGGGATTCTTGAGTACAGAGCCGTTGGGACAGACCGACAAGGGGAGGTCCGCCGGCTTGGCGTCATATTGTTCGACCAGCGTGGCGGCATCACGGTCTTGGGTGGGATCGAGCACTGAGTGCGGATAGGCGTTCCGGGACAGGAAGTTCTCCAGCCGGATCATGTCCCCGCTCAAGGCAGGCCCGAGCAGGACCGGGCCGCCGGCGCCGGTCTCGATCAATGCGACCCGGCGCAGGATCAGGGCCCGCATGATCCTGTCGCCGAGTTCCGCTTCGGCAATCAGGAGCACACGAAGGTTCTCGCAGGGGATCAGCACGGTCTCGAGGTCGCTCACGGCCACGACATCGACGAGCGCCGCGCGGCCCGCCAACTGTCCCACCTCAGCCACGAACTCGCCGGCGTCCTGCGTCGTGATCGGCGCAAGATGCCCCAGTGGGTCGTGGCGCCTGACTTCCACGGAGCCGGACACGAGGACGAACATGCCCGGTGAGGTGTCGCCGGTCACGAACAGCGCATCGCCGGCCGCGTAATGCCGCTCTTGACCGAACCGACGAAGACGACCGATTTCCGCAGGACTCAGTTTCGGGAACATCTGGTCGCGGCAGCTATCGATCATCGACATGGTCGAGCCTCAGCGCAGTTTCGAAGACGTCGTCTTGCGGCGCTCACGCCCAGGCGCCCTTGACCGAGCGCGCGTCCAGTGGCGGGTGACGCGGCGCATGCTGAACGGTGAGCCACTGATCCGTCGTGAATGCCTCGATCACCCACGCGCCGTTGAAGCGGCCGATCCCGGAATTCTTCTCGCCACCGAATGGACTGTTCGGAAGATCGATGACCGGCTGGTCGTTGATATGCACCATGCCGATCTGAAGGCGCCGGGCAAACCGCTCGCCGCGTTCGAGATCGCGGGTGAAGACACTTCCGGACAACCCATGTTCCGAGTCATTGGCAAGTCTGAGCGCGTCGTCCTCGCCGCGGGCGCGCATGACCGGTGCGACGGGGCCGAAGATCTCGTTCCGCGCCAACGGCATGTCGGAGGTGACATCGGCGAAGACATGGGGCGGCAGAACGAGGCCCTGTGCCTCTCCGCCCACCAGCTGTCGTGCGCCGGACGCGCGCGCCTCGTCGATGCGCTGGCGCAGACCTTTCAGCTGCTGTTCGTTGATGATCGGGCCGATCATCGTGTCGGATTCCTCAGGATTGCCCACCTTGAGTGGGTCGAAGTCCGTATAGGGCTGTGGGGCTGCGACTTGCCGAACCGATGCAGGGTTCATGGGGCAACCCTCGTCTTGGACCGTGCGGCGTTGGCAGACGTGAGACTGGGGCCGGTGCGGAGCCTGCGCCCTGACCGGCGTCAGTTCCGACCTTGAATGGCGCATCCGTCGAGGGGTCCGCCGACCGCGTGCGCTGACGGGGGCAGAGAATTCACACGGCGCGTGATGCGTGGAAGCCTGAGCGTAAGCCTCGCTGAACTCGTGTCATCGGCTGATCAGCTCGCGCTGCGATACGGGAAATACCGTAGAGATCATCCTTATATCATTGCGACGGACTGAGTATGCTAGTGATTCCTGACAAACAGCTTCAGGTCAGGAGAGCGCGATGCGAGCAGTCGTCTATAATGGCCCCCGCGACGTCGCCGTGCAGGACGTGCCCGACGCGCGGATCGAGCGGCCGACCGACGTGCTGGTGCGAATCACGAGCACCAACATCTGCGGCTCCGACCTGCACATGTACGAGGGCCGGACCGATTTCCCGCGCGGGGGCGTGTTCGGGCATGAGAACCTCGGCCAGGTGGCCGAGATCGGCAAAGCCGTCGATCGGGTCAAGGTCGGGGACTGGGTGGCCATCCCCTTCAACATCGGCTGCGGCTTCTGCAAGAACTGCGAGCGCGGCCTGAGCGCGTTCTGCCTCACCACCGCCGATCGCAGCGTCCTGCCGAACATGGCCGGCGCCGCCTACGGCTTCGCCGATATGGGGCCGTATCGGGGTGGGCAGGCCGACCTGCTGCGCGTCCCCTACGGCGACTACAATTGCCTGAAGCTGCCCCCGGATGCCGAGGAGCGGCAGAACGAGTATGTGATGCTGGCCGACATCTTCCCGACCGGCTGGCACGCCACCGAGCTTGCGGGGCTGCGTCCCGGCGAGTCGATCGTCATCTACGGGGCCGGCCCGGTCGGCCTGATGGCGGCCCACGCGGCGATGATCAAGGGCGCCTGCATGGTGATGGTCGTCGATCGCCATCCCGACCGGCTGCGCCTGGCGGAGTCGATCGGCGCCCGGCCCATCGACGACTCCAAGGGCTCCCCGGTGGATCAGGTGCTCGAACTGACGAACGGCATCGGGGCCGATCGCGGCTGCGAGTGCGTCGGCTACCAGGCGCATGATCCGCAAGGTCACGAGCACCCCAACATGACCATGAACGACCTGGTCAAATCGGTGAAGTTCACCGGCGGCATCGGCGTGGTCGGCGTCTTCACGCCCCAGGATCCGGCCCCGCAGGACCCGCTCTACAAGCAGGGCGAGATCGTGTTCGACCACGGCCTGTTCTGGTTCAAGGGTCAGACGATCGGCGTCGGCCAGTGCAACGTGAAGGCCTATAACCGGCAGCTGCGCGACCTCATCTCGACCGGCCGCGCAAAGCCGGCCTTCATCGTCTCGCACGAGCTTCCGCTCAAAGAGGCCCCGAAGGCCTACCGGCACTTCGACGCGCGCGACGCGGGCTGGACCAAGGTGATCCTCAAGCCCGCCGCCTGACCGGACCGGCCCGCCCAGCCACCGTGCCACGCCGGGCGGGCAGCCGCGCGCCCGGTCGAGCCGCCATCGCGCCGGACGGGCGCGCGCGTGAGGACGCCATGCCGATCTACGCCTACGCCTGCGACGCGTGCGGGCCGTTCACGACCCTGCGGCCCATGGCGCAGTTCCGGGACCCGTGTGCCTGCCCGGATTGCGGCGCGGGGGCGACCCGGACACTCCTGAGCGCACCGGCCATCGTCGGCGGCCCTGCGGGGGGCCGCGCCGCCTTCGCGGCCACCGAGCCGAGCGCGCTCGACTCGCGCTCGGCGTCGGCGGCCCATCCCGCCGGCTGCGGCTGCTGCATGCGCCGGTCGCCGATCCCGGGTGCCCTGTCCTCGACCGGCCGCGTCTTCTCGTCGAACGGCCCGCTGCCTCGGAGCGGGCGTTGAGCAGCGTCCGAGGCGCCGGAGCGGCCCCGGGGACGTAGCCTGGACCCGATTGTCGAGGCCGCGAACCTCGGCCGACGCAGGCAGCGTTTCCCCTGGGTCAGGCCGGCTCCCGATGCGGTCGCGTCTTGGGCCTCTCGGCAACCCCAGCCTACGGGAAACAGGAACCCGCCGATCATGCAGAGAAAAGTCCTCGTCGCCGGCGCCCAGGGCGTCATCGGTCGGGCGGCGGCCATCCGCCTCGCTGCGCAGCCCGACACGACGGTGCTGGGTCTCTCCCGTCGGACCGAGCCGTCCATCCCGAACGTCGAAGCCGTCTCCTTCGACCTGCTCGACCCCGCACGGGTCCGGCAGAGCCTCGGCGGCGTCCGCGACGTCACCCACATCGTGTTCGGGGCCTACATCGAGAAGCCGACCCCGGCAGAAAAGAGCACCGTCAACGTCGCGATCCTGCGCAACCTGCTCGACGTCGTCGAGGAGACCTCGCCGGGCCTGCGGCACGTCACGCTCTACCAGGGCGGCAAGGCCTACGGCTCCGATCTCGGCCCGTTCAAGACGCCCGCCCGCGAGGACGACCCGCGCCTGATGCCGCCGAACTTCTACTATGACCAGGAGGATCTCCTGCGCGAGCGCCGGAAGGGGAAGGACTGGTCGTTCACGGCTCTCCGGCCCGAGGCGGTCTGCGGCTTCGCCATCGGCAACCCGATGAACCTGCTCACCGTCATCGCCGTCTATGCGGCCATCTCGAAGGAGCTCGGCATCCCGCTTCGCTTCCCCGGGACCGAGGCCGCCTACAGGGCCCTCTATCAGGTCAGCTCGGCCGAGATCCTGGCCGAGGCCACCGACTGGGCCGGGACGGCGCCCGCTGCGCGAAACGAGATCTTCAACATCACCAACGGCGACTATTTCCGCTGGCAGCACATGTGGCCGCGGATCGCACGCCTGTTCGGCATGGCGTGGGCCGATCCGGTCCCGATGCCGCTGGCGACCTACATGGCCGACAAGCGGCCGCTCTGGGACAGGATGACCGAGCGCTACGGATTGCAGCCGATCCCCTACGACAAGGTGGCCTCGTGGCCGTTCGGCGACTTCATCTTCGCCAGCGGCTTCGACAACATCAGCAGCACGATCAAGGCTCGTCAGGCCGGCTTCCATGCCTGCATCGACACCGAGGACATGTTCCGGAACCAGTTCCGGCAGCTGAGCGACCTGAAGGTCATTCCGCCCGTCGCCTGAGATCCTGCATCGCCCGTCAGGACGGAGGCCGAACATGCCCCGCTTCGAGAAGCGGGTCGTCCCCTGGCATCGCCGACGATCGGACCATGAGCGTCTCCAACGCCGCCACGGGGGCCGCGACGAACCTGACCCGGTCGCCGGCGCTTGCGCTGGGCGACAAGGGTGTCCAAGTGCCAGCATCGTGGTGGGGGCGCGCGACGAGGAGCAGCGCATCGAGGCCATCGGTGCGCTGGGTTGGAGCCTCTCAGCCGGACAGGGCGCACGGCGCGACGCGGCCGGCGACGTTCCTCCTGCCCATCCGGCCTGGCACCAGCGCGGCGTCCCGATGTTGAATGCGCGCGGCTGACCGACGCGAACCTGGCAGGCCGGAGGCACCCGCCTCTCAGGCGTTTCATTCGCGACCTGACCGGAGGATGGAAGATGGATCTTGGACTGGCTGGTAAGCGGGCCCTGGTGGTCGGGGCAAGCCGCGGGCTCGGCGCCGCGATTGCCCGGACGTTGCTGCAGGAGGGGGCGACCGTCGTGGCGGCCGCCCGCAACGCCGGAGCGCTCGCCGGCTGGATCGAGGCCCTGCCCCCGGACCAGCGGGGACGGGTCGAGGCGATCACCGTCGACCTCTCGGACGTCGCCACGGTCGACACCCTGGTGGGGGCGCTGCGCGAGCGCGGAGGCGTGGATATCCTGATCGGCAATTCCGGCGGCCCGCCGCCCGGGGAGGCACGGGACACGGGCCGGGGGGACTGGCTCGTGCACTTCGAGGCGATGGCGGCCAACCTGTTCCACCTCGTGCAGGGCCTGCTCCCGCTGATGACCGAGCGCGGCTGGGGCCGCATCGTCACCATTGCCTCCTCAGGCGTCGAGCAGCCGATCCCGCGGCTGGTGGTCTCCAACGCCGTGCGTGCCGCCGTTGTCGGCTGGTCGAAGACGCTCGCCGCCGAGGTCGCGAGCCAGGGCGTGACGGTGAACGTGGTGCTGCCCGGCCGCATCCACACGGAGCGCGTCGACCAGCTCGACGACGCCGCGGCCGCCCGGACGGGAACGACGCGCGACGATGTCGCAAAGTCGGCCATCGCGGCGATCCCGGCGGGCCGCTACGGCAGGCCGGAGGAGTTCGCGGACGTCGTGACCTTCCTGGCCAGCGAGCGCGCCTCCTATGTGACCGGGGCCAAGATCCGGATCGACGGCGGCCTCATCCGCGGCCTCTGAGGACCAGGCAAGCAGGGCCGCGGTCAACGCCTTCTCGGCGTCCCCGGCCCTGAAGCCGAAGCCGTTCGGCGTGCGGGTCCGCCCACGCACCCTGGTCGGGCGCCGGAGACAGCCTTCGGCCACAACGCGCAGGCCTGCATGACCGGCGGGCCCCCCGAAGCCCTATGCCCACCGGCCGAGGAAGAATGCCGCGCTGTCGCACCCTCAGCGCGACCGAGGGGGCGCGGTCGATCGGCGGGGCGGAGGCGGCTTGGCACGCCGCGACACCTGGCCCGCCCGATGCGCCTGCCCGCCGGAGAGCCTCGGTCCCTGAAGCGCAAGGCCTCACCGGCACCGTGAAGGCGGGCACGGGCTGAAGCACCATGCCGTGCTGCCAGCCGGGCCTGACCGAGCTGTCGTTCAACACAAACGACCGCTTCCGAGGACCCGGAAGAAGCTTGGCTATGGCGTCGTTGGGTCGCGTGCGGTCCGTCCGCTCATTTCCCACCGCGGGCGGAGGCGCAGATCGATTGATGGCGGCCCGGGCCCGACGACGGCCGTGACAGGTTCCGATTCAGGCTTGCCATGGCCAGCGGAAAAGGCTGCGCGTCACGGGCGGAGGTGTCCCTTCCGTGCTGACATAGGCACGGGCAATCCGTGAGAATTCCGGCGTCCGAAGGTAGCCGTAGGATTTGTGCGGGTTCGGCTCGCCACCGGATCGCCGGTAGGCGTTCACGACGCGCCGGTCATCGACACGCACGCCGGTGTCGCTGGGCCCGTAATCCGCTCCCAAGGCCCCCATGACCGCGACGATGTCCTCGCCATCGGCAAGGTTCGTCCAGGCTGAGACGTTGTTCGGCACCCGCAAGGTCCCGTGCTCGGCCTCGAACGTCAGCTTCACCTTGGCAAGCCCCAGGGGAGCGCCCGCGGTGACGAGATGCTCGATCCGCACTGACGGATCCTCACCCTCGATTTGCCGGAGCACGTCGTACGCGACGACGGAACCCATGGAGTGTGCGACGAGCAGGATGCGCCGGTCTTGAAACGCCCGCAGGCGCTCGGCCAGCCTTGCCCGGACCTGCCGAGCGAAATCGCGTTCGCCATGGTAGTGCCACAGGTCGTCGAAGCGGTGCTCCAAGATCAGGTCGTCCAGGAGTGTGACGCCAGTCGCCTCTTCGACTGCGTCGATGCCGGCGTAGACCGGCGCCAGCACGTCCTTGGCGGTCGCGGACGGCGCTTCCGCACCCGCCGTCAGCGGCCCGGAGCCGTCGTACGGCTCGTAGGGTTCGCGGTTGTCGTCCCCCGAGAGCGGGGTGTCGTAGCGCAGGTCCGCCCAGTAGATGAACGCGAAGGCGAATTGTGGGTCGGCCAGTCCCTCGTTCCGGGCCAACCCTTCGGCCATGGCCGCTTTCCACCAGCGGGTCTTCTCATCGACCGGTGGCTTGTTCGCCAAGCCATGGATGCCGATGATGACGCAGTCGCGGCTCATGTCTTTTGACGGTTCTCCGAGATTCAGACAGGCCGCCTGCGCTTTAGTCTCAGCGTTTTGCTCGCCTCGCGTCATAAACTGCTCGCTCTCGAAATCGGATCCCGACTCCGCCCCTGGTCTCGGGGATGTTCGCAGCTATGGCTCACACAGGTTGATCACTGCGTGTCCGTGACTGAACATCGAGACAGACGCCTCCCCGGCCGCCGTCTCCGCTGACGGTCACGCCGGCCGCAGCGAACGCATTCCGGAGCTTCTCAAGGCTGGCTCCCGAACTGCGAAGCGGCCCGTAGGTGGGATTGTCCACACGCTGAATCGTCGGAAGCGATAGGCCTGGGATGGAGCAGGTCGGTCATGATGAGAGATGTGCCTGAGGGCAGGAGCATCGTGGGTTCGGTACGAGGCCGAAAGGCCATGAAAACGCGCTTGGCGCGGCAGATCCGAACACGGCCTGGACAGGTTTCCCGAGCCCGTTTTGGGAGGAGTTGCGGGCGAAATTCCCGACAGCCATCTGCGGGTAAATCTTTTGTAACCCAATTACATAGCTACGGCGATAGCGAGCCCGGATACGAGAGCGGACGCGGCAAGCAAAACCCCGACACGCCGAGCCATTTTCTAGGCCCCTTTCACCCACCCAAATCCCCCTCACACTCCCGTGGCGCCCTGCCCGCTGGGCTAGGTGGACATCACGAAATTGGACGGGTTTGACGCGGACGTCGGACTCATATGCACCAGCCACGTCACGGCCGAGGCGTAGCCGGTCACCTTCGGCCTACACGACGCGATCTGTGATTGCTTGGGCATAGGGGACAGAGGTGCGGAAAGACGGCCGCTGTTCCAGGCGATCGCTTAACGCCGCCAAGTTGGGATGGAGATCACGCCAAGGGAGTTCCGCGAACCGGACCGAGAGGTAGCCGACCACCGTCCCGGCCGCGATATCTCCCAAGCTGAAGCCCTCACCGACCGCCCATTGCTGGGCTCCGACCAGGCGCGCGATCTCGGCAAGGCCGCCCTCGATCTTGCGACGCTGTCGCGCGAGCCAAGGCGCACTCACACCCTCCGCGCGCTGCCGCTCGAAGAAGGTGAGCACGAGAGCGTCGCAGACGCCGTCGCACAAAACCTCGAGCTTGCGCGCTGCCAGCTTGCCTTCGACATCGGCCGGCAACAGTGGCGTCTCGGGATGCTTCAGCTCAAGATACTGCAGGATGTAGCTCGACTCATAGACGCTGCTCCCATCGGGCAGGAGCAGGACGGGCAGTTTCTCGAGCGGGTTGTGCTTCGGCAGGCTCGTACTCGAGTCCCAGGGTACCTCCGTCAAAAGCTCGAACGGCAAGCCCTTCTCGGCGAGTGCGATCCGCACCTTGCGTGCGTACGGGCTCGGGGTCGCACTGATCAGCTGGTACATATTCGCCCGCTCTGAACTGCAGGATGCGCTACTCGGCCGGCTGCGCAACGGCAGAACCAATTTGCCCGTCGAAGCGCATCCGGTCTGTTTCGCCCTGACGGCTATGATCCAGTTGGGACACCAGCCAGCATGTCGCGAAGGCGAGGGGCAGGGTGACGAGCGCCGGTGGATCGAGTGGGAAGAGCGGCGCGGCATGACCCAGAACCTTCACCCAGACGGGTGGCCCCAGAACCGTGAGCCCGAGTGCGCCCAAGAGACCGACCGTGCCGCCTGCGACCGCACCCAGCGTCGTCAGCCCACGCCAGTAGAGCGCCAGGATCAGAACCGGGAAGGTCGAGGAGCAGGCGATCGCGAAGGCGAGGCTGACCATGTAGGCGACGTTCTGCCCCTTGAAGGCGATGCCGAGCCCGATCGCCACCAAGCCGAGCGCGAAGGTCGCGATACGTGAAACCCGAACCTCCTTGGCTTCATCGGCATGGTCACGTTGCAGGACGCTCGCATAGAGATCGTGGCTGACGGCCGAGGCACCGGCGAGGGTGAGGCCGGCGACCACGGCTAGGATCGTCGCAAAGGCCACCGCCGAGACGAAGCCCATCATGGCATCGCCGCCGACCGCGTGGCTGAGATGGATCGCGGCCATGTTGCCGCCCCCCCTGAGGGCACCTGTGGCATCGACATAGGCCGGATTGCCCGCGGTCAACGCCAGGGCGCCGAACCCGAGCAGGAAGACCAGCGCGAAGAACGCGTTCATGAAGGCCGCTGCCCAGAACACCGAGGTACGCGCCGCGCGTGCGTCCGGTACCGTGAAGAAGCGCATCAGGATGTGGGGCAGGCCCGCTGTCCCGAGCATCAGGGCAAGGCCAAGCGAGAAGGCCGAGAGCGGGTCCTTGGCGGGAAACTGGGGTGCGAGGATAGCCGTTCCCTTCGGATGCACAGCCGCAGCCCGCGCCAGGATCGCGCCGAGATCGAAGCCGAACCGCGCCAGCACCAAGCCACCGATCGTGAAGCCGGCGATCAGCAGGAGCACCGCCTTGACGATCTGCACCCAGGTGGTGGCGACCATGCCGCCGAACATCACGTAGCAAATCATGAGGATGCCGACGACGAACTCGGCGTAGAGGTAGTCGAGCCCGAACAGGAGCTGGATGAGCTGGCCGGCGCCGACCATCTGGGCGATGAGGTAGAAGGCCACCACGACCAGCGAGGCGCAGGCCGCGAAAATGCGGATCGGGCGCTCGGCGAGGCGCGTGCAGACCACATCCGTGAAGGTGAAGCGTCCGAGCCTACGCAGGCGCTCAGCCAGCAGGAAGACGACGATCGGCATGCCGGTCGTGTAGCCCACCGCGTAGATCAATCCATCGAACCCATTGGCGACGACGAGCCCGGTGAGACCCAGAAAGGCGCCGGCCGACATGAAGTCGCCCGCAATGGCGAGCCCGTTCTGAAAACCAGTGATCCGTCCACCGGCCGCGTAGAAATCCCGAGCGGAGCGGGTGCGCTGCGCAGCCCACCACGTGATCCAAAGGGTGAGTGCTACGAAGGCGAGGAAGAGGCCGATGGCGACGAGGTTCATGAGTTCTCCTCGCGATCAGACGCGCGGCCGCGCAGCACGTGCCTCGGCGCGGTTTGCGACGACGACATAGAGGCCGGTGAGAACGACCCCCAGCGCGATCACCCCAAGGCCCAGCATGAACGCAGCGTTGATGCTACCGCCGGCCACGAGGGGAGCCGCGATCCAAGCTGGGGCGAAGGCGCAGAGAGCGATGAAGCCGAAGAAGGCGGTTGCGAGCAGACACAGCAGAGCCAATCCCAGTGCGAGTGGCTCAGCCGACGGCGCAGGCTTCAAAGGGGTCACGGGTAACCGGCATCTCGACGATCGAGCCGTGGACTCTGCATCGCCCATGCCAGCGTGCGAGCCGCGTTCGCCTTGCCGAGAGCGATCTGCAATTAATTGCGCGGATCAGGGCTCTTCAGGCACGCATAAATTACCCTCGCGCAGGTCCTTCGACAGCCGCCCAGGACGGGTTTGTGGACGGGTTTCTGACCCCCGTTTTTGCGGGGTTTGCGGGGGTCACATCCGACCTCCATTGACCGGGAAATGCTTTTCTCTTCATGCACATAGGCAAGGTGAAATCGGAGCCGGATAGGAGAGTGATCGTGGGCGTAAAAAAACCCCGACACGCCTGGGTGGTTTTCGGCTTTGCCCCTATTCCTCAACGCCCCCCGTGGGGCCGCCCGCCACCGACTCGGAAATCCTCATGCGGACGAGTTTTCTGGAGGGCTGGCGCACCCCTCTCGGGCTCCTGAGCCTTACGCCTCGCCCCAGATTTTGCGAACACGCTGAACCGCCGGCCGCGCTGCCACGCGCTCGAAGTGCTGGGCGAGATTGGCGGGAAGGTCGATCCCGACCTGGGGTGCCCAGCGCTCGGCGTAGAACAGGGCGCTGTCGGCGATCGTGAAGGTCTCTCCGGCAGCGTAGGGCTTACCGGCCATCTGCCAATCGAGAATGCCGAGCGCCTGCTCGACCATCTCGCGGCCCTGCTCCTTCACCGTACCCTGACCGAGCTTCAGCGTCTGGTGCACGGTGTCCTGCGGCTCGTAGAGTGCCGGCTTGAAGATCCGGCCGAAGCCCTGGAGGTGCAGGGTGCCGACCGTGTAGTCCATGATCTCGAGCGCCCGCGCTTCGGCCTCGGCGTCGGTTGGGATGAGGCGAGCATCAGGGTTCGTACGCGCCAGCCACGTCGCGATGGCGCCGTACTCGGTCAGGACCGAGCCATCGTCGCGCACGAGCGTCGGCACCTTCCCCTTGGGGTTGACCGCCTGGAACCAGGCCTCGTGTGTCGCGCCACCCGCAACGTCGATCTTCTCTGCGTCGTAGGGCTTGCCGATCTCCTCCAGGAGAATGTGGATGCCGATCGCGCAGGTGTGCGGCCCCCAGTACAGCTTCATCCAAACCGCCCCCGCCTTCGCGCATGCCACACCCGACCGTCAGCGCCCGGATGGTGATCTGATCGCGGTGTTCGCGACGGGTAACGCCAAGCCCAGCATCTCGTTCGAGGCCGCTTCACCGCGAACTGGCCGCGGGAGCTCGCCTTCGGTCCGCATGGCTCGCCGCGCAATTAATTGCGGGCCGATCCAGGCTTCCTGCGCCGGTCCTTGACGCTCATCCTGCTGGATCGCACAGCGCTCCCCGAAGCCTGTTTTAAGGGGCCCCCAAAGCATGCCGAACTCGTTTGGCCTCAACCGGTCCCTGGGAGGCGCGATCGGCGTCATCGCCCTCGTGTCGGCCCTCAGCAGCGGTGCGGTCCTGTTCGCCCTCGGGCAACTGGACGAGGCAACTGAAGCGCGCGGCCGTTCGAGCCAGATCATCCGCGGCCTCGGCGAGCTCCGAAGTGCGATGCTCAATCAGGAGACCGGGCTGCGCGGCTATCTGCTGACCGGTCGCGAGGCCAGCCTCGAACCCTATAAAGCCGGTCGGCCGGCCCTGGATGAGGCGATCAACCGCCTCAGCCTCCTGATCGGTAAAGACGCCGTCACCTCGCGCCTGCTCGCCGATGCCATCGCAGCCGCTCGCACATGGCAGACCGACATCGGCGAGGCCGCGGTTCGTCGTGCCGCAGATCCGGCAACCCGGCCCGAGGCCATCCGCATCGAGGCGGACGGATCAGGCAAGCAGCTGTTCGATACCTTCCGAGAGAGGCTCGCCGGGATCGAGAGCGTGGAAGAGACCAACCGCGTGGCTCAGAACGAGCGCCTCGCCCGCGCACGCAGCAACGCGAGCCTGACCCTATGGATCGGCAGCCTGCTCACGCTTCTAATATGTTTCGGGATCAGCATCGCCATCAACCGCCTGATCGTGCGACCGCTTTTGGGTGTCGCCGCCTTCGTCGAGCGGATCGGTACCGGCGACCTCACTGGCCGCGTCGTGGCCACAAGCCGGAACGAAGTCGGCCGGCTCGGGATGACGTTGAACACGATGACAGCCGGGCTGGTCGAGCTTGCCCGCACCAACTGCGCGGCCACCAATGATCTCAGTGCCGCCGCCGCCGAGATCCGCGCCTCCGCGCAGCAGCAGGCCGCTTCGGTGGAGGAGCAGTTCGCTGCCGTGCAGGAGACCGCCGCGACGCTGGACGAGATCACGCATTCGGGCGCGCAGATCACCAAGCGTGCCAACGAGGTGATCGCTACCGCCCAAGCCACGGCTCAGACGGCGCGCACGGGCTTGCGGGCCGCCACCGAGACCGCCAAGGCCATGGACGCGATCCGCGAGCAGGGCGAGACGGTGGCCGGCAACATCGTGGCGCTCTCGGAGAGGACCCAGACGATCGGCGACATCATCGAGACCGTCGATGACGTTTCGGAGCGCACCCACCTGCTCGCGCTCAACGCCGCCATCACCGCAGCCGCCGCGGGTGAGAGTGGACGCGGGTTTGCGGTGGTCGCCGCCGAGATGAAGCAGCTCGCCGACCAGGCCAAGGCCGCAACCGTGCAGGTGCGGACGATCCTCGGCGAGATCCAGCGCGGCATCAACACCTCGGTGATGCTGACCGAGGAGGCGGTGAAGCGGGCTGCCACCGGCAAGACGCGATCCGATGCCACGCAGCGGACCATCGAGGAGATGGCAGCGCGGGTGGAGGAGAATGCCCAGACCTTCCAGCAGATCGTCGCCTCGACAAACCAGCAGCAGCTCGGGATCGAGCAGGTGACGGGCGCCCTCCAGAACATCCGGCAGGCGAGCCAGCAGACCGCCGTGGGCACCCGCGAGGTCGAGACCGCCTCCGCGAACCTCACCGAGCTCGCCCAGGCCCTGATGGCTCTGGCCGAGCGTTACCGGATCTGAGGGCTCTCAGGGAGGCACATCGGTCACGGCACTCTCCCCCAAGTCCAATGCTGCCATCCCTATGCGATGGAGTGTCGGTCGCATCGAAGCTGGACTTGAGGCAGCACGAGGAACGCCATGTCCGGTCCCGACCGACCCCTGACCGAACGCGACCTGGAGCCCCTACTTCAGGCCCTCGGTAAATTCTTCGATGGGTCTGGGCCTGCCCTGCAGGCCTTGTTCGATCAAATGCGTGCCAACACCGTCCTCTGTACGCTTCTTCTGCGGGAGCTGACGAAAATTGGGCTGATCGATGCCGAGGTGATCAAACAGGAAGCGCTGGCAGTTGCCGATGGGTTTGATCCCCCTGGATCGGGCGCTGGTGTTGCAACCATCATCAAAGGGATTTTTGCCAGCGAGACGCCGGCGGCCGCACCGCAGGTGGTTTTGCAGGTTATTCAGGGGGGCCTCAATCAAGCCGCCGCGGAAGCAGATACCGAGCAACGCCGATCCTCGGCCAAGCTGCAGGGATCACCTGACCCGGAGTCCCGTTAACAGGCGAACAGCGGAATAATCTGACACCAGGTTCAGCGTGAACAGGGGTATCGCCCCATCGTCCTGGCGGATGTCGGGATCACGTGCAGTCAGGCGCTCACCAACTGCAGCAGGCGCTTCTGCGGACCTACAGGAGCCGCCCTCGGTGGCGCGCATCTGGTCTGGTTCCGTCCGCCAGCCTTGGCCTCGTAGAGCGCAGCATCGGCACGGCGGTACAGCTCCGTCAGCACCGCATCCGGTTCCCTGGCCGATACAGCGCTCGCCAATCCGATGCTGACCGTCACCGCTCCTGCTCCGATCCCAGCCGAAGCGATCGACAAGCTCGCCACCTTGGCGTGAACCGTCTCCGCGATGCGAAGGGCTCCCGCCTCGTCGGTGTCGGGCAGAAGCAGCGCGAACTCCTCGCCGCCGATCCGGCAAACGAGGTCCTCAGGGCGGTGCACGCTTCCAGAGAGGCAGCGCGCCAAACCCTTCAGCACCTCGTCGCCGATCTGATGACCGTAGCGGTCGTTGTAACGCTTGAAGTGGTCGGCATCGACGATGAGCAGGGAGGGCGGACGGCCGCGGCACGAGCTGGCCGACGCCTGCGCGAAGCTTTCCTCGAAGGCGCGGCGGTTCGGCAGGCCCGTCAGCCCATCCGTTCGCGACAGCAGGGCGAGTTCGGCCTGCATCGCCGTCCGACGGCGCAGCTCGCGCCCGAACAGCAGCGACAGGGCGATGGTCAGCCCGCAGAGCAACAGCACCACGCTGCCGATGACGAGCGCCTTCGAGCGCCACTCCGCCTCGATCTCTTCGGTGGACAGCGCCACGTTCAGGACGAGCGGCAGGTCACCCACCTGGGTGAAGCTGTAGTGCCGTTCGATCCCGTCCCGGGCCGAGATGCCGACGAAGGTGCCGCTGCGCTCGCGCACAAACCGCTGGAAGGTCGCAGCGCCTGCGATGTTCCTGCCGATGTCCGCCTCGACATAGGGCTGGCGCATGATGCGCGTGCCATCGCGCAGATACAGGTTGATCGCGCCGTCGTGCCCGAGGCTGATCTGGCCGAACAGGCGCGCGAAGTAGGACAGCTTCACGCTGCCCAGCACCACACCGCCGAACGAGCCGTCGGGCTTGTTGATGCGACGACTGAACGGGAGCATCCGCTCGCCCGTCAGGCGTGAGACCAGCGGCTGGCCGATGAATAGGCCGAGGTCGGCCCGTGCCTTGTGGACACGGAAGTAGTCCCGGTCGGCATAGTTGCCCTTGCGCGGTGGCACCGCGTCGAGGTCGGCGGAGATGTCGCCGCGCTCGTCGAGGATGAGCATTACGCCCATGTCGCGGGCGGTGGTGGCGCGGTCGAACAGGACGAGCTGGCGCAGTTCGGGATCGAGTTGCGCGACGCCAGGGGCGCGCAGGTTGTCGACGGCCCCGCGGAGCGAGAGGTCGTACAGCTCGATGTTGCGGGCGATGTCGCGCTCCAGGACCTGCAGCAGGTTTCTGGAGGTCTGCTCGGCCTTATCCCAGGCATCCTGCCGCAGATCGACCAGCATGACGCCGGACACCACGACCATGCCGAGGGGCGCCAGGATGCCGAGGGCGATCCCGGCACGGGCAGCATTCAGGCGGCGGCGGAGGCGGTGCAGAGGCATTAGCGATCCCGCGCCAGCCTGTTCGGTCAGGCATGCTCCCTTCTGGCATGGCCCGGCTTAACCGGTCATTTCGCCGGCGGCTCGAGGAAGGGGCGAAGTGGGGGATAGGCCTTTGCGCCCGACTCTTGACGCGGCAAGGGGGGAGCTCTGACGTCTCCAACGGCCAAGCACACTAGGAGAGCGTCATCTCCCCATCTGACCCGCAATCAAACCCCGAGCCGGTCTTCCACGATCCCGACAAGGCCAAGCACCCGCGCGCTGCACTCGTGGCTCTTGCTCGCTACTTACCCATCTTCACCGCCCCAGGCTTCGTGTTCGGCTCCTGGACCGCATCGCAGACTGCACGCGAGGGCGTCAGGGTGATGGGCTACTTCACCCTTGGCCCGGAAGCAGCGGCATTCCTGCAGGATGCTTACAGATATGGCTGGGTGCGGGACTTCCACTGGATGGAATGGCTTGCCAGCCCCGAAGCCGAGCGGCTCCTGAACGATGAGATCGCCCTGGCATGCGCTGACTAGGTCGATCTCGCGCGCGTCCTCACCGTATGCCTGCGCCAAGACCGGTTCATCGAAGGTGGTCTGAACGGCTGGTTCGAGAAGGGCCTGCTCACGCGTGTGCTTGAGCGCATCGCCGTGCTTCTGGAGCGATCCCGCAATTAAATGCGCACGCTCGTTCGCGCGTGTCGGACAGGACGCCGTTCAGCTCCAACCCGGCTGCCTGTTGCCTCTGGCGAGCATCCTCTCGGATCGGTAAGCCGCCTCCGATTGTAGCTCGGCTTCAGAGGAACGCGATGTCACGCGCACTGCTCTTTTCAAAGGGTTTTGATGGCCAGCCAGCTGTCCTCACACGTGCGTTGCCGTCTGCCGAGTCGTTCGGGCGTGAGCATCAGCTTCAACGGCTCGCCTTCGAGCACCCAGAGATCATCCCGATCGAGGAGATCGATCCCGGTGCCGGAGCGGTGGCACCACTTTGCCGGGAGCTCACGCTACGCGGTCAGACTGGGTCCGTGTTTCTCGACATGCTGGGGGTGACCCGCCGCGGCCGCTTGGTGCTGGTCGAGTGCAAGCTGTGGCGCAACCCTCAGGCCCGGCGCGAGGTGATCGGCCAAGTGCTGGAATATGCCGGTCTGATGCGCCGGTTGAGCTACGGCGATCTCTCCTCGCTCGTCGCTTCCCGGATCGGCCGACAGGGCGCGAACCTTCTCTGGGATCTGGCCCAGGAGCGGCTTGGCCTCACGGACGAGGCCGCGTTTGTCGATGCTGTCAGCGATAGCCTGAGCGCAGGTGCCTTCGACCTCGTGGTACTCGGGGATGGCATCCGTTCAGAGATCGAAGCTGTGCGGGGCTTCCTGGAGGCGGCCGCGGGCCTCCGCTCCCGCCTTGCACTCGTAGAGGTCGCGGCCTGGACAGACCAAGAAGGGCGTATCCTTCTCACTCCGCAGATCGCGTTGCGTACGAAGGTGATCGAGCATCAGGGTACGCCCTATGCGGCCGCGCCTGCGTCGCCCGCGAGGGTGGCCGCGGAACTAACCGTGCCGCTCTCAACGCAGACGGAAGGTGGCGCGTCGGCAGCGTCGGCGAACCGACAATTCTGGGACCATTTCATCGCTGCGGCCCGCTTCTCTCATCCCGACCAACCTCCTCCCAGCCATGGAGGCAACAACTGGATCCGCCTCACGATGCCTGTGGGCGGGGCGACGGCCTACCGGACCAAGGGGCCGGAGGGTCGGAACAGCCAGTGCAGCCTCTTCCTGCGTCTTCGTGGTGAAGGCGGACGAGCGGCGTTTGACGTGCTGTGTGCGGAGCTCCCTGACATCGAAGCTGAGATCGGGATGTCGCTGGAGGCACGGTGGAAGGATGATGACGAGACCGGAACCATCTCCCTGATGGAGCCCCTCGAAACAGCCGACTCCGCTGCTCAGCTTGAATGGCTCTTGGCAACCAGCGACAAATTCGTCTCGGCTTTTCGGCCACGTCTCGCCGCGCTCAGCTAGTAATCCTCATGTCTAACGCTTGGCATTCCACCCGACGGGATGCTTGTGAACTTTGGCACCCGTCAGAAAGCTCTGTCTTCAGTCAAAATGGTGAAACAGAGATCACGACCAAGTTGGGTGGCATGCAGAAGTCGGCTCACGCCCGGAAGCAAACCTTCGGCTTTTCGCCCAACCCAGTCATTCGTCTACTTCTGCCGGGATCTTCAAAGCGAACGTTGTCACAAGCCGATTCACAGGCCTCACTCGCGCCATGACCCGATCTTTGGTTGTGACTGAATTGAAATCCGCCCCGGCTGCAAGGGATTAACCTCTTCCTGTCTGAGCGCGCAGCAGCAACGCCGCTCAGAGAAATTTCGCAGTAACCGGATCCTATCTTCTGTTATTCCCGCCGCAACTGCTTTTCACTGCCCTGGAAACGGTCGAAGATTGTAGCTCTGCGATTTCGTTCGCTCGATCGCCGCAGCCGCCCGCACCACGTCGACCTCGCACAGGCTGCGGCCCACGATCTGGATGCCGACGGGCATCCCATCCGAAGCAATTCCCGCGCAGACAGAGGCTGCGGGCTGGCCCGTGAGGTTGAAGGGATAGGTGTAGAAGGCCCAGGAGACGAGGCTGCGATCTTCCAGCCCATCTGGAATGTTTCGCCCTGCTTCCAAGGACGAGATCGGCAGTGTCGGCGACAGAAGGACATCGTATTTGGTGAAGAAATTCACCATCCGATCTCGCAGCGCATAGCGCGCGAAGACGGTCTCGTAATATGCGCGCATCTCCTGGGCGAGGGCAGCGTCGAGCACGTCTGCGACCGCCGGGTCCAGGAGTTCACGGCGGCTTTCGAGAATACCCCGTAGGCGGGTACCGATGCCCGCGTAAAACTCGGCGGTCCAGAGTTCGGCCGGATCGGACTCGAAGACGGCCTCGACCTCTTCCACGATCGCGCCCTGGTCTGCCAGCGCCCATGCTGCGGCGCGAGCGATGGCGGCGACTTCCGGATCGGGCCGTGCATAGCCCAGGGTCTCGCTCCAGGCCACACGCAGGCCGGCGACGGAGGCCTTTGCCGCGCCTAGGAGATCTGGCACCGGGCCAGCCACGGCAAACGGGTCGCGCGGGTCGTAACCGGCAACTGCCGTTGTTAGCAAAGCGGCGTCGGCCACCGTGCGCGCGAGAGAGCCCACATGGGCCAGGGTGGGCGTTGCCGAGGTCGGCCAGACCGGCACGCGGCCGAACTGAGCCTTGAACCCGACGAGACCGGTGAGCGCGGCTGGAATCCGCAGGGAACCGCCGCCGTCGGTGCCTAGCGCGAAGGGTGTGATACCGGCCGCCACGGATGCAGCCGCTCCGGCGCTCGATCCGCCCGGGGTCTTCGTCAGGTCCCAAGGATGGCGGGTGATCCCGGTGAGCGGCGAGTCGCCCACCGGTTTCGCCCCGAACTCGCTTGTCGTGGTCTTGCCGATAATGATGGCGCCAGCCGCATGCAGGCGCTCGACCGAGGGGGCATCGGCGGCGGCGATGTTGCCCGCCATGGCCCGCGAGCCTGAGGCATAGGGCTGACCACCCACCGCAATAAGATCCTTCACTGAGATCGGAAGGCCGTGGAGCAGACCCAGTGGGGAAGCTCGCATGACTGCATCCTCGGCCCGCTTCGCGGCGGTGAGTGCCTCTTCAGGCATCAGGAGGCAGAAGGCGTTGAGCGTGGCTTGGCTCGCCTCCGCACGTGCGAGAGCGCGCTCTGTCAGCTCAACGGGCGACACCGCGCGGGTTGCAACGAGGCGCCGCAATTCAAACGCGGTCATGAAGTCGAGGTCGCTCGTCATCGCTTCGCACTCCGCCTTTGGGGTGCGGCCCCCCCTGGGGCGCCGCGGCTGCATCAATCACTGACGATGGCGAAGGCGCGCACCGGTGAGCCGGAGCCGCCCTTGAATTTTAACGGCACCCCGAAGAACTGCACCTCACCCTTGCCAAGCAATTCCTCAAGGTTCACCAGCCACTCCCAGTGGCTCATGCCGAGATCGCGGCAGAGCCGATGCTGGGCGAAGATGTTGTCGCTTGGCTTATCGGTCGAGGGGCCCTCGACGCCATGCATCTTCGAGCCGCGCGCGTGCAGCCACTGGGTCGCCTCTGCGGTGAGAAGCGGGTTCTTCCAGACTGAGTCGGGGCCCGGGTAGTTGCGGGCGTGGAAGCCGGTGCAGAGCAGGACGATGTGCCCGTCGACCGTGACGCCGCTCTTGGTCTCCGCCGCCTCCATGTCGGCGACGGTGATGTCGCCGAGGTCGGGGATGTGGCGTAGGTCGAAGCAGACCGCTTTGCCCATGAACAGGTCCAGCGGCATCTCGTCGACGGGCTGGCCGTTCGGGTTCACGTGCAGGAAGGCGTCCACGTGGGTGCCGACGTGGTCCAGCATCGCGATGAAGTTCGTCTGGAAGGTCATCGCGTCGCCTGGCACGCCCAGGTTCAGGGCGGCCGAGCTCTCGTGGCTCAGATGCGTGGTGATCACGGGCCGCTGGAAGAGCTTGTGAGCCGGCATGTTGTCCTCGATCAGGAGGCTCAGGTCGACGACGCGCTGGGGCATGGCAGGTCCTTCTCGGGCGTGGGAGATCGTTCGCGGCACCGGATGGGACCGCGTCGGATCGGGTTCGCGGGGATGCCGCTCTCAGGCGGCTTTCTTCTTGCCGAGGAAGGTCTCCATGACCTCGGGGTCGCGGGCGATGAGCCCGCTCGGGCCGTCCCGCACCACGCGTCCCTGCGCCACCACGTAGGCGTGGTCGGCGATGGCGAGCGCGTAGGATGCGAGCTGCTCGACGAGAAGTATGGTGAGGCCCTGCCGGTTGAGGTCGCGCAGGACACCGATCAGCTGCTCGACGACGAGGGGCGCGAGGCCGAGCGAGAGTTCGTCGATCACGAGGAGGTCGGGCTCGCCCATCAGGCCGCGGGCGATGGCGAGCATCTGCTGCTCGCCGCCCGACAGGCTTCCGGCGGGCTGGCGCAGCCGATCGCGCAGGCGTGGGAACAGGGCGAGCGACCGTTCCAGCGTGTCCTTCGCCCTCGCCGTCCTGAGGCCGCCATGGACGTAGGCGCCGAGGATCAGGTTGTCCTCAACGGTCTGGTCGGGAAAGATCAGGCGCCCCTCGGGCACCATGACAAGGCCGCGGGCGACCTTGGCGTGGGCGGCCAGCCGCGTGACCTCCTCGCCCTTGAACAGGACGCGGCCGCCGCTCGGGCGCACCAGCCCGGTGAGGCCGCGCATCAGCGAGGTCTTGCCCGCGCCGTTGTTGCCGATCACCGCGACGAGTTGCCCGCGCCGGACGCGCAGGCTCGCGCCGCGGAGCGCCGTCGCCGCGCCGTAGCGCAGCTCCAGCTCCTCCACCACGAGGAGATCCTCGGCCGCCGTCAGGGGTATCTCGCTCATCAGGCGGCCTCCTCGTCGAGGATGGCGGAGGGGCCGCCGAAATAGGCCTCGATCACCCGCGGGTCGGCCTGCACGGCCTCCGGGCGGTCGCTCGCGATGATCTGGCCGTAATCGAGCACCGTGACGGTGTCGGCGACCGCCATGATGAGATCGACGTGGTGCTCGATGAGCAGCACCGAGACCCCGAGCCCTGCGATCCTGCGGATCATCGCCTCGAGGGCGTCGATCTCCTGCGTGGTCAGGCCGGCGGCGGGTTCGTCGAGGAGCAGGAGACGCGGGCGCGTGGCAAGCGCGCGGGCGATCTCCAGGCGGCGCTGATGGCCGAAGGGCAGGAACCGGGCCTGCTCGTTGGCCGCCTCGGCGAGGCCGACGAAGTCGAGCAGGCCGATCGCGGCGGCGCGGCAGGCGGCCTCCTCGCGGCGGAAGCCGGGCGTGCGCAGGATCGCGCCGGGCAGTCCGTAGCCGAGATGGTGGAAGCCGCCCACCATGACGTTCTCCAGCACCGTCATCTGCCCGAACAGCTCGGTGTTCTGGAAGGTGCGGGCGAGGCCGAGCCGCGCGATGCCGTGGACCTTGCGGCCGGCGAGATCGGCCCCGTCGAGGCGGACGCCGCCCTCGCTCGGCCGGTAGAAGCCCGAGATCGTGTTCACGAAGGTCGACTTGCCGGCCCCGTTCGGGCCGATCAGGGCGTGGATTTCGCCCGGCGCCACCCGGACGCTCGCGGCGGCGAGCGCCGTGAGGCCGCCGAACCGGACGGTGAGGCGGTCCGTCTCCAGGGCGGCCGGCTCCCGGCCCGCCAGGATCTCGGCGACGGGCGTGCCCAGCGCCGCATCGACGCCCCGTGGGCCGGGGCGCAGGCGGGCGTAGAGGGTGCCCAGCGTGCCGAGGATCCCGCCGGGCAGGCCGAACATCACCGCGAGGAGCAGGGCGCCGTAGGCGAATTTCTGCCACTCGGCGAAGCTTTGCAGCACTTCCGGCAGGTAGGTCAGGACGAAGGCGCCGACGACCGGCCCGAAGGTCGAGGCCGCGCCGCCCAAGATCACCATCAGCAGGAAGCGGACGGAATCCGAGAAGGTGAAGATGTCGGGCGAGATGTAGGCGTTGAGGAAGGCGTAGAAGCTGCCGGCGATCCCGGCCGTCACCGCCGCGACCGCGAAGGCGAGGGTGCGGATCCCCGTCGCGCCGATGCCGAGGCTGCGCGCGGCCGTCTCGCTCTGGGCGACCGCCAGCATCGCGCGGCCGTAGCCGGAATGCTTCAGGTTGTGCGTCGCGAGCGTGGCGAGGAAAAGTGTGACCGCGAGCACCGCGTAGAAGGCGTAGCCGGTGAGCGGGTAGCCCAGAAGGTTCGGGCCGGGGATGCCGGAGAGCCCCGTCGTGCCGCCGGTGAGGCTCTGCCACTCGATGGCGACGTTCTCGACGATGAGCCCGAAGGCGATCGTCACCACCGCGAGGTAGACGCCCCGCACTCGCACGCTCGGATAGGCGAGCGCCGCGCCGAAGAGGCCGGCGACGACGGCCGCGCCGAGGCTCGCCAGGACGAGGTCGAGGCCGAGCCGGATCGCCAGGATCGCCCCCGTATAGGCGCCGAGCGCGAACAGCCCGGCCTGGCCGAGGGAGACGAGGCCGGTGAGGCCGACGAGGACGTTCAGGCCGACCGCGATCACGCCGTAGATCAGGAACAGCATGAACAGACGCAGCTCGTACTCGTTGCCGGAGGTCAGCGGCACGATCACGAGGCTCGCGGCGAGCAGCGCGAAGCCGAGGGCGTGGAGGTTCCTCATACCTTGAAGATCTCCCGGCGGCCGAACAGGCCCTGAGGGAATGCGAGGAGCACGAGGATCATCGCGCTGAAGCCGACGATCTCCCGCGCCGCGGTCGAGACGTAACCCTCGACGAACTTCTCCATGATCCCGAAGGCGAGGCCAGCCAGAACGACGCCGGGCCCGCTGGTGATGCCGCCGATGATGGCGACCGCGAAGCCTTTCAGCCCGAGCAGCACGCCCATGCTGGCCGACGCCTGGATCACGGGCGCGACGAGCACGCCCGCCCCGGCGCCGAACAGAGCGGCGAGGCCGAAGGAGACCATCACGATCCGGTCGACGTCGATGCCCATCAGCGCCGCCGCCTGCCGGTTGTGGGCGACCGCCTGCATCGCGCGCCCGATAAGGGTGTGCCGCTGCATCGCGTGGAGGCCCACCATCGCCAGCACGGCGACCGCCGGGATGACGAGTTCCTGCGGGTAGATGCCGGCGCCGAGGATCGAGATGGCCTTGGAGACGCCCGGCGAGGGCAGCGGCCGGGAGAAGCCGCCGAACTGCATGGTGGCGAGGGATTCCGCCATGATGCCGACCGCGATGGTGGTCAGCATCCAGCCGATCGAGGCGTTCGCGCCGATGAAGGGCCGCACCGCGAAGCGCTCCAGCACGATGCCGAACACGGCCCCGGCCAGGATCGCCAGCAGGCAGGCGAGCGGCATCGGCAGGCCGGCGTCGATGCCCATCACGGCGAGCACGGCCCCGATCATCAGCGTGTCGCCGTGGGCGAAGTTCACGGCCTTGGCGGCCGACCACATGATGTGGAAGCCGAGCGCGACCAAGGCGTAGATGCCCCCGATCGCGAGACCCGAGAGGGTGTATTGCAGGGCGGTTGTCATGGCTGGGGCGGGAACTCCCGGTGTGGCGCGGAGGGGGCGCGTGCAGCGGAGTCGGGGCGGTCCGGCCCGGTGAGGGGGGGATCCGGACGAACCGCTCCGGCCCCTCCCGCTGGGGAGGGCGTGGGAGGCGCGTGCGCCTTCAGTTCGTCTTGCCGTAGGGGGTCTGGGCGATCGGCAGGAGCTTGCCGTCGGACCAGACGGTGAGCTTGTAGTAGCTCGGCAGGATCGCGTCCTGGCGCTCCGGATCGGAGGCGTCGAAGGCCGGGTCGTACTTGGCCACCAGGCCGTCGTACCGGACCTGGTAGAGCGCCTCGCGCACCTTCTTCCAATCGTAGGTGCCGGCCTTCTCGATCGCCTGGGCTAGGATGTGGACGGCGTCGTAGGCGTTGGCGATGCCGGACCCCATCTTGATCTGCGCCGGGTCCTTCAGGCCGTACTTCGTCTGGATCTTCTGCCAGAGCGCCTGCCCCTTCGGGTCGAGGTCGCCCATGAAGCTGTATGTCTGCACGACCTCGACGCCGTTGGCGAGCGGGCCGGCGAGTTCGCCGAGATTGCCCGCGATGCCCCAGGCGCCGATGATGGTGGGCTTGTAGCCGACCTTGTCCATCGAGCGGACGAGCTGGTTGCCCTCGCGGTCGAGGGCCCAGAACAGGGCGACGTCGGCGCCGGCCTCCCGCGCGCGGATCGCCTGGGCGGTCATGTCCTGGTCGTTCCAATTGAAGGTCTCGGTGGCGACCAAGTCCTTGCCGGCCTTGGCGATGGCCGCCTTCACGTCCGGCAGGGCGCCGTTCCCCCAGCCGGTGTTCTCGTAGAAGAACGCGATCTTGCCGGTCTTCGAGACCTTGGCGGCCTGCTCGACGAGGAATCGGGCGACCCATTTGTCCTTGGCCGAGACCCGGAACATGTAGTTCGGGCTGCGCCCGTTCTCGATCGCCTGAGTGTTGGCCGCTAGCACGCCGACGAAGGGGATGCCGATGGCGTGTACCGGCTCGACCTGTGCCACCGAGACCGTGGAGTGGTAGCCGCCCAGGATTGCCACGCACTTGTCGGCGAGCGCGATACGCCGGGTGTTGTCGACGCCCCGCGGCGGCGCCCCGGCGTCGTCGTACTGGACGAAGCGCAGCGGCTTGCCGAGCACCCCGCCCTTGGCGTTGATCTCCTCGATGGCGATTTCGGCGCCCATCTTGATCGCCTGTCCGCCGAACGCCGCCGGTCCGGTAATCGCAGCGGAGTTGCCGATGCACGGCTCCTGCTGCGCCAGCGCCGAACCCGGGACCGTCAAAGCCAGGGGCGCAGCCAGGATAAGGCGGCGCAAATACTTGGACGCATCCATGCAAGGGGCTCCAATTTTCTGATGACGGCCCGATCTCGGCCTCGATGCTCGATCGATGAGGATCAGGCTACGCAACGAATACAGCGCGCATCAAAGACCAAATTCCGATACGAGATATCGGAAACGCCTATGGGATTGGATCATAGGCGAAATCGTGTTTCTCGCTCGGGAGCTAAATAACTGACGAACAATGCGAAAATCTGATATTGTGCACATAGTTTGCGCAGATTGCTCGGCGTTAGAGCAGTTTGACATCGCGGCGACATTCTGGGGAGGCTGGCTGCGGATGCGCTAGGATTGCCATGGACCTTCGTCAGCTTCGCTACTTCACCCAGATCGCCGAGAGCGGAAACGTCTCGCGGGCGGCCGAGGTGCTGCGAATCGCGCAGCCCTCACTCAGCCAGCAGATGCGCAATCTCGAGGAGGAGCTCGGCGTCGAGCTGCTGGTCCGGCACGCGCGCGGCGTCACGCCGACGGAACTCGGGCTCAAATTCTATGAGCACGCGCGCCGCATATTGCAGGAGGTCGAGCGGGCGAAGGAGGTGGTGCGCTCCCAGGCCACGAGCCCGAGTGGGCGCATCTCGGTCGGGCTGCCGACCTCGGCGTGCCGGGGCCTGTCGCTGCCGCTCCACCAGGCGATGAGCACCGCGCTGCCCAACATCAGCCTGCACATCGTCGAGGCGATGACCGGCACGCTGGACGAGTGGATCCAATCCGGGCGCCTGGATGTCGCATTGCTCTACGATCACAAAGCTTTCGAGCACGTGGCCTGGACCGAGATGATGGTCGAGGACCTCATGTTCATCGTCCCCGCCTCCCACCCGCTAGCGGCGCGACGTCAGATCGGATTTGGCCAGGTTTTTCAACAGGCGCTTCCGGTAGTCCTTCCTGGCCGCCCGAACGTGCTGCGTGCTGTGATCGAGCAACTCGCAGCGCGCCACGACATCACACCCGTTGCAACGGATTGCGAGAGCCTGCCCGCCATCGCGGAGCTTGTTCGCGCCCAGGCCTTCGCGGCGATCATGCCGCATTTCGCCTTGGCAGCAGAGATTGAACGCGGTGAGATGGTCGCCTTACCGATTGTCGATCCGACTCCCTCCTGGCGGCTCTCAGTTGTCGTGTCTCAGCGGACTTTGAATACCCGCGGCAGCGAAGCCGTTGCCGAAGTTTTGGCGGGCGTGATCGGAGATCTCGTCGAGCGCTCCGTATGGCGCGCTCGGCTCAAGCCGACAGAGCGTCCTACGCCTGTGCGCGCTCGCGGTTGAAGGGCAGCCAAACCAATTCCAGTGTGAGCCAACGTCCGCTTTTCGGATGTGCGTGGCTCAAGGAGCTGCTGCGTAGCGTAATCATGATATAAATACATCGCCATGCTCGATGTTTTTTTCAGGGCCACAATAATCCGAAACTTCTTTGCCCATCACCGGGCGAGCCTTCGATCTCCGTCGGGCGTCGGATCATTCGGTGTCTCTTCGAGGCCTTCACCTGAGCCGCGCTGAACGTCCGCCCACCCACGGCCCAGGACTCGACGCCGACGGGCTGCTTCCAGCCAGCGCCGGTCGTTACCGGCGGCGCAGGTACCTACTCAAGAGCCGGCGTGGCCGCGGCCGGGAGCGACAACAGATCAGGTGCTGTCGGCAATGTAGCCGTCGCGGTGAGCTCGGCCTAGCACCGGCGGCGGGAACACCGGCGGCGACTGAACGTCTTCGAGTGAGTACCGCGCTTGCCGAGGCGAACGTCCGGTGGGCACCGTCGAATTGCTCACCTCGACGCTATGGTTCGAGTAATTGTCTCAACCTTGCATCGCAAGTATGTGCGATGGCCGCGGTCCGCGGGTCACCGATCCTTCGGAAAGGAGCGTTATGCCCGATCGTCGATCCGTGCTTCTGACCCTAGCTGCTTCTGCGCTTGCGCCTGCGTCCGATGCCAGCGCGGTCGGGGCGCTAGAACGCATCCCGCTCTGGCCGGGTGAGCCACCCGGTGGGGGCGGCCCGAAGGGACCGATTGCTCGCGACGACAGCGGTGCCGTCCGCAATATTACGACCCCCGTGCTTGAGGTGTTCTCTCCAGAGAACCCGACTGGTGTCGCGGTTCTCGTAGCAGGCGGGGGCGGCTATACCCGCATCGGGATCGTCAAGGAGGCGTTCCCCGCCGCGTTTTGGCTCGCTGCCCAGGGTATTACCGCCTTCGTGCTGACCTATCGCCTGCCGCGCGAGGGCTGGCACGACGGTCCTCTCGTCCCGCTGCAGGATGGGCAGCGCGCCCTGCGTCAGATCCGAGCCAATGCTGAGCGGTTCCGGATCGACCCAGACCGCATCGGCGTGATGGGCTTCTCAGCGGGCGGCCATCTCTGCGGTATGGTCGCCGCACGCTCCGCTTATCGCTCCTACTCGCACGTGGACGCGGTCGATGACCTCTCGGCCCGACCCGACTTCGCGGCGCTTCTCTACCCCGTAGTCAGCCTGAGCCCCCCGTATGACCGAACGACCACCCGCCGCTCTCTCGTCGGTGAGGCGCCGACGTTGGAGGCTAGTGAGATGTGGTCGCTGCAGACGCACATCCAGGCGGGTTGTCCCGCGATCTTCCTAGTACAAGCCGACGACGACAAGGTAATTAGTCCCGAGCACAGCCAAGTCCTTGACGAGGCCTGCCGCGCGGCACGCGTGCCAGTCGAATATCACCGCTTCGCCGTGGGCGGTCACGGGTTTGGGATCGGTCAGTCGGATGCCCCCGTCGCTCTCTGGCCACGCCTTTGTCGGCTATGGCTGACGAGCATTTTGGTGATGCGCTGAATGGAGAAGTTCGACGATCTCGACCCGAAACTGCGGTCGAATGGGTCTATCGGTGCCGCAGTGGAGGCCATCGCCACGCTGGATCAACCGTCTGAGCCCGGACCTGGAAAGGCGGTCCGTGACGCACGGGTCGACGTGGTGCGCGGTTTCGCGCTGCTGATGATCTTCGTCGATCACATCCCACGCAACGCCCCGGCCCTGTTCACACTCCACAACTTCGGCTTCTCGGACGCCGCCGAGATCTTTGTGCTCCTGGCGGGGTACTCCTCGATGATCGCCTATGGCGGGCTGTTCCGGCGGGCAGGCTTCTGGACGACTCTTTCGCGCATTGCCAAGCGATGTGGGCGGATCTACCTGTTCCATGCCGGGCTGCTGCTCGCCACGCTGATCATCGTCCGGATCTGGATGGACCTCACCGGTCTCACACCCCGCTTCGGGGTGGCGCCGTTGCTGCAGATGGGGCTCATACCAGGCCTGCTGCGCGGGCTTGCGCTGAACGCCCTGCCCAACTACCTCGACATCTTGCCGCTCTACATTCTGTTGCTGGCCCTGTTCCCGCTCGTCTATTTCGGAATGCAGCGCGGCGTCTGGGGCGTATTGGCGCTCTCGGGCACCGTGTGGCTCGCGGCCAATGTCGATCACACCTTGAACCTACCTAATGCCACAGCGGTGGACGACGGGTGGTACTTCAACCCGTTCGCGTGGCAGTTCCTGTTCGTCATCGGAGGCGCCCTCGCCCTCGCCGTCCGGGCCAGGGACGGCCTCCTGCCACGATGGGGCTGGGCTATAGCGGCAGCGTGGGGCTATCTCAGCTTTGCGCTGTTCCAAGGCGGATCCTGGCTGGATTGGGGCCTACCGAATCTGAGGCCGCTTGCTCTCGATGCCCCCGACAAGAGCCACATCGCCCCCCTCCGCCTATTGCATATTCTAGCGCTGACCTACTTGGTTTTCAGCGCTCCATCCCTGCTCCACGCGAGCCGTTGGCACTCGCTCCGGCTGATCGACGCCTGTGGTCGACACTCGCTGGAGATTTTCGGGACGGGATGCTTGGCGGCACTCGTCGGCCGCATTCTCTACCGCACCTTCGACCCCTCATGGGAGCTGCAAATTTTTGTCAATTTCGGCGGCGTCGCAGCGATGCTGGGCCTTGCCAGCCTCCTGGATGCCCGCGCGCAGAGCCGCAGGGTCCAGAACGTCACCCACGGCTGATCAATGATCACGCTCGCATGCCCTCAAACGGTGTCCGCTGCCCTTCGATGCAAATATCCCCAGCGCAGTCGACCATCATCAACCAGTAGTGCGACCATTTTGCATGCGATAATCCGGCTCATACAGTTGCGCCTGCTCGCGGGCCATTGGTGAAGCCGACTGATCGGCTGGGTTTTGCCGGTCGAAGTCTGTCCGCTTTCCCAGCGGATCTACACTCCAGCGGCTGTTCCACCTGCACCGGCTGCTCAAGCCAACGGCACCTTGAGGGGCCCTATCTGCTTTTCTGGCTGGGCCTCATCCGGAGCGGCCATTCTGCTTTCGACCAGAACCGGCCGGCCGCTTTGCGCCCAACCCAATCATTCGTCGATACGCACCGTTCGTCCCAAGAGCGGACGTGGACTGGAGCGGCGTGAGCGCCCTCTGGCGGGAGAAAATCGTCACCTTCCAGTGGCGATCGACGGGAACGATCGCCTTCGACTGGCCGAAAGTTCAGCAACCAGTACTCTTGATGCTCATCAGTGAATTCGAGATACGAAGATGACTTCTGGTCATTGAATTCACTGTGAAAAGCCAGTGCCGTGCCTGCATCGACCCGTCGCGTCTTCCTGTCCGGAGCCCTCGCCCTGAGCATGGGAACGGCCCGTGCCGCGACGGCGCCTCTGCGGGTCGTGGCGTCCTCCCTATCGCACGCCGAAACCCTCGACTTTGCGGCCGAGACGCCGGCCTCCGAGTCGCCGCTGAAGATCATCGAGATTTCGGGCGCTCTCCGTCCGAACGCCCTGTTTCGTGACGGGGACGCCAATTCCTTTCAGAGCGCCGAAGGCAACCCGTATGCGAATGTCCGCGTCACGACCGAGGGCTCGGCCAAGGACCCTCGCGTGCTGCGTCTCGCCTCGCTGCCGACCTCGGCCGAGGTCGGCGGCTTCATCCGCACCCGCTATCGCGGCTCGGTCATCCCCGTCCGCCCGACCTGACCGCCCCGGGGGCCGCGGACGCCTCTCTTCCCTCCCGACCTGACCACGCTGCCCCGGCTTCTCCGCGGCGGCAGACCGGAGCCCACGACCGATGCGTTTCCTGAAGACCCTCGCCATCGCCCTGCTCTGCACCGGCACGGTGGCGGCCCAGGGGCAGGCGCGAGCCGAGACCCTGAAAATCGGCACCGTGCCGGGCGCCTACAGCGACGCCGTCAATGCCGCCGCCAAGGAGGCCAAGGATCAGGGCATCGATGTGAAAGTCATCGAGTTCAGCGATTGGACGACGCCCAACGTCGCCCTCGACGCCGGCGATATCGACCTGAACTTCTACCAGCACCGGCCCTTCATGGAGAACGCCTCCAGGCAGAAGGGCTACCGGTTCGACATCGTCGGCGCCGGCATCCTGCAGAATATCGGGCTGTTCTCTCTCAAGCACAAGAGTTTCGACCAGGTCCCGGTGGGCGGGAAGGTCGCCATCGCCAACGATCCGGTCAACCAGGGGCGCGGCCTGCTGCTGCTGCAGAAGGCCGGGCTCATCAAGTTGAGGGACGGCGTCGGCTTCCTCGGCACCCTCGACGACATCACCGAGAACCCGAAGAAGCTGACCTTCACCGAGGTCGAGGGGCCGCAGCTTGTGCGGATCACGGGCGACGTCGATCTCGCCCAAGGCTATCCGCACTTCATCGTGGCGGCCGGGACCTTCGATCCGACGAGCGGGCTGATCTATTCCGGCATCGAAGACAAGCTGTTCGCGGTGAGCTTCGTCACCAGGAATGCGCGCAAGGACGATCCGGCGATCAGAAAATTCGTCGGGATCTTCCAGGCCTCAGAGGCGGTCAGACAGCAGATCCATAAATCCTTCGCCAACAGCGATAAGCTCTACCTGCTCGCGTGGCAGAAATGACGATGGCCGGTTTGGCTCTGGACAGTCTCGGAGCGGCACCTTCGGCTGCGTCGATCGCGGCCGCCGCGCAGGTGGTTCCCGCCGCGCGGGTGGGCAACGGCTCTCAGGGCACCGGAACGGTGCGGTTCGAGCGCGTCTCGAAGACCTATCGCTCGGCGAGCGGCGAGGTTCGGGCCCTCGACGACGTGAGCCTCGACATCCCGTCCGGGGCGATCTTCGGCATCATCGGCCGCTCCGGCGCGGGGAAGTCCACGTTGCTCCGCACTGTCAACCGGTTGGAGGAGCCGAGTTCCGGCCGGGTGCTCGTCGATGGCGAGCCGATCGCCGCCCTCGGCACGGATGGCCTCGTCGCGTTGCGCCGCCGCATCGGCATGATCTTCCAGCACTTCAACCTGCTCTCGGCCAAGACCGTGCGGCAGAACGTGGCCCTGCCGCTGACGGTGGCGGGCGTGGAGAAGCGCGAGATCGCCCTGCGGGTGGAGGAGGCGCTGAGCCTTGTCGGGCTGGAGGCCAAGGCCGAGACCTACCCGTCCCGCCTGTCGGGTGGGCAGAAGCAGCGGGTGGGCATCGCCCGCGCCCTGGTGAGCGATCCGGAGATCCTCCTCTGCGACGAGGCGACCTCGGCGCTCGACCCGGAGACCACGCTCTCGATCCTGAGCCTCCTGCGGGACATCAACCAGCGGCTCGGCCTCACCATCATCCTCATCACCCACGAGATGAGCGTCATCCGCGAAGTCTGCACCGATGTCGTGGTGCTGGAGGCTGGCAAGGTCGCGGAAGCCGGGCCGGTCTGGCGGGTCTTCGGCGCGCCCGAGCACCCGGCGACGCGGGCGCTGCTCGCGCCCTTCACCCGCGACGTCCCGGACGACCTGGCCGCGCGGCTGAGGCCGCACCCGGCACCGGGCGGGAAGGCCATCCTGCGGATCACCTATTCCGGCGCGACGGCGCCCGACCTGTCGGCCCTCGTCGCGGCAACGGGCGGGCCGGTGCACCTCCTGCAGGCGGGCGTCGAGCGCATCCAGGAGCATGCCGTCGGCCGCCTGCTCATCGCCGTTGAGGGCTCGAATGCCGAAGCCCGGCTAAGGGCCGCCGGACAGGACGTCGAAGGGATCGGCTATGTCGCCGCAGATGATTGACCGCCTCTGGCAGGCGGCGTTCGATACGCTGTTCATGGTCGGCGTCTCGGCGGGGATCGCGGTGCTCGCGGGCATCCCGCTGGCGCTGTTCCTCGTCACCTCCGGCCCCGGCGGCATCTTTCCCGCGCCACGGGCCAACCGTCTCGTCGGCCTCGTCGTGAACGGCTTCCGGGCTGTGCCCTTCATCGTGCTGCTCGTGGCGCTGATCCCCTTCACGCGGCTCGTCGTCGGGACGACGATCGGCGTCTGGGCGGCCATCGTGCCGCTGGCAGTGAGCGCGACGCCGTTCTTCGCGCGGATCGCCGAGGTGTCCCTGCGGGAGGTCGATCCCGGACTGATCGAGGCGGCGCAATCCATCGGATGCCGCCGCCGCCACATCCTGCTCCATGTCCTGCTGCCGGAGGCCCTGCCGGGCATCGTCGGCGGCTTCACCATCACCGTCGTCTCGATGATCGGCGCCTCGGCGGTGGCCGGGGCGGTGGGCGCCGGGGGGCTCGGCGACGTCGCCATCCGCTACGGCTACCAGCGCTTCGACACCACCGTGATGTCGGTGGTGATCGCGATCCTGATCGTCCTCGTCTGTCTCGTTCAGTTCATGGGCGACACCGTGGTGCGGAGGCTTCGCGCACGATGACCTCCGCCGCCAAGCAGATCCGGCTCAACGCGTTCAACATGAACTGCGTCGGCCACATCAACCACGGCCTCTGGACCCACCCGCGCGACCGCTCCGGCGCATACACCACGCTGGGCTACTGGACCGAGCAGGCGAAGCTCCTGGAACGGGGGCTGTTCGACGGGATGTTCATCGCCGACATCCTTGGCGTCTACGACATCTACGGCGGGGGCATCGACGTGACCGCGCGGGAAGCCGTGCAGTTGCCGGTGAACGACCCGACGCTCATCGTCCCGGCCATGGCGGCGGTGACGGAGCATCTCGGCTTCGGCATCACGCTCAACGTCTTCGCAGAGGCGCCCTACACCTTCGCCCGCCGGATCTCGACCCTCGACCACCTCACCGGCGGCCGGGTCGGCTGGAACATCGTCACCGGCTATCTGGAGAGCGCCCATCGCGGCCGGGGCGAGGCGTTGCCGGCCCATGACCGCCGCTACGACTATGCCGACGAGTATCTGGAGGTACTCTACAAGCTCTGGGAGGGAAGCTGGGACGACGATGCCGCCCGTCGCGACCGCGAGGCGCGGGTGTTCAGCGATCCGGCCAAGATCCGGCCCATCTCCCACCGCGGCGAATTCCTGGCCGTGGACGGCTACCACCTCTGCGAGCCGTCGCCCCAGCGGACGCCCGTGCTCTACCAAGCCGGCGCCTCCGGCCGGGGCCGGGCCTTCGCCGGGCGCCATGCCGAATGCGTGTTCATCTCGGCGCGGGACAAGGCCACGGCCCGCGACTCCGTCCGCGCGATCCGCGCCGAGGCCGCCGCCGCCGGGCGCGACCCGCAGGACGTGAAGGTCTTCATCGGCATCGCCGCCATCCCCGGCCGCACCCGCGCCGAGGCCGAGGACAAGCGCGACGAGTACATGCGCTACGCCAGTGCCGAGGCGGGGCTCGCGCACTTCTCCGCCTCCACCGGCATCGACTTCGCCCGCTACGAACTCGACGAAGCGATCCCCTACGCGCCGGGCAATGCGATCCAATCGGCCACGGCCGCAGCCGCCAAGCGGGGGCTGACCAAGCGCGATCTCCTCGCCGAGCTCGGCCTCGGCGGGCGCTACGCGGTGCTGACCGGCGACGCCGCGACGATCGCGGATGAGCTTCAATCCTGGGTCGAGGAAGGCGAGGTGGACGGCTTCAACCTCAGCCGCATCGTCGTTCCGGAGAGCTTTTCGGATTTCATCGACCTCGTGATCCCCGAATTGCAAAACCGGGGCCTGTACAAGACCGCCTACGCGCCCGGCTCCCTGCGCAGGAAGCTGTTCGGTGAGGGGGATCGTCTCCCCGCGCGCCATGCCGCCGATGCATTCCGGCACACGGACCAGCGCGCTCCGACGTGACAGGCGAAAAAGTCTCTCGGATCTCCCAGTCTGGGAAAGACTTGCATGGGATTGCGCAAAACTAGAGTTTCGAATGCTTTTGACTGCGGATCGTATGGCGAGATAAATACTCACAATCGCTTACGAAGCGTATTCACGGAGATTTTTCCGCCGTATTTGGCGTTGGCCTGGCTTTAAGAGGTGCTCTGGACGGTGCAGACCAAATATGTTCCAGCGCACCCTAAATATTTCGCGGTTCGAAATATTACCAAGTCAATAGCCTTATCCGCCTCTGTCCTGACGCATAGGGGCAGACCACGTGGAGCCCGCCGCGCCCGACAGGCGGGCGCTCGAAAGCCATGCCCGGCTTCCGAAGGCGGCAAAGCCCCCACAGTGCATTGATCTCATCCAAAGGAGCCTTCGCCGTGATCACGACAAGACGCCGTGCCGCCACCCTACTCGGAGTCCTGGCCCTCGGCCTCTCCTTCGGGGCCGGTGCCCTGGCGCAGGACGCGCCCAAGGAATTGAGGATCGGGTACCAGAAGGTCGGTCTCGTCGTCGTCGCCCGTCAGCAGGGCCTGATCGAGAAGCGGCTGGCACCGCAGGGCGTTGCCGTCCGCTGGGTCGAGTTCCAAGCCGGTCCCCCTCTGTTGGAGGCCCTCAACGCGGGCGGCATCGATTTCGGCTATACCGGCGACGCCCCGCCCATCTTCTCACAGGCGGCTGGAGGCAACCTCGTCTATGTCGGGGCGGCGGCCCCGACCCGCGACGGCGAGGCCATCGTGGTCAAGGCGCATTCGCCGATCCGGTCGGTCGCCGACCTCAAGGGCAAGACCGTCGCCGTGGGGCGCGGGACGAGCAGCCACAACCTGCTCATCGCCGCTCTGGAGAAAGCGGGCCTGAGCTTTTCCGACATCAAGCCGGCCTACCTGCTGCCTTCCGACGCCGGCTCTGCCTTCGCGAACGATAGCGTCGACGCGTGGGTGATCTGGGATCCCTATCTCGCCCTGGCGCAATCCCGCGGCGGGACGCGCGTGCTCGCGACAACCGGGCAGACCCATGACGTCTCGTCCTTCTTTCTCGCCAACCGGACCTTCGCCGAGAAAAATCCCGGCCTCGTCTCCGGCGCTCTGTCGGGTCTGACCGAGGCGGCGGGCTGGGCGCAGGCGCATCGCGACGAGGTCGCTCGTTCGCTCGCCTCTGTCACGGGTGTTCCCTATCCGGTCCAGAAGGTCGCCGCCGACCGGACGGAGTTCGCCGTCCGCCCGCTCTCGGACGAGATCCTGACCGCCCAGCAGACCACCGCCGACCGGTTCTTCCGGCTTGGCCTGATCCCCCGCGCCATCAAGGTGCGGGACATCGTGTGGTCCCCTCCGAGGACGTGAGGGCCGCTTCGTCACACCATCCACCCGCAGAGGAGTCTTCTCGATGAGTGCCGTCCTCCATTCCCTCCATCCCGCCGCGCCGGCCTTGGACATCCGCCGCGTCGCCGGACGCATCGGTGCCGAGATCCGCGGCGTCACGCTCTCGGGCAACCTCGACGCCGCGACGGTCGCGGCGATCCGGCAGGCGCTGGTCCAGCACAAGGTGGTCTTCTTCCGCGATCAGACCCTGGACGAGGCCGGTCACGAAGCGTTCGGGCGGCTGCTCGGAGATCTCGTTCCGCACCCGACCGTGCCCTCCCTCGACGGCACGGCGGGAACGCTCGACATCGACGGCAGCCGGGGCGAGCGGGCCAGTTCCTGGCACACCGACGTGACCTTCGTGCCGAACTATCCGGCGATCTCGATCCTCCGCGCGGTGACACTTCCCGCCTATGGCGGCGACACGCTTTGGGCCAATACCGCAACTGCGTATGCCGAGTTGCCGGAGGCTCTGCGCGACCTCGCGGACCGGCTCTGGGCCGTGCACTCGAACGTCTACGACTACGTCGGCGGGCGGGTGAACGTGTCCGATGCCGGACGGTGGCGGTACGACGAGGTCTTCACCCGCACCGTCTTCGAGACGGAGCATCCGCTGGTCCACGTCCACCCGGAAAGCGGCGAGCGATCGCTGATCGTCGGGCATTTCCTCCAGCGCATCCTCGGCCTGACGACCTCGGATTCGCAGCACCTGCTCGCGATCTTCCACGATCACGCGACGCGGCCGGAGAACACCGTCCGATGGTCCTGGCGGCAGGGTGACGTGGCGATCTGGGACAACCGGGCGACGGTGCATCGGGCCGTGGACGATTACGACGACGAGCCCCGTGTGGTGCGCCGGGTGACGATCCAGGGCGTCGCTCCGGTCAGCACAGACGGGCGCCCCAGCCGGGCCCGCGAGGCGCGGGCGGGCAAGGCTGCCTGAGACCCGTCTCAGCGCGAGGGCTGCGCGAAGACGCGCGATCGCGCGGCCGTGGCAGGGCGGGCCCACCCGTCCTGGCCGAGCTATCGCCCTGTGCTCAGGGCGATAGCTGGGCAGTCTCGATGTCGGGGAGGCCGCCGTGGTGGCGCTCGTCGAACAGGCCGTTCGGCGTCGGGATGCCGTCGAGATCCTGCAGCGGCGTGCGGGTGGAGGCCGAGGTGTCCGGCTTGAGGCCCTACGGGATGGTGCGGATGGTGCCCGCCTCGATGCGCGAGGGCGTGCCGTAGGGCCGGCTGCCGGTCTCTCGCCGACGGCTTTCGAAGTGTGATCGTCAGGCGGCACCGCGTTCGGCCGAGCCGAGTATGGCCGATGGAATGCGGTGCGCGGGACGGGGCAGGCCGAGGTGATCCCGCAGGGTCGTTCCCTCGTACGCCTCCCGGAAGAGCCCCCGGCGCCGCAACTCCGGAAGGACGAGGGTGACGAAGTCGTCGAGCCCGCCGGGTAAGGTCGGCGGCATGATGTTGAAGCCGTCCGCGCCGTGGGCCTCGAACCGCTCCTGCAGGGCGTCGGCGACCTGGGTCGGCGTGCCGACGATCGTCCAGTGGCCCCGGGCGCTGGCGGCGCGCAGGTAGAGTTCGCGGATCGTCAGCCCCTCCCGCCGGGCGAGGCGCAGGAAGAGGTCCTGGCGGCTCTTGCCGCCGTTGGTCTCCGGCATCTCCGGCACGGGGGCATCGTCCGGGTAGGCCGACAGGTCGGCGCCGGTGAGCTGTTCGAGGAGCGAGCGGCCGACCACCGGGTGGATCAGCGCCTGCAGCGAGGCGAACTTGTCCTGCGCCTCCGCCTCGCTGCGCCCGACAACCGGGAAGGCGCCGGGCATGATCTTGAGGTGGTCCGGATCGCGGCCGTGATCGGCCATCCGGCCCTTCACGTCGGCGTAGAAGGCGACCGCGTCCTCCAGGGTCTGCTGGGCAGTGAAGATCACCTCGGCGGTGCGGGCGGCCAGCGCCTTGCCGGCCTCGGACGAACCCGCCTGCACCACCACCGGGTGCCCCTGCGGCGGACGGGGCACGTTGAGTGGCCCCCGCACCGTGAAGTGCTCGCCCTCGTGGGAGAGCAGGTGCAGCTTGTCCGGATCGAAGAAGCGCCCGCCCTCGCGGTCGCGGACGAAGGCGTCGTCCGCGTAGGAATCCCACAGCCCGCGCACGACGTCGACGAACTCCTCCGCCCGGGCGTAGCGGTTCGCGTGGGCGAGGTGGCTCTCGCGGCTGAAGTTCCAGGCCTCCCGCGGGTCGGCGGAGGTGACGAGGTTCCAGCCCGCCCGGCCGCCGCTCAGATGGTCGAGGGAGGCGAACTTGCGGGCGACGTGGAACGGCTCGTTGTAGGTGGTCGAGGCTGTGGCCACGAGGCCGATCCGCTCGGTCACCGCCGAGAGGTGGGACAGCAGGGTCAGCGGCTCGAACTGGCCGACATAGCGGATCGCCGTCCGGCTCAGGGCGTCGAGGTCGTCGCCCCGGATGCTGACCCCGTCCGCGAGGAAGATCAGGTCGAACTTCGCCGCCTCGGCGGTGCGGGCGAGCTGCCGGTAATGAGCAGCGTTGATGCCGGCATCGGCGTCGGAGGACGGATGCCGCCACGCGGCGACGTGGTGCCCGCCGGGATACAGGAAGGCGCCGAGGCGCATGCGGTCGCTGCGTGCCATGCCCGTAACCTCACGCCGAGCCGACGCGGTACTGCCGCGGAGGCGCCTCGCCGGAGATCGCGAAGGCGCCGACGCTGCGATCCCGGTAGATTCGCGGGTTGTGGGAGGCGATGGTGCGGGCGTTGCGCCAGTACCGGTCGAGCCCGGCACCCACCTTCACCGCCGAGGCGCCGAGCGCATCGAACAGGCTCGTCGTCGCCGTCAGGATCAGGTCGGTCACCACGCTGACCGCCTGGTTGACCTCGACATCGGCGAGCGTCGCCTGCCGCTCAGCGCCCCGTGATCCGGCCCGGTGCGCGTCGTGCACCCTCTGGAGCGCCTCGGCGGCCTGCAGCACGACCGCGCCCGCCGCGTAGGCATTGGCCCGGACGCGACCGACCACCGCCTGGATCTGCGGATCGTCGGCAGTGCGCCCGGCATTGCCGTGGCTGTAGACGCGGGTCCGTTCCGCCACCAGCCGTGCCACGTCGTCCGCCGCCGCCCGGCCAATGCCGGCGAGCGTCGCGAGATGCACCAGCTGGAAGAACGCCATGGCGTAGGGAAAGCGGGCCGGATCCGGCTTGATCAGCGCCGGATCGAGGGCCACGCCCTCGAAGGTCGCGGTGCCGCTGGCGGTGAGCGCCTGCCCGAACCCGTCCCAGTCGTCCACGATGGTGACGCCCGGCGCGCGCGCCGGCACGGCCGCCGTCACCGCCCCGCCTGCCTCGTCCTCGGCCGAGAGGTGGATGTAGTCCGCGAACAGCGAGCCGGTGGTGTAGAACTTCCGCCCGTCGACGACGGGCCCGCCGTCGCGCCGCCGCACCACCGTATCGAAGGCGCCGACCTTCGCCGGGCCCGTCTCCGACACGCCGCTGCCGATCGTCTCGCCCGCGCCGATCCGCTTGATCCAGGCCGCCCGCCAGTCCGGCGAGGAGGAGCAGAGCGCGTCCTCGGTGAAGCCGAAATGCGCCCGCAGCGCGTTGGTGACGTTCGAATCCGCGGCCGACAGCTCGATCAGCAGGGCGAACAACTCCGGCAGGCTGGCGCCATGGCCGCCCACCTCGGGTGAGAGCCGAAGGGTGGTGAACGTCGCTTCCCGCAGCCAGCCGATCTCGGCATGCGGCAGGCGGCGTTCCCTGTCCCGCTCGACGGCGGTGGCGCGAATCTCGGCGAAAACCGGGCGGAATCGGTCCGCCAGGGTCTCGTAGCGCGTGCTCGGCCCCGCACCCCAGCCAGCATCCGTCTGCGACATGGCTTCAACTTTCCGATTTCCGACATCGCCCTGGGGGCGTTTGACGAAGGAATCGGTGAGCCGGCCCCCGATCTCAAGACGGTTTCTCGGCCAGACTTCGCCTTTGGGACCAACGTATCGCAAGACGATTGGCAAGGAGGTTTTCGTTTTTTCGCGGGCTAGTTCGTTGGAAATTCATTTCCAGGGTGGGTTTTTGCGGCTTCGATAAGCATTGGTTCGCGCCTCCCAGGGCAAAAAGAACGACGTCTTTCGCATTTCCCTTTTCGGAGGACATGTTCCTCTAGGCGCAAACCAAATCGAAAACGCGTTTCATTGATCCGAACCACCCGAAAAGCCATCAATGGACGCGCCCGGCGGTCACGATGCCCCGGCACCCACCTTCCGCTCCCCCTTACGATTCGCGAGCGCTCCATGATCGACGACACGACGGGCCGGTTCGGCCCCTCCCGCCGCACGCTCCTGCGCGGTGGGCTCGGCGGGGCGGCCGCCCTGGCGCTCGGCGCTCCGGCCGTGCGCGCGGCGCCCCGCGAGGTGAAGATCAGCCTGCAGCGCTCGTCGGTGCTGTTCACCGTGCTCAAGGTCAAGGGCACGCTGGCCGAGCGCTTGGCGCCGCTGGGCTTCACTCCGAGCTGGCACCTCTTCACCAGCGTCATCGAGCCGATGAATGCCGGGGCGGTCGACATCCACGCCGACGTCGCCGACGCGGTGCCGATCTTCACCCAATCCGCCAAGGCGCCGCTCACCTTCTACGCCCGCGAGCGCGGCGCGCCCTCGGCGGAGGCGATCATCGTGCCGGCGGACTCTCCCATCCGCACCGTCGCCGACCTGAGAGGCAAGACGGTCGGCGTCTCCCGTGGATCGGGCAGCCACTACGTGCTCGCCGCCGCGCTCAAGCGGGCGGGCCTGACCTTCGCCGACATCAAGCCGGCCTATCTCCAGGCTCCGGAGGGGGCCGTGGCTTTCGAGCAGGGCAGCCTCGACGCGTGGTCGATCTGGGATCCATTCCTGGCCTTCGCCGAGGCCAAGCGCCCCGTGAGGGTCATCGCGGACGGCACGGGACTGACGAGCTACCACCGCTATTACCTCGTCAACGACAGCTTCGTGGCCGCGCAGCCGGAGGTGGTGGCGATCGTCTACCGCTCCCTGGTCGAGGCCGGCGCCTGGATGAAGGCAAACCCGGAGGAGGCCGTGGCCTTGCTGGCCCCGATCTGGGGAGACCTGCCGCCGGCCGTCGTGGCCGCCGCCAACAGCCGCCGAACCTACGCGGTGGAGCCGGTGGAGCGTGCGCAACTCGGCGAGCAGCAGGCCATCGCCGACGTGTTCCACGAGGCCAAGCTCATCCCCCGCCGGATCGACGCCACCGACGTGCCGATCTTCGCGATTCCCTCCGGGCGGGGCTGACGCCGTGGCGAGCGCTCCCCGCTTCGGCATCTGGGCCGCCGTCCACGGCTCCCGTGCCTCCCACCACGATCCCGACGAGCCCGACGACGCCGGCTGGGAGCGCAACCGCGCCCTCGTGCTGGAGGCCGAGGCGCTCGGCTTCGATTCGGTGCTGGTCGCCCAGCATACGATGAACCCCTACGATTCCGAGCGGGACCAGCTCGAAGCCTGGACGGGGGCAGCGGCGCTCGCCGCGCTGACCAAGCGGATCGAGATCATCGCGGCGATCAAGCCCGGGCTCTACCATCCGGTGGTCCTCGCCAAGATGGCCCTGCAGATCGAGCATATCAGCGGCGGGCGCTTCGCCCTGAACCTCGTGAATGCCTGGAACAAGGCCGAGTTCGAGCGCGCCGGCCTGCCCTTTCCGGCCCACGACGACCGTTACGCCTATGGCCGCGAATGGATCGGCCTCGTTGATCGGCTGATGCGCGGCGAGCGCGTGACCTTTCAGGGCGAGCACTTCCGGACAGAGGATTACCAGCTTCGCCCCGCAGGCACGTTCCGAACGCGGCCGACGATCTATCTCGGCGGCGAATCCGAGCCCGCCCGGGCGCTCGCCGCCGACCACGCCGACGTCTGGTTCATCAACGGCCAGCGGCTGGAAGACGTCGCCGCGCTGGTCGCCGACGTCGCCCGGCGCCCGGCCGCCAATGGGCCTCTGCGCTACGGCCTCTCGGCCTTCGTGATCGCGAGGGCCACCGACGCGGAGGCGCAAGCCGAGCACGCCCGCCTCCTCGCCCTCGCCCAGCGCGACGCAGGCTTACGCGCCGACACACGCGCCCGCACGGACACGGCGAGCGTGATGTTCGCCAAGACCGACGCGGCGGCCTCCCGTCATGTCGGGACCAATGGCGGCACCGCGGCCGGGCTCGTGGGCAGCTACGAGACCGTCGCGAAGCGGATCCGCGCCTTCCACACCGCCGGCATCGAGCTGTTCATGCTGCAGTTCCAGCCCTTCGAGGCGGAGATGCGCCGCTTCGCCGAGCAGGTCATCCCCCGCATCCGCTGACCCCGAGACCGCCGATGACCAGCCGCACGCTGCACCTCAACGTCAACCTGCTGCATTCGGGTGTCTACCCGTCGGCTTGGCGGCTGCCCGAGAGCCGGCCCGACGCCTTCCTCGACATCGATCATTTCGTGCGCGTCGCCCGCATCGCCGAGCGCGGCAAGCTCGACGCGATCTTCCTCGCCGACACGCCGGCGATCAACGACCGGATCGACTACCGCCCGTTCAACGCCCTCGAACCCACCGTGGTGCTGTCGGCAATCGCCGCCGTGACGAGCCATGTCGGCCTCGTGGCCACCGCCTCGACGACCTACAACGAGCCCTACAATCTCGCCCGCCGCTTCGCGAGTCTCGACCTCGTGAGCCGCGGCCGAGCAGGCTGGAACGTGGTGACGACGGCGGATGCCGCCGCCGGCCGGAATTTCGGATTCGCGGGCGCCTCGGAACACGGTACCCGCTACGCCCGGGCGCGGGAGTTCACCGACCTCGTCCACGCCCTGTGGGACAGCTGGGAGGACGATGCCGTCGTCGGCGACAAGGCGAGCGGCCGGTTCGTCGACACGGCGAAGGTCCACGCGGTCGACCACCGTGGCGCGCACTACACCGTCGCGGGGCCGCTCACCGTGCCGCGCAGCCCACAGGGACGCCCCGTCACATTCCAAGCCGGCGGCTCCGAGGATGGGCGCGAACTCGCCGCCGCCACCGCCGACGCAGTGTTTTCCCTGGCCCAGACCATCGAGGACGGCGCGGCCCATGCCCAGGACCTGCGGGCGCGGGCGGCGCGCTACGGGCGCCCTCCGGACGCGCTGGTCATCCTGCCGGGCCTCGCCACGGTGATCGGCTCCACCGAGGCCGAGGCGCGGCGGCGCCAGGACGAACTCTGGGACCTCGTGCCGGTGGAGTACAGCCTCGCCCGGCTCGCCGGCACGCTGCGGATCGACCCGGCCCGGCTCGATCTCGACAAGCCGCTGCCCGACCCGCTGCCCCTGCCGCCGGACGCCAACCACACGATGTTCCTCGGGACCGTCGCCCTCGCGCGGCGGGACACGCTGACCGTGCGTCAACTCCTGCGGGCGCTCGGCGGCGGCGTCGGCCACCGCATCGTCGTCGGCACGCCGGAGGCCATCGCCGACGACATCGAGGCGTGGTTTCGGGCCGGCGCGGCGGACGGCTTCAACCTGATGCCGGACGTGCTGCCGGAGGGGCTGGAGACCTTCGTCGACGCGGTCGTGCCGATCCTCCGGCGCAGGGGGTTGTTCCGGCAGGATTATGCCGGGGCGACCCTGCGTGAGCATCTGGGGCTGGCGCGGCCCGCGAGCCGCTACGCCGCGCCCGGGCACGCGCTCTCTGCCTGAGCGGATCTCCGGCGCCCGAACGGTTAGCTGCGGTTTCGCCCTGCGCGAAGCTCGTGCGCCGCCATGCCCAGCAGCATCGCCGCCACGAAGACGAGGACCGGTACCGCGCCGGTCGAGAGCGCCGCCACGGCCGGGCCGGGGCAGTAGCCCGACAGCCCCCAACCGATCCCGAACAGGGCGGCCCCGAGCACGAGGGGCGCGTCGATCCGCCGGGAGGTCGGCAGGTCGAAGCTCCGGGCCAGCGCGGGACGCGGAAGCCGGCGCGAGAGGACGGATCCGAGCGCCGACACGCTCACCGCCCCACCGAAGACGAAGACGAGGCTCGGATCCCAGGCACCCCCGATATCGAGGAAGCCGCGGACGCGGCCGGGGTCGAGCATTCCCGACAGGGCGAGGCCGAGCCCGAAGAGCAGCCCCGCGGCGAGGGCCGCGAGGGCGCGCGCCCCGCCGCTCACGATGCCGCCCGCATGAGCGCCACCGTCAGCATGCCGGTGGCGAGGAAGACCGGCACCGCCACGAGCGAGCGCGGCGACAGGCGGGCGAGCCCGCAGACCCCGTGGCCGGAGGTGCAGCCGGAGCCGAGCCGGGTTCCGAAGCCGACGAGCAACCCGTCTCGAGGCGATGCCGCCCTGGCAGGGCGGTGGCCACATGATCGAGGACGTGACTTTCGCGCGTACCGTCTACAAGGGCGCGCCGGAGAAGTTCGAGGCCGGCACCCCCGACATCGCGGGCGCGGTCGGCCTCGGGGCCGCCCTCGATGACCTGGAGGGCATCGGCCTGCCGGCCATCGCCGCCTACGAGCACGACCTGCTCGACTACGCGCAGGCCGGTCTCGCAGACGTCAGGGGCCTGCGCCTCATCGGCACCGCCCGGGAGAAGACGAGCGTCATGTCCTTCACGAACGAGGGTCGGGAGAATGAGGCCGTCGCGCACCATCTCGACGCCCACGGTATCGCCGGCGCAGAACCGGACCTTCGGCTTGGCGCCCAACCCGGTCATCCGGATTGCCGTCGGTACTTCTTCAAAGCGGACGTTCGCCAGCCCTTCCGCAGCATCAGTTCGGGCTGGACAGCAGACCCTGGGCTTTCAGCCCGAAGCGGACATCCCGCATCCGATCCGATGTCGTCGTACACTTCGAAATCTATCAATCGCAAAAGCGGTCGCCAAGTGCTGCGTGCTCATCGCGGTTTCAGCATGCTAGTCTCGCGAATTGCAGAGCCCAGGTGCGGGTCCGCTATGCAGCCTCCGCTATCTGCTGTTGATGAACATCCGCTGTGCCGCCGCCGTGCTGCTTGAGCGGCCGGCTGCCGCTGAGGCGGCGCAGGAGGACGTAGAACACCGGCGTCAGGAAGAGGCCGAAGGCGGTGACGCCGATCATGCCGGAGAAAACGGCGACACCCATGGCGCTGCGCATCTCGGAGCCGGCGCCGGTGGCCGTCACCAGGGGGAGCACACCCATGATGAAGGCCATCGAGGTCATCAGGATCGGGCGCAGCCGCAGGCGGCTCGCCTCGATGGCGGCCTGGAGCGGCGTGCGACCGGCGAATTCAAGCTCGCGGGCGAATTCCACGATCAGGATCGCGTTCTTGGCAGAGAGGCCGACGAGCACGATGAGGCCAATCTGGGTGAAGACGTTGTTGTCACCCGCCGAAAGCCAGACGCCGAACATCGCCGCCAGCAGCCCCATCGGCACGATCAGCAGGATGGCGAGCGGCAGCGCCAAGCTCTCATACTGGGCGGCGAGCACGAGAAAGACCAGGAGCAGGGCGAGCGGGAACACCCACATTCCCGAATTGCCCGCGATGAACTCCTGATAGGTCAGGTCGGTCCACTCGAAGGCGAAGCCGCGCGGCAGGGTCTCGGCCGCGATGCGGGCGGCGGCCGCCTGGGCCTGGCCCGAGGAGTAGCCCGGCGCGGCGCCGGCGTTGATGTCGGCGGAGAGGAAGCCGTTGTAGCGCATGGCGCGCTCCGGGCCGGCCGTCTGTCGAACGTGCAGGAGAGCCGCCAGCGGCACCATCTCGCCGGAGCCCGCCCGCACCTTCAGCGCCCCGATATCGTCCGAGCGCGCCCGGAAGGGGGCGTCGGCCTGGACCCGCACCGAGTAGGTGCGCCCGAACCGATTGAAGTCGTTGACGTAGAGCGAGCCGAGATAGATCTGCAGCGTGTCGAAGACGTCCGTCACGGGAATCCGAAGCTGGCGGGCCTTTGTCCGGTCGATGTCGGCGAAGAGTTGCGGCACGTTCATCTGGAAGCTGGAGAAGAGGCCGGCGAGCTCGGGCGCCTGGGCGGCCTTGGCCAGGAAGGCCTTGGTCGCGTCGTTGAGCGCCTCGTAGCCGAGGCCAGCCCGATCCTCGATCTGCATCTTGAAGCCCCCGATGGTGCCTAAGCCGTTGACGGGCGGCGGCGGGAACATCGCGATGAACGCCTCGGGGATCGCCGCGAACTTCCGGTTCAGCGACTGCGCGATGGCGCCACCGTTCAGGGCCGGCGAGCGGCGCTCCTCGAACGGCTTCAGGGTGGAGAACACGATCCCCGAATTCGAGCTGTTGGTGAACCCATTGATCGACAGGCCCGGGAAGGCGACGGCGCTCTCGACGCCGGGCTCCTTGAGGGCAATCTCGCTCATGCGGCGGATCACCTCCTCGGTCCGGTCGAGGGTGGCGCCGTCCGGCAGCTGTGCGAAGCCGACGAGGTACTGCTTGTCCTGGCCCGGCACGAAGCCGCCGGGGATCTGGCGGAACAGCACGACGGTCATGCCGACGAGGACGAGGTAGAGCACCATCATCGTCGCCTTGCGCGAGACGACGAAACCGACGCCGCGTCCGTAGCCGTCCGAGGCCCGCCCGAAGGCACGGTTGAAGCGCCGGAAGAACCAGCCGAGCAGCCCGTCGAGGATCCGGGTCAGACGGTCCTTCGGGGCGTGATGGTCTTTGAGCAGAAGGGCGGAGAGTGCCGGCGACAGGGTGAGCGAGTTGACGGCCGAGATCACGGTCGAGATCGCGATGGTGAGGGCGAACTGCTTGTAGAACTGTCCCGTCAGGCCGCTGATGAAGGCGAGCGGCACGAACACCGCGACCAGCACGAGCGCGATGGCGATGATCGGCCCGGAGACCTCCCGCATGGCCTGGTAGCTGGCTTCGCGTGGCGACAGGCCGCTCTCGATGTTGCGCTCGACGTTCTCCACCACCACGATGGCGTCGTCGACCACGATGCCTATGGCGAGCACCAGGCCGAACAGGCTCAGCGCGTTGATGGAGAAGCCAAAGGCGTGCATCACCGCGAAGGTGCCGACGATGGAGACCGGCACGGCGAGGAGCGGGATGATCGAGGCCCGCCAGGTCTGCAGGAACAGGATCACCACCAGGACGACGAGGGCGATGGCCTCCAGCAGGGTGTGGATCACGGCCTCGATGGAGGCGCGAACGAACTGCGTCGGGTCGTAGACGATCTGGTAATCGACGCCTTCCGGCATGTTCCGCTTGATCTCCGCCATGGTCCGGCGGACCTCGTCCGAGATCTGGATCGCATTCGAACCCGGCGACTGGGAGATCGGAAGCGCCACGGCAGACTTGTTGTCGAGGAGCGAGCGCAGCGCGTAGTCGGAGGCCCCGAGCTCGATCCGGGCGACGTCGCGCAGGCGGGTGATCTCGCCGCTCTCGCCGGTCTTGACGACGATGTCGCCGAACTGCTCCTCGCTGCTCAAGCGACCCTCGGCATTGAGTGAGAGCTGGAGATCGAGCCCCGGGATCGCTGGGGAGGCGCCGATGACGCCGGCCGCCGCCTCGACGTTCTGAGCCTGGATCTCGCGTACGACATCACCGGCCGAGAGCCCATGCTCGGCGACCTTCTGCGGGTCGAGCCAAATGCGCATCGAGTAATCGCCGGAGCCGAAGAGCTGTACCTGGCCGACGCCGTCGAGGCGAGCGAGCCGGTCCTTGATGTTCAGGACCGCGTAGTTTCGAAGATACGTCATGTCGTAGCGCCCGTTCGGGGAAACGAGGTGCACGACCATGGTCAGGTCCGGCGAGGATTTCACCGTGACGATGCCGAGCTGACGCACGATGGCCGGCAGGCGCGGCTCGGCCTGCGAGACTCGGTTCTGAACCAGTTGCTGGGCCTTGTCGGGATCGGTGCCGAGACGGAACGTGACGGTCAGCGTCATGATGCCGTCGGTCGTGGCTTGGCTCGACATGTAGAGCATGCCCTCGATGCCGTTGATCTGCTCCTCGATCGGCGTCGCCACCGTCTCGACGATGACCTTCGGGTTGGCACCCGGGAAGGTCGCGCGCACGACGACCGAGGGCGGCACCACGTCCGGATATTCGGAGATCGGCATCGCGAAGAGCGAGATCAGGCCCATGATGAAGATGAGCACCGAGAGCACGCCTGCGAAGATTGGCCGGTCGATGAAGAACTTCGAGAGGTTCATGCCGCCCTCCTAGGGGCGAAAAGGGTCGCGTGGAGAGACGGCGGTCGCGGGGGGCCGCCCTGCACGTGGGTCGACGAGGCTGGGTGAGGCGTTCGCCGCTCGTCAGCGTTGGGCGAGCTGGCGCGCGGCCGATGCGGCGTCTTGCGGCCGGGCGCCCATGGCGACTGGCTCGGGCCGCAGGAGGGTGCCGGGCCGGACGCGCTGCAACCCGTTGACGACGATGCGCTCGCCGCCGGACAGGCCGGAGGTCACAACGCGAAGGCCATCCACGGCTCGACCGAGGGTGACGGCGCGGAACTCGGCCCGGTCGTCCGCACCCACCGCGAGGACGAACTTCTTGTCCTGATCGGTGCCGACCGCCCGCTCGTCCACGAGCAGCAACGATTCGGCTGCGGCCTGGCCGAGGCGCATGCGGGCGAACTGTCCGGGAATGAGATGTCCGTCGCCGTTGCCGAAGCTCGCGCGAACGCGGATGGTGCCGCTGCGCGCATCGACCTTGTTGTCGATGAACTGGAGGTGCCCTCGGGCCCGGGCGCCGTCGGCGGTGACCATCTCCACGGGGATGCGATCGAGGCTGCCACGCTTGCCCGAAGGTTCGGCAAGGGAGGCCAGGGCCTTGAGTACGACGGTCTCGTCCGCGTCGAAGCTGGCATAAACAGGGTCAACGGAGACGAGGGTGGTCAGAACGGCGGCACCCGCACCGGTGGCGACGAGGTTGCCCGGCGTGATCTCGCGGCGACCGACGCGGCCACCGACAGCCGCGCGTACCTCGGTGTAGCCGAGGTTGAGCCGGGCGGCCTCAAGCGTCGCCTTCGCGGCATCGAGGTTGGCCTTCGCTTCCTTGAAGGCATTGGCGCGGACATCGAGGTCGCGCGCCGTGACGATCTGCTGGCCCGAGAGCCTCTGTCCGCGCTCCAGGTCGCTCGCGGTCAGGGCGACGCGGGCCTCGGCGCCGGCGACCTGCGCCTCCAGGCGTTGGAACTCGGCGGCGTAGGGGGCCGGGTCGATGGTCACCAGCAGGTCGCCGGCCTTCACGAGTTCGCCCTCAACGAAGTGCGTCGCTTGGATCGCGCCGCCGACGCGTGCCCGGACGTCGACCCGGTCGACGGCTTCGAGGCGTCCGGAGAACTCATCCCAGAGGACGACGGCCCGAGGAACGACGGTCGCGACTGGAACCGGCATCGCCTGTTCGGTCGGCGCCGGGGCTGCGATTGCCTCAGTCCCGCGCAATGTCAGGGATGGCAGAAACTGGACGGCGGCCCCCATCAGCAGAGCAGCTGTGCTGCCGGCTGCAAGGCTGCGTCGGAGACCGGGGCGGGCGGGGAGAGAGTGAGGCGCAGGGTTCACGACCGGCTCCGACATCTGTAGAGTGCGCTACACATGTCGGCGTGGACGTCTGGCGTCAAGAGACTTATCTATCACTCGATATAAAAGTTGGAGTCAGCTGACAATGGTGATGGGGCGGCCCCGGTCCTTCGACATGGACAAAGCCCTCGACGAGGCGATGGAGGTGTTCTGGCGCCACGGCTACGACGGCGCCAGCCTTGCCATGCTGACGAAGGCGATGGGCATCAAGGCGCCGAGCCTCTACGCGGCCTTCGGCAGTAAGGAGGGCCTGCTCAAGGCCGCCCTCGACCGTTACGCGCTGCGGCGGTCCGAGCACATGCGCTACGTGCTGGCTGGTGCGACGGCGCACGATGTGGCCGAGCGTTTCCTGAGCAGCATCGCCGAGAGCCATACCGATCCCGCCAATCCGCCCGGCTGCCTTCTGGTCCAGGGCGGGCTTGCCTGCGGCGCCGGTTCGGAGAACATCCCCTTCGAACTGGCATCCCGGCGCGCCCAGACCGAGACGGAACTCCTCGGGCGTTTCGTCCAGGCGAAGGAGGACGGCGATCTCTCGGATGATGCGGACCCTGTGGCGCTGGCCCGTTTTCTCTCGACGATAGCTTCTGGCATGGGCGTCATCGCGTCATCCGGGGCGAACCGGGACGCCTTGCGCGAGGTGGCGCGCGTCTCGCTCCATGCCTTCGCCGGAAGCGGAAAGGCCTGAGCATCCGAACGGTCCGCACCTTGGGCGGCCGTCTCCGCGCTGGGCTTGATCGGAGATGCAGGCGATGCTGTTTGATCTCGAAGTCCAAGCTGGCCAAACAGGTCACGCCCACCGCTGTCCAGTCAGGATGGGGTGAGGCGCCGATGCCTGATCGCGGACTTCCATCATCGTCTCGAAGTGCGCGTCTGAATCGGTCCGGCGAGACGCAGCGTATCGGCCGGAAGGTCGGCGTCGTCTTTACAACCTGATTGATGCGAGAGCCCTGGGCCTCCGAGAGAGAGGCTGAGACACGGCAGGTTGCCCCGCTGGGAGGAACTGAAGACCTGCCTGCGGGGCTAACACCGGTTGTCGGTGGACTGACTTGTGCAATTGTCAGGAACGTACGTGAGGTTCGCTGAGCAGGCGTCAATCGCGTTCCCACGAGGTAGGGATCGCGCTGACGAGATGAAGGGCCGGCCACTCAAGGAGCTCGACGACGGGTGCTTCGCGGCGGCCGACCGCTGCCCCGGTAGCAAGACCCCTGATGACAGGAGGCCGCCTATCGCGAGGACGGTCGGCGGGTGGGTTCGGGCCAGCCCAGCATCGCGGGACCGGCGCCCCTCGCGGGCTGACCGGGCAGCCATGCGGAGGTTAGGGGCGCTCCCGCGTAGCTGCCTTCAGCGAGCCGCCTCGTGGTAACGCATCGCTTCGAGGTCGGCGATCAGCCCCGGCCCGGTCGGATGCCATCCAAGCTGGGCCCGCGTCCCCGCGCTCGACGCGGACATGTCCATGGCAACGAACGCGCTGAGCCACTCGAAATGCCGGGCCGCCTCCTCCGGCGACACGGAGGTGACCGGCACGTTCAGCCCCCGCCCGAGCACCTCTGCGATGGCGCGGGTCGTTACGCCCTCCTCGGCGACCGCGTGGTAGCGCGCACCCGCCTCCCGCCGCTCTAGGGCTAACCGGTAGAGGCGGGCGACGTCGAGCACCGGAGCGGCCGACCACCGGTGCGATCCATTCCCGACATAGGCCGAGACGCCCTTCCGGCGGGCCAGCTCGACAAGGTAGGTGACGAGGCCTTGCTTGACGGTGTCATGTACCTGGGGAAGCCGCACCACAGATACGTTGACGCCCGCCTCCAGCAGCGCGGCGCCTGCCAACTCGGAGGCGATGCGAGGATTCGGATGCTCGGCATTGAAGACCTCCTCCGTCGCCGGCCGGCCCGGAACGGCGCTACCGAAGCCGGTCCCGGAGGTGATGATCAGGGGCCGATCCAAACCCCTGAGAGAGGAGCCCAGGGCTTCGATGGCGCGCCTGTCCTTCGCGCAATTGGCGGCGAAGTTCGTGAAGTCGTGGTCGAAGGCGGTGTGAATCACGCCGTCCGCCTGGGCGGCGCCGCTGCGCAGGCTGTCCAGATCCTCCAGGTTCCCGAGGTGCGGCTCGGCCCCGGCGTCGCGCAGCGCTTGGGCGCCGCTCTCCGAGCGGGTCAGCCCGAGGACCTGATGGCCGGCGGCGAGGAGCTCGGGAACGATGGCCGAGCCGATGAAGCCGGTCGCGCCGGTGAGGAATACGCGCATGGGGTTGCCTATCCGAAGTGGCGTGGAGGTCCACTGTCGCGCCCGCACGGATCCGGTTAAAGTAGTGACCTTATCCTGGTATAATCGCCAATAGGATCGCGATGCCGTCCACCTCGGAGAACCTGCTCGGGGCCTATCTCCGCGACCGGCGGACAAGGCTCGACCCGGCCGCCTTCGGGTTCTCCGGGCGTCGCAGGACGCCGGGCCTGCGCCGGGAGGAGGTCGCCCAGCGCTCGAACATCAGCGCGACCTGGTACACGTGGCTTGAGCAGGGACGCGGCGGGGCACCCTCCGCGGACGTGCTCAACCGCATCGCGTCCGGGCTGATGCTGACGGAGCCGGAACGCGAGCACCTGTTCATGCTGGGGCTCGGGCGCCCGCCCGAGGTCCGGTACAGGGCAATCGAGGGTGTGACGCCGCGCCTGCAGCGCCTTCTCGATACATTTGAGGCGAGCCCCGCGCTGGTGAAGACCGCCACCTGGGATGTCGTCGCCTGGAACGCGGCCGCCGCCGTGGTGCTTACCGACTGGGATGAGGTCCCGATCCGCGAGCGCAACATCCTGCGCCGGATGTTCGGCGACCCGCGGGTGCGGAGCGCGCAGCACGACTGGGAAAGCGTGGCGCGCTTCGTGGTCGGCACGTTCCGGGCCGATGCGGCGAGGGCCGGTGCCACCTCGGAGGTCGGCCGCTTGGTGGAGGAGCTCTGCCGCACGAGCCCGGAGTTCGAGGCGCTCTGGCGGGAGAACGACGTCCGGGTCCACGGGGACGGGGTCAAGCGTCTGCGGCACCCGACCCTGGGCGAGATCGAGCTGGAATACTCGGCCTTCGCGGTGGATGGGCGGCCGGACCTCGGCATGCTCGTCTACAATCCCGTCGAGGACGCGGTCGCCACAGGGATACGCGCCTTGGTCGACGCACGCTCCGCTGGCCGGCACGATCGTACGCGAGGTTGATCGGATCGACCGGGCCACGCCTCGGGGCCTGCCGGCGAGCGCGTCGACGGTCCGCCGGGTGAAGCCCTCGTGCGGCCAGTCGCTGGAGAAGATCGAGACGTTCGGCTCCGCGGTGCCGCTGAGCCGGCCGGGCCAGCCGGTGAAGCTCGCGCCGGTCTACGTGTTCCTGGCGCGCCAGGAGGCGAGCGACGTCACCGGCGAGATCTGCGGCGCCACCGGCGGCGACGGGACGGCCGAGGCGAAAGGTCGGTTGCAACCGACCCATGGGGGCCCCGCGCCACCAGCGTCGTTCACTCGGTCGGACCTCGCCTTAGGACGCCGCGGGTCCTGGCACCGGGACGTGCGCCGCGCGACTCGGGAGGAGGTGCGTAACGGCCAGCGCCCGCCGTTACGCGTTACGCCTCGAAGCGGATATCGGCGGACCGCGCGACCACGAAGGCCGGCATCGTGGCCTTCCCGGACGTGCTGACGGGGCGGCCGTCGCCGATATGGCCGGTGCTCGCTCCGGCCAGGGACGACGCCCGAAGAAAGCCGACGCTTGCCCCACGTGCCGGCCGACCTCACCTACGGCCCCATGGGCAGCGAGTTCGACGTCATCATCGTAGGGGGAGGTGCCGCCGGCATCGGCGCCGCGCGGCGGCTGGCCGCGCACGGCAAGGTGGCGCTGGTGCTGGAGGCGTCGTCGCGCCTCGGTGGCCGCGCGTTCACGCAGGACCTCGGCGGCTACCCGCTCGACCTCGGCTGCGAATGGCTGCACTCGGGCGACCGCAACTCATGGGTCACACTCGCCGAGGCATCCGGCTTCCCGGTCGACCGGAGCGACCCGCCATGGGCGAAGGCGCATCCCGGCCTCGCACGGGACGAGGACGACGAGGAAGCGGCCCGGAAGGCGTTCGGCGATTGGGAGAAGAGGCTCCGGGCGGTCGCGCAGGGCAGCGACCGGGCGAGCGATGCCCTGGAGCCCGGGGGTGAGTGGAACGCCTACGTGGGGGCCATCGCCGGCTTCATGAGCGGGGTCGCGCCCGAGAGGATCTCCGCCACCGACTACATGGCCTACGACGATGCCTCCACGGGTCGGAACTGGAACCTGCCGTTCGGCTACGGCACGCTGGTTGCCGCCAGCCTCCCGCACGCGGTGGCGTTGCGCCTGGCGACCCCCGTCGAGCGGATCGACCTGACGGCGGACGGCATCGCCGTCTCGACGCGCGCCGGCACCGTCCGCGCCAGGGCCGCCATCCTCACGGTCTCGACAGCGGTCCTTGCCGGTGACGCCATCCGGCTACCCTCGGGAACCGAGCCGTGGCGCGAGGCGGCCGCAGCCCTGCCGCTCGGCCGCAACGAGAAGGTCTTCCTGGAGATCGGGCGCGACGCCGCGTTCGAGCCGGATTCGCACGCCTACGGCAACCTGCGCGATGCGCGGTCCGCCGCCTATTCCATCCGTCCGAACGGCTGGCCGATCATCGAGGCGTTCCTCGGCGGCGAGGGGGCCCGCATCCTGGAGGAGGAGGGCCCGGCCGCCGGTTTCGCCCACGTCACGGCGGAGCTGGTCGCCCTGTTCGGTACCGACGTGGCGTCCGCCATCCGGCCGCTCGCGGCGACGGCCTGGAGCCGGATGGCGACCATTGGGGGTGCCTACAGTTGCGCCCTGCCGGGTCAGTCGCAGGCGCGGGCACGGCTGGCCCGCCCCTTCGAGAACCGGTTGTTCTTCGCAGGCGAGGCGACGCACCCCTTCGACTTCACGACCGCCCACGGGGCCCATGACAGCGGGCAACGGGCTGCCGACGAAGTTCTATCGGCGCTCCGAGAGGGGCGGTCCCGGCCGGTGCGCGCCGCATCCTGACCAGCCGGACAGTGGTCGCAGGCGGGCACTTGATGCCTTGCGAGAGGCTACCTCGGGCCTCGAAAACGCGGGTGGCTCGACATCCGGCGAACCGAGAGCGGACACGCTCTCACGGCTTCGTCTTGCTGCCGCCAAGCTGGTGGTTGGCCGCCTCAATCGCCGCGCCGTGCTCAAGTGCCCAGGCGCAGAGCGCCTCGAAGGGCTGGCGGAGCGAATGGCCGAGCGGGGTAATCGCGTACTCGACGCCGATGGGCGCGGTCGGCAGCACGGTCCGGGTCACCAGACCATTGCGCTCCAGCCGCTTCAGCGCGTCCGCCAGCGCCTTGTGGGTGATGCCGTCGAGCCGCCGCTTGATCGCGTTGAACCGTGCCGGACGCGGGCAGAGCACCGTGAGGATGAGGATCGTCCACTTGTCGGCGATCTTGTCGAGCACCGGGCGGACCCGCGCCATGTCGGCGAGCGCGCAAGCCGAAGCCGCATCCAGGTCGGTATCGTCGTCCATATCTAGGCTATCCTAAGTGCGTTCTTGATAGCAGATATACGATTTGTATCATTCGAGTCATCGCAGTTGATGGGATGCCCAGATGGCTCGCATGGTGGACAAGGTCGCGCTCGTGGTCGGCGGGGCGAAAGGCATCGGCCTCGCGGTCGCCGAGCGGCTTGCGGTCGAGGGCGCGTCGGTGTTCCTCACCGGGCGGCGCGCCGACGAAGTCGAGGCAGCCGCCGCGCGGATCGGGCGCGGTGCGCATGGCCTCGTCGCGGACGCGGCGCTGCAGGAGGATCTGCAGCGCGTCGTGGCGACGGTGCGGGAGACGCATGGTCGGATCGACGCGCTGGTCCTCAACGCGGGCATTTCGGAACCGGCGACCCTGCGCGACGGGACGCCCGAGCATTTCGACCGGCACTTCGCGGTCAACGTCCGTGGGACCGTCTTCGGGTTGCAGGCGGCGCTGGGCGCGATGGGGCGGGGCGGGTCCGTCGTGCTGATGGGCTCGATTGCCGACGTGATGGGAGTGACGCCCTACGGGACCTACGCCGCGACAAAGGCGGCGCTACGCTCCTACGCGCGCACATGGACGGCCGAGCTGGCCCCGCAGGGCATCCGCGTGAACGTGGTGGCCCCCGGCCCGACCGACACCGCCATGATGGCGAGCGTGCCGGAGGAGGGGCGTGCCGCGCTGATCGCGCCGATCCCACTCGGTCGCATGGCGCGCCCGGAGGAGGTGGCGGCCGCCACCGTGTTCCTGCTGAGCGACGAGGCGAGCTTTGTCGCGGGGGCCGAGCTGTGCGTCGACGGCGGGATGCGCCAAGTCTAGTTTCTCGATGACTGGTTCCTCCTGAGAGGTCGCCAGGATGAGCGCGGCACGCGCCTCAATCCGCTTCGAGGTGTGATCGCTGCCTATCGGCTTGAAGGCGAGTTGGCCCTCATTGCGGAAGCACTCCGACCAGCGGCTGGCGCTCGACACGCTGACCCCGAAACGAGCGGCGACGCGACGGCAGGAGGCAGCCTCGCCGGCGCGGGCCGCCGCGATGGTGGCGTTGAGCGCCAGACGGTTGGTCTGACTCGCGACGGTGGTGATGACGTCCACGGATGCGGTGATCCGCTTGGCAGTGCCCGCGAGCCGGCGCACCGTAGGGTCCCGTGCGCGTGGCGCTCTCGACCGCCTGATCGGCGATCCGTGCCGAGAGCGTCATCTGGTGAACGATCTCCTGACCTGTCGCTTCCGGCTCGCGGTCGTTGGTGGTCCCCTGCCATGGACGGTGCAAGCGACGCACCGATGCGTGCTCCGGCCTTCCTAGTAGGTCGCGGGATCCGGGCTGTCGCTGGGCCGTGCGAACGCGCGCTGCAATGCGTCGTCCATCGGCAGGTTCAGGTTGATGCCGCGCGGCGGGATCGGCTGGGTAAACCACCGGTCGTAGAGCGCCCTGCCCTCAGGGCTTGTGTAGAGCTTGGCCGTGGCGGCGTCGACGACCGCCTTGAACGGCGCATCCTCCCGGCGAAGCATGATCGCGTAGGGCTCGGGCTTCGACAGCGCCTCACGCGATATCTCGTAGGCACTCGGGTCCTTGGCGCCGGCGACCAGGGACGCCAGCAGCACGTCGTCCATCACGAACGCCGCCGCCCGCCCATTCTGGACCATCAGGAACGCCTCGGCATGGTCGACGGCGGGCAGGATCGTCAGCCCGAGCTTGCGTGCCGTGTTGGCTTCGTTGATCTGCCGCAGGTTGATCGTGCCCGAGGTCGAGACGACGGTCTTGCCCTTCAGGTCGTCGATGGTGCGCAGGCCGACGCCCTTCCTGGCCACGTAGCGCGTGGCCGTGAGGAAGTCGGTGTTGGTGAAGGCGACCTGGTTGCGGCGCTCGAAGTTGTTCGTCGTCGAGCCGCATTCCAGGTCGATGGTACCGTTGGCGATGAGCGGAATGCGCGTGGCCGAGGTCACGGCGTTGAAGCGGATGTCGAGCTTCGGCAGGCCGAGCTGCTCCTTCACGGCGTCCGCGATGCGGTAGCAGATGTCCAGCGCGTAGCCGACCGGCTTCTGGTTGCCGTCCAGGAAGGAGAACGGCACTGAGGCATCGCGGAACCCCAAGGTGATCACCCCGGTGTCCCGTACCTTCCTCAAGGTGCCCGTAAGCTCCTCCGCCCCGACCCGGGTCGTCGCCGAGACTGAGGCGAGCATCATCGTCGCGGCGAGTGCCGCCTTCGGGAAGGTCTGCATGGTAGGGTTCCTCGTCCTTGCCGAACGGCCAGGCTGCCGCTTCGGAACGTCGGTCGGTCAGGTCACGGCGAAGATCGCGTCGATCTCGACCGGGACGCCGCGTGGCAGGGCGTTCGTCCCGACCGCGGTGCGGGCGTGCCGTCCGTTCTCGCCCAGGGCGAGCAGGAGGAGATCCGAGGCACCGTCGAGCACGCGCGGCTGCTGCGTGAAGTCGTCCCGGCAGCGGACGAACCCGCCGAGGCGTAGGCAGCGCGCCCGGTCGAGGTCGCCGTCGAGGGCGGCATGAACCTGCGCCAGGATGTTGAGCGCGCACAGGCGGGCCGCAGCCTGCGCCTCCTCGACCGTGACGCTCTCGCCCACGACGCCGAGGACCCGCGGCTCGCCGTTCAGCACCGGCGTCTGACCGGCGATGAGCAACATCGCACCGACGCGCGTGAACGGCACGTAGTTGGCGGCCGGGGGGTTCGGGGCCGGGAGGGTCAGATCGGCCGCGGAGAGGCGGGCCAGGACTGCGGCGCTCACGCCGCCGCCCCTTCCGCTCGACCATGGCCCCGATCGCCGCCGGCCGGCGCGACCTCGCCACCGAGCAGGCAGCCGACTGGTCGGCCGCCGGCAAAGCCGATTCGCACCTTGATCTCCGACAGCCGCCCCATGGCACGGCCTTGGTGGACGCGGATGACGCCGTCGCCGGGCGGGACCGTCCCGTCGTGCAGGAGGCCGAAAGCCAGCGCCGCCGCGGCTACGCCGGTCGCACCGTCCTCCGGGTAGCCGGACGAGCGCGGGAACTGCCGCGCCTCGAACACGCGCTTCGCCGTGTCGATGACCGCGTAGGGGTAGAGGCCCGTCGAGCCGATCCGCCGGCACACCGCTTCGACCGCGGCGGGGTCGGGCGAGAGGGCGTGAAGCGTCGCCGGCAGGCGCACCGGCACCAACGTCTTCACCCGCGACGTGGCGGCGTTGTGCACGGGCAGGTCGGCGAGCGCGTCCCGGCCGACGCCGAGGGCCGCGCAGACCTCGTCCGCCTCCGGCGAGGCCAGCGGCGCCACCCGCCCGGGAGGCTGCGTGATCTCGACCTCCCAGGCTCCGGCATCGCGCGCCTGCACGTAGCCGGTCACGGTACCGCTGGCCGTCGCGACCCGCACCGAACCCGTCGGCAAGCGACCACGGCGGGCGAGCACCCAGAGGGCGCCGACCGTGGCGTGGGCGCACATCTCCATCTCGTGGTTGGGCACGAAAAAACGGAATCGGTAATCGTGGGCGTCATCCTCGGGCGGCAGGACGAAGCCGCTCTCATGGCCGTACCGTCGGGCGACGTCCTGCATCTCATCCGCATTGAGGTTCGCAGCTTCCACCACGACGGGACAGGGGTTCCCGCCGCTGCCCTCGTGGGTGAAGACATTGACGACTTCGACGTCGGCCATGGCACGAAGCTCCCTACGCCCAGGCCGGTTATCCCAGCGCCCATAGCAGCATGCGAGGGAGTATGGATCGAGCGTGTTCGCTTTGCGCGACCGAGCGGGCCCTACTGTCCGACCGAGCGGGCCATGCCGGCGTGGGAAAGCCTGCGGATCTCCCGCGGCGAGAGGCCGTCGCGCCTGCGCAGAGCACGCGCGAGCGCCGATCCGCTGTCGAACCCGACGCGGAACGCCACCTCGTCGACCGGCAGGTCGGTGCGGGTCAGCAGCTCCCTGGCGGCGTCGAGCCGCTTGGCTTGCTGGAAGCCGCCGACGGAGAGCCCGACCTGCTCGCGGAACAGGCGCGTGAGGTGACGGCGCGAGACGCCGAGGCGGCAGGCGAGCACATCGAGCGCGATGTCGTCCCGGAGGCGTTCCGCGACCCAGGCCTTGGCTTCATCCACCAGCGCGGCCGAATGACCACGTCGCGTCACCGTCGGCAGCGGCTGGCCTCGCTCCACGGCGGTAAGGCACCGGATCAGCAGAGCCCCCGCAAGGCGCGCCCGAACAGCGGCCGCGCCCAGGGTGTCGCCGCCATCCTCCCGACAGAGCGCCTGGAGCCCCCGAATCTCTGGCGTGACCGGGAAAAGCGCGCTGGCATCGAGCTGCCGGCGGACCCGATGGAGAGAGCCGAGTTCGGCCTCGATACGGCGGATTGCGGCATCGGTGACGTATAGCGCGAGATGCGCCTGCCCCTCACGCAGGGCAACGGTCTCATGGGCGTGCCCAGCGGGCACCACGGCGAACCGGTCTTGCGATATCCAAACGCCCTCGCGTCTTGTCTCGTACCGGAGGTCGAGAACGCCGATGCTGGGCACCAGGAGCATGAGGCAGTCATGCCAGTGCCAGGGCATTGCGTAGCTGCTACCGCCCCCGAGCAACGCCGCGCTTTCATCGTCCGCGGCGACGAGTGCCTGCTGCGGCGTAATCTCCTTGAGCAAACCGAGTGGCCTAAACATCGTCTCACACTACATCAATCCTTTGCGATCGGCACCCGGTCAGGTTCATGGCGAAGTGATTGAACGGGCAGCCTATGAACAGCCTCCATTACCCCGAAGGTAGTTGCCGGACGGCCAACACATGGCCGCTTCCGGAAAGCGCTCATGACTGGCTGATTGGCTGGCATGGGTGGATGGGAGGCTGTCCGTCTCCGCCTTCCTGAGCTCCGAAGCGGACAAACTGCTTCCAGCCAGTTCCGGTCATTCGGAGCCCCTCAAATTGCGGGCAAGCGGATCTGCTGAGGGTCCGAGAAGGGTCGGAACTCGCAAGTCAGCTTCTGCGGCAAGGGAACTCTGAAGCAGCCATTCCGCTAACAGCCAGACTCACCTGCCGCCGATGGTCAGGAGGGCAAGTCGCGCACTTAATTGCGTAGTTTCTTTTATCTCCAGGCGCGCTCCTCAAGCGAGGCTTTACTCTGAATGGGCCGCCCGACCGTGGAGCTGATCCAGCTGGCACACCATCTTGTTGAGGCAAGCGAACCGGAATGAGCGCTGAAACCGACCTCCTTCCGATCCAGACGCTCGGCCTGCCGCGTCATCTCAAAGCGCGGGACAAAACCGCAGCGAGCGGATTGGGCGGGCATGGACGCTCTCGTACCCGACGATCTTTGGGCGGCGATCGAGCCGCTTCTGCCATCCGAGCCTAAGAAGCCGAAAGGTCGGTGGCCGCGCGCCTCGGATCGGGCGGCGCTGGCAGGCATCATCCTTGTGCTGCGCACCGGCATGCAGTGGAAGCACCTGCCGCGTGCCACGGTCGGCTGCAGCGGCAAGACGCGTTGGGGGCGGCTGGGTGCGTGGCAGGCAGCCGGCGTCTGGGCTGGCCTGCATCGCGCGAAGTTGGAGCAGCTTGAGGATGCGGACGCGCTCGATTGGTCGCGCGCGGCCCTCGACAGCACGAGCCTGCCGGCGAAAAAAGGGGCTCCGCGACGGGTCCGAACCCGACGGACCGGGGCAAGGCGGGCACGAAGCGCCACCTCGTCGTGGACGCCAGGGGTACGCCGCTCGGCCTGACCCTCACCGGAGCCAACTGCCACGACAGCCGTATGCCGGCGGCTACCCTCGACGCGGTGCCGGGCGTGCGCACCGGCCGGCGCGGCCGCCCGCGGCGTCGACCGGACCAGCTGCATGCCGACAAGGGCTACGATCATCGTCGCGGCCGGTGCGAGTGCCGCGTCCGCAGCATCACACTGCGGATCGTGCGACGCAGCATCGAGAGCAGGGAGCCCCTCGGCCGCCACCGCTGGATCATGGAGCGCACGCTGGCCTGGCTCGCACGCTTCCGCCGCCTGACCATTCGCTACGAGCGACGCGCCGACCTGCACCTCGCCTTCACGACGCTCGCATGTGCCCTCGTTTGCCGGGCACAGATCAAACGGTTTTGTCCCTGACTCTCATACGCATGAGCAACAACGCAGGGCAGACGTGCAACCTGGCATGACCGTCATGGCCGCGGTAGCTCCGACCTTCCAGGATGAGGATGGCACCGTCACTACGGAACAGCGGGATCCGAGAAGGCGATCACCTCCGGTTCATACCTCACCATCAGAACGCGCTTTAGAACCTCCGGCCTTAGGCGCTGGTATGAGCCCTTGCCCCTCATGCGAGACTCAGATTGCGCCACGCGAACGCGTTTTCCGTGTTGCGCCGGTGTTGCGTGGAGCAACCTCCGTCCCATCGTAACTCACTGTAAAATCAGGAATCGTGTTGCGGCGTGTTGCAGACTCCCGGAACCAGAGATCAGGCACAAAAAAACCCGCCAAGCCATTGGCCTAACGGGCGAAATTGATGGTGAGCGCGCTGGGGCTCGAACCCAGGACCTACAGATTAAAAGTCCGTTGCTCTACCAACTGAGCTACGCGCTCGCCGCGATCCTGTGCCGGTGGCGCGGGAAGGGCCGGCTCGCAATAGGGGAGCGCTCGGGCAGGGTCAACCGAGGGCGGCGGCGGCTCGGGCGGCGTGGGGATGGCGAGGCCGGCCCGGTCCCGTCCAGGGCGTGCGCCGCCGCACGAATGTGGCGAAACCTTGGCGGTAAGACACCGTTAAGGATCCGAACCCGCCGTTCGGACGATGGAGACAGACCATGACCGCCTTCAAGACCCGCCTGACCGTCGCTGCCCTTGCCAGCCTCGGCGCGGCCGTCGCCGTCGCGGCCTATGCCCAGAGCCTGGCGCTGCCGATGCATTTCGTCTGAGGTCCCGGCGCGGCGGGCGACCCGTCCGCCGCGCCGGATGACCGACCGCGCGCGACCCGGCCGAGCCCGATCCGGGTCGCGCGAGCCCGCGGGGCCGATTCTTTAAGGTTTCGCGGCAAGAAACACCCTGGGAGCCGCTTGGCCGGACGGAGGGTGCCTTGATCACGCACGATGTGCCCGCGCCGCCCGCCGGCACCGCACAGCGCGGGTCGGGCCTGTCCGCCCGACTGCGGGGGCCGCTCACGCAGATCGCGGTCGTTACGACCTTCTGCTGCTCCTCGATGCTGCTGACCCATATCGGCTACCATTACGAGAGCCCCGGCGGCCTGCCGTTCGAGAAGTTCCATCCCGGGAGCCTGATGCTCTTCGGGGCCTTCGTCCTGCTGCTGATCGAGCGCGATCCGGGCGAGACGACTGCGCAACTCCTGTGGCAGCACGCCTTCACGGCGCTCTATCTCGCCTGCGTCCTCTATTACGTGATCTACGTCGCGATCATCCTCGGGCGGCCGGTCTCCTTCGTCCTCGACACCCTCGTCGCCGCGGCGCTCACCTTCCTGTTGCTCGCGCGGACGAGCCCGGACCGCCTGCGCCGGATCGCCCTCTCGATCCACGCGGTGATGGCCGCCAACGCCGTGATCGGCATCTCGGAGGCGGTGCTGGGCTGGCGCCTCATCCCGTTCTACCTGGCCGATGGCCCGATCACCTACGACTGGCGCTCCACCGCGCTGCTCGGACACCCGCTGCAGAACGCGGCGATCGCGGCGATCTACGCCCTGATGCTGCTCACCGGGCCGCGGGGGGGCCTGCGCCCGGCCTTCGTCCTGCCGGCCTTCGGGCTGCAGCTCCTGGCGCTGCCCGGCTTCGGCGGTCGCACCGCGACGGCGCTGCTCGCGGCCCTGGCGGTGCTCTGGCTGATGAAGGGCGCGCTCCTCGTCCTGCTGGGCAAGCGCTTCAAGCTGTCCACGCTGCTGTGGGCCTGCCTCGGCCTGCCGGTCCTCGCCCTGGTGGTCCTGCACCTGTCGGAGACGGCCTACCTCACCACCTTCATCGACCGGTTCATCGACGATTCCGGCAGCGCCGAGACCCGGGTGCGGATGATGCGCCTGTTCGACGGATTTTCCTGGGGCGACCTCTTCATCGGGCCGGACCCCGACACCCTGGCCTATCTCCAGTACCGCGAAGGCACCGAACTCGGGATCGAGAGCTTCGTCATCGCCTACATCCTCAGCAGCGGGATCTTCGCCGCGAGCCTGATCTTCCTCGGCCTCGCGGCCTTCGCCGTCGATCTCGCCCGGGTGCTGTCCCTGCGCAGCATGCTGGCCGTGCTGATGTTCTTCGCCCTCAACGCCTCGTCCACCGGGATCGCGAGCAAGGGCGTCGCCTTCATCCTGCTGATCGCGATCGTGATGAGCCTGGAGGGCGGCGAGCCGGGAACGCGGCTCGCCGGCAAGCTGCCCGGCCTGCGGCTCGGTGGCGCCCGGGGCGCGATGCCCGCGCCGTGACGGGCGGCGCATCCCGGCCGAAAGGCTTCATTAGAGATGCCGCGCGATCGTCGGCCGGGAACAGCCCGCGAAACCACGCGACGTCTTTTCAAGTGAAGCTCCCTTAAGGTCTCCCGGCGAAGTCTCGCTCCCGGATACCGGATGCGAGCGGGACACCGATATGACGATCTCACCGAAGGGGGCCGCGCTCGCGGCCTTCGCCGCAGCCCTGGCCTACGGCCTGCTGCCGGCGCTTCTCGGGCTCGACGCGATCCTGGCCCGGGTGCCGGACGACGCGTTCTACTATCTCGTCCTGGCCAAGAACTTCGCCGCGACCGGCCAGTGGACCTTCGACGGCCAGAACGCCGCGACCGGCTTCCACCTGTTGTACGGCTACCTGCTGGCGGGGATCTACGCCCTCGTCCCGAACATCCCGTTCCTGCCGATCTACCTCGTGGTCTGCGGGCTCAACGCCGCGTGCCTCGCCGCCGCGGTCGGCCTGCTGGCCGCCGCCTGCCGCGACACCTACGGAGAGCACGCGAGTCTCGGCGTCCTGATCGTCGCGCTCTCGGCCGGCGGCCTGCACCTCGCCGCCTTCCCGATGGAATCCTGCCTCGTCATCCTGTTCGCGGCTCTGTCGGTGTTCCTCGTCGCCCGGGCCGTGCGCGCGCCTGTTGGCGTGCCCGCCCCCGGTTTCCTCGCTGCCGCCGTCGCGACCGGCCTCGCCGGCGTCCTCGCCCGGTCCGATTACGCCCTGATCCCGTTCGCGCTGCTGTTCGGCGTCGCGGCTCACGCGGCCTGGCACCGCCGCCGGCCGTCCCGGGCGGTGCTGGTGCCTGTCGCGCTCTGCCTGGGCGCGCTGGCGGGTATCGGCCTCGTCACGCTGCACACCTACGGCTTCACCGGCGGCCTCGTGCAGCGCAGCGCCAGCATCAAGCATTTCTGGGCCTCGGTGAGCGGCTACACCCCCCTCCCCGGCATCGCGCGCGTGGTCGAGCTGGTCCAGCCCTACGCCGTGCCGCGCGCGGCCGTTCCCCTGGCGCTGATCGCGGCCGTGCTCTGGCTCGCCCTGCGCCGCCGCCTCGGACGCGTGCTCGACACGCCGCTCGCTCTCGGCTCGGTCGCGATCATCCTCGGCTACGGCGTGGTCTACATGCTGAACGGCGCCGTCCAGTACTGGTACGCGGCGACGTTCTTCGCGGGCGTGGCGGTGCTCTGCGCCGGCCTCGTGGCGGCGCTCCCGATCCGCGGCCCGGCCGCGGTCGCGGCGATCCTCCTGCTCTACGGCGCCTCGGCCGTCCTGCGCTTCGCCAACCCACCCTGGCCCTGGCAGAGCGCGACGATGCAGGCCGGGCTGACGCTGCGCGACCACCCGACGCTCGCCCCCGTCGCCGCCTGGAACGCCGGCGTCGTCGCCTACTTCGCCGGGCGGCCCGTGGTGAACCTCGACGGGCTCGTCAACGACGCGGTGTATCCCGCCGTCGTCTCGGGGCAGCTCGCCGGCTACCTCGACAGGAACGCCATCGCGTACGTCGTGGATTTCCCGACCATGCTCTCGCCCGGCGGCGGCGCCCGCGGCGGCTACGCGGACGGCGCGCTCGCCCGCTGCCTCGTGCCCGAGCGCACGATCGCCCCCGGCCTCGCCTTCGAGGGCACCGCCCTGACCCTGTTCCGGGTCGCGCACCCCTGCGCGCCGGCCGAGGCCGCGCCGCGCCGGCACACCGCCTCCCCCGCCCTCCCCTGATCCCAGCCGGGTCCGGCGCGGCGCGCGCCCGGATTCCGGACAGGGCCAGCCCCGGAGGCCCGGATCGTCCCCGCATGGCACAGGCCGGCCGCGCACGGCGATTGCGCCTCAGCGACCGAGACGGGCCCGGACTGCGGATCCGGTCCCGAAACCGAACAGTGCGAGGCGCGTCCGATGCTCGAGACACTCTATCGGCCCGAAGCCGCCCTCCGCCTCGACGGGGAGGAGGCGAGCACCCTGCTCACCGCCCTGCTCGAGCCCGAGGCGCCGAGCCGCACGGTCGCGAAGGTCCCGCTCGTGGTCGACCTCGACGGGACGCTGATCCGCTCGGACCTGCTGCTCGAGACCTTCTTTGCCGAGATCGGGCGCGATCCCGCCGGCCTGATCGGCCTCGCCCGGGCCGCCCGGGGCGGGAAGCCCGCGATCAAGCACCACCTCGCCGCGGCCGAGATCGATGTGGCGCGCCTGCCCTACGACGACGCCGTGATCGCGCAGATCGCCCTCGCGCGCGCGGCGGACCGGCCGGTCTACCTCGCCTCGGCGAGCAGCGAGGTCCTGGTCGCGAAGGTCGCGGCCCATCTCGGATTGTTCGAGGGCTGGTTCGGCTCCAGCGATCGGCGCAACCTGCACGGGGCCGAGAAGGCCCGGCACCTCGTCGCGCTCTTCGGCGAGAAGGGCTTCGACTACATCGGCAATCACGCGAGCGACCTCGCGGTCTGGCGGCACGCCAACCTCGCCCTCGCCGTCCGCCTCGCGCCCGGGGCGGCCCGCCGGCTCCGGGCGATGGCGCCCGACGCGCGCTTCCTCGACGCCCCGCAGGCCGGCGGCCTCGCGGAGCGGGTCCGGACCTGGGCCAAGCTGCTCCGGGTCCACCAATACGCCAAGAACGTCCTCGTCCTGCTGCCGCTGCTGATGGCGCACCAGTTCGGACTCGGCAGCTTCGGGGCGGCGCTTCTGGCCTTCCTGGCCTTCTCGCTCTGTGCGTCGAGCGTCTACCTCCTCAACGATCTCATCGATCTCGAGGCCGACCGCGCCCATCCGAGCAAGCACAAGAGGGCGCTCGCGAGCGGGCGGGTCTCTCTGGCCGCCGCGATGGTGGTCGCGCCGCTGCTGTTCGTCGCGGCGATGGGGCTCGGCCTCGCGGTGTCGGGGCGCTTCGCCGCCATCCTGCTCGCCTACTTCGCGCTCACCAGCGCCTATTCCCTCTCACTCAAGCGCAAGATGCTGGTCGACGTCGTGACGCTCGCCGCGCTCTACACGGTGCGGGTGGTCGGCGGCGGCGTCGCGGTCGGCGTCGCGGTGTCGAACTGGCTGCTCGCCTTCTCGATGTTCCTGTTCATGTCGCTGGCGCTGATCAAGCGCTACACCGAGCTCGCCTCCCGCCTCGATCGCGGCCTGCCGAGCCCGGCCAACCGGAACTACGAGCTCTCCGACCTCTCGGTGGTCTCCGCGATGGCGGCGGCGGCGGGCTACAACGCGGTGGTGGTGTTCGCGCTCTACCTGTCCTCCGACGCGGTCGCGCAGCTCTACCGCCGGCCCGAGCTGATGTGGTTCGTCTGCCCGGTGATCCTGTACTGGATCTCGCGCACCCTGCTCCTCGCCCACCGGCGCATGATGCACGACGATCCGATCGTCTTCGCCCTGCGCGACCGGATCAGCCTGATGAGCGCCGCCACCGTCGGCGCGCTGGTGCTGGCCGCCATATGAGCGCGCTCGCCCTGTCCCAGCCCGGGCTCTCGCTGGCCCTCCGCTACGTCGGCTTCGCGATCGTCGCGACGCTGGCCAACCTCCTGACGCAGGAGGCCGCGATCCGGCTCGTCCCGGCGGCCCCGCTCGTCCTCTCGGTCGGGCTCGGCACCAGCATGGGCTTCGCGGTCAAGTACCTGCTCGACAAGCATCTGATCTTCCTCGACCGCTCGGAGAGCCGGAGCCAGGAGATGCGCAAGGTCGTGGTCTACGGGCTGTTCAGCGTGGCGACGACGCTGGTCTTCTGGCTGTTCGAGTTCGGCTTCCACGCCCTCTGGGGCAGCGACCGCGCCAAATACGCGGGCGCCGTCATCGGGCTCGCGATCGGATACGGGTGCAAATACGCCCTCGACCGGCGCTTCGTCTTCACGGGGAGCGCGCGATGACCACGCTGTCGGGCTGGGGCCGCTATCCGCGCGCGCAGAGCGACCTCGTCGCGCCCCGCCTGCCGGGCGAGGTCGGGGCGATCCACCGCAGCCGCAGCGGCTTCGTCGCCCGCGGCAACGGCCGTGCCTACGGCGACGCCGCCATCGGCAGCGGCACCACCGTGGCGATGCGCGGCCTCGACCGGATGATCGCGTTCGACGCCGAGACCGGTCTCCTGGAGGTCGAGGCGGGGGTGCTGCTCTCCGAGATCCTCGACGCCTACATGCCGCGCGGCTTCTTTCCCGCGGTGGTGCCGGGCACCCGCCTCGTCACCGTCGGCGGCGCCATCGCGGCGGACGTGCACGGCAAGAACCACCATGTCGACGGCGGCTTCGGCCGGCACGTGGAGCGGCTCCGCCTCGTCCTCGCGGACGGTGCCGTGGTGGAATGCGACCGCGCCACGAACCCGGACCTGTTCGAGGCCACCATCGGCGGGATGGGCCTCACCGGCACCATCCTGCGGGCGACGATCCGCCTGCGCCGGATCGAGACCGGCTGGATGCGGCAGCAGACCGTCGCCGCGCCCGACCTCGACGCGGCGATGGCCGCGCTGGAGGGCGCCCAATCGGCCACCTACGCGGTGGCCTGGATCGACTGCCTCGCCCGCGGCAGCGGCCTCGGGCGCTCGCTCGTCTACCGGGCGGAACACGCCACCGCGGCCGACCTCGCCGCGTTGGGGCCGGACCTGCCGAGGCTGCCCCCGCCCGCGCGCGCCGGCCTCACCGTCCCCTTCGATCTGCCGGGCTTCACGCTCAACCGCGTCAGCAGCGCCGCCTTCAACGCGGTCTATTACCGCCGCGGCCTGGCCGCCTCGGGGGCCGAGCGGCTGACCCCGTGGCAGCCCTACTTCTTTCCCCTCGACGGCGTCGGGGAGTGGAACCGGATCTACGGTCGGCGCGGCTTCCTGCAATATCAATGCGTGATCCCGAAGGCGCGCAGCCGCGCGGCGCTCGGCGCGCTGCTCGATCGGGTCTCGCGGCTCGGCAGCCCGTCCTTCCTGGCGGTCCTGAAGCTGCTCGGCCCCGGCAGCGGGCTGATGTCCTTTCCGGTCGAGGGCTACACCCTGGCCCTCGATCTGCCCGTCACCCCGGCGAACCTCGCGCTGCTCGAGGATCTCGACGCCATCGTGCGGGAGGCGGGCGGTCGGCTCTACCTCGCGAAGGACGCGCGCCAGAGCCGCACGATGCTCGACGCCGGCTACGGCGCGGCGGCCGACAGGTTCCGCGCCCTGCGAACCGAGTTCGGCGCCGCCGGCCGGATCATCTCAGCACAATCCAGGAGGCTTGGCCTATGACCGGAATCCACGCGACCGCGGCCGAACCGCCCTTCACCGTGTTCCGGGACGCGGCGGCCGAACGCCGCGTCTTCGGCGCCGCGCGGCCGGAGGGCGCCGCCATCGCCCGGCAGGCGACCAAGACGCTCCTCCTCCTCGGGGCGACGTCCGATATCGGCCACGCCACGGCCCTGGCCTATGCCCGCGCCGGCTGGGACATCGTGCTGGCCGCCCGCGACACGGAGATGGCCGCCCGCAATGCCGCCGATCTCTCCGCGCGCACCGGCCGCACCGTGCCGGTCCACCGGCTCGATGTCACCGAGAGCGCGGATTTCCTCGACCGCCTGCCGACCCTGCCCGACACGGTGGTGTGCGTCGTCGGCCTGCTCGGCGATCAGGCCCGAGCCGAGACCGATCCGGCCGAGGCGATCGCGATCCTGCGGGTGAACCTCGAAGGACCGATGGTCCTGCTCGGCCAGCTCGCCGAGCGCTTCGCCGCCCGCGGCAGCGGCACGATCGTCGGCGTCTCGTCGGTGGCCGGGGAGCGGGGCCGGGCCTCGAACTACGTCTACGGCGCCGCCAAGGCGGGCTTCACCGCCTTCCTGTCGGGCCTGCGCAACCGGCTGAGCCGGCAGGGCGTGCGCGTCGTCACGGTCAAGCCCGGCTTCGTGCGCACGAAGATGACCGCCGGCATGCGGCTCCCGAATCTGCTGACGGCCGAGCCCGCCGCGGTCGGCGCCGCCATCCATCGGGCCGCCGAGGTCGCGCCGCGGGACGTCGTCTACGTGAAGGCCGCCTGGGGGCCGATCATGATGATCATCCGCGCCATCCCGGAAGCGATCTTCAAGGGCCTGAAGCTGTGAGACCGGGCGGGACCGGGCTCTCGCGCCGCCAGCTCCTCGGCGGCGCGGCGCTCGCGGCCGTGCCGGTCGCAGGACGGTCCGGGGCGGAGGCCGCCGCGGAGGCGCCCTCCCTCGGCGCGCTCGCGGCGCGGCGCGGGCTGCTGTTCGGCGCGGCGATCGACCGGACCGTCCTGACGGACAGGCGTCTCGCCGAGCTCTACCGGCACCAGGCCCGCGTGGTGACCACCGACACGGCCCTCAAGATCGGCTCCATCCGCCCCCGCCCCGAGGTCGCCGACTATTCCGAGGCCGACGCCCTGCTGGCCTTCGCGGCGCGCGCGGGGCTCGCCGTCCGCGGGCACACGCTCGCCTGGAATTCCTGGCAGCCGGACTGGGTCGAGCGGCTCTCGGCACGGGAGGCCGCCTACTGGCTGGAGCGGCACATCGCCGAGACCGTCGGGCGCTACGCCGGACGCCTGCATTCCTGGGACGTCGTCAACGAGCCGCTCTGGGCGGACGACGGCAACCCGGGCGGCCTGCGCGGCGGCCCCTGGTACACCGCACTGGGTGCCGACTACATCCGCCGCAGCTTCGTGGCGGCCCACCGCGCCGACCCGAAGGTCCCCCTCGTGCTCAACGAGGCCGGCCCGGAATGGAAGGTCGGCTTCGTCCCGGGTGCGCGCTACCGGGCCGACCTCCTGCGCCTCGTGGACGACCTCCAGCACGCGGGCATCCGCCTCGACGCCGTCGGGCTCGAATGCCACTGGTTCCCGGATTTCCAGTTCGACCCGGACGCCTTCTCGGGCCTCGTGCGGGCCTTGGCCGAGCGCAAGCTCGACGTCTACCTGACCGAACTCGACGTCAACGACCGCGACTTCCCGGATGACCCCGCCCGGCGCGACGCCCTCGTGGCGGCCCGCTACGCGGACCTGATGCGGGCCGCCCTCGCCGAGCCCGCGATCACGGTCATCGAGACCTGGGAACTCACCGACGGTCAGACCTGGCTGCGGGAGCAGGGCCGCAACCGGGGCCGGCCGCGACCGCTGCTGTTCGACGAAGCGTGTCGTCCGAAAGCCGCCTATCACGCCGTCGCCAAGGCCCTGGCCTGAGTGCCTCCCCGGGCGGGGCAGCTTCGGTGCTCGCGGCCCGCGCGTCCGTCCGCCGGGATCGCGGGCGGCCATGAGGGAAGCGCCCGGAGGATCGCCGCGGGATCAGATCAGCCGGCGGTCGAGGCGGATGACCCGGCAGGGCTCGCCAGCCCGGGCGGCGGGCGCATGCGGCTCGCGGATCAGCAGGGCCTCGGCCTGGCCGAGCACCGCCAGCATCGAGGAATCCTGGCGCGATTCCGGTGTCGCGACCGGCAGGCGGTCGGGGGCGGTGTCGAGGCGCGCCCGCATGTAGTCCTCGCGCCCGTCATTGGCCTCGAGATCGCGCCCGAGCAGCGCCGGCTCGCTGCGATCGGCGCCCGCGGCGGGATCGCCCTGGAGGGCGCGGAGCGCCGGCACCACGAAGAGCAGACCGCAGACGATCGAGGAGACCGGGTTGCCGGGTAGGCCGATCACCAGCATCGCGCCGAGCCGGCCGTGCATCAGCGGCTTGCCGGGGCGCAGCGCCACGCGCCAGAAGCCGAGTTCGAGCCCCTCGCGGGCGAGCGCCGCCTGGACGAGGTCGTGGTCGCCGACCGAGGCGCCGCCCAGCGTGACGAGGAGGTCGGCCCGGGCCTCGCGGGCACGGCGGAACGCGTCCTCCAGGGCGGCGTGGTCGTCGGCGACGATGCCGAGATCGAGGGCCACGCCGCCGGCGGCCTCGACCAGGGCACCGAGCGCCAGGGCGTTCGAGGCGACGATCTGGTCCCAGGCCGGCATCTCGCCCGGCGCCACCAGCTCGTCGCCGGTGGCGAGGATCGCCACGCGCGGCTTGCGGCGCACGCTGAGGCGGGGATGCCCGGCCGCGGCGGCGAGCGCGAGGCGGCGGGCATCGAGGCTCTCCCCGGCCCGGAGCAGCGGGTCGCCCTCGCGGAAGTCGAGCCCGGCACGGCGGATGAAGCGGTTCGGCTCCACCGGCTCCAGCACCCGCACCGTCTCGCCGGCGCGCTCGGCGTTCTCCTGGATCAGGATGGCGTCGGCGCCTTCCGGCACGGGGGCGCCGGTGAAGATCCGCACGCTCTCGCCCGGCCCGATCGCGGCGCGAAAGCCGTGGCCGGCCGCGCTGGTGCCGACGAGGCGGAGTTCGGCCCCCCCGCGCGCGGCATCCGCGGCGCGCACCGCGTAGCCGTCCATCGCCGAGGCCCGGAACGGCGGCTGCGTGCGCAGGGCGGCGACGTCGGCGGCGAGCGTCCGCCCTGCGGCCGCGGCGAGCGGCACCGACTCGGGCGCCAGCGGCTCCGGCACGCTGGCGAGCACGCGCCGCAGCGCCTCGGCAACGGAGATCAAGCCGCTCACGCCTCGGCCCTGTAGGCGCCCGAGCGCCCGCCATCCTTGGCGAGCAGGCGGATGCCCTCGATGCGCATGCCGCGATCGACGGCCTTCACCATGTCGTAGACCGTGAGGCAGGCGACCGAGACGGCGGTGAGCGCCTCCATCTCGACGCCGGTCGGCCCCTGCACCCGCACCTCGGCGGTGAGGCGGAGACCCGGCAGCGCCTCGTCGACCGCACATTCCACCCGTACCTTAGAGAGCAGAAGAGGGTGGCAAAGTGGGATCAATTCATGCGTGCGTTTCGCTGCCATGATGCCGGCGAGCCGCGCCGTGCCGATCACGTCGCCCTTCTTGGCGTCGCCCTCGCGGATCAGCGCCAGGGTCTCGGCGCGCATGACGACGCAGCCCTCGGCGCGGGCGGTGCGGTCGGTGGCGGCCTTGTCGGTGACGTCGACCATGTTGGCCGCGCCGCTGGCGTCGAGATGGGTCAGGCCGCTCATGCCGCTCACCGTCAGGCCTTGGCCGCCTTCTTGCCGGACTTCCCCGGCTTGTCGCCCGACGCCGCCCCGAAGAGCAGCGCCCGCGTCGCGGCGGTGACGTCGGCCTGCCGCATCAGGCTCTCGCCGACCAGCACCGTGTCGAGCCCGTGCGCGCGCAGGCGCTCGACGTCGGCATGGGTCGAGATCCCGCTCTCGGCGACCGCGATGCGGTCCTCCGGGATGCCGGGCCCGAGCCGGATCGCCGTCTCGAACGAGACCTCGAAGGTCTTGAGGTTGCGGTTGTTGATGCCGATCATCGCGGTGCCCAGCGGGATGGCGCGGGCGAGCTCGGCCGCGTCGTGGACCTCGACCAGCACGTCCAGGCCGAGATCGTGCGCGGTCTCCACCAGCGCCTCCGCCTCGTCGTCGTCGAGGCAGGCCATGATGGCCAGGATGCAATCGGCGCCCCAGGCCCGCGCCTCGTAGACCTGGTAGGGCTCGAACAGGAAGTCCTTGCGCAGCACCGGCAGGCCGCAGGCGGCGCGCGCCTGGACGAGGTAGTCCGGCCGGCCCTGGAACGAGGGTTCGTCGGTGAGCACCGAGAGGCAGCTCGCCCCCCCGGCCTCGTAGGCGGCGGCGAGCGTCGCCGGGTCGAAATCGGCGCGGATCAGGCCCTTCGAGGGCGAGGCCTTCTTCACCTCGGCGATGAGCGCGGGCCGGCCGGCACCGATATGGGCGCGGATCGCCTGGGCGAAGCCCCGCGGCGGCTCGGCCTTGGCGACGCGCGCCTCGAGCTTCGAGAGCGGCACGCGCAGCTTCGCCTCGGCGATCTCGCGGCGCTTGTAGGCCTCGATCCGGGCGAGCACGCTCGGGCGCTCGGCCGGCGGCTCGGCCGGGTCCGCGGCGGCCGGGTCCGCGGCGGCGGGCTCGGGGGTGGAGGACATCGGCGCACCTATCCGTTCGAGACCGCGACGAGGCGGGCGAGGGTCGCGCGGGCGGCGCCCGAATCGATCGCATCCTGCGCCCGCCGGACGCCCTCGGCCAGGGCGCCGGCCGCGCCTGCGACGACGAGGGCGGCCCCCGCATTGAGAACCGCGATGTCCCGGTAGGCGTTGCGTGCGCCCGCGAGAACCGCGCCGAGCGCGCGCGCGTTGTGATCCGGGTCGCCGCCGCGCAGGTCATCGAGGCGGTGCAGCGGCAGGCCGACGTCGCGCGGATCGATCGCGAAGCGCGAGATCCGGCCCTCCTCCAGGGCGACCACGGCGGTCGGGCCCGTCACGGTGATCTCGTCGAGCCCGTCCGAGCCGTGCACGGTCCAAACCCGGCGGCTGCCGAGTTCGGCGAGCACCCGCGTCAGCGGCTCGGCCCAGGCCTCCTGCGAGACGCCGAAGAGCTGGTAGGCGACGCCCGCCGGGTTCGAGAGGGGACCCAGCAGGTTGAAGATGGTGCGCACCGGCAGTTCCTGGCGCACCGCCGCCACGTGGCGCATGGCGCCGTGATGGGTCTGGGCGAACATGAAGCACAAGCCGGCTTCCGCGAGGCAGCGGGCGAGCGCGTCCGGCGTCAGCCCTAGCTTGACCCCGAGCGCCGCCAGCACGTCCGCCGCGCCCGAGCGCGAGGTGGCGGCCCGGTTGCCGTGCTTGGCCACCGGCACGCCGCAGGCGGCCGTGAGGATCGCGGCGAGCGTCGAGACGTTGTAGCTGCCCGAATGGTCCCCGCCGGTGCCGACCACGTCGACCGCCCCCGGCACGCCCGCGACCGTGACCATGCGGGCGCGCATCGCCTCGACGGCGCCGACGATCTCCTCGGTCGCCTCGCCCCGGACCTTGAGGGCGATCAGGAAGGCGCCGGCCTGAACCGGCGTGACCTCGCCCGAGAGCAGGTCGTCGAAGGCCGCGCGCGCCTCCGCGCGGTCGAGCGCGCGGCCGGCCGCGACCTTCGCGAGATGGGGCTTGAACGAATCCATTCGCGTGATGCGTGAGCGGGCGGGGCTAGCGTGCCGCCGTCAATGCACGCCGGGGGCGTGCTTGTCACGCTCCGCGTTCCCCGGCCCGCCGGGGACGCGCTCGTCACGCCCCGCGTTCCCCGGCCCGCCGGGGGGGCGCCCCGCACGCTCCGCGTTCCAGGCCGCCGCGATCGCCAGGAAGTTCCGCAGGATCTGGCTGCCGTGGTGAGACAGGATGCTCTCGGGGTGGAACTGCACCCCGTGCACCGGCAGGTCCGCGTGCTCCAGGCCCATGATCAGCCCGTCGGCCTCCGCGGTGACCGTGAGGGCGTCGGGACAGCGGGCGCGGTCGACCACGAGGGAATGGTAGCGCGTGGCGTCGAAGCTGTCGTTGAGGCCGCGGAAGATGCCGCTCGCCCGGTGCCGGATGGTCGAGACCTTGCCGTGCATCGGCGCGGGCGCCCGCACCACGTCGCCCCCGAAGGCCTGCCCGATCGCCTGCAGCCCGAGGCAGACCCCGAAGATGGGGATCTCGCCGGACAGGTCCTTCACCGCGTCGAGGCAGATCCCGGCCTCGTTCGGGGTGCAGGGCCCGGGCGAGAGCACCAGCGCGTCCGGCGCCTTGGCGCGGATCTCCGCCACCGTGATCCGGTCGTTGCGCACCACCTCAATCCCGTCGCAGAGCGGGCCGATCAGGTGGACGAGATTCCACGTGAAGGAATCGTAGTTGTCGATGACGAGGACGTTGGCCATGGCCGGCGCTTTCCGGGATTTCTGGGCCGATGTGGCCGGTGATCGGGCCGGGGTCAACAGGCCGGCATCCGGCTCAGGCCTCGACGGCCGATGCCTGAACGGCATGACAGCCTCCCGTGGTGAACATCTGACGTGAGGTACAGTCGCGGTCTCCGCCATGGACGGTTTGCTGCCGGTTTGCATTTGGGAATCGACGGAGATGAACCCGACGTTCATTCAGGTGGCCAGGCATGCCGGCTTCGCGCCCATCCCGGTTATACAAAGGACCCCCGCCGCTTCTCCGAACCGGCCGCTCAAACAGCTCAGCTTGTCAGCCTGCGTAGCACTACGCCTGGCGTTTCAGTTCTAGCTGACCCGAGGCTCACCTTTCGCCCCGAGCGGTTGGCTTCGTCCTGTCGGAGGTGCGGCAATAACTCTGCTCAGAATAGCTTCGCCTGAACGGGAGCCGGCCCTTTCACCACGGCTGGGTGCAAGATTTCGATTGGCCGGACTAGTTGGGAAGCCCAGATGCCGACCGCCTCGTGAGTGACGTTGAGGCTATCCCGCGCACGGACCACAAGAAATCTGCTCGTGTTCTGACGGTGTGCTGGCGACAGGACCGGCTCATTGAGGGCAGCCTCAATGGCTGGTTTCAAAATGAGCTGCTCACTTGCGTACTCATACATGCCGCCACTCCTCTCGATCAAACCCGCGATTGATCGCACAGGTGCCGGACCGCCGTGCGGCCTAGAGGTTCCGATGTCACGCGCCCTGCTATTCCCTCAAGGCCTAGGCTAACGACACAGCAGACTGTTGCCGGCATCCTCAAACGGTACGCGGCGGCTTGCCGGACTGGATGCAGCGACCTTGGGAGCGCATATCCTGCGCGGGCAGGCTACATCACCATCATCGCCGGGCGCGGGACGGATCGCGCCCGGTCCATGAATCGGAGCGGACAGCGAGACCCGCGCGCGGTCGTTGGCTACATCCGCCGAGCGGACGCCTGCGAGGGGCACTCAGGAAGCGAGTTTCTATAGCAGCCTCAGCTCGCCTTGAGGAACTTCTCCATCGTCGCGCCAAGCCCGGCAGAGTGCGCGGCCAGCTGCTCGGAGATGGTACGCACAGTCTCTGCGAGTTGGCCCGTCGCACTCGCAGCCGCTGATACCCCGGTGATGTTGCTCGACATCTCCTGGGTCGAAGCAGCTTGTTCCTCGACGGCACCAGCCATCGCCAGGGTGAGCTTCGAAAGCTCATCGACGGCAGAGGTGATCATCTCGATGGCTGCCACGGCCTCGCCGGTCGCACCCTGGATCGCTTGAACCTGCTGAGTGATGTCGTCGGTGGCTCTGGCCGTCTGACTGGCCAGCTCCTTCACCTCCGCCGCCACCACGGCGAAGCCCCGACCTGCCTCACCGGCGCGCGCGGCCTCGATGGTGGCATTCAGCGCCAACAGGTTGGTCTGGCTGGCAATGGACTTGATCATGCCGACCACGGTGTCGACCTTACGCGCGTTCTCAGCAAGGTTGCGCACGGTCGCATCCGTCGCCGCAGCCTGGTCGGAGATCTGCTGCGCCCGCTCCGACACGCGGCCGACCTGCCCCGAGATCTCGCGGATCGAGCTCGTCATCTCCTCCGACCCGGCGGCCACCGAGTTCGCGCGCTCACTCGCCTGCTCGGCCGATTGATTGAGCCCCTCGGCGGATTGCTGCATCTCGTTGATGGCGACGCCGAGCGCGCTGACCACTTGGGAGACGTCCGCCGCCAGGGCGATCTGCGCGGTGACCACAGCCCAGGTCAGCATTGGTCCAATGTAGTTGCCCTCCGGATCCTTGATCGCGGACACTTGGAGGTCCAGAGTCTCGGGTCCGACTTTGATCTTCGTGCGATGCGGCAACCGTCGGTCGTCTGCGAGCATATTGCGTTGATGGTGCGGGTTCTTGTGGAACACGTCGAACGAGGAGCCCATCATCTGCGATACCTTGATCGGCAGGTGCTGTTCGATGGAGCCAAGCGTCTTGCGCGAGGTAGAGTTCAGATAGTTGATCTTGAACTCGTTTTTTGGATCGGCTGTCATCACGGCGACGGGCATCTCGTCGATCATCGTGAGCAGGCGGCTGGTCTCATTCTTCTTGGCCGTGATGTCCGCGGCGAATTTGACGACCTTCGCGGGTTTGCCATCGGCGCCGAGAACAGGGTTGTAGGTCGCCTCTAACCAGACGTGACGCTTGGACTTGTCCAGACGCATGAACTCGCCGGACATATAGTCTCCGCCGCGCAGCTTGGTCCAGAAGGCCGCATATTCGGCGCTCGCTGCGGCGGCTTCCTCGATGAAGATGCGATGGTGCCTGCCTCTGAGTTCATCGAGTGTGTAGCCGACAACGGCCAAAAAATTCGGGTTCGCATGCAGGATGGTGCCCTCCAGCGAGAACTCGATGATTGCGAGCGAGCGATCCAAAGCGTTGAGCTTGGCTTGCGCTTCGTTGTAGGAGATTTTTCGGAACATGGTCGTTGCCCTGCGATAGACAAACCATCATCCGTATAATAAGCTTAAATGTTTCTAAATACAGGCAATGACTTCCATCTGTAGCCTGGCATGAATAACGCCATTTAATGTCAAAGAATGAGGTTTGTCACGGGCCTGCGTTACGAGGGGCCGACTCCCTTAAACCTATGCTAATCTTCGAAATTCGGCTCCGAACGCGAATCGATCCCAGAAGCGGGTTGCCTGAAAACCGCGCTTCGACGCGCGGGCAAAGAACGATAATCTAGCATTGCGCTATTCTGGTGCGATTCCAGTAGACGTCGAGCTTTAAGGCAATAGGCCCTGGATAGGCCTTAAGCTAATGGATGCCGATCATAGGCTACATACACGCCCTACCCACGTGCACTCTCGCCGGTTGCAACCTGCAGCGCTTGGCGATGCAACTTAAGGAAGCGCACGAAGCTGGTGTGGATCTCAGCTCACGTATGCCGCAGATACATGCATTGCCGTGACATTCCTGAGTTTCGCCCAAAAGCACGCGAAGTTTCTGAAAAGATCATGACGTTCCGAATCTAGGTAAATCTCTTCGATTCTGCGGCCAACAAGGTGGTTCTTTAGCTGACCAACTCTGTGAAACGGTTTTACGATCTTACAATTAAGTGCTCCTGCCTGCAGCAAGAGCGCTATGTCCTGCAACGGTCGTAGGAACATGGCGCTCGCCTTGTTGCTGGTCTTCCCCATCGGCTGCAACGCGATGCGTCCCGCGGCAGCCGCCGGCATCACGACCTGAGAGTGCCACGGAGCGACCTCCGCACAGCGCCCAAGCGGACCGCGGGACGGTGAATGATCGTGGCCTTAGGGGGCCGTTCTGCGGCGCATCCTCGGGCTTGGCCTGATAATCACGGGCGTCGCGCTGGTGGCTCTGCCCTGATCGCTGAGATCGTGAGGATCGACTCGTCCGACATCCGTCGGCGTGCAGCTTCCTGGGTGCTACCGCGCCCCATTGCGGCTCGGCCCTCGGCGTGGGGCACCCCATCCCTAAGCGAGTCGCATGGGAAGGTCCGCTTCAGAGCATCTGCGGTGATGCCAGTCGCGTCCGAGTGGGGTCGAAACCGGACGTCGTCGATGGGTACCAAGCGTCAGATATTGACCACGGCTGAAACCGCGAAGCGCCGCCCGCGCCGAATCTGCGGTGAGACGCCGCGCATCCGGGCGGCCTGCGCCGCTTCATCCATACGCCGGGTCGCGGCGGGGCCCTACTGCCCCCGCCGCGCCTGGGCGGCGAACCGCACCGCCTCCTCGGCCGCGCGGAACAACGCCTTGGCCTTGTTGACGCATTCCTGCTGCTCGGAGGCCGGGTCCGAATCGTAGACGATGCCGGCGCCGGCCTGGACGTGCATGCGGCCGTCCTTCACGATCGCGGTGCGGAGCACGATGCAGGTGTCCATCTCGCCCTGGGCGCCGAAATAGCCGATGCAGCCGCCGTAGGGCCCGCGCTTCTCGCGCTCCAATTCGTCGATGATCTCCATCGCCCGCACCTTCGGGGCGCCCGAGACCGTGCCGGCCGGGAAGCCCGCGGCCAGCGCCGAGAGCCCGTCGTGGGCCGGGTCGATGGCGCCCTCGACGTTCGAGACGATGTGCATCACCTGGCTGTAATATTCGAGGAAGAACGAATCCGTGACGCGCACGCTGCCGATGCGGGCGACGCGCCCGACGTCGTTGCGGCCGAGATCGAGCAGCATCAGGTGCTCGGAGCGCTCCTTCGGGTCGGCCAGGAGCTCGGCGGCGAGCGCGCGGTCCTCGGCGGCGTCGGCGCCGCGGCGGCGGGTGCCGGCGATCGGGCGGATCGTCACCGTGCCGTCGCGCAGCCGCACCAGGATCTCGGGGCTGGAGCAGACGATCTGGAAGGCCTCGAAATCGAGGTAGCACAGGAACGGGGCCGGGTTGGTGCGCCGGAGCGAGCGGTAGAGGGCGAAGGCCGGCAGGCCGAACGGCGCCTCGAAGCGCTGGGACAGCACCACCTGGAAGATGTCGCCCGCGACGATGTACTCCTTGGCCCGCGCCACCATCGCGGCGTAGTCGGCCGGCGGGGTGTTCGAGACGGGCTCCGGATGGGCGACCGCCGTGAGGTCGACCCGGGCGTCGACCGGCAGCGGGCCCTCCAGCGCCGCCGCCACCCGGTCGAGCCGGGCGAGCGCCGCCTCGTAGGCCGCGCGGGCGGGCACGCCCGCCGCCGGCCGCACCGGGGAGATCACGGTGAGCACGTCGCGCACCGCGTCGAACACCACCATGACGCGGGGGCGGATCATCACCGCGTCGGGCACGTCCAGCGGATCGGGATTGGGCGCGGGCAGGCGCTCCATCGCCCGCACCATGTCGTAGCCGAGATAGCCGAACAGGCCGGCCGCCATCGGGGGCAGCTCGGCGCCGGGCTCCGCGCCGACCGCGCTCTCGGCGATCAGCGCCCGCAGGCTGTCGAGGGGCGGGCGGTCGTCGGCCTCGAAGGCCGCGAGGTCGGGCCCGCGCGCGCACGCGGCCCGCCCGTCCCGGCAGCGCCAGATCAGGTCGGGATCGAGCCCGATCATCGAGTAGCGCCCGCGCACGGCGCCGCCCTCGACGGATTCGAGCAGGAAGGCCGGGCCGGCATGGCCGGCGCGCAGCTTCAGGAAGGCGGCGACCGGCGTCTCGAGATCGGCCACGAGGCTGAGGCTGAGGAGGGACGGGCGCCCGGCCCCGTAGGCGGCCGCGACCGCCTCGAAATCGCTGGCCTCCGGCATCAGTACTCGCCGCCGATGGCGCGGCGGAGCGCCGCCTGGTTGACGCTGACGCCGGCGTTCTTCTGCACCTCGGCGATGTACTGGCCGAGCACGTCGTCGGCGAGCGCCGTGCGGAAGTTCGACGCCACGGTCTTGTCGCTCGGGCTGCCCGGCACGTAGGCCGGCATCGTCGCGGCGGTGACGCGGTAGACCGCGCGGGCCTCGTCGCCTGCGGGCGCCGTGCCGCCCTTGCCCAGCGCGGTCGCGAAGATGCGGTTGACCACCTCGGCGGTGAGCTGGTCCTTCGGCTGGTTGCGCGCGAGGTCCTCGGCCTCCTGGACGTTGACGCCGACCGACTGGGCCACCGCCTCGATGGTTTCGCCCTTCTCGAGGCGCTCGGCGAGCTCCCGGCCCGTCTGCTGCAGGCGCTTGCCCACCTCGGCCTTGCGCCAGCCCGCCGTCACCGCGTCGCGGACCTGATCGAGGGGCTTGTCGTGGGCGGGGTCGATCTTGGTGACGTCGTACCAGACGTAGCCGCCGGCCTTGGTGCGCAGGGGCTCGTTGTCGCCGCCGACCTCGGCCCGGAACAGGGCCGGCAGCGTCGCCTCGGATTCGGGGATGCCGGCAACCGGCTGGCCCTGCGCGTCGCGGCCCTGCGCGTCGACCGCCGCGAGCTGGACGAGGGGCAGCTTGCGCTCGGCGGCGATGTCGGCGAGGGGCTTGGCGCCGGCGCGCTGGTCCTCGACCGCGTCGTGGATCGCCTCCAGCCCGTCGCGGGCGCGGGCGAGGGCGAGCTGGCGGCGGATCTCGGGCTCGACCTCGGCGAGCGGCTTGGTGGTGCCCGGCTCGATCGCGCTGACGTGCAGGAGCACCGTGCCGAAGCGGCCCTGGACCGGCTGGCTCACGCCGCCCTGGGGCAGCGCGAAGGCGGCCTCGGCCACGGCCGGGTCGAACAGCTCGGCCTTGGTCAGGGTGCCGAGGCTGAGGTCCTTGCCGTCGGTGCCGCGCTCGGCGGCCACCGCCTCGAAGGTCTTGGCGCCGGATTCGATGGTCTTGCGCGCCGCCTCGGCCGCCGCCGCGTCCGGGAACACGATCTGCTGGATGGTGCGGCGCTCGGGGCTGCCGAAGCGCTCCTTCTGGCCGTCATAGACCTTGGCGACGTCCTCGGCGCTCACGGCGTCCGGCTTGGCCAGGGCCTCCGGGTCGAGCACGAGCAGGCTCGCCGCGCGGGTCTCGGGGGCGCGGTAGGAGGCGGTGTTGGCCGCGTAATAGCCCTTGAGGTCGTCCTCGCTCGGGGCCGGGATCTCGCCCGCCACGGAGGGGGTCAGCATCAGGTAGGCGGCCGCGCGCCGCTCGGTTGTGTAGCGGTGCACCGCCTCGCGCATCGCCTCCGGCACGGTGAGGTCGGCCGAGACGGCCTCCGCGAGCTGCAGCCGCGCGATGACGGAGCGCTGCTCGCGCACGAAGGTCTGCTCGTTCAGCCCGGCCCGCTGGAGCGTCTGGTAGAACAGGGTCGGCTCGAAGCGCCCGTCCGCGTTCTGGAAGCTCTTCTCGTCGTGGATCGCCCGAATCACCGCGGCGTCCGGCACGGCGAGCCCGAGATCCCGGGTCTTCTGGTCGAGCGACGCCTCGGTCACCAGCTGGGACAGGACCTGCCGCTCGATGCCGAGCGCCCGCGCCTGGTCGGGCGTCAGGTTGCGTCGGAACTGGGTCTGGAAGCGCTGCAGCTGGTTCTGGTAGGCGGTGCGCACGGCCTCGGCGCTGATCGGCGTCTTGCCGACAGTGGCGACCGTGCTGCTGGTGCTGCCGCGGAAGAATTCCTCGACGCCGAAGATGCCGACGCCCGCGATCAGCAGGGTGAAGATGATCGTCAGGACGATCTTGCCGAGCCAGTGCTCGCTGGCGTTGCGGATGTTCTGCAGCATGCTCTTCGCGTCCTCCCGCGCCCGTGGGCCGCGGGGCTTCCCCCGGTGGCGCCCGCGATAGACCATCCGCGGGCGCGGGGCAAAGCGCGCGGGTCGACGCGCAGGGGGGCGCCGCCCCGGTCGGCGGCCAGGGCCGCGGCGTCGGCGTTTGCGCGCCCAAGCTCGCTCTGGTAGGGCCCCGGCACGGGTGACGGACGGCTGCGGGACGAGGACATCGGGATGGCGGATACGGGGCGGCGTCCTCTGGTTGCAGGCAACTGGAAGATGAACGGCACGCGGTCCTCGGTCGCGACGGTCGAGGCGATCCGCGACGGGCTCTCGCCCAAGCTCGTCGAGACGATCGACGTGCTGATCTGCCCGCCCTCCACGCTGATCGGCTCCTGCGTCGCGGCCACCTACGGCTCCTCCATCGCCATCGGCGGCCAGAACCTGCATGCCCGCCCGAGCGGGGCCTTCACCGGCTCGATTTCGGCGGAGATGCTGGCCGACCTCGGCGCCAAATACGTGATCGTCGGCCACTCCGAGCGCCGCGCCTACCACCACGAGACCGACGACGGCGTCCACGCCAAGGCGCTCGGCGCGCGCCGGGCCGGCCTGTGCGGCATCATCTGCGTCGGCGAGACCCTGGAGGAGCGCGAGCAGGGCCGCGCGCTCAGCATCGTGCGGGCGCAGCTCGCCATCGGCATCCCCAAGGGCGCGACCGCCGCCGACACGGTGATCGCCTACGAGCCGGTCTGGGCGATCGGCTCCGGCCGGACCCCGACCCCGGCCGAGATCGCCGAGGTGCACGCCTCGTTGCGCGAGATGCTGGACAAGCTGGTCGGCGAGGAAGCCGCGAAGATCCGCATCCTCTACGGCGGCTCGGTGAAGCCCGCCAACGCCCGCGAGCTGATGGCGGTCGAGAACGTCGACGGCGCCCTCGTGGGCGGCGCGAGCCTCGTCGCCGAGGACTTCCTGGGCATCTGCAACGCCTACGCGTAGGCAGGCGCCCCCGGAGCCCGAAGGACGCGGGCGCTCGACGGCGTCCGGAGCGGGACGGCTTTCGGAACGCAGAGGCTCTCAGAACTCAAAGACTCTCAGAGCTTGAAGGCTTGGCGCGCGAGCAGCCGCCAGCGGGCGCCGTCCCGGTGCCAGACCTGCATCACCCCGATATGCACAGGCACGGTCCGGCCGTTCGAGACCGTCTCGCCGTCGAAGACGTGGCGCGCGATGGCGTCCTCGCCGACGACCCTGGACGACCGGTCCGCCAGCGTGATGCTGGGGAAGCTGGAGCGTCGGCTCGCCAGCGCCTCGACGAAGGCCGCCTTGTCCTGCACCGCACCGCTCGAATGGCCGTAGCTCAGGCCGTCGAGCACCAGCGCCTCGAGCGCCGGCCCGTCGGCCGCGAGCATCGCCCGGGTGAGCGCGTCCACCGCGGCCTCGACCTCGGCCGCCGGGCCGGCGGGCGCCTCGAGGCCCGCGGCGGCGAGCGGGACGAGCAGCGCGGCGGCGAGCGCGGCAGCGCGGAGGACGCGAACCGGGACGGACATGGTGAGACTCCTGCACGCGATGGCCCGATCCGCCGCTGGGGCGTCCGCCCCGGACGGATCCGCGCGATCTGAGCACGGCTGCGGCGCGCAGGCGAGGCCGGATCGCGGGGCCCGGCGGCGGCGGGCCCTCCGGTTGGCGTGCGCGCGCATCTGGTGTAATGGCGCCTGCAAGATTCGCGGCCCGCGGGCACCCGCCCGTGCCCGGCCAGCGCCGCACGCGCCGACGGTCCTCAGGGCCGCTCCCCGTGCAGAGTTCCCGGAAAACCGATGCAGACCGTCCTGATCGTCGTCCATCTCATCATCGTGCTGTCCCTGATCGGGGTGGTGCTGCTGCAGCGCTCCGAGGGTGGCCTCGGTCTCGGCGGCGGCGGCAGCGGCGGCGTCTCGGGCTTCATGACCGGCCGCGGGCAGGCGAACGCGCTCACGCGCGCCACCGCGATCCTTGCCGCGCTGTTCTTCGTCACCAGCATGACGCTCGCCGTGATGTCGCACCGCAGCGCCGCGCCGAAATCGATCCTCGACGGAGCCAACGGCACGAGCCAGCCGGCCAAGCAGCCGACCGGGGCCGACAATCTCCTCGACAGCCTGCGCCAGCAGCAGAACGCCGCGCCGAACGCGACCGCCCCGACCGCCCCGGCGACGCCCGCTCCTGCGACCCCTGCCCCTGAGACGCCTGCCCCGAGCGCTCCCGCCCCGGCCACCTCCGCGCCGGCCGCGCCCGAGGCGCCGCAATCGCGCTGACCGGCCGGGCGCCGCGGGACGGCGCTCTCCGGGATCCCGGCCGCCGGCCGGGATCGAGACACTCTGATCGAAGACCCATGCCGCCACGGCGACCCGGCCCCGCGCCGCGCGACCACAGGAATCGCCGGCCGCGGGCGCTATGCCGTTTGGCAAACCCCCTGGCTTTCTTTATGGACCGAGGCCCATGACGCGGTACGTCTTCATCACCGGCGGCGTGGTTTCCTCTCTCGGAAAAGGCCTCGCCTCCGCCGCCCTCGCGGCGCTCCTTCAGGCGCGGGGCTACCGCGTCCGCCTGCGCAAGCTCGATCCCTACCTGAACGTCGATCCGGGCACGATGAGCCCGACGCAGCACGGCGAGGTCTTCGTCACCGACGACGGCGCGGAGACCGACCTCGATCTCGGCCATTACGAGCGCTTCACCGGGCTTCCGGCGACGCGGGCCGACAACATCACCACCGGCCGGATCTACCAGGACATCATCGCGAAGGAGCGGCGCGGCGACTATCTCGGCGCGACCATCCAGGTGATCCCCCACGTCACCAACGCCATCAAGACCTTCGTCCTCGACGGCAACGAGGCGTTCGACTTCGTGCTCGTCGAGATCGGCGGCACGGTGGGCGACATCGAGGGCCTGCCCTTCTTCGAGGCGATCCGGCAGCTCGGGCAGGAGCTGCCCCGCGGCGCCACCGCCTTCGTGCACCTGACGCTGCTGCCCTACATCCCGTCGGCCGGCGAGCTGAAGACCAAGCCGACGCAGCACTCGGTGAAGGAGCTGCGCTCCATCGGCATCCAACCCGACATCCTGCTCTGCCGCTGCGACCGCCCGATCCCCGCCGACGAGCGGCGCAAGCTCGGCCTGTTCTGCAACGTGCGCGAGACCGCGGTGATCGAGGCGCGCGACGTCGCTTCGATCTACGACGTGCCCCTCTCCTATCGCGAGGCCGGGCTCGACCGCGAGGTGCTGGCCCATTTCGGCCTCGAGGAGCCCAAGGCCGAGCCGGACCTGACGCGCTGGCGCACGATCTCGGAGCGGGTGCGCAATCCCGAGGGCGAGGTCTCGATCGCGATCGTGGGCAAGTACACGGGGCTGAAGGACGCCTACAAGTCGCTCACCGAGGCGCTGACGCACGGGGGCATCGCCCATCGCTGCCGGGTCAACCTCGAATGGATCGAGTCCGAGGTGTTCGAGCGCGAGGACCCGGCCCCGTTCCTGGAGGGCATCAACGGCATCCTGGTGCCCGGCGGCTTCGGCCAGCGCGGCGCCGAGGGCAAGATCCGCGCGGCCCGCTTCGCCCGCGAGCGCAGGATCCCGTATTTCGGCATCTGCTTCGGCATGCAGATGGCGGTGATCGAGGCGGCCCGCTCGCTCGCCGGCATCGAGACGGCGAACTCCACCGAGTTCGGCGACACGCCCGAGCCCGTGGTCGGCCTGCTCACCGAGTGGCTGCGCGGCAACGAGCTGGAGCAGCGGGCGGCGGCAGGCGATCTCGGCGGCACGATGCGGCTCGGCGCCTACCAGGCGACCCTCGCCCCCGGCACCCGGATCGCCGAGATCTACGGCCATACCGAGATCTCCGAGCGCCACCGCCACCGCTACGAGGTCAACATGGCCTATCGCGAGCGGCTGGAGGCGAAGGGCCTGCGCTTCTCCGGCACCTCGCCGGACGGCCTCCTGCCCGAGACCGTGGAGCATGTCGGGCACCCGTGGTTCATCGGCGTGCAGTTCCACCCCGAATTGAAGTCGCGCCCCTTCGAGCCGCACCCGCTGTTCCGCAGCTTCATCGGCGCCGCGATCGAGCAGAGCCGGCTGGTCTGAGGAGCGGGGCGCGGGATGATCTCGATCTCCGGGCTTCCCGCCTTCCTCGCCTACTTCGTCCTGGCGCTCGGCCTCGTCGGCCTCTACCTCGCGGTCTATTTCACGGCGACGGCGCATCGCGAGGTCGCCCTGATCCGCGCCGGCAACGCCGCGGCCGCCCTTGGCCTCGGCGCGAGCCTGCTGGGCTACACGCTGCCCCTGGCCGTGGCGATCTACAACGCGCAATCCCTGCTCGACTGCGCGATCTGGGGGCTCGTCGCGCTCACCGTTCAGGTGCTGATCTACTGGCTGGTCCGGATCGCCCTGCCCGATCTGCCGCGGCGCATCGCCGAGGGCGAGATCGCCTCCGGCATCCTCCTGGCCTTCGCGTCGGTCGCGGGCGGTCTCGTGAACGCGGCCTCCATGACCTACTGAGGACGCGGATCTAACGCGCCGCCGGACCCGATCCCATATGCCACGCTTGCGGGGATCGCTCCGCGATGCAGCCTCCGGGCAGACGGACATGACAGCGCAAGACGGCGACCCCGCAGCGGAGGCGCCGCGGTCCAAGCGGTCCCAGACGGTCTCCCTCGTCCTGGTCACCGGCGCGGGCCTCGCGGCGCTCGGCCTCGGCGCCCTCGACCCGACGCAGCGCGAGGAGGATGTCCTCGTCTACGCCGATCCGGCAGCCTGCGCCGCCGCCCGGATCCGCAGCGAGCCCGATTGCCTGTCGGACTACGCGGTCGCGCGTGCGGCCTACCCGACCGCGGCTCCGCGCTACGATTCGACGGCCGGGTGCGAGCGGCATCACGGCACCGGCCACTGCCTCGACGGGGCGAGCGTCGCGGCGGATGCGGCCGGGCACAGCCTGCCCCGGATGGCCGCCTACCTGATCGGTCGAAGCGCGGCCCAGGGGCTCGCCCCGCAGCCCGTCTTCGAGCACGAGCCGCAGGGCGGCGGTCATGCCGGCGCCGGTCATGCGGGCGGCTTCTGCACGGGCTCGGGCAGCCGCATCGTGACGGGCAGCGGCGGCCGGTCCACCGCGGCCCGCGTCGCCTCGGCAGCGGTGCGGCCGGCCTCGTTCGGGGGTTTCGGCGGCACCGGGCGCGGCTTCGCCTCGGGCGGCGGCTGATGCGCCGGATCGCGACCGGCGCGCGGCCGGACTGGCAGCGGGCCGCGCGGGAGGCGGGCTTCCTGCATCACAGCCTCGACGGGGCGCCCTACTGGGACGAGAGCCACGCCTACGCCTTCACCCTCCCGGAGATCGAGGACGACATCGAGGGGCCGAGCGCCGAGCTCCACGCGCTCTGCCGCGACCTCGTGGCCGGGGTCGTCGAGGACGAGCGGCTGCTCGCCCGGCTCCGGATCCCGCCGGCCGCCTGGGACACGGTGCGCGACAGCTGGCGGCGGGGCGACCCGAGCCTCTACGGCCGGCTCGATCTCGCCTACGGGGGCGCCGGACGGCCGGCCAAGCTCCTGGAATACAACGCCGACACGCCGACCGCTCTGTTCGAGACGGGCGTGTTCCAGTGGCTCTGGCTGGAGGCGGGCCTGGCATCCGGCCGCCTGCCGCCCGGCTCCGACCAGTACAATTCCGTGCACGAGCGCCTGGTGGCGCGCTTCCGCGCCCTCGCCGGCGCGGGCCTGATCGCCTTCTGCGCCTACGCGGACGCACCGGAGGATCGCGGCACCGCGGCCTACCTTCAGGATTGCGCGGTACAGGCCGGGCGCTCCACCATCCTGCTCGACCTCGCGCAGATCGGGCTCGCCACGGACGGGACGTTCTGCACGCCCGGCGGGCGCCCGATCGAGACGCTGTTCAAGCTCTACCCCTGGGAATGGGCCTTCGCCGACGATTTCGGCCCCCGCATCCGCCGGAGCACGACGCGCTTCCTCGAGCCGCCCTGGAAGGCGATCCTGTCGAACAAGGGCCTGCTGCCGCTGCTCTGGGCGCGCGAGCCCGGCCATCCGAACCTGCTGCCGGCCTATTTCGAGGACGATCCCGCGAAGGCGCAGCTCGGTGGCTCCTTCGTGCGCAAGCCCCTGTTCTCCCGCGAGGGCGCGAACGTCCTGATGCTGCGCGCGGGCCGCGTGGTCGCCCGCGGCGCGGGTCCGTACGGCGACGAGGGCCACGTGCGGCAGGCGCTGGCGGAGCTTCCGGATTTCGCGGGGCGCCGCCCTCTCGTCGGCTCCTGGATCGTCGGCGACGCGCCGGCCGGCCTCTGCATCCGGGAATCGGACGGACCGATCACCACCGACGCGGCGCTGTTCGTGCCGCACCTCATCGCGGCCTGAGGACGGGCGGCGACGGCTGCGAAACCGGCCGGGCCGCCCTATCTGTAGCGGACCGTGACCGAGATCCTGTTCTACCACATGCAGCGCCAGCCCCTGGAACGGGTGCTGCCGAACCTCCTCGAGCGCTCGCTGGAGCGCGGCTGGCAGGCCGCGATCCAGGCGGTGAGCGAGGAGCGCCTGCAGGCGCTCGACGACCAGCTCTGGACCTACACGGACGAGAGCTTCCTGCCCCACGGCACCGACCGCGATCCCGATGCGGCGACCCAGCCGGTGGTGCTGACGCTACGCGAGCTCAACCCCAACGGCGCCTCGATCCGCTTCCTCGTCGAGGGCGCCGACCTGCCGCCGGACGCGGACGCCTACGCCCGCATCTGCATCCTGTTCGACGGCACCGACCAGGACGCCCTGCTGCGCGCCCGGGAGCAGTGGCGCGGGGCCAAGGCCGCCGGCCACGCGGTCGCCTATTGGCAGCAGGACGATTCCGGACGCTGGAACAAGAAGGCTTGAGCGTGAACCGATCCGTCTCGACAGATACAGCGGCCGCGCGGGCCCGCGGCCTTCTCGCCGCGCTCCTGATCGGCCTCGCGCCGCTCCAGCTCGGGCCCGCGGGCCCCGCCCAGGCCCAGCAGGGGCACGCCCAACCGGGCTCCGCCCCGGAAGGGCCACGCCGGCCGCCCGAGCGCGCGGCCGAATCCCGCGACGGCCGCAAGCTCCCGCCCGATTCGGTGACGCAGCAGAGCGTCACCCTGCCGGACGGGCGGACGCTCGACTTCACCGCCACCGCCGGCAGCCTGCCCCTCGTCGACGAGGGCGGCAAGCTCCAGGCCGAGATCGCGTTCGTGGCCTATACGCGGCCGGCCGAGGCAGGCCGCCAGCGCCCCGTCACCTTCGCGATCAACGGCGGACCGGGCGCCGCCTCGGCCTATCTCAACATCGGGGCGATCGGGCCCTGGCGCCTGCCCACCGACGGGCCGAGCATCTCGCCGTCGCAGGGCGTCGGGCTGGTGCCGAACGACGGGACCTGGCTCGATTTCACCGACCTCGTCTTCATCGATCCCGTCGGCACCGGCTACAGCCGGGCCGCGGACGGGGACGGCAAGTCGTACTGGAACGTCGACACCGACAGCTCGGTCCTCGCGGCGGCCATCGCCCGCTACCTGCGGGTGAACGAGCGGATGGCGGCCCCGAAATTCTACGTCGGCGAGAGCTATGGCGGCTTCCGGGGACCGCTGATCGCCGCCAAGCTCCAAGAGGAGATCGGCGTCGGCCTCTCCGGCATGGTCCTGCTCTCGCCGGTGCTCGATTTCGCGTGGCTCCAGCAGCCCCGGGCCAACCCCTGGGGCCACGTGCTGCGGCTCCCCTCCTACGCGGCGGCCGCGCTGGAGCGGGCCGGCACGGTGCCGGACCGGAGCCGCATGGCCGAGGCCGAGGCCTACGCCACCGGCCCCTATCTCGCCGAACTCCTCAAGGGCCCGAACGACCCGGCGGCGGTCGCCCGCCTCACCGAGCGGGTGGCGGCCCTCACGGGGCTCGATCCGGCCTTCGTGCGGGCGCAGGCGGGCCGCCTGTCCTCCAGCAGCGTCCAGCGCGAGATCGATCGCCCGAACGGTCGTGTCGCCAGCGCCTACGACACGGGGGTGAGCGGCTGGGATCCGGATCCGACGGCCGCCCATGCGGGCTTCGACGACCCCGTGCTGACCGCCCTCCAGGCCCCGCTCACCAGCGCGATGATCGAGCTCTACGCCGCCCGGCTCAACTGGCGGGTGCCGAACCTGCGCTACGAGCTGCTCAACGGTGCGGTGAACCGGAGCTGGGGCTGGAATTCGGGCCGTCAGGCCCCGGAGGTCCTGAGCCAGCTCCGCAGCGTGCTGGCGCTCGACGGCAATCTGCGGGTGCTGGTGGCCCACGGCTACACCGATCTCGTCACGCCCTACTTCGCCTCGAAGCTCTTGATCGACCAGATCCCCTCCTACGGGCCGACCCCGCGCCTCGCCCTCTCGGTCTATCCAGGCGGCCACATGTTCTACGGACGACCCGATTCGCGGGCCGCCTTCAAGCGGGACGCCGCGGCGCTGTTCGCGGCCGCGCTGAAGGCCCGCGGCACGGAGGCGGGCCGGGCGGATCCGGCTGCAGGACGCGAGATGCGATGACGCGGATTTGTAGGGCAGCCCTGGCCGCATCGGCGGCGATCGGCCTTCTCGCCGGATGCACCGCCACCGAGCGGACGCCGCCGACGCCGAGCGAGATCGCGCCGGTGCCGCCGCGCCCGCCGGCCCCGCCGCCGAGCTTCAGCGGCCCGGTGCTCGCGCCGGACGGCACCTGCACCGGGCCGGCGCCCACGGCGGCGGCCGCGATCGAGCCCGGCATCGGCGAGTGCGAGTTGGTCCGCCTGAAGGGCCGCGCGCCCACCGACGTGCTGGTCGGCGAGGGCCGGTCGGGCCGGGAGGTCCAGGTGCTCTACACCGAGCCGGGGGCGAAGGAGCTCTACCTCTTCGTCAACAACCGCCTCGACCGGATCGTGAAGTCCTGAGGGCGGTCGGGCGCGACGGAAGGCTCAGCGCACCCGCCAGACCCGCAGCGGGCTGTCGCCCAGCGGCACCGGCTCCAGCCAGGGGACGGCGACGTCGCCGCGCGCGAGGCGGGTGGCGAAGGCCGGTTCCGCCCCGAGATCGTCGCCGGGCCGGGCCGGGCAGCTCACGAGGTAGGTGACGCCCCGGGCCGCGATGTGGCGGCGCAGGTCCGCCTCGCTGCCGCCGAAGCCCTCGATGGCGGCGACGAGGCCGGGGATCGCCCGGTGATAGGGCGCGGCCACCACCGCGTGCGGCGTGCGCAGCAGGATCGACGGCCCCATGAAGATCGGCGCCAGAACCGTGCCGGGCGGCAGGCCGGCGAGCGCCAGCGGCGCCACCGCCTCGTTGGCGTGGCAGCGGAGCGCGCCCTGCGGATCCGCCTGGGTCGTCTCGGGGGCCAGGAAGGCCATGAGGTAGACCGGCAGCGTCCAGAGCGCGCTGATCAGGCCGGTGGCGAGGGCGACGAGCCCGAAGCGGCGCCATCCGGCCGCGGGATCGGCCGCGGCGGCGAGCGCCCGGGCGATGACCGGGCCCGCCACCAGCGGCACCAGCCCCGAGGCGATGTAGGTGCCGCGGAACTGGACGCAGCCGAGGATCAGGCCGGGCCAGAGAAACAGGGCGACGAGGCCGGCGGCGCGGCGCGCGAGGCCGGCGCCGCGCACGGCCTCCCAGGTCGCCGCGCAGGCGGCGAGCAGCAGGACGGGATAGAAGACCAGCGCCTCCCACTGCCCGCGGACGATGAATTTCGGCAGCGAGGCCATCTCGTTGACGGTGTAGAGCCAGTGCTCGCGCACGAGCTCCGGCATGCCCGGGAAGGGGCCGCCGAGGCAGGCCGGGAACAGGGCCGCGAAGCCGCCGAGGAGGATGGCGCCCGCGCCCGCCGCGGCGCCGAGCCGGGCCTGCGGGGTGGCCAAGTGCCGGTCGAGCCCCGCGCAGGCGAGCGCCGCGGCGAGGCCGCCGCCCGCGAGCCAGAGCCAGGGCGGCGAGAGGGCGTCGCAGGCGGCGACGCCCCAGAGCGCGGGCGCCGTCTGGACGCCGAAGAGCAGCGGCGCGCACAGGCCGAGACCGAGGCCGAAGCCGAGATAGGCCGGCAGCGCCGGCCGGCCGCGCAGGATCCAGTCGCCGACGAGGAACAGCGCCCCGAGCGCGAGGTAGGGCAGCGCCTCCAGCCCGACGGCGAGGGAGAACGCGGCGAGCGTCCCCGCCGCGAGGCCGGCGCGCCAGCCGCCGCGGACGAGGCCGATCGTGAATCCCAGGATCGCGATGAGCTGGACGTTGTGGTGATCGACCCGCCCGGCGCGGAACTGCACCGTCAGCCCGAAGGTGTGGAGCGTGGCGAGCACCGCCAGGATCGCGGCGAGCCGGCCGTAGAGCGGGCGGACCCCGCGGAAGAGCACGACGGCGTAGAGCGCCAGGAGAAGCCCCGGCCAGAACGCGGCGGTCAGCCCCTCGGCCAAGCGCGGCCCGACGAGCGGCGTCAGGGTGAGGATCAGCCCGGCGAGGGGCGCATCGACGAGGCGGGACCAGTGGCTCGCCACGCCCGCCGGCGGCAGGAAGCGGTGCTGGACATTGTCGAACCAGCCCTGGCCGGCCACGAGGTCGCGGACCTCCACGAGGCGCATGGCGTCGTCGGTGTCGGGCACGCGCAGGTGGTCGATCGTGCCCCAGAGTTCGCCGGGCGTGTTCAGCGTCAGCGCCGACAGGCCCACGAGGAGCCACAGGAACAGGGTGACGTCGATGCGGCTCGCGGGCCGGGACGCGCCCGCGCGCGACGACAGGGCCGGGCTCAGCACGGCCGTACCCGGGCTGCCGGCCGTCCGGGTCTGAGCACCGAGCGCGTCATGCATCCCCCCAAGCCTCGCCCGGACCCTGGCACGGGCCGGCTTAAGGATGGGTCAAGGCAGGCCGCCGCCGGGTCCGGGCGGCGCGCGCTGCCGGTTCCGGGCGGCGCGGAGGCCCGGTCCCGATGTTGGGAGCCCTTCCTTAACCAGACGCACGGCAGGATCCTCTTCGCGCCGTGGTCCGACCGGCGTGCCGGTCGCGGGCCTGCCCCGGCGGCACGTCGATCCTCGGGACAAGCGGCCTCCACGCATTCTGCCCGTGGGACCGTTCGGTCCGCCGCGGGCGCGCTCTGACGGGAAAGCCTGCGGGATGAGCCATCACACCGAGACGCTGATCATCGGCGCGGGACCGGCGGGCCTCACCGCCGGCTACCTGCTGTCGAAGCAGGGTCGAGCGGTGACGGTGCTGGAGCGCGATCCCGCCCAGGTCGGCGGCATCTCGCGCACGGTCTCGCACAACGGCTACCTGTTCGACATCGGCGGGCACCGCTTCTTCTCGAAGTCGAAGGCGGTGGTCGATCTCTGGGACGAGCTGCTGCCCGACGATTTCATCGAGCGCCCGCGCCTGTCGCGGATCTACTACCGGGGCCGCTACTACGCCTACCCGCTCAAGGCCTTCGAGGCGCTGCGCAACCTCGGCCTGTTCACCAGCGCCGCCTGCGTCGCCTCCTACCTCTACGCGCGCGCCAAGCCCGTGGCCGAGCCGAAGAACTTCCACCAGTGGGTGCGCAACCAGTTCGGCGAGCGCCTGTTCTCGATCTTCTTCAAGACCTACACCGAGAAGGTCTGGGGCATGTCCTGCGACGCGATCTCGGCCGACTGGGCCGCCCAGCGCATCAAGGGGCTCGACCTCGGCGCGGCGATCCGGGACGGCGTGGTCCGCTCGCTCGGCCTGAAGCGGAAGGCCAAGCCCAAGCCCGGCGAGCCGGTGATCAAGACCCTGATCGAGTCCTTCCGCTATCCGCGGCGCGGACCCGGCATGATGTGGGAGGCCGCCGCCGCCAAGATCGGCGCGCAGGGCGGCCACGTGCTGCTCGACCGGGGCGTCGACGGCCTGAGCTTCGATCCGGCCACCGGGATCTGGACGGTGAGCGTCCTGCGCGGCGACGGCAGCCGCGAGACCTACACGGCGCGCCACGTGATCTCCTCGGCTCCGGTGCGCGAGCTGGTCGAGGCGATCAAGCCGCGGCCGATCAGCACCTTCAACGCACGGTCCCTGCAGTACCGCGACTTCGTCACCGTCGCGCTGATCGCGAAGTCGGACAAAACCTTCCCGGACAACTGGATCTACATCCACGATCCCTCGGTGAAGGTCGGCCGCGTCCAGAACTTCCGCTCGTGGTCGCCCGAGATGATCCCGGACGAGCACCATACCTGCCTCGGCCTCGAGTATTTCTGCTTCGAGGACGACGGTCTCTGGAATGCGTCCGACGCGGCGCTGGTGGATCTGGCCAAGGACGAGATCGGCCGTATCGGCCTGATCGATCCCGCCGACGTGGTCGATGCCTGCGTGGTGCGCCAGCCCAAGGCCTACCCGGTCTACGACGAGGCCTATGCCGACCACGTCGCCACCGTGCGGCGCGAGCTGGAGATGGACTTCCCCACGCTGCACCTCGTGGGGCGCAACGGCATGCACAAGTACAACAACCAGGACCACGCCATGATGACGGCGATGCTGACCGTCGAGAACATCGTGGCGGGCGAGCGCCGCCACGACGTCTGGCGGGTCAACGAGGACGCCGAGTACACCGAGGCCGGCCTGTCCGGCGCCGAAGCGGCCCTCGGCAGCGAGCGCCTCGTGCCGCGCAAGGCGGCCTGATCGACACGCGGATCGCTCCGCGCCCGCTTGCCCGGGCGTCGAACCGCGCCAGATCTTACCCGGCACGCCCGGCACAGGGCGGTTCCGGGAGGACACCCCATGCGATCGCAGATCCTCACCGCGCTCCTGACGGGCGCGGCCCTCATCATCGCCGGCGGCGCGCTCGCCCAGGGCGCCGCGCCGGCCGAGACGAAGGGCAAGGCCGATGCGCTCGAGAAGCTCCAGGCCTTCCGGAGCACCGATACCAGCCCCGCCCCCGAGATCCCGCAGACCGGGCGGCGCGCCGACGCGATCCGCAAGACCCTCGCCAAGGTCAAGCTGCCCGAGGGCTTCCGGATCGATCTCTACGCCGTGGTGCCGGATGCCCGCTCGATCGCGGTGGGGCCGAATGCCGGGGTGCTGTTCGTCGGCACCCGCAAGAACAAGCTCTACACGGTGACCGACCGCGACAAGGATCGCGTCGCCGACGAGGTGCGGGCCTTCGCGCCGGGGATCGACTTCAAGATCCCGAACGGCGTCTGCTTCTCGAAGGACGGCGTGCTCACCGTGGTCGAGCAGAACCGGGTGCTGTCCTTCCCGGCGGCCGAGTTCTTCTACGAGAACCCGGACGTCGCCGCCGGCATCGTGGTCAAGCAGGGCGAGCTGATCCCGGCCTCGGAGGAGAGCTACAACCATACCGCCCGGGTCTGCCGGGTCGGGCCCGACGGCAAGACCTACATCGCGCTGGGCCAGCCCTACAACGTGCCGGCCGCCGACAAGCTCGACCTCTACGCGAAGACCGGGATCGGCGGGATCATCCGGGTCGATGCGGACGGCAAGAACCGCGAGGTCTTCGCCACCGGCATCCGCAACTCGGTCGGGATCGACTTCGCCCCCGACAAGACCTTGTGGTTCACCGACAACCAGGTCGACGGGATGGGCGACGACAAGCCGCCGGGCGAGCTGAACCACGCCACCAAGGCGGGCGAGAATTTCGGCTTCCCCTGGTACGGCGGCGGGCAGGTGCGCACCACCGAGTACAAGGACCAGACCCCGCCGGCCGGCACCGTCGCGCCGATGGCGGAGCTGCCCCCGCACGCGGCCGATCTCGGGCTGACCTTCTACAACGGGCGGATGTTCCCCCAGAGCTACCGGGGCGGCATCTTCATCGCCGAGCACGGCTCGTGGAACCGCACCGAGCCGGTGGGCGCCCGGGTGATGTTCGCGACCCTCGACAAGGAGGGCAAGGTCGCCTCGGTGAAACCCTTCGCCGAGGGCTGGCTCACCGGCGACGGCGAGTATCTCGGGCGGCCCGTCGACGTGGCGGTGCTGCTCGACGGCTCGCTCCTCGTCTCCGACGACACGGCGGGGGCGATCTACCGCATCTCCTACGAGGGCCAGGACGGGGGCAGGCAGGACGGAAGCAAGCAGGACGGAAGCAAGCAGGACGGGCGCGGGACCGGGGGCAAGGCGCAATGAGCGCGGCCCGCATCGCCGTCGGGACGGCGGCGCTCGCCGTCCTGACCGTGGGGTTGTCGGCGGGGTTCGCCACCTCCGCCGAGGCCGCGGGCGATGCCAAGGCGGGACGGCGGCGCGCCGCCGCCTGCCAGACCTGCCACGGGCTCGACGGGCTGTCGAAGCTGCCGGAGGCGCCCAACCTCGCGGGCCAGGTCGAGCCCTACCTCGTCAAGGCGCTCGGCGAGTACCGGGACGGCACCCGCCGCAACGAGATCATGAACGTCGTGGCCAAGGACCTCCCCGATCAGGATCTCGCCGATCTCGCGGCCTATTACAGCAGCCTTCAGATCGAGGTGCTGCCGCCGGGCTGAGGTCCCGGCCGTCAGATCGCGGCGGCCGGGTCCGACGATTCGTCGGCGTCGGACGCGCGGCCGCGCCGGCGGTCGAGCACGGCCCGCCCCAGCGCCCGCAGCGGTGCGGTGAGGCGCCTGGCGTCCTCGGCCCGCTCCATGAAGCGCTCGCCGCGGCGGATCTCCTTGTCGAGCCGGGCCATGGTGCGCGCCAGCGCCGGATCGTCGTCCTCCAGCCAGGTCTCGGTGACGCGCGCGAAGGCGATGACGACGCCCTGCAGCTTCAGGCGGCCGAGCGGTCCCTCCGTGTCGATGCCGGCGGCGGCCAGCATGTAGCGGTGCGAGTTCAGCATCACCCCGTTGAGAGCCAGGGCGGTCAGCGGGTCGCCGCGCAGGGAGGCGGAGATCCGGCGGAGCGCCGGCTTGTAGGGGGTCATGGCATCGAGGCGGCGCATCAGCACGTCGAACAGGCGCTCGCGCGTCGGCTCGTCGGCGAGATCGCTGCTCTCCTCCTCCAGGACCGTCCGGTCGATCATGCGGGCGAGGCCGCCCAGCACCGCGCCCTTCGAGGGGAAGAGGTCGCGCAACTCCGCCAGGCTGAGGCCGGCTTCCCGGGCGATGTCGCCGATCTCGATGTCGCTCCAGGGCTGCTCGGCCGCGAGCCGCATCAGCGCCTCGACGGCGGCCTCCCGCGGCGACGGCTTCGGGGGCGCGGCCGCCGGTGCCGCGGTCTCGGCGACGGCTTCGTCGGGCGTGCCGGCCGGGCTCGAGGCCGCGCCCTTGGCGGCGGTCTTCCGGCCCTTGCGGGCAGGTCCTGCGCTCTCGGTCATCGGATTGTCCGCTCCACGTACGCGTGATCCGGGCAATCTAGGGGCGGCGCGCCCGCTTTGCGAGTTCGCCGCGCGCGTCCGTTCAGCGCGTGGCCTCGGCGATCGCCGCCTTGACGATCGGGGCCGCCGGCACGGTGTGCTCCCAGAACCGGCCGGTGCGCCCCTTCTCGTAGCCGGACTTGTAGAGCGCCCGCATGTAGGCGGTGTCGAAGCCGCGGGCCGCGTTCGCGCTCGGCGCGCCCTCGTCGATGTAGGTCAGGTTGAAGCCGATGCTGTTCGCGCGGGCGAAGGCGTAGGTGGTGGTCAGCGTGGCCCGGCTGCGGGCGCGGCTCGCCGTGGTGAAGGAGCGCTCGACGATCGAGAGCGTGTTGTTCTTGGTCACGTCGAATTCGGGCTCGAGACGCCCGTTGATCACCACGTAGATGTCCGCCTTGCCGGCCGTGCGCAGCTTGCCCTGCTGCACCAGCAGCGCCTGCGGCAGGGTGAAGACCGGGGTGACCACCGAGCCGTCGACGTGGAGTTCCTGGAAGGCGGCGTTGCCGGCCTGGACGTCGATGAGCTGGGGCGGGAACACCGCCGGGATGCTGGCCGAGGCGGTGAGCACGTCGCGGAACAGGTCGAGGGCGTTCGGCGCCCCGCTCGCCGCGATGGCGCCCATGTTCCAGATCACGGCGCGCTGCGAGTCGAGGTTGGCGGTCACCACGAGGAGGCGGCGCCCCTTGGCGTTCTCTGCCGCGATCGCGGTGAGCAGGTCCTGCGTGACGTAGCGGCCGATCAGGCTGCGCAGCCGGCCGTCGCCGAACAGGCCGGAGCCGAACAGGACGTTGGTGATGTCGGGCGATTGCACCAGGGTCTCGGCGACGCCGCTGGTGTAGAACTCGGTGAGGTAGGCGTCGTAGGTCGGGCCCAGGAAGGCGAACGGCGCGATCAGCGCGCCGGTGCTGACGCCCGAGACCATGGTGAAGTCGGGCCGCGTGCCCGACTCGGTCCAGCCGTTGAGGACGCCGGCCCCGAAGGCCCCGTCCCCGCCGCCGCCCGAGAGCGCCAGATAGGTGAAGCCGTGCGACCGCGCCTTCGGCTGCGAGGCGAGCGCCGTGAAGGTCTCGACCGAGGCATCCGAGAAGACGCGGGCGTTGGGGATGCCGGGCACGTCCGCGACCGCGGCCTGCTGCGCCGTGTAGGCCGTGCGCGGCAAGGAGGAACAGGCAGCGAGCTGTGCCGCGACGCCGAGGGCGAGGAGGCCGCGGAGTACACCATACCGACGCGTCATCGACCCCGTCCCGAAGCCCCACATGCGAGCCGTCCGCAGGCTCGCGGAAAACCTTGGGCATTCGAAGGCAGGGCGTCAATCGCGATGCCCTCGGGCGCGCCGTTCCGCGCGCGATCGGCGCGCATGTGTGGCGCGGCAGGCTCGTTTACCGGCCCGTGCCGAACGGGGTTAATTTCACGTGAAACCGCGCGCGCCGGGCGAGATCCGGTCGGACGCCGCCAGAGCCCGGTTCTGGCCCCCGCTCCCGCGCGTCGCCGGCCCGTCCCATGCGGCGCCTCTCACCCCCGTCCGGTCGCCAGGGCCTTCAGGTCGAAGCCCGGATCGGCCGCCTGCTCCGGCGTCAGTGCCGTGCCGGCCGCGATCAGCCGCCGGGCGATCATGTGGTCGCCCGCCCGGTTGACCGATTCCACGGCGCTCAGCGCGCCGTCGCGGAAGCGGAACACCGAGAAGGCGGTGCCGGCGCCGCGCACCACGCTCGCATCGGTGGGGCCGGCGAGCCCGGCGATCTGGAGCTTGTGCGGTCCCTGGTCACTCCAGAACCACGGCACGGCCTCGTAGGCGGCGGGGCGGCCGTTGAGCCGCGCGGCGAGGCAGCGGGCCTGGTCGATCGCGTTCTGCACGGACTCGATCCGGACCGTCCCGTCCGGGGTCAGGCCGCGGGCGAAGCGGCTCGGCGCGCGGGCGCAGTCGCCGATGGCCGAGATGGCCGGGTCCGAGGCGGCGAGCGCCGCATCGACCCGGATGCCGTCGCCGGTCTCCAGTCCCGCCGCGGCGGCGATCTCCTGGTTCGGCAGCACGCCGATGCCGACGAGGACGAGGTCGGCCGGCAGGGTGCGGCCGTCCGCGAGCGCCACGCCGGAGACCCGGCCGGCCTCTCCCAGGATCGCCGTGACCCCGGCCTCGAACAGGAAGCGGATGCCGGCCGCGGCATGCGCCTCCCGGAAGAAGGCGCCGGTCTCGGGCGAGACCGCCCGCGCCATCGGCCGGGCCGCCGCCTCGACCACCGTGACCTCGACACCGCGGACGGCCGCGACCGCCGCGAATTCGAGCCCGATGAAGCCGGCCCCGATCACCACCGCCCTGCGGCACTGCGCGATCGCCGCCTTCAGGGCATCCGCGTCGGCAAGGCCGCGCAGCTGCCGCACGCCGTCGAGATCCGCGCCCGGCACCGGCAGCGGCCGGTTGCGCGATCCCGTGGCGAGGACGAGGTGATCGTAGGCCAGGGGGCCGTCCGCGGTCAGGACGCGGCGGCCCGCGCGGTCGATCGCCTCCGCGCGCAGGGCCGGCCTGTAGGCGATGTGGTGCTCGGCGAGATAGGCGGCCGGGCGCAGCGCCAGCCCCTCCGCGTCGGTCTTGCCGGCCAGATAGGCCTTCGACAGGGGCGGACGCTGGTAGGGCAAGCCGGGCTCGTCGCCGATCACGGTGATCGGATCGGCACATCCCCCCTCGCGCAGCGAGGCGGCGAGCTGGAACCCCGCCTGTCCGGCGCCCAGGACGAGGATGCCGGCCGCGCTCACCGCTCGCCCTCCGAACCGACGGCCTCGAGGGCGCCGAGCCGGGGCAGGCACCGCGCCCCGTCCGTCACCAGATACTCCCAGAACGCGGCGGCGGCCGGCCCCAGCACCTTGTCGGCCCGGCGCACGATGTACCAGTCGCGGCGGATCGGCAGGCCCTGCACGTCGAGGAGCACGAGGCGACCGCTCTCCACCTCCGCCGAGACCGTGTGGGCCGACAGGAGCGCGATGCCGAGGCCGGCCATCACCGCCTGCTTGATCGTCTCGTTCGAGCCCGTGTCGATGCCGAGCTTCGCCTGCCGGATGATGATGCCGCTGATGAATTCCTCGAACACCGTGCGGGTGCCCGACCCGTCCTCGCGCACGAAGAAGGGCTGGTCGGCCAGATCCGCCCGGGCGATGCCGCGCCGGCCCGCGAGGGGATGGCCGGGGGCGGCGATCAGCACCAGCGGGTGGGGCCCGAAGGTCTCGGCCTCGATGGCGAAGTCGCGGGGCGGCCGGCCCATGATGGCGAAATCGATCTCGTAATTGCGCAACGCCTCGACCGTCTCGCTGCGGTTGCGCACCGAGAGGTTGATCTCGACGCCCGCATGCCGCTCGATGAAACCCGCGATGGCCTTGGGCGCGAAGTACTTCGCCGTGGACACGACGCCCATGGCGACGCGTCCGCCCGCGCCGCCCTTGAGCGTCTGGAGGCGCTCGGTGCAGGTCTCCAGCACCGTGTTGATGCTGTCGATCGCCCACAGCATCTCGCGCCCGGCATCGGTCGGCTTGAGACCGTTGGGGGTGCGGTCGAACAGCAGAAGGCCGGCCTCCTCCTCGAGCTGGCGGATGCGCGCGTAGAGCGCCGCCGAAGTCACGTTCAGCTCCTGGGCCGCCCGCGTCATCGTGCCGAGACGGGCGACCGCAGCTACAGCCTGGAGTTGCTTGAGAGACAGGTTGCGCATGAGGCTGGTTCTAGTTTTTTTGTAAGATGCCGCAAGGTATTTTAGAATTCTTGACGGAGGCCGACCGTCGGCCCTGGTGATCCGCCGGGTCGGCGCGGTATCATCGTGGTAGCGCTGCGGTTAGACCTCGCCTCGGCAGGGCGGGTCGCCACGGCATGATGGCAATTCAGGATTGAGGACCGGACCGATGGCAGGATCTCTGGAGGTCGGATCACGCCTCGACGCGTGCCTCGCGCAGGCCGTGGCGGACAGGCCCGAGCTCGCGGACACGGCCGCGGTGGTCACGGCCATCGCCGGGGCCGCCATCATCATCAGCGAGGTGATCGGCCGCGGCGCGCTCGGCGGCGACCTCGCGGCGGCGGGCTCGCACAACAGCGACGGCGACGTCCAGAAGGCCCTCGACGTCATCGCCCACCAGCGCGTCACCGAGGCGCTCCAGGCCGCGCCCGTGGCCGAGGTCGCCTCCGAGGAGGCCGAGGGCGTGATGCACCTCAACGCCGGCGCGCCGCTCGCGGTCGCCATCGACCCGCTCGACGGCTCGTCGAACATCGGCGTCAACATGGCGGTGGGCACCATCTTCGGGATCCGCCCGGCCGTGCAGGATCCGCAGAACCCGCTCGCCTCGTTCACGAGCCCCGGCACCGCGCAGCTCGCGGCGGGCTTCGTCACCTACGGCCCCGCCACCGCCCTGGTGCTCACCCTCGGAGAGGGCACGCAGATCTACGTGCTCGACCGGGCCGAGGGCGCCTTCCGGCTGACCCATCCCCGGCTCGACGTGCCGGTCCAGGCCAAGGAATACGCGATCAACGCCTCGAACGCGCGCCACTGGGAGGCGCCGATCAAGGCCTTCGTCGAGGATTGCCTGCAGGGTTCGGACGGCCCGCGCGACAAGGACTTCAACATGCGCTGGCTCGGCTCGCTGGTGGCCGACGCGCAGCGCGTGCTGATGCGGGGCGGCGTGTTCCTGTACCCGGGCGATCAGCGCAAGGGCTACGGGCAAGGCCGCCTGCGCCTCCTCTACGAGGCCGCGCCGATCGCCATGCTGATGGAGCAGGCCAATGCCGGCGCCACCGACGGCGAGCGTCGCATCCTCGACATCGCGGCCACCGGCATCCACGAGCGCGTGCCGCTGGTCTTCGGCTCGGTCGAGGAGGTCGCCTGCGTGGCCAAGTACTTCGACGGGCGCAACCACGCCGCCGGCCGCTCGCCGCTGTTCGGCCAGCGCGGCCTGATGCGCAGCTGAGCGCGAGAACCCACCGGATCCGATGTCGGCGCGTCACCCCATCATCTCGGTCACCGGCTCCTCGGGAGCCGGGACCACCTCCGTCCGCAACACCTTCGAGCAGATCTTCCGCCGCGAGGACGTCAGCGCCGTCTACATCGAGGGCGACGGCTTCCACGCCTACGATCGCGACACCATGCGGGCGATGATGGCGCGCGAGCCCACGCTCAGCCACTTCGCCCCGCGCGCCAACCTGCTGCCGGAGCTGGAGGAGGTCTTCCGCAGCTACGGCGCCTCCGGCACCGGACGCACCCGGCACTACGCCCACGACGCGCACGACGCGGCGCGCTACGGCATCCCGGAGGGCACCTTCTCGGACTGGGAGGATTTCCCGCCGGGCTCCGACCTGCTGTTCTACGAGGGCCTGCACGGCTGCGTCGTCGATGCGAGCCTCGACATCGCCCGCTATCCCGACCTTAAGATCGGGGTGGTGCCGGTGATCAACCTCGAATGGATCCAGAAGCTGCACCGGGACCGCTCGTTCCGCGGCTATTCCACCGAGGCCGTCACCGACGTGATCCTGCGGCGGATGCCCGATTACGTGCAGACGATCTGCCCGCAATTCTCCTGGACGGACATCAACTTCCAGCGGGTGCCCACCGTCGACACCTCGAACCCGTTCATCGCCCGCTGGATCCCCACGGCCGACGAATCGATGGTGGTGATCCGCTTCAAGGATCCGAAGGGGATCGATTTCTCCTACCTCGTCTCGATGATCCACGACAGCTTCATGAGCCGGGCGAATTCCATCGTGATCCCCGGCGGCAAGCTCGATCTGGCGATGCAGCTCATCCTGACGCCGATCATCATGCAGCTCGTCGAGCGCCGGCGCCGGCTGGCTTGATCCGTCCTCGTCCCCGTCTCGCTCCGTACGCAAGTCCGGCTTCCCTCCGGGCCCGGCCCGCGCGCATGATGCGGTCGGCGCGGGAACCGGGCCCGATCTCCCGTCCGAAAGGCGCCCCATGACGACCCGCTCCGCCCTGATCGCCCCCTCGATCCTCTCGGCCGATTTCGCGCGGCTCGGCGCCGAGACGGCGGCGGTCGCCGAGGCCGGAGGCGACTGGATCCACCTCGACGTGATGGACGGGCATTTCGTGCCTAACATCACCTTCGGACCGCCCGTGGTGAAGGCGCTGCGCCCGCACACGGACCGGTTCTTCGACGTCCACCTGATGATCGCGCCGGCCGATCCCTACCTCGCGGCCTTCGCCGAGGCCGGCGCCGACGGCATCACCGTCCACGTCGAGGCGGGCCCCCACATCCACCGCTCGCTGCAGACGATCCGCGCCCTCGGCAAGCGGGCGGGCGTCGCGCTCAATCCCGGCACGCCGGCCGCGATGGTCGAGCCGCTCCTCGAGGCGGTCGACCTCGTGCTGGTGATGACGGTCAATCCGGGCTTCGGCGGCCAGAGCTTCCTGCCGAGCGCTCTCGACACGGTCGCCCGGGTGCGGGCGATGATCGGGGGCCGCGACATCCGCATCCAGGTCGACGGCGGCATCGACGCCGGGACCGTCGCGGCGGCGGCCCGGGCCGGGGCCGACGTGTTCGTGGCCGGCAACGCCGTGTTCCGGGACGGGCCCGCGGCCTATGCGGCGCGCATCGCGGCGATCCGCGCGGGCGCCGAATCCGCCCGCGGCGGACCCGGGCCGATCCCATGCTGAGGGCGCTGATCTTCGACGTCGACGGCACGCTGGCCGAGACGGAGGACCTGCATCGGCAGGCCTTCAACCGCGCCTTCGGGCTGCTCGGCCTGCCCTGGCACTGGGAGCCCGCCACCTACGCCGACCTGCTCACCGTGATGGGCGGCAAGGAGCGGCTCGCCCATTTCATCGAGACGCGCCATCCGCGCGAGGCCGCCGGGCTGCTCGCGCGCAGCCCCGAGATCCACGGCCTGAAGACCCGCGTCTACGGCGACCTCGTCGCGGCGGGCGGCCTCGGCCTGCGCCCCGGCATCCGCCGCCTGATCGCCGAGGCCCGCGCGGACGGCGTGAAGCTCGCGGTCGCCACCACCACGAGCCGCCCCAACGTCGACCGGCTGATCGCGGTGAACTTCCCCGACGGCGACCAGCCCTTCGACGTGATCGCGGCGGGCGACGAGGCGCTGCGCAAGAAGCCGGCCCCCGACGTGTTCGACCTCGCGCTGGAGCGCCTCTCGGTGCCGGCCTCCGACGCCATCGCCTTCGAGGATTCGGCGGCCGGCATCCGCTCCGCCCTCGATGCCGGCCTGCCGGTGATCGCGACCCGCAGCCTCTACACGGAGCGCCACCCCCTCGACGGCGCCTTCTCGGCGATCTCCGACCTCGGCGAGCCGGACCATCCGCACCGCCACCTCGCGGGCGCGGTCTGGCCGGACGGGGTGGTGACGCTCGCGGCCCTGCGCGCGTGGCACGCCGGCCAAAGCTGACGGCCCCGGCACGGGCCGAGCGGTCCCCGGGACGGGGGCGTCGCAGACCCGCAGGATCTATCGATCGCGCCCGCGGTCGAGCCGCCCCCGCGACCGGCCCTGTGACCGGCCCTGGGCCTCGGTTGCGAACAGCGTCGCGCCCGCCACGGCGCCGAGCGCTGCGGCGATGCCGAGCCTGAGCCAGCGTGGGTCCGCCGCCACGACGCGGGAGACCGCCCGGCCGTCGAAACGGCCATGCGCCCCCGGATCGGTGTCGACCGGCGCGTAGAGGTTGTCGGGTCGGTTCGGGTTCGCCGCCATGCGCGTCATCTCTCCCTCGTAGCCGTGTCGGGCCAGGTAGCCGTCGATCCAGCCCGGGATCGCCATGGTGCCGAGGATCGCCTTCCAGGCGGGGGTGCCGATCCAGAGCTCGCGCGGGGCCTCGTGGGCCGCGCGGTAGACGTGCCGGGCGATGGCTTCGGGCTGGAAGATCGGCGGCACGGGCTGGAGCCTGCGCGGCAGGCGCGAGCGGGCCCAATCGAATTGCGGCGTGTTGACCGCGGGCAGCTGGACCATGGTGAGCCGGACCCGGCTGCCGTCGTGGAGCAATTCGCTCCGCAGGGAATCGGTGAAGCCGCGCACCGCCGCCTTGGCCGCGCAGTAGCTCGCCTGAAGCGGGATCGAGCGGTAGGCGAGCGCCGAGCCGATCTGCACGATCGTGCCCGAATCCCGCGCCGCCATGTGTTTCAGCGCGGCCAGCGTGCCGTTGACCTGTCCCAGATAGGTCACCTCGGTGACGCGCCGGAACTCCTCCGGGCTCGTCTCCTGCACGGGGGCGTAGACCGTGACCATCGCGTTGTTGATCCAGACGTCGATGCCGCCGAAGCGCGCGGCGATCGCGTCGGCGGCCTCGGCGACCCGGTCCGCGTCGGCCACGTCCGCCGCCACGGCGAAGGGCGTTCCGCCCGCCCCCTCCACGTCGCGGATCGCGCCGCGCAGGCCCGCTGCCCCCCGGGCGATCAGGCCGACGTTCCAGCCGTGGCGGGCGAACTCATGGGCCACCGCCCGACCGACGCCCGCGCTGGCCCCGGTCACCACCACCGTCCGTCCCATATCCCGCCGCATCGAAGCTCCCGGCGGCACCCCGGCCGCTTCCGGTGCGTGAACGTGCGGAGACGCCGATCTTTCCGTCGGGGCGCATACGAGGGCCGGGCGATCCCGTCCGTTGCCTGTCCGGCGGCGGCCGGCCTATAAGCCTTGAGGTTCCATCGAGCGGCGTCGAGAGTCCGAACGCTCCGCCGCGACAGACTGAAAACACCCGAGACATGGCCGGCCATTCCCAGTTCAAGAACATCATGCACCGCAAGGGCCGCGTCGACGCGGTCCGCTCCAAGGTGTTCGGCAAGCTCGCCCGCGAGATCACGGTGGCGGCCAAGCTCGGCACGCCGGACCCGTCGATGAACCCGCGCCTGCGCGCCGCGATCCTGGCGGCCCGGGCCGAGAACATGCCCAAGGACAACATCGAGCGCGCCATCAAGAAGGCCGCCGGGGGCGAGGGCGAGAACTACGAGGAGATCCGCTACGAGGGCTACGGCCCGGGCGGGGCCGCGCTCATCGTCGAGGCGCAGACCGACAACCGCAACCGCACCGCCTCGGACGTGCGCTCGGCCTTCACCAAGTCCGGCGGCAGCCTCGCCGAGACCGGCGCCGTGGCCTTCCTGTTCGACCGGGTCGGCATCGTCGCCTTCCCGGCCTCGGTGGCCGACGCCGACACCGTGCTGGAGGCCGCGATCGAGGCGGGCGCCGACGACGTGCGCTCCGACGAGACCGGCCACGAGATCACCTGCGCGCAGGACGCCTTCGGCGAGGTGGCCAAGGCGCTGGAGGCCCGGTTCGGCGAGCCGACCCGCACCGGCCTCGTCTGGAAGGCGCAGAACACCATCGACGTCGACGACGAGACCGGCGAGAAGCTGATCCGCCTCGTCGAGGTGATCGAGGACCAGGACGACGTGCAGAACGTCTACGTCAACTTCGCGCTCTCCGAGGCGCTGATGGCCAAGCTCGCGGCCTAGCGCACCGTCCCGGACACGGGATCCGGGACGAGGCGCCGGGAGATCGTTCCTGCATCCGCCGTTCCGCGCGCCGCGAACCGGCCATCGGGACGATGCCCCGGGGCCGGACGCGACAGGCCCGTCCGGCCCGGATCGGATCCCAGCCGGACGGGCTCGCCGCTCCGGTTTGCTGGAGGTCTCGCTTGGAACCGCGCATCAGCCTCGTGACCCTCGGCGTCACCGACCTCGACCGTGCGACGGCCTTCTACGAGGGGTTGGGCTGGCCTCGCCGGGTCCTCGCCGCGGAGGGTGTCGCCTTCTTCCAGTTGTGCGGTCTGGGGCTGTCGCTCTACCCGCGCGCCGAGCTGGCCGCGGACGCGGGAGTCGCCCTGCAAACCCAACCCTCGCAGGGCTTCACGCTCGCCTACAACACCCGCAGCCGTGACGAGGTGGATGCTGTGCTCGCCCGAGCCGAGGCCCTCGGAGGACGCATCACCCGATCGCCGCAGACCGCAGATTGGGGCGGCTACCACGGCCATTTCTGCGACCCGGACGGGTTCGTGTGGGAGGTGGCCTGGAACCCCGGCTTCGCGCTCTCCGAGGACGGCGGCCTCACCCTGCCCGTGTAGGCCCCGCGTCCGCCTCGCCGAGATCGGCTCCCCACGGCGCGCAAGCCCCGGGGCGCCCGAACCGAAAGGGGCGCCCCCCGCTCAGGGCGCGTCCAGGTGGATCGTCCAGGGCTCGTCGAAGACGTGTTCCTCAAGGTTCACGCCCACGCCGCCGCGGTCGATCACCACGAAGTCCTGGGCCGCGCCGAACGGGGTCAGCACCCCGTGCCAGACGTTCATGGCGTAGCTCACGCCCTGGCCCGGCGCGGTGACGAAGGCTTCCGGCCGGCCCGGGCGGCCCCCCTCGTCCGGGCAGACCACGACGAGGAACGGGGCCGCGTTCAGGGGCACGAAGGCCTGGGCGCCGAGGGGATGGCGCTCCACCAGGCTCAGAGCCAGCGGGATCGGGTAGGGTTCGGCCTCCACGAGCCCGATCACGACGCGGGCGCCCTCCCCCGCCACGGCGATCTCCGCGAGGTCCGGGAAGCGGCGCGCCCGGCCGGCGTTCATCGGCCGCGACGCGACCGCCGCCCTGTCGATGACCGTGCCGTAGGGCGCGAAGGCCGCGGGCGTCAGGGCCCGGGCGACGAGGCTGCGCGGGCTCACCGGGCGGTGCTCCGGAGCCGGAGCCCGGCGTGCCGGTTGACGTCCTTGTAGAGCAGGTAGCGGAAGGGGCCGGGGCCGCCCGCGTAGCAGGCCTGCGGGCAGAAGGCGCGCAGCCACATGAAATCGCCGGCCTCGACCTCGACCCAGTCGCGGTTGAGCCGGTAGACGGCCTTGCCCTCCAGCACGAACAGGCCGTGCTCCATCACGTGCGTCTCCTCGAACGGGATCGAGGCGCCCGGCCGCATCGCCACGATGTTCACGTGCATGTCGTGGCGCACGTCGTCGGAGGCGACGAAGCGCAGGGTGGCCCAGGCCTCGTCCGTGCCCGGCATCGGCGCCGGAACGATGTCGGCCTCGTGGCGCAGGAAGGACTCGGGCGCGTCGATCCCCGGGACCCGCTCGTAGGCCTTGCGGATCCAGTGGAAGCGCGCCGGCGACGCCCCGGCATTGCGCAGGGACCATGCGGCGCCGGGGGCGAGGTAGGCGTAGTGGCCCGGGCGCAGGGGATGGTCGCGTCCCTCAAGGGTCAGGCTCGGGGCCCCCTCGACCACGAAGAGCACGCCTTCGGCCTCCGGGTCGGGCTCCGGCCGCGCGCTGCCGCCGCCCGGGGCGACCTCCATCAGGTACTGGGCGAAGGTCTCGGAGAATCCCGAGAGCGGGCGCGACAGCATCCAGGCGCGCGTCCCCTCCCAGAACGGCAGGACGCTGGTGACGATGTCGCTCATCACGCCCTTGGGGATGACGGCGTAGGCCTCGGTGAACACCGCGCGGCCGGTCATCAGCGCAGTCTGGGGCGGCAGGCCGCCGCAGGGCGGGTTGTAGGCGGGGGCGCTCATCGGGGGACCCTTCGGTGTCTGGTCGGAAGCGGGCCGGCGGCATCCCCGCGCAGGGCACCGACGGCTCGAGGGCCCCGCAGGATTCGTGCGCGGCCCTCGGCTCCGCGGGTTGATCTAACCGTGCGGCGCCGCGCCTGCCACCGCGAACCCATCGGGGCCCGGGCGATCGAGGGATCCGAGCGCCCGGCGCGGCCGGGCCGACCCGGGATCCGGGCTGCCTGCGGGTAGCGTCCAGGCGGCGTCCCAATGGACTGCGGGCTGCCTGCGGGCGGGCGACGCGGGATCAGGAGGCCGCCGCGATGCGGGTGGGCTCCGGCGGCGCGTCGGCCGCGAGCGTTCCGGCGTAGCGGGCGAGGGCCTCCAGCGTGTCGGCGAGGTCGGCGCGCAGACGCTCGACCGCCTCCGGCTCGGGACAGCGGCCCCCGTCGCGGGCCTCGCGCTCGATCCGCCCGAGATCGGCCCCGAGACGGGCCGCGCCGATGTTGCCGCTCATGGATTTCAGGCCGTGCGCGGCCCGGGCGACGGCGTCGGCATCGCCCGCCGCGACCGCCTCCGCCAGCGCCGCGAGGGCGACCGGCCCCTGGCGCGTGTAGAGCCCGAGCACCCGGGCGAAGAAGGCACCGTCGCCCATCTCGGCGAGGGCTGCCAGCGTCCGCACGTCGAGCAGGGGCGTCTCCCCCGCCGGCTCGCCCGGGCCGGCCCCTGCGGCCGCGGCCTCCGCCGGGGCCGTCGCCGGCGCGGGCGCCAGCACCCGGCCGAGCGTCTCGGCGAGCTGGGCCAGGGTGAAGGGCTTGGCGAGCGCGCCATCCATGCCCGCTTCGCGCCACGCCACCGCGCCGTCGCCGACGACATGGGCGGTGAGCGCCACGATGGCGACGCGGGCCGCACCCGTGCCGGCCTCGCGGTCCCGGATCGCGCGCGCGGCGGCGAAGCCGTCGAGGATCGGCATGTTGCCGTCCATCAGGACGAGGTCGAAGCGCTGCTCCGCGCAGGCCTGCGCGGCCGCCGCGCCGTCCTCCACGGTGACGACCGCGGTGACGCCGCAGCGGGCGAGTGCCTCGACCGCGACCTCGCGGTTGACCGCGCTGTCGTCGGCGACGAGCACCCGCGCCTGGGGGAATTGCGGCAGCGCGCGGCTGCGTGCGGCGGCCTGGACGCCCCCCTCCGGCTGCGCGAAGGCGGCGCCCTCGGCGAGGGCGCCGAGCACGGGGCGCCATTCCGCCTGCACGACCGGCCAGCGCAGCACCTCGTCGGCGAGGCCCGCCTGCGCGACCTCCGCGCCGGCCGGCTCGCCCATCGGCGAGAGGGCGACCACGCGCAGGGCGCCTTCGGGGCGCCGCCCGGCCCGCAGGAGGTCCTCGGCCGCGACGATGCGCAGGGGGCTCTCCCCGCCCTCCCCGAGGGCGAAGCCGGCCGCGCCGAGGCTCTCGGCCAGGGCGGTCGCCGTCGCGCCGCCGAGGCCCGTCAGGGCGATGCCCGCCGGCACGGAGGCCGCGCGCCGCGGGGCCGGGGCGTGCTCGGCCGCTTCGACCGGAATCTCGGCCCAGAAGGTCGAGCCGTGGCCGAGCCGGCTCTCGGCGCCCACCGCGCCGCCCATGGCCGCGATCAGGCGCTGGGCGATCGAGAGCCCGAGGCCGGTGCCGCCGAAGCGGCGCGTGGTCGACTGGTCGGCCTGCGAGAAGGCGGTGAAGAGGGTGGGCAGCGTCTCCGCCGGGATGCCGATGCCGGTGTCCTCCACGCTGATCCGCAGGATCGCGCCGCCCGCCCGCATCTCCATCCGCACGAGGACGTGGCCGCTGGCCGTGAACTTGAGGGCGTTCGACACGAAGTTGCCGAGCACTTGGCCCAGGCGCACCGGATCGCCGACGAGGCGCCGCGGCACGTCGGGGGCCACGGCGGCGGCGAGATCGACGCCCGCGCCCCGCGCGCGCTCGCCGAACAGCGTCACCACCGTGTCGGCGACCTCGCCCGGATCGACCGGGATGCGCTCCAGCTCCAGCTTGCCCGCCTCGACCTTCGCGAAGTCGAGGATGTCGTTGATGATGGCGAGGAGTGAGTGGCCGGAGCGGGCGATCACCTCGGCGTAGCGGCGCTGGCGCGGCGGCAGGTCCGCGCCGGCCAGAAGTTCCGCCATCACCAGCATGCCGTTCATCGGCGTCCGGATCTCGTGGCTCATGGTGGCCAGGAAGGTGGATTTCGCCGCGTTGGCCGATTCGGCGCTCCGCATCGCCGCGCTGAGATCGAGGGTGCGCAGGCGGACCTCCTCCTCCAGGCGGGCCCCGTGCTCGGCCAGGCGCCGGTCGCGCTCGTTCACGGCACCGAGCAGGGCGTTGAAGGTGCCGGCCAGCGCGCCGACCTCGTCGCTCCCGGCGATCTCGGCCCGCTGCGTGTAATCGTGGTGCAGGCGCACCGCGTCCATGGTGGTGGCGAGCGCCGCCAGCGGCCGGGTCACCGAGCGCTGCAGCCGGGCCGAGACCGCGAGGCCGAGGGCGACGGCGAGGAGCCCCGCCAGCGTCGCGGTGAGCGCCACGGCGCCGATCCGCTCGGCGAGATCGCCGGTCTGCGCCACGAGGACGACGCGGCCGATCTCGCGGGCATTGTCCTTCACCGGCACGCTCACCCGCAGGGTGCGGGCCCAGAGCAGGTCGTAGAGGGAGAGCTCGGCCCGGGCGTCGAGGTCGATGTCCTGGGTCAGGCGCAGGCCGAGGCCCTGCTCGGCCAGCAGCGACCCGTCCGGCCGCTCCAGGGCGGCGTAGACGATCGAGGTCTCGTGGGCGATCGCCCGCAGCGTGGTCTCGGCGGCCGTCCCGTCATCGGCGACCATCGCCTCGGCGCTCGAATAGGCGAAGACCTGGGCGATGGCGCGGAGCGCCTCCCGCTTGTCGACGGCGTAGCGGTCGACCTCCCGCCAGACCGAGAGGGCGGTGGCGAGGACGAGGGCCGCCGCGACGGCGCCGATCACCGCCCAGGCGAGGCGCCGGGCGAGCGAGTGCCGGGATCCGTGGGAACGCACGCGCATGGCCTCACCCCTCTCTCGCGCCGGCGGTCCCGCGGCTCACGCCGCCAGGGCGGTGCAGTGCTGCTCGACCTCGTCCCAGCCGGCGAGGAAGGCCTCGACGCAGGCCGGATCGAAATGCTGTCCCGCCTGCTCGCGCAGGAAGGCCTTCGCCTCCGCCAGCGGCCAGCCCGGCTTGTAGGGCCGCTCGGAGACGAGGGCGTCGAACACGTCGGCCACCGCCACGATGCGGCCGGCGAGGGGGATCGCCTCCCCGGCGAGCCCGGCCGGGTAGCCCTTGCCGTCCCAGCGCTCGTGGTGGCTCGCGGCGATGTCGGCGGCGAGCCGCACCACCTCGGACGTGCTGCCCTCGAGGATGCGGCGCCCGCGCTCGGCATGCTCCTGCATCTGCGCGCGCTCCTCGGGCGTCAGCGGCCCCGGCTTCAGCAGGATCGCGTCCGGCACGCCGATCTTGCCGACGTCGTGCATGGTCGAGGCGAGGCGCAGCATCCGCACCGAGCCGTCGTCGAGTCCGAGGCGGCGGGCGATGATGCCCGCGTAGGCCGAGACGCGGGCGACGTGGTTGCCGGTATCGGAATCGCGGTGCTCGGCCGCGCGCATCAGGAGCGTGATGATCTCGCGCTCGCGCGCCTCGATCACCGAGACCGCGGCCGCGACCTCGCGGGCGAGCCAGGCGGCGCGGTCCTGCTCCTGGCGGTGCGCCGCGCTGATCTTGAGGAGGTTGCTCACCCGCGCCCGGATCTCGACCGGGTCGCAGGGCTTGCCGAGGAAGTCGGTGGCGCCCCCGGCCAGCGCCTCGCGGCGCAGGCTCTGCTGGTCGAGGCTCGTCACCATCACGATCGGCACGTGCGCGAAGCCCGGAACGGCGCGGGCGGCGGCGATGAAGCCAAGCCCCGTCATCCCGGGCATCTCGTAATCCGTGATGACGATGCCGATCCGCTCCACGTTCTCGCGCAGGAAGGCCAGGGCCTCGTGCGGCTCGGTGAAGTCCACGGGCTCGCAATCGGGCACGGGCTTCAGGGCCTGCATCATCAGCAGGTTGTTCATCTCGGCATCGTCGAGGATCAGGGCGAGCATCGCGGGTGTCCCCAGGATCGACGGGCCGGAGGCCGGAGGTCCGGCGGAGCGAGCGGGTGCGGGCCGGTCATCGGGTCATCATGACCTTGCCGGAGAGGGGGCCGACGCCCTTGGGCACCGGCACGCTGGTGCCCTCGTAATTGGCGTTCAGATAGAGGTTCGGGCCCTCGTAGAGATTGACCTGCTGGGCGACCACGACCGTGTAGGCCGACTGGTCCGCCACCGGCTGTGTCGCGTCGATCACGAGGCGACCGGTCGGCAGGTAGATCGTGCCCAGCATGGTGCGGGCGTTGTTGCTGATGATGCGGTAGGTCCGCAGCGGCTTGGTCGCCCCGAGCGGCGCCGGCGTCGGAGGGATGGGGTATCCCAGGTCGAGCAGGTTGGCGAGGACCGCGGGGTCGAGCGGGTTGGCGACGGTGGTCTGCTCGGCCATCAGCAGGCCCGCCATCTCGCCCGTGGTCGGCGCGGTCAGGCTGATCGTGGTGTCCTTGTCGAAGAGCAAGCCGCCCTTGTTGCCGGCGAAATACAAGCCCACGCCGGCCCCGCTCAGGCTGGCCTTGTCCCGCACGATCAGCGGACCGTCGTTGAAGATGTAGATCCCGGGCTTCAGCGTCACCACGGCGTTCTTCTTGATCTGGAGGCCGGCGCAATAGGTGCCGGGCTCCAGGGTGACGTCCTTGTCGATCGTCGGCGTCTTGCCGAGCGGCAGCAGGTTGAACGGGTAGGGCAGGCCCATGCAGGCGCCGATCGCCGGGTTGGCGCGGCCCTTCAGCGGGTCCTCGATCACCGGGCAGCCGGTCTGCGGCGGCGGCGCGAAGTTCGCCCGGGCGCCGAGATAGCCGCCGACGGAGCAGATCGTGTCGGCGCGCGCGATCGCGCTGTCGCCGCCCACCATCCCGCTCGGACTGGCCGAATTGGAGTAGAGCGCGCAGCCGTTGGCCGTGACCTGGGCGTTCTTCTGCAGGTTGAAGGCGCCGGTCGCGAGCGGATCGAGCGTCAGCATGCAGAGCCGCATCCGGCCCACCACGCTCGCCCGCGCCTGGGCGGAGATCACGGTGGTGCCGAGCCCCACGAAGCCGCCGAAGCCGAGGGTGATCGTCTCCTGCACGCGCGCCGTGACGCTGGTCTTGTCCGTCGGAACCGTGACCTGCACGGCGAAGGGCCGGTCGGGCGGCACCTTGGCGGCATCCCGGATCACCTGCTCGGTGACGCCCGCGACGGAGGCGCCGCTGGAGGAGGCGAGCTTGAGGGCGTTGCCGCCCGCGAGCACCCCGGCATCGGCCGCGCTCTGGAGCTGGTTGCGCCGGGCGGTGAGGCGGGCATAGTCGATGCCGCCGCCGACGAGGCCGACGAGCACCAGCGCGCTCAGGCCGAAGACCACCGCGACCGCGCCGCCGCGATCGGTCCCGAACCGGGCGAGGTTTGCGATCAGCGCCGGCCTCGGGCCCCGCTCACGCCCGCGTTCCCCTGGCCTTCCACGCCGCCTCATCGCCGCCGTTCATCCGGTCAGATCACCGTCCGATCCGCGACCGGCATACGCGTCGCCGGTTAACGAACCGTCCCGGACGGGCCGTCCCGGCGGTCCGGGCCCTTCGGCGCCGGCCCGATTTCTCGTCCTGTCCCGGTGACTTGAGGCCGTCGGGGCAACCGCTCCGGTCTGATGCGCCGCGGTCGCGGGTCGGAGACGCGGACTGCACCGGCCCGGGCGGACGCGCGGCCGGCACGTGGTCCGGCCCAGTCTTACGGGTTGTAAAGGTGCCGGCGGTTAAACTCCCCGTGATCACGGATCGAGCCGATGGGGCGGCACGCCGGATCCTGTCCCCGGGCCCTCCCGCATGTCCCCTGATGGCACCTGCCCTGAGATCCGACCGCCAGACGCCGCGCCGCGTCAGGCGCGTCCGCACGCCGCCGGTCGCCCGGTTCGGGCCGGCTGGGCGAGCTTGGCGAGTTTGGCGCGCGCCCTGCGCCGGGCCGGCGCGGGATTCGGGCATGCGCGGGGCGGGGCCAGCGCGGTCGAGTTCGCGCTCGTGGCGCTGCCGTTCCTGCTCCTGCTCAGCGTGATCCTCGAATCCTCGATGCTGGTCTTCTCTCAACAGACCCTCGACGTCGCCATGGGGCGGGCGACGCGCGTGCTGCGCACGGGCGAGTTCCAAGACAGCGCCGACGGCAGCGACCCGACCGAGCGCCTGCGCCGCGTCATGTGCGGCGGGACCGTGTTCTTCCGCTGCGACGACCTCAAGCTCGACGTCACGCACGGCAGCAGCTTCTCCAGCGTGCAGATCATGCCGCCCTACGACAGCCAGAAGCAGACCTGGGCCGACGGCTTCGGCAGCCATTTCGACTGCCCGTCGGGCAGCGACGTGGTGGCGCTGCGCGCCGCCGTGCCGGTGATGCGCCTGTTCACCTTCCTCGACTTCACCCGGCAGACCATGGGGCGCAACACGCAGCTCCTCGTCGCCACGGCGGTCTTCCGCACCGAACCCTATTCGGGGAAGACCTGTCAGTGAGGCGGTCGCCGGCCCGCGTCGTCCTGCACGTCCTCGCGCGCGCCCTGACGCGGCTCTCGGCCCGCTTCCTGGCCGCGCGCGACGGCGTCAGCGCGGTCGAGTTCGCCCTGATCGGTCCGATCCTGCTGCTCCTGTTCATGGCGTCCGTCGAGCTGCCGCGGGCCTTCTCCACGGGCAAGCGCCTGAACCTCGCCGCCGCCACGATGGCGGACCTGATCTCGCGCAACGACTTCGCCAGCCTGTCGGAGATCTACGCGGCCGCCCAGGCCGTGGCGATGCCCTACAGCATCGCCAATGCGGGGATCGTGCTGAGCGCGGTCGGCGTCTACGCGCAGGGCACCGGCTTCGTGGCCAAGGTCTGCTCCAGCGCGACCCAGAACGATCAGGCCCGCGCCGTCGGGGCGCTGATCGGCCCGGCACCGGCCGGCAGCGCCACCGCGGGGGCGCGCTACGTGATGGCCGAGGTGCGGATGCCCTACGCGGCGCTGTTCCGGATGGTGCCCATCCTCAACACCTGGACCTTCAGCTACACGGTGTCCTGGCCGGTGCGGGACGGAAAGACCGTCTACGGCCAGCCGGAGGTGATCCTCCCGGGCGGCGAGGCCTGCCCGGCCCTCGCGATCTGACGAGCCGCCCGCCGGGGGACGGCACGGGGCTCAGTTGCGGCGCCCCGCCTCCGTGGAGCCGGCCAGCGCCTCGCGGACCGTCGCCGCCACGGCACCCTCGCGCGGATCCTTCGGCACGATCAGCGCGTCGGGGAGCATCGCGACGGCCTCGCGGGTGGCGGCCTCGGTGGTGTCGCTCGCCAGCACGATGCGCAGGCTCGGACGCAGGGCCCGGGCTTCGAGGGCGAGCCGGGCGCAGCAGAGCTGGCCTGGGAGCGCCACGTCCACCACCAGCACGTCGACGGGCAGGCCGAGGGCCAGCACCGTCATCGCGTCGACGCCGTTGTCGCAGGTCGTCACCTGATAGCCGGCCCGGCGCACCTGGGCGGAGATCTCGTCCCGCCAGCGCTTCTGGCGACCGGCGACGAGCACTTGAACCCTGTAGCATCCCCGCGGGGGGACGACGGGCTTCATCAGAGCGGATCCGAGAACGGCGCGCTGAGCACCGCGTTCGACGTCGTGTTCGCGTTGCATTGCATCATGCTAAGCTGAGACGCCGCGCCTGCACAAGCCCTCCGCCCCGAATGTGCCGCAATCGGATCCGGGTCTGCCCAAGGACGAGGCAGGACCGGACGTGATCGTTCCGTCACGCTGCGGCCGCGCCATCGGCGGTTGACGGCGCCGAGGCCCGCGGGGCAACACCGGCCCGCCGCGCGCAGACCGCGGGTCAGCCGGAGATCGATTCGTTGTCATCCGCCAATCCGCCCCCCGTCTCGCCGCTGGCTCCCGCGACGCAGCCCGCGCTGCCGGCCGTCCGCGGCGTCCGCCTCGCCACCGCGCAGGCGGGGATCCGCTATTCGGGCCGCACCGACGTGCTCTACGTGGCCCTCGAGCCCGGCACGGTGCCGGCCGGGGTGTTCACCCGCTCGCGCTGCCCCTCGGCGCCCGTCGACTGGTGCCGCGAGGCGCTGCCGGCCGCCGCCGCCCGGGCCCTCGTCGTCAACTCGGGCAACGCCAACGCCTTCACGGGCGCGCGCGGACGCGACGCCGTGGCGCTCACCGCGCGCATCGCCGCGCAGGCCGCGGGCTGCACCGAGACCGACGTGTTCATCGCCTCGACCGGCGTGATCGGCGAGCCTCTCGACGCGCGCAAGTTCGAGGGCGTGCTGGCCGATTGCGCGGGGCGCGCCGCGGACGGCCCGGAGGCCTGGGCCGCGGCCGCGCAGGCGATCATGACCACCGACACCTTCCCGAAGCAGGCCACCCGCAGCGCCACGATCGACGGCGTGCCGGTGACGCTCAACGGCATCGCCAAGGGCGCGGGCATGATCGCCCCCGACATGGCGACGATGCTGTCCTTCGTCTTCACCGACGCGGCGCTGCCCCAGCCCGTGGCGCAGGCGCTGCTGGCGCAGGGCACCGCGCGCAGCTTCAACTGCGTCACCGTCGACGGCGACACCTCGACCTCCGACACCCTGATGCTGTTCGCCACCGGGCAGGCCGGCAACCCGGCGCCCGCCGACGCGGCCGACCCGCGGCTCGCGGGCTTCCGGGCGGCGCTGGACGACCTGCTGATCGAGCTGGCCCAGCTCGTCGCCAAGGACGGCGAGGGCGCGCGCAAGTTCGTCACCGTGCGGGTGACGGGCGCCGAGAGCGACGCCTCCGCCCATCGCATCGCCATGTCGATCGCCAACTCGCCCCTGGTGAAGACCGCGGTGGCGGGCGAGGACGCGAATTGGGGCCGCGTGGTGATGGCGGTGGGCAAGGCCGGCGAGCCGGCCGACCGCGACCGCCTCGCGATCTGGTTCGGCGACGTGCGGGTCGCGGTCGCGGGCGCGCGGGACCCCGATTACAGCGAGGACGCGGCGAGCGCGGTGATGCGGGCCCAGGACGTAACGATCCGGGCCGATCTCGGGCTCGGGGCCGGGGAGGCCCGCGTGTGGACCTGCGATCTCACCAAGGGCTACATCGAGATCAACGGGGATTACCGCTCGTGAGGGGCGCGCTCGCCGGCCTCGCCCTCCTCGCCGCCGGGCTTCCGGCGCAAGCCGACGACCGGGCGGGCGACAGGCCCGCGGACAGGCCGTGCGACCGCCAGATCAGCGTGAGCGGCCGGGCCCAGGCGACGCGGGTCCCGGATTTCGCCGCGGTGACGCTCGGCGTCGAGGCGACGGCCCCCGAGGCCGCGGCCGCCGTGGACGCCGCCTCGAAGGCGGTGGCCGGCATCCTCGCCCTGGGGCGCGAGTTCGGCGTGCCCGATGAAGATATCGGCACCGCGGCGCTCAGCCTGAACCGGGCGACCCGCGAGGTGGTGCGCCCGAACGGGGCGGTCACCAACGAGGCGGACGGCTACCGGGCCAGCAACACCGTGACGGTGCGCCTCGCCGAGATGGGCCGGCTCGGCGACCTGCTGCGGCGGTCCCTGAGGGCGGGCGCCAACCGGATCGAGGCGATCGGCTTCGGCCTGCGCGATCCCGAGGCGGCGCAGGCCGCGCTCGAGGTCGCGGCGGCGCAGGATGCGCGCAGGCGGGCGGCGGCGCTGGCCGACGCGGCGGGCGTGGCCCTCGGGCCCCTCTGCCGCCTGAACGCCGGACACGCCGGGAACGATTTCTCGCCGCCGCAGGCGTACCGCTCGGCGATGGCGGCCAAGGCGCCCGGGCCCGCCGTCCCGCTGGCCGCGGGATCAATCCAGATCGCCGCCGAGGTCTCGGCCGTGTTCGCGGTGGCGCCGTGAGCGCGGAGCCGGGCAGCCTGCGCCTCCTCCTCGTGGTGGCGGTGGCCCTCGTCGACGCGGACGGCCGCGTGCTGGTGAGCGAGCGCCCGGCCGGCAAGCAGCTCGCCGGGCTGTGGGAGTTTCCCGGCGGCAAGGTCGAGGCGGGCGAACGGCCCGAGGAGACGCTGATCCGCGAGCTCGCCGAGGAGCTCGACATCCGCGTGGAGGAGCCCTGCCTCGCTCCGCTCACCTTCGCGAGCCACGCCTACCCGGACTTCCACCTGCTGATGCCGCTCTACGTCTGCCGGCGCTGGTCGGGCACGCCGCGCCCGGCCGAGGGGCAGGCGCTGCGCTGGGTGCGCCCGGGGTCGCTGCGCGACCTCGCCATGCCGCCCGCCGACGCGCCGCTGATCCCGTTCCTGGTGGACCTGCTGGGGCCCTGAGAACACGAAAAAGGCCCCGCATCCCGGGATGCAGGGCCTCGACGCGATCCGCTTCGTGGCGGAGGGATGGCTCTAGTGGCCGCCGGCCTCGGCGTTGCGGGTGGCCTCGTAGAGGAACCACGTGCGCTCCTCGGATTGGTCGATCCACTCCTCGAGCTGGCTGGTGGTCGCCACGTCCTTGGCCTCGTCGGTCACCTCGTGCAGCTCGCGCATGTGGGCGGTGAGCGCCTTGTTGTCGTCGCGCAGCTCCTTGAGCATCTCGAGCGGGCCGACATACTCGGCGTCGTTGTCCGGCACGCGCGAGAGGGTCTTGGCCTGGCCGATGGAGCGCAGCGTGGTGCCGCCGACCTTGCGGGCGCGCTCGCCCACCGCGTCGATGATCGCGAAGATCTGCTGCGACTGCTCGTCGAGGAGCAGGTGGTAATCGCGGAAGTTCGGGCCGCTGATGTGCCAGTGGAAGTTCTTCGTCTTGATGTAGAGCGCGAAGAGGTCCGAGAGCAGGACCGTGAGCCCCTCGGAGATCTTCTTGACGTCGTTCGGGTCGAGGTCGGTCGGGGTGTTGAGGCGGTCGCTGCCGATGCGGCTGACGGGGTTGGCCTTGGCCATGGGGGTCTCCGTTCGTCTGTTCGGATGTCTCTACCGACGCGGGCTCTCGCGACATGGCGCGGAGGCGTCCGGCATCTCACCGGGCAGAATGAGCGGTGACAGCGATTGTTCCTCCGCGCGCCCGGCTTGCATGGCCGGGTCGCGGTCCTCGCACAGCTTGGAGAGGTTCTAAGGTGCCGGACGCCACCGCGCCCCGCGCGGACCGCTCAGGGACGGGTCGGGCGGGCCGCCGGCTTGCCGCCGGCCGGGTCCCGCGGCGTCTTGGCGGCCGACGGTGCGGCCGGCAACACGGCAGGCCGGATCGTGCCGGTGGTCGGCACCTCGGCGGGCGCGGCGGCCGGGCTGTCGAGGCCGTAGATGTCGTCGCGGAAATGCGTGCGGCCGTCCGGCGTGGCGTAGCCCGTCAGGTACACGAAGGTGACGGGCACGGGCTTGGGCAGCTTGATGTCGCGCCGCTCGCCGTCGGCGATGCCGGTCTCGATCTCGATGGGGCCCCAGGACGAGCCCGATCCGTTCGGGCCCTCGCTGCCCTGCAGCAGCCAGCCGACGAATTCCTTCACCTGGCCCACCCGGACGCAGCCGTGGCTGTGGAAGCGGATGCTGCGCCCGAACAGCGACTTGGAGGGCGTGTCGTGCATGTAGACCGCGTGGCGGTTCGGCATGTCGATCCGCACCTGCCCGAGCGAGTTGTCGAAGCCCGGATCCTGGCGCAGCGTGTAGTTCGCCGCCTTGTTGGTGCTCCAGTCGAGGGTGGTCGGGTCGACCTCGACGCCGCCGGGGCCGAGGATGCGGATGTGGTTCTTGGCGAGGTAGCCCGGTTCCTTCCGCATGCGCGGGATGATCTCGTTCTTCACCACCGAGACCGGCACGGTCCAGGTCGGGTTGAAGTTGATGTCGGTGATCCGGGTCTCGACCGAAGGGGTCGCCTTGTCGGGGCTGCCGACCACCGCGACGTAGCGGCGCACGACCTGCCCCTTCTCCACCGCCTCGACCACGGCCGAGGGGATGTTGACCACCACGTAGCGGTCGCCGAACGCGAAGGTCGAGCCGATCAGGCGCTGGGCCGAGGCCGCGAGCTGGCGCTGGCGCACGCTCGCCGGCACGTTGAGCGCCGCGAGCGTCTGGCGCCCGACGAGGCCGGTCTCGGGCAGGCCGTGGCGGCCCTGGAACGCGGTGATTGCGGCGATCAGCGGCGGGTCCAGCCGGTCGCTCGGCGGCGCGTCGGCCGGCAGGTCGCCGGTGAGGGTGAGATGGTGGCGGAGCGACGGGATGGCCGGGTGGCCGGCGCCGGGCTTCAGCACGAGGTCGGCCGGCAGCGGCTCCCAGCCGCCGGCCTCGGCGAAGGCTTGGTAGCGCTCGGCGGCGCGCAGGGTGTCGAGGAAGGTCCGGGCCGTGAGGGTCGGGGTCGGGTCGGCCGAGACCTGGGCGTAGACCAGCGGCGCCGGCTCCTTGCGCCGGGTCGCCTCCGCCTTCCTGGGCTCGGCTTTCGCGGGATCGCCCCTGGCCGCGTCGCCCCTGGCCGCGTCGCCTCTGGCCGGTTCGCCCTTCGCGGGCTCGCCCTTGAGCGGGTCGGCCTTCGGCGGATCGACCTTGGCGGGCTCCGCTCGGACGCCATCCGCTCGGACGCCATCCCTGGCGGACTCGATCCGGGCGGAGGGTTCGGCGGCGCGGGCGGGCGCCGGGCTCTGGACCACCGGCAGCGCGCCCTGGGCCGGGATCGCCTCCGGGGGCAGCGGCGGCTGGCTCTCGGCGGCGGCCGGCGCGAGGGCGAGCAGCAGCGCCAGGGGCGGCATGGCCGCGCGCGCGAACGTGGAGACCATACGCAGAACCCCGGTCTGTCCGGCCCGCTCGCGGACCGGGGCGGAGGATGCGCCCCGATGGTTACCAAATCGGTGACCGGCCCGATCCCCCTCGCCGTCCCGCCCTCGACAAGCGCGCGCGGCGCCCCACCCTCAGGCCCGGACACGCCATCGGACAAGGACCCGCCATGCAGCACCCTGCGATCAGCCCCGGCCGCGACGCGGTGGTGACGGGGGCCGCGAGCGGCATCGGGCGCGCCGCCGCCCGGGCCTTCGCGCAGGCCGGCATGAACGTCTGGCTCGCCGACCTGCCGGGCGCGGAGCTGGAGAGCGCCCGCGCCGAGGTGGCGGCGCTCGCCGCGATCGAGGTGCGGGCGGTGGCGACCGACGTCTCGGACCGCGCCGCCATGGAGGCCCTGCGCGACGCCGTCCTCCGCCACGGCGCCCCGGCCCTGGTGATGCTGAATGCCGGGATCGAGGCCGGCGGCACGCTGTTCTCGGAACCCGAGACCTGGGCGCGCATCCTCGACACCAACCTCTGGGGCGTGATCAACGGGATCCAGGCCTTCGCCCCCGGCATGATCGCGGGCGGGCAGCCCGGCGCGATCGTGGTGACGGGCTCCAAGCAGGGCATCACCACGCCGCCCGGCAACACGCCCTACAACGTCTCGAAGGCGGGGGTGAAGGTGGTGACCGAGGCGCTGGCCCACGACCTGCGCGGGCGCGACGGCTGCCGCACCAGCGCCCACCTCCTCATCCCGGGCTTCGTCTACACGGGGCTGACCAAGGCCCGCGGCGTCGCCGAGAAGCCCGCCGGCGCCTGGACGCCCGACGAGACCGTGGCGTTCCTGCTGGAGCGGCTGGCACGGGACGAGTTCTACATCCTCTGCCCGGACAACGAGACGACCCGGGCGCAGGACGCCAAGCGCATCGCCTGGGCGGCCGGGGACATCATCGAGAACCGCCCGGCGCTGTCGCGCTGGCACCCCGATCACGCGGAGGCGTTCGGGGCGTTCTCGGCGGGGCGCTGACGCGCGGGACCTCTCCCCGGGCGATCCGTTCGGCGCCGGGAGGCGTTCCCGGATCGGCGGAGACACCGGATCCGATCCGGGGCCACGCCGTCCGGACTCCGCGGATTGGAGATCGGGCCTGTCGTCCGGGCGGCCTGAGCGGTCCTGCTGAGTCGGACGGTCGGCCCAGGGCGCGTTCGATAAGAATATATTGACAATCCAGGCAGAATGGACTACCTTGAGTGGCTTTCGCACCAGCGGATCGCCATGCGTGAGATTCTGCCGGCGGCCACCTTGAATGCGCTTCGCTGGCAGCTCGCCGCCCTCGATGTCGAGGCGAAGCTCGTCCGCGTGCGCCTGGCGCTCAAGGTCTTCAACCCGCTCCAGCCGCGGGTCCCGGCCGGCACCCGGGAGGGCGGACAATGGGCCGGCAACGATTCCTTGATCCAGCCTGCCGCGGGCCGGGAACGGGATCGGATCTCCGGTGCGGAGCTTGCCAAGGATCCCTACCTCAACCGCCACATCGTCGATCGGCATGTGGGCAAGACCGACGCGGAGATGATCGAGCGCGTCGCGGACAGTTACCGGCGGGGGCTGTAAGGTCTACTACCGCCGATCTTACCACATAGAAGGGACGGATCCTTCGATTCGATCGAGTCTGCAAGAACCTTCATCCGGGAGAGTCTGGAGAAGAATAAAGACGCCGTTCGACGGGTCGCGGAAGGGTCGAAGGCTGAGGCTTGGCTCAAGTCGCGCTTCGGCTATCCGACCGGTCGAGAGGCCGTGAGCATCCCGAAGGATACGCCCATCCGCATGAGGACGACCTATGGGGTGGGCTTCTTCATAGTCCATGATAGCTCGGTGGAGAGGGGATTTCGCATCATTACGGCTTTTCCGATGAATGATGATGACGAAGGAGAAAATAAATCGAGCACATACCTTGATCTCAAGGAGATAAAGATGAATCCTTCTTGGAAGGAGTTTACTGGTGAATTTCATCTCTACGTCCATATTTATGGATACACATGGGAATATATTATCGGATACATCATGCAAAGAAGAAGCCCTGGAGGTCAAAGCGTTTCTCACCGATCTGCTTGAAAAAAACTCGAGCGATCAGGAACTCGAAGATATTTGGTCCTATTCTTCCGCCCATATCTATTCGACCAGCAAGGATGGCTACAGAGCCTTCTACAAGCTGATCTGTGATACGGCAGACCAGCATGTGCGAGGCGTTCTGCCCAAAAGGGTAAGTGCCATGCGCGACCTGTGATGCTGTCCTGCGCACGGGTTGATACGCCCATCCGCGTGAGGACGGCCTCTGGCGTCGGCGTCTTCACAGTCCATGATCGCTCGGTGGACAGAGGCTTTCGCATCATCACGGCCTATCCGAGGAATGATGGCGATCAGGATGACATTCAATCAGATGCATTTCCGCACATAAGGAAAAGGAAATGAATTCCGATTGGAAATAATTCTGTGAGAGATTTCATCAGGATTTTTACATTTTCGGAGATAGCTGGGAAGAGATTGTAGTTTTCATCGTATCCTATCGTAGCAGAGAAACCGCTCTCAAGATCAGAGATTTTATAGATGATTTACGCGCCAAAAATCTGAGCGATCAAGAACTCGAGGATATCTGGGTCGATTCGCCCGCGGATGTCTATTTTCGAGATAAATAAATCTATAGAGCCTCTTACACAATGATCCGGGATACCGCAGATCGGCATGTGCAAGGCCAGCTGCCGCAAAGCCCGCTACCGGACGTGTGATGTCGTTCCCACGAGAGCGAAGAGATCCGGTTTTCAGGGCATCATCTCTTCGGCCGGACCGAGGGGCGGAGCCCCGCGTGATCGTCGCGACAGAGTCAGGGGCCTTGCCCCTGAAAACCCCACCCAAGGGACCGGTCCCTCGGGGATCCCCGGATGAGCGCCCGGGGACGGGCCGGTGCGCACGATGAGGCGTGGCCGATCCGTCTTGGCGAGGTTCCTGCAGGGGTATAATCCCGTCGGCGTCGAACCGGTCGGCTCGGGTGCCGGCGCCGCCGATCCTCAGGACCCCGGGAGCCGCCCTTGGCCACCATCATCCCCGTCGCCTCCTTCGACTGCGTCGTGTTCGGCGCCACCGGCGACCTGACGACGCGCAAGCTCCTGCCGGCCCTGTTCTACCGTTTCCAGGACGGGCAGATCCCCGGCACCAGCCGGATCATCGGCGCCTCGCGCACGGAGATCTCGGCGGAGGAGTTCCGCGAGCGCGCCCGCGACGCGATCAAGCGCTTCGTGCCGCCCCAGGACATCCGGGCGGGCGCCCTCGACGGCTTCATCGACCATCTCGACTACGTGGCGGTGGACGGGGCGGGCGAGGAGGGCTGGGACGACCTCGCCGCCAAGCTCGCCGAGCGGCCCGACCAGGTGCGGCCCTACTACCTCGCCACCTCGCCCGACCTCTACGGCTCGATCTGCCGCAACCTCGCGAGCCACGGGCTGATCGGCGAGAAGTCGCGCGTCGTGCTGGAGAAGCCGATCGGCAAGGACCTCAAATCGGCCCGCGCGATCAACGACGCGGTGGGCGAGGTCTTCCCCGAGGAGCAGATCTTCCGGATCGACCACTATCTCGGCAAGGAGACGGTCCAGAACCTGCTGGCGCTCCGCTTCGCCAACACGATCTTCGAGCGGCTCTGGACCGCGGACGTGATCGACCACGTGCAGATCACCGTGGCGGAGACGGTCGGCGTCGAGGGCCGGGCCGGCTACTACGACAAGTCGGGAGCGCTGCGCGACATGCTGCAGAACCACCTGCTCCAGCTCCTCTGCCTCACCGCGATGGAGAGCCCGCTCAACCTCGACGCCAACGCCGTGCGCGACGAGAAGCTGAAGGTGCTGCGCGCCTTGAAGCCCATCACCCCCCACGACGTGCAGCAGGTCACCGTGCGTGGCCAGTACGCGGCGGGCGCCGTCGACGGCAAGCCGGTCGAGGGCTACCTGACCGAGCTCGACGGACCGAGCCGGACCGAGACCTTCGTGGCCCTGAAGCTCGAGGTGCAGTCCTGGCGCTGGGCCGGGGTGCCGTTCTACCTGCGCACCGGCAAGCGCATGCCCCAGAAGCTCTCCGAGATCGTGGTGCAGTTCCGCGCCTCGCCCTTCTCGATCTTCCCCGAGGAATCCTTCGGCCGCGAGCCGAACCGCCTCGTCATCCGCCTGCAGCCGCAGGAGGGCATGAAGCTCGAGGTGATGACCAAGGATCCGGGGCCCGGCGGCATGCGGCTGCGGCCCACCAACCTCGACATCTCCTTCGAGGAGACCTTCAAGCAGCGCTACCCCGACGCCTACGAGCGCCTGCTGATGGACGTGGTGCGCGGCAACGCCACCCTGTTCATGCGCCGCGACGAGGTCGAGGCGGCCTGGGCCTGGGCCGACAACGTGCTCAAGGCCTGGGCCGACCGGCCCGAGGCGCCGCGCCCCTACCCGGCCGGCACCTGGGGGCCTACCTCCGCCATCGCCCTGATCGAGCGCGACGGGCGGACCTGGCACGAGGAGTTGCGGTGAGACGCACGATCCTGCTGATCCTCCTGGCGGCGGCCCCGGCCCAGGCCCAGCCGCGCCCGAGCACGACGGATCTCACCTGCGCCGAGGCCGGCGCCCTGGTGGCGCGGGCCGGCGCCATCGTGCTCTCGACGGGCCCGATGACCTACGAGCGCATCGTGCGCGACGTCGGCTTCTGCACCATCGAGACATCGACCCGCCCCGATTACGAGCGGACGCGGGACGTGCCGAACTGCTTCGTCGGCTATCGCTGCGTCGATCCCTTCAGCGAGGGCCGCAGCGACCCCTGAGGACGCACGGCCCGCTCCAACGGCCAAGCTGCCGCAATCCTGCCCGGCCCCGTCCTTGATGCGGCCCCGGCGGCTCCCGATCCTGGCGCCACGGCCGATCGCCCCGCCAGAGGGCGTCGCCCGGTCGAGGGGCCACGCAACCATGTCCGATCCCGAATTCGCTCACCTCGAGCGCTCCGTCGCCGCCGCCCTCCGGGTGATCGCCGCGGCCGAGGCCGAGCGCGAGACGCCGCCGGTCCACGCCGCCCGGCGCCGGCTCGGCGCGATCCACGCGGCGAGCCGGCTGCGCAAGCGGCTGGAGCGGGAGCAGCGCAGCGCCTGATCCGGCGCTCCGGATCCCGCCGCGCCGGCCTCAGGCCGGGGCGTCCCAGGTCTCGCTGATCGGCCGGCCGCCGCGGGCGAGATGCGCCCGCAGCACGACGTCGCCCGCGGGCATCTCCGCGGGCGGGCGCCACTCCACGTAGATGCGCCAGCCCCCGGTCTGCGGGATCGGCGCCGCCACCGGCTCGACCATCGTGCCCGCGCTGGCCGAGACCACGGCGGTGACGGCCTCGTCCGGCCCCGCGGGCAGGTCCGGCCCCGCGAAATCGATGGCGTAGAGCCGGCGCTGCGGGCTCGGCGGCTCGGTCGGGCGCAGGCGCTCGGCGGAGCCGACCCGGGTCGAGACCACCCGGGCGAGATCCCCGGGCAGGACCGCGACCGGCTCCGCTCCGACCGTCGTCAGCGTGTAGGCCGCCTCGAGCGGGCGCCCGGCCTCGGCGGGCGCGGCCGGCACGAAGGCCGCCACGATGTTGTCCATGTACTCCTCGCGCGAGGGGATCTCGAAGAGCTGCACCGCCCCGTCCGCGAAGGCGTCGCCCGGCGCGGGGGGACGCGGCGAGGCGCCCGCCGCGACCATCTCGGGCCGGGGCGCGCTCGCCGCCGGCGCGACCCAGAGGCCGGGCCGCGCCTCGTGGCGCGCCTCGACGTCGAGATAGGCCGCGAAGCTCCGCTCCCGCTGCATCAGGCCGAAGCCCGCGAGGGGCGCCGCCCGGAAGGCCGAGATCTGCGGCTGCGCCCGCCCGTTGACGAGGGGCCGCCAGAGCCGGTCCGCGCGGGTGCGCACCACGAGCCCGTCGGAATCGTGCACCTGCGGCCGGAAATCGTCGAAGGGCTGCGCGTTCCGTGCGCCCGGCCCGTTCTGGCCGTGCAGGAACATGCTGGTCAGCGGCGCCAGCCCGAGCCGGTCGATCCGGCGGCGCGGATGGAGCGAGGCGGTGACGCCGATGCGGGCGGGATCCCCCGGATGGATCTCGAAGCGGTAGGCGCCGGCCACGCTCGGGCTGTCGAGGAGCGACAGGACGGTGATGACGCGGGCTTCCGGCTCCGGCTCGCAGATCCAGTGCGCGACGAAATCCGGAAATTCCTCGCCCTCCGGCGCCCCCGTGCCGATGGCGAGCCCGCGGGCCGAGAGCCCGTATTCCTGCCCCTCGCCGCGCAGGCGGAAATACGAGGCGCCGAGGAAGACCAGGAACTCCTCCTGGAAGCCCGGGGGCCGGTTCGGCAGCGTGTCCGTGGCGGCGTAGTGCAGGCGGAAGCCCGCGAAGCCGAGATCGGCGGGGAAGGGCGCCTCCCCCAGCCCGTTGCTGGAGACGTCGCGCCCGGAGAGGTCCGCGCCGAACGCGAACAGGCGGCGATCGTAGGCCACGGGCCGCGGCCCACCGTCGCGCGGCTGCACGAACAGCCGGACGCGCTTGCGCTGCAGGAAGCCGCGGTGGAACATCTGGGCGCTGAAGTGCCGGCCGAGGCGCAGGCTCTCGGCAGGCCGGAACACGATGCGGCGATAGCCGTCGTAGGTCAGGGCGGCGAGCGCCGGGGGTAGATCCTCGGCCGGCGGCGCGTAGGGCGCGGCGGCCAGCCGCTCGGCTTCGGCGACGACGCCCGCGAAGGTCATCGGACCGGCGCCGGCGGGGCCGCCCGGAGTCCCGCGCGCGTCCTCCGCCATCGTTCTGGCGACATTCAGGTCGATGGCGCTAGGACCAAGCGCACCGGCTAACACGGTCGCGGCCGTCCGAAGAACGGATCGACGGGAGGGGGGAACCGAACTGCCGAGCCGAGGGCCGTCCTGCTGCGGCGGGGTCCGGCTGTCGGGCCGGCTTTGCATCTCGCCCTGCCACTCGCTCCGCTCATCGGCGTCCTCGCTCATTCGGTCCCTCGATTCCCGATGGCGGCCGGGTTCCCACTCCGTCGAGTTCCACGCGCCATGTCCACCACAACGCCGCCGCACGAGACACCGACGGTCGAGGTCCGGACGAGCCGCCCCTCGCGGATCGCCCCCCTGCCGAACGGACCGGCCGCCGAGGCGCCCCGTCCGGCCGCTGCCTATGTCGAGGCTTGGCAGGCGGAGGGCAAGGGCGAGGCTGGGGACAATGCCGGCCGCGCCGGCCGGACCCTGCGCCTGCGCCGGCTCGCCCTGGCCCTGCCCGCGCTCGCGACCGGCGCCGGCATCGCGGCGCTCGCCGCCGCCGCCTATCCGGTGACGGGCTGGCTCGGCGCCGTCGTGCTCGGCCTGTTCTGCGTGGTGATGGCGTGGCAGTCGTTCACGGCCTGGCAGTACCTCTACGGCCTCGTCGCGGACCGGATGGGCGCGCGCACCCGCTCCGTGCTGGAGCGGCGCTCGGAGGCCGCCGTGCCGGGCCCGAGCGGTCGCAGCCGGACGGCGGCCGTGGTGGCGATCCACGCCGAGGACGCCGTCGCGGTCTTCGCCGGGCTGCGGGTGATGGCCCGCTCGCTCGCCCGCGAGGGGGCGCAGGACATCGACCTCTTCGTCCTCTCGGATACCCGCGACGGCGCCATCGCGGCCGTCGAGGAGCACGAATTCGCCCGGATCCAGGCGTGGCGCCGGGCGGCCGGCCCCGGCCTGCCGCTGGTGCGCTACCGCCGCCGGGCGCTGAACACGGGCCGCAAGGCCGGCAACATCGCCGAGTTCTGCGAGACCTACGGCCCCGAATACGACTTCATGATCGTGCTCGACGCCGACAGCCTGATGACCGGCGCCGCCATGCGCCGCCTCGTCGGGCTGATGGAGGACAGCCCCCGCGTCGGCCTGATCCAGACCGTCTCCTACGCCGCCGGGCGCGACACGCTGTTCGCCCGGATCCAGCAATTCGCCGTGCGCCTCTACGCGCCGCTGGCCCTGCGCTGCCTGGAGACCTGGCAGGGCCCGGACGGCAGCTACTGGGGCCACAACGCGATCCTGCGCATCGAGGCCTTCGCGGCCAACGCCGCCCTGCCGGTGCTCCCCGGCAAGACGCCGCTGGGCGGGGAGATCCTCTGCCACGACATCGTCGAGGGCGCGCTGCTGCGCCGCGCCGGCTGGGAGGTGCGCCTGCTGCCCGAGATGGGCGGGACCTGGGAGGAGATGCCGACGAACCTCGTCGACCTGCTCGGGCGGGAGCGCCGCTGGTGCCAGGGCAACCTGCAGCACCTCTCCGTGCTGCCCTGGGCCGGGCTGAAGGCGGCGAGCCGCTGGCACCTCGCCGTCGGCATCCTCTCCTACGCGATGCTGCCCCTCTGGATCGCCTTCCTGGCCGCGGGCGCGTGGCTCGCCGCCCGCACCGGCGATCTCGGCCTCCTCGCCTACGGGCTCACCGGCGCCGGGCCGGCCGCCCACGCGCTGGCCGGCCTCACGGTGACGGTGATGGCCCTTCCGAAGCTGCTCAGCCTCGGCCACGTGCTCGCCTCGCCCGAGCGCCGCGCCGCCTTCGGGGGCACCGGCCCGCTGCTCGCGAGCGCCGCGCTGGAACAGATCGTCTGGGTGCTGCTCTGGCCGGTGATGACGCTGTTCACCGCGGGCGCCGTGGTCTCGACCTTCTTCGGCCGGGTGGTGCGCTGGGACGCGCAGGTGCGCGACGACCGCCGCGTGCCGTGGACGGAGGCCTTCCGGCTGCAGGCCGATTCGGTGGTGGTGGGCGCCCTGCTCGCCGGCCTGCTCGCCCTCGCGGGCGACCTCGCCCTCGCGCTCTGGATGGCGCCGATCGCGTTCGCCCTGCTGACCAGCCCCGCTCAGAGCGTGATCACGAGCCGGGCCGATCTCGGGCGGATCGCCCGGCTGCGCGGCCTCTTCCTGACGGTGGACGACACAGCCCAGGCGCCGGAACTCGCCGAGCTGGCGCAGGGCCGGATCCCGCCGGCCGCGCCGCGGGCGGCGGCCCGGGAGCCCCAGGCCGCCATCTGGCTCGCCACCGACGAGGCCTGAGCGGGGGTTACCCGACCCTGCGCCCCGGCGGCGGAGGCCGGCGCGCCTACTTGTTCTCCAGCACCTTGATCGGGTCGGTCCGCTGGCTCGCGGGCGGTTCCTGGGTCATCGCGCCCGCGCCCTGGTCGCGCTCGCGGGGGGCCTTGATGTCGCCGCGCGCCGCGCCCGGACCGCCGGTCGCGCCGCCGCCGGTGCCCGTCTGCGACGGGACGGTGCCGCTCGCCAGTTCCAGGCAGGTCACCATCTCGACGTAGGACGGGTAGCCGCCGGCCTGGAACTGGCTCTGGCACTGCTTCTTGGCCGCCGGCGTGTAGTCGCCCCAGCGGCGCTCGGCCTCCTTGCGCGCCTCGCGCTCCGAGCGGATGCAGCCGTCCCGGCTCTCCTTCGCGCTGGCATTGGTCCCGAGATTGACCTGATCGGCGGTGGAGCAGGTCTTCTCGACGTCGAGATTGGGCACCGACTCCGCCCGAGCCGCGCCGCAGAGGGCGCCGAGGAGGACGAGGGCCAGGGGCCCGGGCAGGGCGGCGCGGTGGATGGTCATGGCTGGACTCCGGCGGTTCGGGTGCCGGGACGCGACAGCGCCCGGCCGATGCTGCCGGCACAACGCTCAAGATCGGCGATCGTCCCGCATCGGGCCCGGAAATCCCTCACGCCCGCGCGGCGCGCAGGGCCTGATCGAGGTCCGCGTAGAGATCGGCCGGGTCCTCGATCCCGGTGGAGAGGCGCAGGAGATCGGGCGGGCACGGCGAGCCCGGCCCCTCGACCGAGGCGCGGTGCTCGATCAGGCTCTCGACGCCGCCGAGCGAGGTGGCCCGCTTCCACAGCCCGACCCGCGCCGCCGCGGCGATCGCCGCCGCCTCGCCGCCCCGGACCCGGATCGACAGCATGTAGCCGAAGCCGCCCTCCATCTGGCGCCGCGCGACCGCGTGGCCGGGATCGTCGGGCAGGCCCGGGTAGAGGACCCGCGAGACCTGCGGGTGCGCGGTGAGTCGGGTCGCGAGGTCGAGGGCGCCCGCGGCCTGGGCCGCCGCGCGCAGGTGCAGGGTGCGGAGCGAGCGCATCAGCAGATAGGCCTCGAACGGCCCGAGGATCGCGCCGCCGCTCGCGCGGATCGCCCCGATCCGCGCCCAGAACGCGTCCGCCTCCCGCGCCGCGAGCACCCCCGCCACCACGTCGGAATGGCCGTTCAGGATCTTCGTGCCCGAATGCATCACGATGTCGGCGCCGAGGGTCAGCGGCCGGGTGTGGACGGGCGAGGCCGCGGTCGAATCGACGGCGAGCCGGGCGCCGGCGGCGTGCGCGGCCTCGGCGGCGGCGGCGATGTCGGTCACGGTCCAGAGCGGGTTGCCGGGCGTCTCGATCCAGACGAGCTTGGTCCGGCCCGGCCGGATCGCGGCCCGCAGCCGCTCGGGATCCTCCGCATCGACGAAATCGACGGCGAGGCCGCGCCGGGGCCCCTCTTCCCGCAGCCAGCGCTTGAGCGCCCAGTACATCACGTTCGGCGCCACCACGTGGTCGCCGGGCTCCAGCGCGCCGAACACGGCGGTGGCCGCCGCCATGCCGGAGCCGAACAGCAGGGCGCCCGCCGGGGCCTCCTCCAGCATCGCCAGCACGGCCTCGGCCTCGCGCACCGTGGCGTTGTCCGGCCGCGCGTAGGAGAAGCCCGAGCTGTAGCCGTTGTCCGGATCGCGGATGAAGGTGGTGGAGACGTGCAGCGGCGGCACGACGGCGCGGGTCGCCGGATCGATCCGGCCGAGCGCCTGCGCGGCGAGGCTGCGTCGGGAGAAGGTCGCGTCGGGCTGCGGCATCAGGGGGCTCCGGATCGGTCCGGATCCCTATAGCGCGCCGCGATGCCCCGGAGCAGGGCGCTCGGGGCCGCTGCGACGGGCCGACACCCGTCGTCCCGAAGGGGGGCGTCGCCTCGCGACGCGATCGGGGCCTCTAGGGGTTCGTGCGGGCCGCGCGGAGGTAGGAGGGCGGGGCCGCCTCGGGATCGCGGCTGCGATGGAGCATCGCGGCACCGGCCAGGACCGCCGCGGTCGAGCCCGCGAAGGCGCCCGCCAGCGTCCAGACCAGCGATTTCGCCACCGCGTAGGCCGAGAGGCCGCCCAGGAACGCGCCGAGATACGTCATCGCGAGGAGAAGGATCATGTCAGTGCCTCAGCCTCCGGGCCGTATCATCTTGATCCGCATCAGGGTTAACAAACCGTTTCCCTCCGCTCCCACACGCGGGCAGAGCACGAGCGAGCAGACCGGAGTATTAACCTTAGCCGCGCGCGCCAAGCACCCAGACCCCGGGTTCGGTAGTCCTCGCACCCGCCCACGCCGAATTTGGCGATGAAAACCGCCGCCCCACACGGCCGGCCGGTCGCGGCAGCAGCATTGCGCGCGACCGAATCCCCTTCCCGGCCCGCGAGGACGCCGATCGTCCGTGTATTGTCAGTCTTCGTGATTCGCTCCCATCGCGGACACTGGATCCGGCGCGGCCGTCGGGCCCGGCATGCTGGATCGGGTCGCAACCCGGCGGTGATCCGCGCTCCGGTTCCGCTCGGCGGCGCGTCCCGCCAGCACCGGCTCCGAATTGCCGTCGCGCCGTGCGGTCTCTCGCCGAACCGGCATCCCCTTCGGCGGGAATCACGCTACCTCGCTGGACAGGGAACCGCCGCCGGTGATGCGGCGGCCGACAGGATGGCGACCGCGCGATGGCGACCCCGATCGAGAGACACGAGCCGCCGGCCCTGGGCACCTGGCCCCGGCTCGCCGCAGCGATCCTGCCGGTCGCGGCCACGTCCTGGCTGGGATCGGTGGCGACGCGGGCCGAGATCGACGGCTGGTATGCGGGGCTCGCCAAGCCGGCCTTCAACCCGCCGGACTGGGTATTCCCGGTCGCCTGGACCATCCTCTACACCATGATCGCGGTCGCGGCCTGGCGGCTTCTCGGCGCGCCGCGGGGCACGGGCGCCGCCCGCCGGGGCTGGTGGCTCGCGCTCATCGCGTTCGCCGTGCAGCTCGTCCTCAACGCGGCCTGGACACCGGTCTTCTTCTCCGCCCACGCCCTCGGGGCGGGCCTCGTCGTGGTCGTGCTGCTCCTGGTGATGGTGCTCTGGACCATCCGCCTCGCGTGGCGGGTCGACCGGATCGCCGCGTGGCTGCTGGTGCCCTACGCCGCCTGGGTGGCCTTCGCGACCCTCCTGAACGCGGCGCTGCTGCGCCTGAACTGAGGCGCCTTGACCGAGGCGGCGCCCAGGATCCAAACCGCCCGTCCAGCGGGAGGACCTCATGATCGGGATCAATCGGCGCATCGCGGATGAACTCGGCGTCGCCGAGGCGCAGGTGAAGGCGGCGGTGGACCTCCTCGACGGCGGCGCCACGGTGCCGTTCATCGCCCGCTACCGCAAGGAGGCGACGGGCGCCCTCGACGACGCGCAGCTGCGCGGCCTGGAGGAGCGGCTCGCCTACCTGCGCGATCTCGAGGCGCGCCGCGCGGCGATCCTCGACAGCATCCGCGAGCAGGGCAAGCTGGATGCGGATCTCGCCGCCCGGATCGCCCAGGCCGAGACCAAGGCGCGGCTGGAGGATCTCTACCTGCCCTTCCGGCCGAAGCGCCGGAACAAGGCTCAGGCCGCCCGCGAGGCGGGGCTGGAGCCGCTGGCGGAGGCGCTGCTCGCCCGGCCCGATCTCGACCCGGGCGTGCAGGCCGGCCGCTTCGCCGGCCGGAGCGAAGTGCCGGATGCGGCAGCCGCGCTGGAGGGCGCGCGCGCCATCCTGGTCGAGCGGGCCTGCGACGATCCCGAGCTCGTCGGCCAGCTTCGCGAGACGAGTTGGCAGCGCGGGCGCATGGTCTCCTGCCTGCGCAAGGGCAAGGCGGTGGAGGGCGAGAAGTTTGCCGACTACTTCGACTTCTCGGAACCCCTCGGCAAGCTGCCGTCGCACCGCATCCTCGCGCTGTTCCGCGGCGAGAAGGACGGGGTGCTCGACCTCGACATCGCGGATGCGGAGGCTGCGGCTCCCGGGGCGCTGTCCTGGCAGGAGGCGCGGATCGCCCGGAGCCTCGGCGTCGCCGACCGGGGCCGGCCGGGCGACGCCTTCCTGGTCGAGACGGTGCGGCAGGCCTGGAAGAAGCGCCTGAAGCCCGCGACCGACACGGACCTGCGCGCGCGGCTCTGGACGGTGGCCGAGACCGGAGCGGTCGAGGTCTTCGCCCGCAACCTGCGCGACCTGCTGCTCGCGGCGCCCGCGGGCGCGCGCCCGACGCTCGGCCTCGATCCGGGCTACCGCACCGGCGTGAAGGTCGCGGCCATCGATGCCACCGGGAAGGTGGTGGCCACCGACACGATCTTCCCGCACGAGCCGCGGCGGGACTGGAACGGGGCGCTGGCGGCGCTGGCCAAGCTCGTCCGCGCCCATCGGATCGAGCTGATCGCCATCGGCAACGGCACCGCCTCGCGCGAGACCGACCGCCTCGCGGCCGAGCTGGTGGCCAAGATGCCCGAGCAGCGGCTCACCAAGGTGGTGGTCTCGGAGGCCGGTGCCTCGGTCTACTCGGCCTCGGCCTACGCCTCGGCGGAGTTGCCCAGCCTCGACGTGACGCTGCGCGGCGCCGTCTCGATCGCGCGCCGGCTGCAGGACCCGCTGGCGGAGCTCGTGAAGATCGAGCCGAAAGCGATCGGCGTCGGGCAGTACCAGCACGACCTGACGGAGGGAAAGCTGTCGCGCTCCCTCGACACGGTGGTGGAGGATTGCGTCAACAGCGTCGGGGTCGACGTGAACAGCGCCTCGGCGCCGCTGCTGGCCCGCGTCTCGGGCCTCAGCGAGCGGGTCGCGGGCAACATCGTCCTGCACCGTGACGCCAACGGCCCCTTCGCCAAGCGCGCGGCGCTGCGCAAGGTGCCGGGCCTCGGGCCGAAAGCCTACGAGTTGGCGGCGGGCTTCCTGCGCATCCGCGACGGCGACGATCCCCTCGACGCCTCGGGCGTCCATCCGGAAGCCTACCCGGTGGTCAAGCGGATCCTGGCCGCCACCGGCAAGCCGATCCAGGCCTTGATCGGGGACGGCGCGACCCTGCGCGGCCTCTCGCCCCGGGCCTTCTCGGACGCGACCTTCGGCGAACCCACGGTGATCGACATCCTGGCGGAGCTGGAGAAGCCGGGCCGCGATCCGCGGCCGGCCTTCCGCACGGCGACCTTCCAGGAGGGTGTGGAGAAGATCGGGGACGTGCGGCCCGGCATGCGGCTCGAGGGCGTGGTGACGAACGTGGCCGCCTTCGGGGCCTTCGTGGATATCGGGGTGCATCAGGACGGGCTCGTCCACATCTCGATGCTGGCCGACCGCTTCGTGAAGGATCCCCGCGAGGTGGTGAAGCCCGGCGACGTGGTTCAGGTGCGGGTGGTCGAGGTCGATGCCGGGCGCAAACGCATCGCCCTCAGCATGCGCTCCGACGACCGCGCCGCGCCGCGCCGGGAGGCTCCGTCCGCGCCCCGGCCCCAGCCGCGCCCGCCCGCGGCGGCACCCGCCACGGAATCCGGCGGCGCACTCGCCGAGGCGCTCAAGCGCGCGGCGCAGGCCCGGCCGCGCGGCTCCTGAGCGCCGGGATCAGTTGAGGCCGCGCTGCGACTTCGCGCGCAGGCGCCTGTTCTGGAAGGTGGCCGTGACCGTGAAGCTCTGGCCGCGATCCGACCAGACGTAGACGTCGAGGTCGCCGATCCCCGCGACGGTGGCGCTGCTCTCCAGCGTGCCACGGCAGCCCATCACGTTCTCGACCTCGGGCAGGAGCATGTCGGCCCGCAGCAGATCGAAACTCCGCAGCACGACGGGGCAGTGCCAGCGCTCGCTCGCCAGGTGCCGCTCCGGCGGGACCGCGGCGAAGGCGGCGAGACGGGCGGGCTCCGGGATCGTCGGCGGGGATGGCAGCGGCGGTCGCAGGCCGGGTGCCGGGGCGCTCGGCGTGGGCTCGATGCTTCGTTCCTCGCGCGCCGCCTCCACGAACGCGGCGTGCGGGTCCCGCTCGGGATTCGCCGGTGTTTCGGCGGCGCCCCGCGCGGCCGGGATGAAGGCGGGCCCTTTGCCCGCGGCGCGTCCGCTGGGATCACGCGGCGCCGACGCCTCGGCCGCGGTGCGGCTGGGCTGATGCGGGGCGGCATCCGGCAGGGGCGCCTGCGCGCGGCTCAGCGCGATGGCCCGGCGCAGGGCGGCCTCGAACCGGGCGAGATCGCGCGCCCGCCGACGGCCGTCGGTGCGGGTCTCGCAGGCCGCGAAGGCTTGGATCGCGTCGCCGATCTCGGCATCGCTCCATTGGTGAGCCGGCTTTCCGAATAGATCGGCCTCGGGTCTGGCAGGCTGAGCGGGGGCCGCGGAGCCGTCGAGGCGGCCCAGCCGTCCTTCGATAAGCGCCCGCTGAGCCTCGCAGCCGCCCCCAGCGGTGAGAGCGTCCCGCAGCGGGGACCCCGCCGCCGCGACATTTACGAAGCCGGCTACGGACCAGAGGCCCGTCAAGATTAGTGCGGGGAGAACGGGACGGGACATGCGTTCCGCCAGGGGCTGGCCTCGGTCATCCCTCCATGGGCGGTCAGACAGGTGAAGCAAAGCTTACGGATTGCACGATGAACCGTGGGCGGATGCGAGCCCGTCCAGCGCAATACGGGCGCGTAGCCACCGCGGACTTTGCGAATTGCGTCGCAATCGAGCGGTCTGCCGGCCTCAGGCCTCGCCGATCCCCGGCTCCTCCTCGCCGGCCGCCTTGTCGTCGTCGCGGGCGCGGTGGAGCAGGAAGATCGACACCACCATGGTGAGGATCAGCCCGGCGAGCACGCCGAGCTCGATCATCGAGGCCCGAAACAACGCCTCCTTCTCCGCGTCCCAGTTCTTGGTGTGCATGATCTCGGAGGATTGCAGGGTGATCACCAGCACCCGCCGGATCGAGGCGATCAGGCCGACGATCAGGAACGGCTCGCAGGTCAGCCGGCCGGAGCGCATGGAGACCCGCACCGTGTGCAGAATCTCGACCAGCATCAGCAGGAACAGCAGCCGGTCGACCACTTCCAGGATCTGCGTGACCCCGCCGAGCGCCTTGAAGGCGTCGAGCGTCAGGTGCGCGGCGTCCACCAGCGCCACCACGGCGGTCAGCGCGAGCAGGATGCCGAGGGCGGCGTAGATCGCGTGCTCGGTGTGCAGGAAGATGAAGCTCGCCGCGCGCGTCAGCGTCCCCTGGCTCTGCGGATCGTCCGCCATGTTCGCCCCCCACCCCGTTTGCTCGAAGAGAGCCCATCGGGGCGGGACAGTCCAGGGCGTCGCCGAAAGGTGATCGCGGGGTCCCGCCGGATCAGAACAGGTGCAGGGCGTGGGGCGCGAAGAAGCCGAAGCCGAGCATCGCCACGCCGCCGAGGCCGAGCAGGCCGCCCGCGACGACCAGGGCGGCGATGCCCGTGATGACCTCGGCCGAGGCCAGAACGATGCCGATCTGGAAGGCCGCCGAGGCCAGCTCGTAATGGTGGTAGCGGTGCAGCGCGAGGTCGCGCTTCTCCTGGCTCGCCAGTGCCTTGGCGGCGAGTTCCTTGCGGCCCTCGCCGGTGGCGGGCTCGGATTCCCACCGCGCCATCGTCTTGGCCCACTCGGCGCGCTTGGCCTGGACCGCCTCCTGGTTCGGGCCGGGCGGCAGCAGCGCCAGCGCCTCGTCGGCGGTCTTCAGCACGGTGGCCCGGATGGTGCGCGCCTGGAAATAGGCCCACTGGTTCGAGGCCTCGACGTTGGCGCCGAGCGCGTCGGTCTGCGAGGCCTTGCCCAGCGTCTCGCTGAAGGCGAGGAACAGCGCCAGCACCGAGATCAGCAGCGCCACGCGCTTGTTCGAACTTCCACCCGCCCCATGACCAGCCGACATTCGCCCGATGCTCCCCGTCCGATTCGTCGCGGGCAGTCACAGCGCATCCCGCCGCCGGATGCAATGCGGCCGAGCTTTCAGGACGAGGTCCCGGCTCGAGACTCCGGGCTGTCCCTGCCGGACGATGCGTGACGCGGGAGCGCCGCCTCGCCCGTGCGGCGCGCGGGCTCGCTCTGGCCGGGGACAACAGGCCGAATCCCGACTGAGAGCGCCGCTCGTCGCGCGGCGGGGGGTCTACTCCGCGGCTTGCGCGAAGACCGCCCCTGCGCGCGGCAGGTCGAGCGTGTCCCAGGTCTCGACGAGCGCCGCGGTCAGCGTGGCGATGCGGGCGGCGTCGTGGAACGGCGACGGGGTGATGCGCAGGCGCTCGGTGCCGCGCGGCACGGTCGGGTAGTTGATCGGCTGGATGTAGATGGCGTGGCGCTCGAGCAGGTGGTCGGCCGCGGCCTTGCACAGCTCGGCATCGCCCACCATCACCGGCACGATGTGGGTCTCGGTGGCGAGCACCGGCAGGCCGGCCTCCTCCAGCGCGCGCTTGGTCGCGGCGGCCTGGCGCTGATGCGCCTCGCGCTCGGTGCGCGAGCGCTTGAGGTAGCGCACCGAGGCACGCGCAGCGGCCGCGACCGCGGGCGGCAGGGCCGTGGTGAAGATGAAGCCGGGGGCGAAGCTGCGCACCGCGTCGCAGATCGCCGCCGAGGCGGTGATGTAGCCGCCGACGCAGCCGAAGCCCTTGGCGAGGGTCCCCTCGATCACGTCGACCCGGTCCATCACGCCGTCGCGCTCGCTGATCCCCGCGCCGCGCTCGCCGTAGAGGCCGACCGCGTGGACCTCGTCGAGATAGGTCATGGCGCCGTAGCGGTCGGCGAGGTCGCAGATCGCGCCGATCGGGGCGACGTCGCCGTCCATCGAGTAGACGCTCTCGAACACGACCAGCTTCGGGCGGTCCCCCGCCTCGCGCAGCAGGTCCTCGAGATGGCCGAGGTCGTTGTGGCGGAAGACGCGCTTCTCGCAGCCCGAATGGCGCACGCCCTCGATCATCGAGTTATGGTTGAAGGCATCCGACAGGATCAGGCAGTCCGGGATGAGCTTGGCGATGGTCGAGATGCCGGCCTGGTTCGAGACGTAGCCCGAGGTGAAGACGAGGCCCGCCTCCTTGCCGTGGAGGTCGGCCAGCTCGCGCTCCAGATCGACCAGCGGCGAGGTGTTGCCCGCGATGTTGCGGGTACCGCCCGCGCCCACGCCGCAGCGCCGGGCCGTCTCGGTCAGGGCGCCGACCACCTCGGGGTGCTGGCCCATGCCGAGATAGTCGTTCGAGCACCACACGGTGATCTCGCTGGTGGTGCCGTCGGGCCGGCGCCAGTTCGCCGTGGGGAAGCGGCCGGCGATGCGCTCGATGTCGGCGAACACGCGGTAGCGCCGCTCGCCGTGCAGCTTCTCCAGCGCGCCGCGAAAATGGGCCTCGTAGTCGGTCCTGCTGCCGGGTCCGGCCGATGCGGTCTTCGGGGCAGCGGGCATCCGGTTGACGGGCATGGGGGTCCTTCGGGTGGCTGGCGCCGGACGATCCGGGATCGTCGGAGCGCGGGATCGCCCGGTCGCGGATCCCGGTGCGGGCTCCGGCGGCGCGGGCGTCGTCGTGAGGACTTGCGCCCGCTCGCCCTCCGGATCTGGTGGCCTTCCCAGGTCTGGATATCGGGCGTGGGACGCGGTGTGGCGGGTTTCCTTGTGCGGCAGCGTCTTCAGGCGCCGTCGGAAGCAGGATACAGGCGGATCTGGAATCGGTTCAAGGTGAGTTCCGACAATCCTGCTCTGCACCGTTCGGCCGGCGGGTACAAAGCCTCCGAGCGCCGCGGCGACGAAGCGTCGCGCGGATGGCACGCGCCTCCGGGCGCCGGGTCGGCGGACGCCCTCACCGCATCGGCGGATGGGGCAAGGCGCCCGCCTCCGCGCTCCGGCGGGTCCGGTTCGCGCGCGGGTTCTACCCTCCCCCCCTGCATGGGAGGGTGCCTGCGGAGCGGGCGGGTGAGGCGAGCGTGCGGGCTCCGTCCGACAGGAATGACCCTGATCGGCACGCCGCGAGACGGCAGGCGCGGCACCGATCTGCGCAGACGATGACGAACGGGGATCTTTCGAGGATCGGCGGATGGGCGAGACGAAGGACGGGCGGGCCGAGCGCCTCAAGGCGGCGTTGCGTGACAACCTGCGGCGGCGCAAGGCACAGGAGCGCGTGCGCGGGGAGATTCAGGCGCCCGGCAGGATCGAGCCGGGGGCGGACGCGCCCGCTGCGGACGGCGAGGCGAATCCGGGTGGTCCCGATTCGAACAAAACTGGACTATAGGCAGCGGCCAAGCATGGGCGCGCAGGTGTGCGACCCAGGATTGAAACGGCATTGAATCGGCCTGCGAGAGTCCCGGACCCTCCGGACGCGCGGCGACCGAGAGGACGAGCATGGACCGCATCCACATCACCGGCGGCGCTGCGCTGAACGGGACCATCCCGATCTCCGGCGCCAAGAACGCGGCCCTGCCGCTGATGATCGCCAGCCTGATGACGGGCGAGACGCTGGAGCTCGTCAACGTGCCCCGGCTCGCCGACATCGCCGCACTCACGCGCATCCTCGGCAACCACGGGGTCGACCACATGGTGGTCGGCAAGCGTCCGGGGCAGACCACCGAGACCGGTCAGACGATCCGGCTCACGGCCTCCAACATCATCGACACCACGGCGCCCTACGAGCTGGTCTCGACCATGCGGGCGAGCTTCTGGGTGGTGGCGCCGCTGCTCGCGCGCTTCGGGGAGTGCAAGGTCTCGCTGCCCGGCGGCTGCGCCATCGGCACGCGGCCGGTCGATCTCCTGATCATGGCGCTGGAGCGGCTCGGCGCGCATGTGGAGATCGACGGCGGCTACGTGGTGGCGCGCACCAAGAACGGCCTGCGCGGCGCCGAGATCAGCTTTCCCAAGGTCACCGTGGGCGGCACCCATGTGGCCCTGATGGCGGCGGCGCTCGCCTACGGCAGCACCCTGATCGAGAACGCGGCGCGCGAGCCCGAGGTGGTCGATCTCGCCGATTGCCTCATCAAGATGGGCGCGCGCATCAAGGGCGCGGGCACGCCGCGCATCGAGGTCGAGGGCGTGGCCCGGCTGAACGGGGCCCGCCACGAGGTGCTGCCCGACCGGATCGAGACCGGCACCTACGCGATGGCGGTGGCGATGGCCGGGGGCGACGTCGTCCTGGAGAACACCCGCGCCGACCTGCTGCACTCGGCCCTCGACGTGCTGGGGACCACGGGCGCCGAGATCACCCAGGTGCCGGACGGTATCCGGGTGCGGCGCAACGGCAGCGGCATCGCCGCGGTGGACGTGACGACCGACCCCTTCCCGGGCTTCCCCACCGACCTGCAGGCGCAGTTCATGGCGCTGATGACGCTGGCCAAGGGGAGCTCGCGCATCCGCGAGACCATCTTCGAGAACCGCTTCATGCACGTCCAGGAACTCGCCCGCCTCGGCGCGCGGATCCGCCTCGAGGGCGATCTCGCCATCGTGGACGGCGTCGAGCGCCTGAAGGGCGCGCCCGTGATGGCGACCGACCTGCGCGCCTCGGTCTCGCTGGTGATCGCCGGCCTCGCGGCCGAGGGCGAGACCCAGATCAACCGGGTCTACCATCTCGACCGCGGCTTCGAGGCGCTGGAAGCCAAGCTCGGCCGCTGCGGCGCGCAGATCGAGCGCGTGCGCTCCTGAGGAGCCAAGCCTCGCACGGACGGCCGCTCGGAGAGACGATCGCCTCTCCGAGCGAACGGATCAGCGGCCGATGGCGCCGCGCTTGAAGCCGAAGCCCGGGACTTCGCAGCCGCAGGGCGCATTGAACGGGGCCGGACGGGTGACGCAGTTGCCCCGGGCCGTCACGCAGATGCTGCCGCGGCGGCCGCCGTCGAAGTCGCGGCGGCGCTCGTAGCGATCCTCGTCGTAGTCGCGTCGGCGGCGCTCGTAGCGGTCGCCGTCGTAGTCGCGCTCCCGGCCATAGCGCGGACCGTCGTAGTACTGGGCGCTGGCGCCGACCGTGCCGAGCGTCGTGCCGAGGGTCAGGGCGGCGAGCGCCGCGAGGGTGATGCGCTTCACGTTGGTGTCTCCGGAGCCGTCTGGCGTACCTGAACCCGGAATATAGCGCGGTGCCTGAACGGCGGCTGACCTTTTTCCCATGCGGATCGGTGACGATCGCGATCCGTCGAATGGACGCGGAGCGGACGTGGCCGGCGCGCGATGGCCCCGGTTGCCGCAGGCGCCTCGCGCCGCTACCTACTGCCTCGCCCGATCCGACCGGACCGGTTTCACGTGAAATTTACCATCCGGCCGATGCGGCACAGGGCACGGCCGACCCGCCGCGCTTCCGACATCCGACCCCTCCCCGAGACCGGCCCTCAAGGTGACCGCATGGAGCTTCTGAAGCTCGCCGCCCTCGATGCCGAGGACCTCACGATCATCTCGGCGCACCTGCAGGATGCCGTGCTGCGCGCGGGCGACCTGACCTACCTGGCCGCCGAGCGCCGCTTCGTGCTGGTGGTGCGCCGCTTCGACTGGTCGGCGCCCGAGGGCGGACCGGCGCGACGCCGCCTCGCAGGCGTCCATTTCGAGCGCGTGCTCGGCGTCCGCACACGGGGCATCGCCCCCGGGCAGGCGGACGACGCGACGCTGAGCCTGCTCGCCGTCACCTTCGATCCGACGGAGGCCCCCTCGGGCTTCGTCACCCTGGTCTTCTCCGGCGGCGCCGCGATCCGGCTCGACGTGGAGTGCATCGAAGTGCAGATGAAGGATCTCGGGCCGGTCTGGGAGACCGAGACCCGGCCCGGCCACGGGGTCGGCAACGGCGACGCCTCCCTCGACCGGTCCGCCTGACCGCCCCCGGACATTTCAGCAGACGACAGGCCCCGATGGTCCGCCTCGACAGCAGCTCCCCGACCTTCGCCCAGGATTTCGCGCGGCTCCTCACCGTGAAGCGCGAGATCGCCGAGGACGTGGACGAGGCCGTGCGCGGCATCATCGCGGGCGTCGTCGCCGGCGGCGACGCGGCCTTGGTCGACTACACCCGCCGGTTCGACCGCGTCGGCGAGGCCTTCACCGCATCCTCGCTCCGGGTGAGCGAGGCCGAGGTCGACGCCGCCATCGCGGCCTGCCCGGCCGATGCGCTCGCCGCGCTCCGTCTCGCCGCCGAACGCATCGAGGCCTTCCACCGCGCCCAGGTGCCGGGCGACCATCGCCAGACCGACGCCCTCGGCGTCGTCTCCGGCTGGCGCTGGACGGCGCTCGAATCGGTGGGGCTCTACGTGCCGGGCGGCACCGCGAGCTACCCGTCCTCGGTGCTGATGAATGCGCTGCCCGCGCGCGTGGCCGGCGTGCCGCGCGTCGTCATGGTGGTGCCGATGCCCGAGGGCCAGATGAACCCGCTGGTGCTGGCCGCCGCGCGGCTCTCGGGGGTGCACGAGATCTACCGCGTCGGCGGCGCGCAGGCGGTGGCGGCCCTCGCCTACGGCACGCCGACCATAGCCCCGGTCGCCAAGGTGGTGGGGCCCGGCAACGCCTGGGTGGCGGCGGCCAAGCGCCGGGTGTTCGGGCAGGTCGGCATCGACATGATCGCCGGCCCCTCCGAGGTGCTGATCCTGGCCGACGGCGAGGCCAATCCCGACTGGATCGCCGCCGACCTCCTCGCCCAGGCCGAGCACGACGTCGCGGCCCAGTCGATCCTGATCACCGACAGCCCGGATCTCGCGGAGGCGGCGGAAGCGGCGGTGGAGCGGGCGCTCACCACCCTGCCCCGCCGGGAGATCGCCCGGGCGAGCTGGCGCGATTACGGGGCGATCGTGCGGGTGCGCGATTTCGACGAGGCCGTGCCGCTGGTCGACCGCCTCGCCCCCGAGCATCTGGAGATCGAGACCCGGGACGCGGAGGCGCTGGCCGCCAAGATCCGCAATGCCGGGGCGATCTTTCTCGGTGCGCACACGCCGGAGGCGATCGGCGACTATGTCGGCGGCCCCAACCACGTTCTGCCGACCGCGCGCTCGGCCCGCTTCTCGTCGGGACTCGGGGTCCTCGATTTCATGAAGCGCACGACGATCCTCGCCTGCACGCCGGAGAGCTTGCGGGCGCTCGGCCCCGCGGCGATAACCCTCAGCCGGTCGGAGGGGCTCGAGGGACATGCCCGCTCCGTCGCGATCCGCCTGAACCTGTGAGGCTTGGCCGAAGATGTCGGAGGGGAAAAAGGAGCGCGGGCCGCACCGTCTCGCGAAGGTGACCCTCGACGAGGATTCGATCGGGCGGGGCAATCCGGACCAGGAGCACGAGCGCGCGATCGCGATCTTCGACATCCTGGAGGACAACCGCTTCGAGCTGCCGGGCCGCGACGAGGGGCCCTACGCGCTTCATCTCGGGCTCGTGGAGAACAAGCTCTCCTTCGCGATCAGCACCGCCTCGGGCGACCCGGTAATGACGCACCTGCTGTCGCTGACGCCGTTCCGACGGGTGATCCGCGACTACGAGATGATCTGCGAGAGCTACTACAACGCCATCCGCACCGCGTCCCCGACCCAGATCGAGGCGATCGACATGGGCCGGCGCGGCCTGCACAACGAAGCCTCCGAGACCCTGAAGCAGCGCCTCGACGGCAAGGTCGACCTCGACCACGACACCGCCCGCCGCCTGTTCACCCTGATCTTCGCCCTGCATTGGAAGGGCTGAGCCCCGTGAAGGGCTGAGCGCCGATGGACGATCCCGCTCCCGACGCCGCCCCGAGGAAGAAGCGGGTCCAGTCGGTCCTGTTCATGTGCAACTTCAACGCCGTGCGCTCCCCCGCGGCGGAGGCGATCGCGCGCGCCTATTTCGGCAAGTCGACCTACGTGCAGTCGGCGGGCGTGCGCTCGGGCGAGCCGGTGGATCCCTTCATGGTCGCGGCGCTCGAGGAGATCGGCATCGATGCCGCGCGTCATAAGCCCCGGACGCTGGCGCAGCTCGACGAGTGGGAGGGGCTGAACTTCGACCTGATCGTGACCCTCGCCCCCGAAGCGCACCACGCCGCCCTGGAGCTGACGCGGACGCTCGCTGCCGAGGTGGAATATTGGCCGACGCCCGATCCGACCATCCTGTTCGAGGCCTCCCGCGACCAGCGGATGGACGCGTATCGCGACGTGCGCGACGGTCTGATCTTCCGGATCAAGAACCGGCTGAAGGGGTAGAGCCCATCCGGCTCGGCCTGCGGTGGCGGATCGACGTTGCCGATTGACATATATCCATCCTGCGTCTTAGTTAGATGCAAGATGGATATATGGTGGCGTCATGGACGAGGACGCGTTCTTGAGGGAGTACGATCCGGCCGCCTTCGAGCGGCCGGCGCTCACCGTCGATCTCGTCCTGCTCGGTCTGTGCGCGGGCCGCCCGGCCGTGCTGTTGCTCGAGCGCACGGAGCACCCGCATGCCGGCCGCTGGGCGCTGCCCGGCAGCTTCGTCCGCCTCGACGAGACCCTCGACGCGGCGGCCGGACGCGTCTTGCGGGACAAGGCCGGTTTCAGCGCGGACGAGGCCGACCGAACGCGCCTGGAGCAGCTCTACACCTTCGGCGCGGTGGACCGGGACCCGCGCATGCGCATCGTCACGGTCGCCTATCTGGCGCTCCTGCCGGAGGCCGTGTTCGCGCGGGCGGCGGAGGCGCGCGCGGGGCTGTCGGCGGCCTGCATCGCGGTGCCCTGGGCCGGCGATTCGGGCGGGCCCGTCGCGGTCTTCGCCGCCCGGGACAGGACGGCGCGCACGCCGTTGCCCCTCGCCTTCGACCACGGCGACATCCTGGCCCTGACGATCCGGCGGCTGCGGGGGAAGCTCGACTATTCCGACATCGCTTTCGCGCTGCTGCCGGAGACCTTCACCCTGCGGCAGCTGCAGGACGTGCACGAGGCGGTTCTCGGCACCGCCCTGAACAAGCCCGCCTTCCGCCGCCGGATGCTCGACCGGGGCTGGCTCGCGCCGACGGGCGCCCGCGAGGCCGGCACCTCGTTCCGGCCGGCCGAACTCTACCGTTTCCGCAAGCCGCTCTGACCTCCATCCTGGGAAGGAAGGCCCCATGGCCACGATCCGCAATCTCGGTCCGGTCGCCCAGCTCAGGAGCGAGGCGAGCCGTCACGTCATCCGCTACCGCAACGGCCGCATCCGGCAGAGCGGGCGCGGCCTCGTCTTCTGGTTCCGGCCCGAGACCGCGAGCATCAGCGAGGTGCCGATGGACGACCGCGAGACGACGCTGTTCGTGCGCGGTCGCAGCCGGGATTTCCAGACCGTCGTGGTCCAGGGGACCATCGGGTGGCGCGTCGTCGATCCGGAGCTGCTGGCGAGCCGGGTCGACTTCTCGCTCGGGCTGCACACCGGCCGGCCGCAGGGCGAGCCGATCGAGCGCATCGAGGCGCGCCTGGGCGGCATCGCCGGACAGACGGTCCTCCAGGCGATCGGCGAGAGTCCGGTGGGCGCGCTCCTCGATGCCGGCCCCGAGCCGCTGCGCGTCGCCCTCGAAGCCGTGCTGGCGGCGGCACCGGCGCTCGCGGAGATCGGCATCGCGGTGGTCTCGGTGCGCCTCACCAACCTCGCGCCGTCGAGCGAGCTGGAGCGCGCCCTGCAGACGCCGACCTTCGAGGCCCTTCAGCAGAAGGCCGACGCGGCGACCTTCGCGCGGCGCGCCCTCGCGGTCGAGAAGGAGCGGGCCATCGCGGAGAACGAGCTGGAGACGCGGACGGAACTCGCCCGGCAGGAAGCCGTGCTCATCGCCCGCGAGGCGGAGAACGCCCGCGACCGCGCGGCCGGGCTTGCGGAGGCGCAGGGGCTGGCGGCCGCGGCGGAGGCCGAGCGCATCCGTCTCATCGAGGGCGCCCGGGCCGAGGCCGAGCAGAGCCGCGCCGCGATCTACCGGGATCTGCCGCCGGCCGTGCTCCTCGGGCTCGCCGCGCGCGAACTCGCGGGCAAGCTCGAGACCATCGAGCACCTCAACGTGACGCCCGATCTACTGGCCGCGGCGCTCGGCGAGTTCCGCCGCGCGGTCCCGCCCGCGGCCGTGCCGCGCTAGTCCCGGACCCGACCTGATCGCATCGGGTCGGGGTCTCGACGTCTGTGTCGTAACGCGCATCCCCTCGACGAACCGGCAACCACGCCGTCGGAATGCGCCCTTGAGGATGTGCCATGCCGGCGATCGCCCCGCGCGCGGTGTTCGTCATCCGCGACACCGATTACGAGGCCCTGCTGGCCCGGCACGCCACCCGCGGACAGGCCCGGTTCTTTCTGGAGAGCCGCGGCCAGAGCTTGGCGGAGGTCGAGGCGCGCCATGCCCACTTCCACGCCGTGCTCGCGCAGGCACGGGCCGCGGTGCCGGGGGAGTGGCGGCAGGCGCTGGCGCGGCGCGGCGACCTGGACCGCTTCCTGTTCGCTCCCGAGGACGTCGTGGTGACGGTGGGGCAGGACGGCCTGGTCGCCAACGTGGCGAAGTACCTGCGCGACCAGTCGGTGATCGGCGTCAACCCGGCTCCCGACCTCTATGACGGCGCCCTGGCGCGGATTGCGGTGGAGCGCCTGGGCGCGCTGCTTCCGGCCACCCTCGCCGGGGCGGCCCCGGTCGAGCGTCGCACCCTTGTGCAGGCGGTGCTCGACACCGGACAGCGGCTGCTGGCGCTCAACGAGATCTTCGTGGGCCATCGCAGCCACCAATCGGCCCGCTACCGGATCGAGGCGGACGGCGTGGCGGAGGACCAGTCCTCGAGCGGGCTCATCGTCGCCTCGGGGACCGGGCTGACGGGCTGGGCCCGCTCGATCGGGGAGGCGACGCAGCTCACGCTCGGGATCGGGGCGGAGGAGCCGGCGGTCGGCTATTGGGTGCGCGAGCCCTTCCCGAGCGTGGCCACAGGCACCACCGTGCGGGCGGGCAAGCTCGCCGGCGCGGTCCTCGCCGTCACCTCCCGGATGAACGAGGGCGGCGTCATCTTCGCCGACGGGATCGAGCCGGATTTCATGGTCTTCGACTGGGGGCGCCGGGTCGAACTGGGCGCAGCCGCCCGCACGCTCAATCTGGTGGTCGCGTAGGGCCGCAGGTTTGGCCTGAGCGGGGCGCTCGGGAATGCGGGTCCCGGAGCCGGTCCCAGCCACGCGGGTGCCGGGTTTGCCGCCCGCCGCGCCGGCGGCGTCTCCGGACAGAGGAGCCTAGATCGGCCGGCGCACCCCGCTCACCGGTCCGTAGCTCGTCGCCGCGATGCGCGCGACGGCGGTGGCGAGCGGTTCGACCGCGACCGCCATGTGGTGGCCGTTGGCGTGGATCAGCCGCGTTCCGTCGAGCATCATCCCGACATGGCCGCGCCAGAACACGAGGTCGCCGCGGCGGAGATCCGACAGGTCGGAGGGCACCGGCGTGCCGAGCGCCGCCTCCTGCTGGTCGGCGTCGCGCGGGCAGGCGAGACCCGCGAGATCGAGGCAGAGCTGGACGAGGCCCGAGCAATCGAGCCCCAGGCTGGTCCGCCCGCCCCAGAGGTAAGGCGTTCCGACGAGACGCTCGGCGGTGGCGGCATAATCGGGCTCGGTGGCATCCACCGGCCCGCAATGGGGCGCGAAGACGTAGCCGAGCCCGGTCCGCAGGTAGTCGCCCGCCCGATCCACGGCATGGAGTCGAGCCCCGAGGCTCAGATGCCCGAGCGGTGGCCGCTTCAGGTCGGGCGCCGGGTAGAGGAAGGTCCGCAGGGCCGTGACGCGGTGGGTCGGGGTCGGATCGTCCGGGCCGAACTCGGAATCAGCGAGATAGCCGACGTAGCCGTCGCGGGCGATCTGGATCCAGGCGAAGCCGCCGCGGGCCTCGTAGAGGGTGACGGCGTCGCCCAGCAGCACCTCGGTATCGATCGCGGCATCGTGCGACGGCGCGCGGCGAAGCGGTGCGGACGGCACCCGCACGCGGCACGGCGTGCCGGCGACGAAACGCTCAGCCGTGACGCGCCCGCGCAGAACCACATCGGCCAGATCCGGCCGGGCCGGGGTAAGACGCGGATCGAAAGGCTTCATGGGACCGAATGCGGTGTGGGCTGACGCACGGCATTGGCGCGCCGCGCACGTTAGGAGATCGAGAACGATCTTGGTCTCGCTCGGTTAGCTCATCGACTCTTGCAGCCGCTCACCGCATGCGTCATTACGACGCACAATTTCCGCGGTCGCCTGCTGCACTGCAAGGCAACTGCATAATGAATCTGCTAGATCCGGCCTGATTGGACAATCATCGTGCAGGGGCTCTGAGGAAACCGACCGTCATGCGCCGGGTGGGACCTTCCTCTCCGGTTTGATGCAGTGCACAATCCGAGCGACTCGACCTATCTTCGGATCATGAACCGTGCGAGCCGAGCCGTGAAGAAATCGCAGAAGAGCTTCGCCGACCTGCCGCCGATCCGTGTCCGGCGCGAGCCGCCCACGGTGGCCGAGGCGGTCGCCGCAGCGCAGGACCTTGCCGACGACCTCGAGCAGCAGGTGGAGATCGCCGCTGGGCTGATCGGCCTGCCGGCCGAGGAGGTGCGACCGCACGTGGTCGCCGCGGCGTCCGCCCCCGCGCGCCGCGCGACCGAGCGCGTCCCGGAGCGGATCCTGAGCCATGCCGGCCCGAGCCGTGCGCCGCGCACGGTGGTGGTCGAGCGCCGGACCCGCCCGCCGGTCATCGTCGAACGTCGCGGCCGGCCGCTCGGACGCTGATCGCCCGGCGCCGAACCGGGCGTCCGCGCTTCGTCCGCGCGACCGCCCGCCGGGTCTGCCCGGCCCGTGCGCGGGAGAGGACGGCGACGCCGCCCTACCAGGCCAGGGTGTCGCCCTTGTAGTCGACATAGGCGCAGCCCGGTTGGCCGAGCCGGGCCTCGATCACGTCGGCCATGCCGGCGACGCTGGTCTCGACATCGATGTCGGCCTCCGCGCCGCCCATCTCGGTCCGCACCCAGCCGGGATGCACGAGGAGCACGCTGAGGCCCGAATCCCTGTGCCGGACCTCGAAGCTGCGGGCCAGCGTGTTGAGGGCGGCCTTGCTCGCCCGATAGATCTCCCAGCCGCCCGCCTCGTTCAGCCCGACGCTGCCGAGGATGGAACTCATCAGGGCGATGCTGCCGCCCGGCGCGAGCCGGTCGCGAAACGCTTCGGCGAAGCGGACCGGACTGATCGCGTTGGTGAGATAGACCTCCGCGGCGACGGCGCGCGGCACCGCGTGCAGGGGATCGTGCGCCTGGGTCGCCACGCCCGCCACCACGAAGATCAGGTCGTAGGCCTGCGGCCCGAGGCGCTCGTACAGGGCTGCCACCGCGGCATCGTCGTCCACATCGACCGTCTCGATGCGCAGCGCCTCGGAGGCGAGCGCCGCGAGGCCGGGCGACGGCTTGCGCTGGGTCGCGGTGACGCGCCAGCCGCGCTTCAGCAGGGTCTCGACGAGGCCGAGGCCGAGGCCCCGCGAGGCTCCGACGATCAGCGCCGCTTTCGAGGGGGATGCGCTCATGGGGTACCTCCGGCAAGTGGACGGTTGCGGACCTGACTTCGGCCTTGCGCCGGGTGTGAGAAGAGCCGTGGCGTCCGCGGCGTGCGCACGCGCACGCGCGGGGGCTGCGGCGTCCGGTCGGAGCGGTCGGACTCGCTGCCCGGACCGTCCGATCCTCCCGTGACCTCATTCAGAGGCGCCGTGAAGCGCTCACACGGGAGGGCGATGGGGAATGGGACCTTCCCGGGAGCCCGCCTGCGAGAGCGATGCGGCGCGTCACGACCTCAGGACGAGGTCGGTGGTCGGCCCCCCGGGCGAGGTGCCAGGGAGCACGGGCGTTCCGCCAGGATCCTCCCGCAGAGTCCTAAGAAGCCGGCAAAGGTCCGTCAGTCGGCGGCCCGGACCGACCACGTGGCGTGGCGGACGCTCGGAACGCGGGCGAGGTCGTCGGTGACGCGGTCGAGTTCCGCCGCCTCGACCGCGTCGGCGAGCAGCGTGGCGATCACGTCGACGCTGTCCTCGCCGCGCTCCACCACGGCGATGCCACTGACCGGGTAACTCGCCGCTTCGAGCCGCTCGACGAGGAGATCGCGGGCAGGACCCGCCTCGGCGGCATCCGTGGTGATCTGGACCTCGTAGGTCGCCTCGGTCTGGTCCTCCCGGATGGGGGCCCGATTGATGGCGTTGACGAGGGGCCGCAGCAGGGTGTTGCAGGCGAGCACGGCGACGGTGACGAAGCCCGCCTCCACCGGCAGGTCGGCGCCCGCGAAGGCGCCGACGGCGGCCGAGCACCACAGCGTCGCGGCCGTGTTGAGGCCGCGCACGTTCATGCCCTCCTTCATGATGACGCCAGCGCCCAGGAAGCCGATCCCCGAGATCACGTAGGCGACGGTGCGCGTCGCGCCCTCGCCTCCCGTCAGCCGCATGCCGAGATCCACGAACGCGGCCGCGCCGACCGCCACCAGCACGGCGGTGCGGAGGCCGGCCGTGCGCTGCCGGTACTGCCGCTCGGCCCCGATCAGGGTGCCGAGGCCGAAGGCGACGACGAGGCTGATGGCCGAGTTCAGGGTCTCGGGAAGCGGTGCGAACGTGATCATCCGGCCTCGTAGGCACCGCTCGATGACGGAACCGTGACGATATGGGACACGGGCAAAGGGCCTGCGCTCCCCGCGTTGCCGAGGCACGGGATTGACGCTGCCCCCGGGCAGCGGGCACACCGGCTCTCTATGGGCCGCATAAGAGCCCCGCGCCATCATCGTATCGCGCGCGACGAGGAGACGGTCAGGATGGTGGTATTTCCCCTCGTGGACGGTGCGGGCGTGTCCGGAGCGACGCGCGCATGAGCGGCGCGACGGTCGCCACCCGCCCCACGCCCGACGGCCCGGTGCCTTCGCCGGGGGGCCTCGCCGCCCCGCCGCCCGGGGCAGCTCCGGACGACGGATTGCGCGCCCGCATCCTCGCGTTGCGCGACGGGCTCGCCCACGGCCTGATCGGAGCCGACCGGCTCGTCGAGCGCCTGCTGATCGGGCTCCTCACCGGCGGCCACCTGCTGATCGAGGGGGCGCCGGGGCTCGCCAAGACCCGCGCGGTCAAGCGCCTCGCCGACGGGCTCGACGGATCCTTCGCGCGGATCCAGTGCACCCCCGACCTGATGCCCGCCGACCTCACCGGCACCACCGTGTGGCGCCAGGACGCCGGCATCTTCGAGTTCCTGCCCGGGCCGCTGTTCCACGCCCTGATCCTGGTGGACGAGGTGAACCGCGCCCCACCCAAGGTGCAGTCGGCGCTGCTCGAATCCATGGCCGAGGGCCAGATCACGGTGGCGGGCCATACCCACCCCCTGCCCGACCCGTTCATGGTGGTGGCGACCCAGAACCCGATCGAGCACGCCGGCACCTTCCCACTGCCCGAGGCGCAGCTCGACCGCTTCCTGCTCCACGTCGTGGTCGAGATGCCGGACGAGGCCTCGGAGCGGCGCATCCTCGACCTCGTCGAGGGCGAGCTGAACCACCACGCCGAGGCCATGCCGGTCCGCCTCACCCTCGACGAGGTGCGGGCCGCGCGGGAGGCCGCGCTCGGGATCTACGTCTCGCCCGCGCTGAAGGACTACCTCGTGCGGCTGGTCGCCGGCACGCGCACCGATGCGGCGGCACCGGACCTGCGCGCCGCGATCGAGCACCCGGCCTCGCCGCGGGGCACCCTCGCCCTGATGGTCGCCGGCAAGGCCCGCGCCTACCTGCACGGGCGCGACCACGTCACGCCGGAGGACATCGCGGAGCTCGCCGCCGACGCCCTCTCCCACCGCATCGGCCTGACGTGGCGCGCCGCCGCCGAGGGGCGGACCACGCGCGGCATCATCGAGGGTCTGGTGCAGCGGGTTCGGGCGCTCTGAGCATGGCCGGCACGGGCGCGCCAGCGGCGGAGGCCGCAGAGGAACCCGGCATCCACCTGTCGGGCGAGGCCCTGATGGGCCTGCGCCACCTCGCCCGTCGCGGCGTCTCCCCGGCGACCCGGACGCTCGCCGGCCTGCCCGGCGGCATCGTCACCCGACGGCGCGGGCGGGGGTCTGAGCCCGACGACGTGCGGCTCTGGTCGGAGGGCGACGACATGCGCCATATCGACCGCAACGCCACCGCGCGCACCGGCCAGCTTCACACCCGCACCCACCACGACGAGCGCGACCGCGCCGTGGTGCTGCTCGCCGATTTCCGGCCCTCGATGCTGTTCGGCACGCGGCGGGCGCTCCGCTCGGTCGCCGCGGCCGAGGCGCTGGCCCTGCTCGGCTGGCGCGTCGTCGGCGACGGCGGTCGGGTCGGCCTCGTGGTCGGCAGCGCGGGCGCGCCCGCGGCCCTCCGGCCGGCCGGAGGCGAGCGGGCGATGACCGCGGTGACCGGGGCCCTCGCGCTGGCCCATGCCCGCGCCCTCGCGGCGCCGAACGCTCCGGATCCGCCCCTCGACGCCCTGCTGACGCTCGCCGCGAGCCTGCTGCCGTCCGGTGGCCACCTCGTCATCGCCAGCGCCCTCGATGCGCCCGGGCCCGATTTCGAGCCGCTGCTGACCTTGGCCGCCGAGCGCATCGCGATCCGCTTGATCCTCGTGAGCGACGCCTTCGAGCGGGGACGGCCCCCGGGCTTCTACCCCTTCGCCCTGGCGGACGGGCGGCGCGGCACCCTCGATGCCGGCCGCGGCCGGCCATCCGCGCCGAGCGCCGAGGTGCGACTCGCGGATTACGCGAGGCGCGGCATCGCGGGCCTGCGCCTCGACGTCGAGGATGGGCCGGAGGCCTACGCGCCCCTGATGGAGCGGCTCGATGCGGTTTTGTGAGCCGGCTCCATGACCAAGAAACACCCATGAGCACGGATCCCGCTCTCGGCCTCGATCAGCTCCGCGGGCTGCATCTGCCCGGCAACGCCGCCAGCGCGCTGCAGGGCGAGGTCGTGGCCGCGATGGCGCTCGGCTTCCTGGCCGCTCTCCTCGTCGGCCTCGTCCGCTACCTCCGGGTGCGCGCGCGGTCGAACCTGCGCCGGGCGGCGCTCGCCGAGCTCGCTGCGAGCCGGACCCTCGAGCCGCAGGCCCGTCTCGTCGCCCAGGCCCGTCTGCTGCGCCGCCTCGTCCGCACCCGCCTCGGCGAGGAGGCGGCCTCGGCCCGCGGAGCCGACTGGGCCGGCCGCCTCGACGGGCTGTTCGCCACGGACTTCTTCAGCGCGGGCGCCGGTCGGACGCTCGCCGACGGGCTCTACCGCCGCGCGGAGCCGGACCCCGCCGCCCTGGATGCGGAACTCGGTCGCCTGATCGGACGGATGCGGACGTGAGCGGCCGGTCATGAGCTTCCTGCCGCCCGCCGTCAGCGCATTCCTCTCCGCCTTCGATCTCGCGACGCCCTGGGCGCTCGCGCTGCTGCCGCTGCCCTGGCTCGCCGCGCGCCTGCTGCCGGCCGAGGCGGAGGGCTTCAGCGGCGCGCTGCGCGTGCCCGCCACGCTCGTGCCGGATGCCGACACCGACGCGGCGGTGGCCGCCCGCGGCCGGCGTCGGACCGTTCTGATCTGGACGCTGTGGTGCGCCCTGGTCGCGGCTCTGAGCGGACCGCGGCTCGTCCTGCCGGCAACCGCTTTGCCGGCTTCGGGTCGTGAGATCATGCTGGCGATGGATCTCTCGGGCTCGATGGAGCGGCGCGATTTCAGCCTCGACGGCGAGACCGTGAGCCGGCTCGCGGCGGTCAAGCGCGTCGGCGCCGACTTCATCCGCCGCCGTGCCGGCGACCGCATCGGCCTCGTGATCTTCGCCGACCAGTCCTTCGTCGCGGCGAGCCTGACCTTCGACACCCAGAGCGTCGCCCGGGCGCTCGAGGAGGCCACGATCGGCCTCGTCGGACGCTCGACCGGCATCGGCGACGGGCTCGGCCTCGCGCTCCGGCGCCTCGACCCGCGGGACGCCGGGAGCGAGGCCGGCCAGCCGGCCCCCGCCAGCACCAAGGTGGTGATCCTGCTCTCCGACGGGGCGAACAATGCCGGCCAGACCACCCCGCGGGACGTCGCCGCGCTGGCGCGCGATCTCGGCATCCGGGTCTACACCATCGCGCTCGGGCCCCGCGACATGGCCAATGCCGACGGCGAGCAGGACGTGGTCGACACCGAGACGCTGCGGGAGATGGCCGAGGTCAGCGGCGGCAAGGCCTTCCGGGTGAAGACGACGGACGACCTGATCGCGGTGGCCAACGCCATCGACACCCTGGAGGGCGGGCGCGCCAAGGCGCCGCCGCTGCCCCTGCGGCGCGATCTCTGGCCGTGGCCCGCCGGGCTGGCGCTCGCCTGCGCCGGGCTGTTGCTCGCGACACGGAGGCGGACGTGACGCTCGCGAGCCTTGCCCTGCTGCGGCCCTGGTGGCTGGCCGCCCTCCCCCTCGTCGCATTGCTGGCGCTGCGGGCGGCGTGGCGGGCCGCCCCGCTCGGCGATTGGCGCCGTGCCGTCGACCCGGCTCTCATGCGCCTGATGGAAAGGCGCGGCGCCGTGCTCGGCGGGCGCCGCAAGGCCAGCCTCGCGGCGGCGCTCGCGGCGGGGCTGATCGCCCTGGCGCTCGCGGGCCCCGCGGTCGAGCGCAGCGACGCCACCACCTTCCGCAACCTCGACGCCACGGTGCTGGTGATCGACCTGTCCCGCTCGGTCGCCGAGGGCGGCAGCCTGAAGGACCTGCGCCAGACGGCGCAGGGCGTGGCCGAGGCTGCGGGCACCCGCTCGGTGGCCATCGTGGTCTATGCGGGCGACGCCTATCTGGCGATGTCGCCGACGACCGACCGCGACAGCCTCGGCACCACGCTCTTCGCCCTCGACGCCGATACGGTGCCCGACCGCGGCAGCCACCCAGAGCGCGGGCTCGCGCTCGCCCGCCGCACCCTCGCGGAGGCCGACGTGGTCGCCGCCGACGTGGTGCTGATCACCGATGGCGACGCAATCGGCGACGCGGCCCTGCGCGAGGCGCGGGCGATCCGCGAGCGCGGCTGGCGCCTCCAGGGCCTGTTCGTGCCGGCCGCCAAGGCCCTGCCGCCGGGCGCGCCGAAACCCGACCGCGCCGGGCTCGACGCCCTGGCGGCGGCGGGCGGCGGCACGGTCGCCGACCTCGCCGCGCCCGGCCCCGTCCTCGACGCGGTCGGCGCCAGCACGGCCCAGCACCTCGCCGCGGGCGGCTACACGGTGCTGGCCTTCGCCGATCTCGGCCGCTGGCTGCTGTTGCTCGCGGCTGTGCCGGCCCTCGTCCTCTTCCGCAGGAGCGCCTGATGAGCGACGGGCGCCTGATGAAATTGGGGGCGTGATGGCTGCCGGATCGCTCTCCCTCCCTCCCTTCGGGGCGGCGCTCGGACGCCGCTGGCGGCTCTACGCCCGGATCGGCGGCGTCGCGCTGGCGGGCGGCGGCATCCTGGCGCTGGCTGCCCTGACCGAGCCCAGGACCGGGCTTGGGCGCCTGCTGATGGGGATCGGCCTGCCGGGCCTCGCCGCCGAGGTGATCGCCGATCCGGCCTGGCGCGCGCCCGCCCTCTACGAGGCGGGGGACTACGCCGCCGCCGCCGCGATCTACCGGACGAGCGGGCGGCGCAACGCCTACAACCTCGGCAATGCGCTCGCCCGCGCGGGCGACCTCCAGGGCGCGATCCAGGCCTATGACGAGGCGCTGCAATTCAACCCGCGCGACGCCGACGCCCAGGCCAACCGCTCGCTGATCGCCCGCATGGTCGAGGAGGCGATCGACCGCGGCAAGGGCGGCGGCATCGCCAACGGCACCGCCCAGTACGGCGCGCGCTACAACAACACCGGGAACCAGGACAAGAACGACGACATCAACGCGAGTTCGAGCGGCGAGGGCCTCGCCGGCAACAAGGAGGCGTCCTCGAGCGCCTCTCTGCCGGGCAACAGCAAGGTGGCCCGCCGCGGGCGCACCGAGCAGCAATCGATCGATTCCGGGAAGGGCGAGGCGCGCGGCTCGGCTAGCGACGCGGCCGGGCGCGGGCGCACCGGCGGCGGCTCCGCGATGGTGGCCGCGCCGCCCGAGAGGGAGGTGCGCCGGGTGACCAAGAGCTTCGAGGCCCACGAGATCCGGCCCGACCGCCTCTGGCTGCAGACGCTGCCCGACGATCCCGGCCGCTACCTCAAGCTCCGCATCAAGGCCGAGCAGACCCGCCGTGTCGAGGCCGGCACCAGCATGCCCGCCGGGAGCAACCCGTGGTGATCCGTATCTCGGCCGCGCTGACGATCCTCGTCCTCCTGGCCGCCCCGGCGCGCGCCGAGATCGAGCCGGGCGACCTCACCCTCACGGTGACGCCCGAGCGCAACGGCAACGCGACGCCCTACGCCCGCGAGATGGTGCTGCTGCGCATCCACGGGGTCTACAAGCAGCAGATCCTGCTGGAGGAGGTGATCCAGCCGACGCTGGCGAATTTCAGCTGGACCCAGCTCGGCCGCGACCACTGGAGCAAGACCAAGCTGCCCGACGGGCAGAGCGCGCTGGCCTTCGACCGCACCATCGCGATCTTCCCGCACCATCCGGGCGATTTCACCATCGATCCCTTCGTGCACCGCCTCACCGTCAACGACGTGGGCGCGCGCCGCGTGGTCGACGTGCGATCGGAGCCGATCCCGTTCGGTGTGGCGCGCTGGACGCAAGCCTCCGGCGGCCCCGACGCCAAGGAGCCGTGGTGGCTGCCCGCCCGCGACGTCACCATCACGGATTCCTGGACGCCCGATCCCGAGACGGTGAAACTCGGCGAGACCACCCGGCGGATTGTGACGGTGGAGGCGCAGGGCATGGTGGCCGAGGGCCTGCCGCCGCGTCCCGTCATGCGCACGCGCGGCATCCTCACCTTCGCCGGACCCGTCAGCCGCGAGACCTTGATCACACCCTCGGGCCCGGTGGCGCGGGCGACCTACCAGTGGGACGTGCGACTGGGCGTGCCCGAGGTGATCCCGCTCGAAGCCATCACCATCCCGTGGTTCGACACGGTGTCCCGCACGCTGCGCGAGGCCGAGATCCCGGCCCGCCAGATCGGCGGCGGCCTCGTCGACCAGGAGGGCAGCCTCGCCCCGCCCCGCGCCGCCGCGCCGCTGGCGGCGGGGCTCGCCGGCCTCGTCGCCTTCGGGCTCGGGCTCCTGCTCCTCGGCTTCGGCCCGGGCGGCACGCGCCTGCGCCTGCCCGCCGCCCGCCGCCGGGCCCTGCGCCGCGCGGCCGCCGCGAACGATCCGATCGCCTTCCGGGCCGAACTCGCCGCCGCGGCCCAGGCCGAGCCCGCTTTGGCTCGGCGCTGGCGCGAGAGACCCGAAACCGCCGCCGCCCTCGCGGCCCTCGACCGCGCCGTCTATGCCCCGGCCGGCGGCCCGGCCCCCGATCTCGCCGCCCTCGCCCGGCGGCTCGGCCGCGCGGAGCGGATGCGCCCGGCGGCCGTGCCCGGTGCGGAGAGGCTCAAGCCGCTCGACGGGCCGGCCTGAACGGGTTCGGGCCGCCTCGTCCCGGCGTGTCCTCTACGGGGATCGGATTGCGGTCGAGCAGGTCGAGCAGCACCAGCGCGGCTGGCGCCGGCGCGACTCCCATTGCCGCAAGGCTTCGACCGCGATGCCGATGCTCGCGGCGAAGGCTGCGTGCGCCTTACCAGTCCGCTTCCGAACCCGGCTTCGCGTCATGGCCTTCTTGAGATCGTGCATCACGACGATGTGGCGACGGGCTTTGCCGATCGATCCCCACCCACCACCTCATCCTGAGGCGGCGCAGCGCAGCGGAGGCCTCGAAGGAGGGCTCCAGCAGCCGCGGCGGGATCTGGAGCCCTCCTTCGAGGGCGACGCCGTGCGTCGCCGCCTCAGGATGAGGTGGTGGATGGGACATCCGTGATCGCGAGCAGAATCGCTATCGCGGCACCGGCCCGGGCAAGCAGAACGTCACCGTTCTGGATGGATCAAGCCGTGCGCACCGCTCAGGTGTTCATCGAGTCGAAGAAGTCGCTGTTGCTCTTGGTCTGACGCAGCTTGTCCATCAGGAACTCGATCGCGTCGGTGACGCCCATCGGGTTGAGGATGCGGCGCAGCACGTAGGTCTTCTTGAGGGCGTCCGGCGGGACGAGCAGCTCTTCCTTGCGCGTGCCCGAGCGGGTGATGTCGATCGCCGGGAAGATGCGCTTGTCGGAGACCTTGCGGTCCAGGATGATCTCGGAGTTACCGGTGCCCTTGAACTCCTCGAAGATCACCTCGTCCATGCGCGAGCCGGTGTCGATGAGCGCGGTGGCGATGATCGAGAGCGAGCCGCCCTCCTCGATATTGCGGGCCGCGCCGAAGAAGCGCTTCGGGCGCTGGAGCGCGTTGGCGTCGACGCCGCCGGTGAGCACCTTGCCGGAGGACGGCACCACGGTGTTGTAGGCGCGCCCGAGCCGGGTGATCGAATCGAGCAGGATGACCACGTCGCGGCCATGCTCGACCAAGCGCTTGGCCTTCTCGATCACCATCTCGGCGACCTGCACGTGGCGGGTGGCCGGCTCGTCGAAGGTGGAGGCGATGACCTCGCCCTTCACCGAGCGGATCATGTCGGTGACCTCCTCGGGCCGCTCGTCGATGAGCAGGACGATGAGGTAGCACTCGGGATGGTTGAGGGTGATCGACTGGGCGATGTTCTGCATCAGCACGGTCTTGCCCGTGCGCGGCGGCGCCACGATCAGGGCGCGCTGGCCCTTGCCGATGGGGGCCACGATGTCGATGATCCGGGGCGAGAAATCCTTCTTGGTCGGATTCTCGAGCTCCAGCTTGAACCGCTTGGTGGGGAACAGCGGCGTCAGGTTGTCGAAGTGGACCTTGTGCTTGATCTTCTCCGGGTTCTCGAAGTTGATCGTGTTCACCTTGAGCAGCGCGAAGTAGCGCTCGCCGTCCTTGGGGCCGCGGATCGGGCCCTCGACGGTGTCGCCGGTGCGCAGGCCGAAGCGGCGGATCTGCGTGGGCGAGATGTAGATGTCGTCCGGACCCGGCAGATAGTTCGAGTCGTTCGAGCGCAGGAAGCCGAAGCCGTCCTGGAGCACCTCGACGGTGCCCGAGCCGATGATCTCGACCTCCTTGGCAGCGAGCTGCTTCAGGATGGCGAACATCAGCTCCTGCTTGCGCATGGTCGAGGCGTTCTCGACCTCGACCTCCTCCGCGAAGGCGATCAGGTCGGTCGGCGTCTTCGCCTTGAGATCCTGGAGCTTCACCTCGCGCATGGCATCGAGGTCGGCCGCCGCGATGGTGGCCTCGGCAGGCAGGTCCGCGGTCGCGAGAGCGTCGGGATTTGCAGTCATGGAATATCTTGAACCGACGTGGGACGAAGGTTGGGGCGAGGGTGGGAAGCGGTCCGCACCGGGCCTTGTTCACAAGGCGCCGGGGCCGGGATCGCCCGCTGGGGAAGCGGCGGATCCCGAAGCATCGTCTGGGCGGAGCCCCCAGGGCTCACGGATGCGGTGCGGCACGTTTTTTAGGAGGGCTGGGCACGCATAGCGCGTTTCGGTAGCGGGCTCAAGTCCGCGATGCGATCTTCCGTCCGATCCGGCCGGGCGCGGGGCTGCGGGGCCTGTCCCGGGTCGAACCCGTCGGTGCCGGCGGCGTTGTGCGAACGCCCCGAAACCCGGATCCCCGATGCCCCGATCGCTCGCCCGCGCCGCGCTGCTCCTGTCGGCCGCACTCCTGCCTCTCGCCCTCGCCGGGCCGGCCTCGGCCGAGAGCCCCGCCAAGGCCTACCAGTTCGGCGCGCGCCAGTTCGGCAACGCCTGCCGGCCGCCGCTGAAATACGCGGCCGGGGCCTGCGTCCGTCGCTGTCCGGCGGGCTATCAGGACAACGGCCGCACCTGCCGGCACCGCACCATGCGATGGTGAGCGGGGCCCCAGGCCGCGCCGATGAGCCGCTGCCTCAGCGGCGGCGCAGGCGCACGTAGAGCGCGCCCGCGCCGCCGTGATGCCGGGCCGCTTCCTCGAAGCCGAGCACGATGCCGCGCAGTTCGGGTCCGCGCAGCCAGTGCGGCACGCTGCGCCGGAGCACGCCGCGCTCGGCGAAAGCCTCGCCGAAATCCGCTCCGCCCTTGCCCGTCACCACGAGGACGTGGGCGTGGCCGGCGGCCCGGGCCCGGAGCAGGAAGCCCGTGAGCGCCGCGTGCGCCTCGCCCTGGAACATCCCGTGCAGATCGATCCGCGCCTCGACCGCGAGCGTGCCGCGGCGCAGGCCGAGCCGGGCCTGACGCTCCAGGCCGCTCGGCTGCCGCGGAGCCGGGGGAGGCGCCTGGTAGGGTGCCGCGGTCGGGAGCGGCGGGGGCTTGGCTGCGGGGGCCTTGGCGCCCGGAGGCTTGGTCCCCGTCCCCTTCGCGGACGCCTTGGGCGCACCCTTGGCCGCCGATGCCGCGGCCGCACCCGCGGGCAGCGTCCTCGCCGAGGGCAGCGTCCGCGCCAGAGCCTTCGCGGCCGCCGCGGGTCCGGTGGCCGGCCCCGCGGTCTGGCCCGGTGTCTTGACCGGACCCTGGGCCGGCGCGCCCGGGCGTGCGCCGGGGTCGGGTTTCGACGCCGGCCGGGCGCGCCCGCGCAGGGGTGTGATCAGCTTGGCGATCTCGGCCCAGAGGCGGGCCTCCTCGCCGGTGAGGCCTCGCGGGCGACGCGGCAGGCGCATGCGGCTATCGCCCCGAGCCGGACGACCCGGCGGGCTTGGGCAGAAGCACCACGAAGCCCACCGGTTCGCGCAGGGTGCCGGCCGCGATGCCGGCCTCGGCGCCGGTGCCGAGGTAGAGGTCGCCCCGGGCCGGGCCGACGATGGCCGAGCCGGTATCGGCCGCGATCACGAGACGGCCGGTCTCGCCGGGTCCCGCTCCCGGCAGCCGCCCCTCTAGCCAGAACGGCAGGCCGTAACGCCAGAGCCCGGCATCGACGGCGAGACTCCGCCCCGGGCTGAGCGCCGCACCCGCAGCGCCCGCCGGCCCGAGGGCCGGATCCTCGACCGGGGCGAGGCGGAAGAAGACGTAGGAGGCGTTGGCCCGGATCAACCGTCGCGCCGTCTCGGGATTGGCCCGCAGCCACGCGGTCCAGCGGGCGAGCGTGAGCCCTTCGAGGGGGAGGTGACCCTCCTGTACGATCAGCTTGCCGACCGCGGTGTAGGGCCGGCCGTTGCGCCCGTCGTAGAGCACGCGCACGCTCGATCCGTCCGGCAGGCGCACCCGGCCCGAGCCCTGGACCTGCAGCACGAGGAGATCCACGCCGTCGCGCAGCCAGAGCAGGGGGCGGGCCCGCGCGCCGAGCGCCCCGTCCTCGATCGCCGCGCGGTCGGGATAGGGCTCGAACCCGCCGCCCACGGCGCGGGCGGCGCGCAGCGTCGGGTCGAGACCGGGCCGGGTCTCCCCGGGCGCGAGGCTGACGAGGTCGTCCGGCCGGGCGAGGACCGGAGCCGTGTAGCCGGGGCCCGGCGCGAGGGCGCCCGCGAGCTCCGGCTCGAAATAGCCCGTGAGGAAGCCCGGACGCCGCTCGGGGTCGGCGCCTGTCGCGGGCCGGACGACCCGGTAGGCCTCGAACCGGGTGGCGAAGAACGCGCCCGCCCCGTCCGGCGCGACCTCGGCGGCGTCCCGGCAGGCCCGTGCCAGGTCCTCGGCCGAGCCGGCGACGCCCGCGGGGATCGGAAGCGTCGGGCCCGGCGCGGCGCAGGTGCGGCGAAAGGCGTCGAGGGCGGCGGCCGGATCGGGGCCGGGAAAGCCCGGAAGCGCGGCGGGCGGGACCGGCTCGAGCACGGCCTCGCCGACGCGGAGCGGCCCGGCCACGGCCGGGCCCGATGCGGCGCACAGGCCCGCGCTCAGCAGGGCTGCGGCGAGGCGGCGTAGGCGCCCGACGGGGAGCGAGGTCGGCATCGCCGAGACGGGACCGTCAACGCGCCCGGGCGGCTCAGGCGCCCGCCTCGGTGGCGACGAGCTGCCAGTTCGGATCGCGGGTGCCCAGCGTGCGGGCGAAGGTCCAGACGTCCGGAACCTCGACCACCGCCTCGGCGCTGCCGTCGATGACGCTGCCGTCGGCGGCGCGTGTCGCGGTGATCAGGTTCGAGAGGAAGCGCACGGTGATCTGGGCGACGCGGTTGCGCACCTCGACCGCGACGATCTCGGCCTTGTCGATCGACACGAAGGTCGTCTCAAGGGTCTGGCGGTTGCGCTCGCGCTCGGCGATCGCCCGCTCGAACGCCTCGCCGACCTCCTTCGAGAGCAGCGTGCGCAGGGTCTTCCGGTCGCCCTTGGCGAAGGCGATCATGATCGCCTCGTAGGCGCCCTTGGCCCCCTCCAGGAAGGCACGGGGATCGAAGCCGGGCTCGGCCTGCACCGCCGCCTCGAGCCCCCGGGCGACGTCCGAGCCCGGCTCGGCGATGCCGCGCCAATCGTGCACGGGCGCGACCGCCGCAGCGGCCCCGCGCTCCGGGCTCGGCGCACGGTCGGCGCCCGGCAGGCGCACGACGTTGTCGCCGTCCTTGCGGCCCGGCTGCGGCTCGGTCCGCCCGCGCTCCACCGGCTTGAACGGCGAGCGCTCCGCGCCGGTCTTCTGACCGAGGACCGAGCGCAGGCGCCAGATCACGAAGACCGCGAGCGCCAGGAAGATGATCGTCGTAAGGTCGAAGGTATCCTGCATCATCGATCCGATGGCGGCTGCCGAGAAGCCGGCGTCCTGAGAATTCCGCGAGAGAATCCCGAGCGTATCCCGCGAGCGCCCCGTGAGAGTCCCGCCGCGGAATGCCGCACCGGACGGGCGGCCGGGGCAAGCATCGCACGCAGTGCTCTTATCCGACACCCGCGCGAGGAGCGAGCCGGATATCGCCGCTCGCGACCCGGCGGCTTCCCGCCATATGGGACGGCCGGCCCCCCGGTTCCAGCGGCATCCACGACGTTGCGCCGACGGGGCGGGCATGGCGCGCATCGCGCAGCCACGCGCGCAGCCACGCGCGCAGCCACGCGCGCAGCCACGCGCGAAGCCGCGGGCCGGTTGCTTGTCGGCATCGGAGAGGCGTGTTAGCGGCCTGCGCGCCGGGGCGATGGCCCCGGGGGGTGCAGGGCCCCGGGCGCGTCCGAGGGCGGCGGGCCGGGTTCCTGCGCGCGCGACACTCTTCAGGAGGATACCCGCCATGGCCGACTCTCCGGCTCCGAACGGCAACGGCGGCGCGCCGCAGGGCGAAGCCGCCCCCACGATCAACGCGCTGGCGCAATACGCCAAGGACCTCTCCTTCGAGAACCCGAACGCGCCGCGCTCGCTCCAGCCCCAGGAGGGCCAGGGCCCGCAGATCAGCATCCAGGTCAACGTCAACGCGCAGCAGATCGCCGAGACCGACTTCGAGGTCGAGCTGACCCTGGAGGGCGATGCCAAGATCGCCGGCGAGGTGCTGTTCGCCTTCGATCTGAAGTATGCCGGCATCTTCCGCATGCTGAACATCCCGCAGGACCAGCTCCACCCGGCGGTGATGATCGAGTGCCCGCGCCTGCTCTTCCCCTTCGCGCGCCAGATCGTGGCCGAGTCGGTGCGCAACGGCGGCTTCCCGCCCCTCTACATCGACCCGATCGACTTCGTCGGCCTCTACCGTCAGAAGGCCTTCGAGGCGCAGCAGCAGGCCGGCGGCCCGCTCGCGTCCTGATCCGCGCCGATCGCGCGCCTTCCTCCTCGCCCCGCTTGCGGAGCGAGGGGTTTCACGGATCGTCCTCGCACGCTCGGGCATGACCTGCCGAGGCGCGGGATCCGTCCACCTCCGCTGAGGGAAGGTGCCGAGCGCAGCCGCGCTTCGGGCCGGGGCGGCGCGTCGATGCAGAGCGCGGTCCTGCACCGTCTCTCCGCGCTCCCGTCACCCTTCGGCTGTCATCGCCCCCGCAGCGGGAAGAGCGGGACGTGCGGGCTTTCGCCGTGATGGTTCCACGCCGCAGCGTCCGCGGGGGCGTGAAGAGCCCGCTCTGGGCGGCACGCGCCCGGACCGTCGCGGATGCCGGCCGTCCCCACCAGCCCTTCCGCGGCAGCGGGATGCATCCGCGTCACGCCCGCGGGGCCGTCGGCTTCCCCGCCACAGGATCGCATGCTCGCCACCCATCACCTCGCGCTGATCAACGTTTTCACCGGCGACATCCAGGGCGGGCTCGGACCTTTCCTCGGCACCTGGCTCGCCGAGGCCGCCTCGTGGAGCCCCGCGCGAATCGGCTTCGTCACCACCCTCGTGGGGATCGGCTCGCTCCTGCTCAGCGGCCCGTTCGGCGCCCTGGTGGACCGGCTCGGCCGGCCGCGGCTCCTGATCGCGCTGGCCTGCGCGGCGATCCTGTGCGGCACCCTGCTGCTGCTGCCGGCCCGCGGCGTCGCCAGCGTGTTCGCCGCGCAGATGATGGCGGCGGCCGGCGGCACGCTGCTGCTCCCGGCCGTGACCGCGCTCACGCTCGGCATCGTCGGCAAGGAGCGCTTCCCGACGCAGCAGGGCCGCAACCAGGCCTTCAATCACCTCGGCATCCTGCTCGCGGCCGGCGGGATCAGCCTCGGCACCGGCTGGTTCGGCCCCGCCATCGCCTTCTGGGTGCTCGGCGGCATGGCGGTGCTGGCCATCGTCGCCACCGTGACCACGCCGGGCCATTGCTACAGCGAGCGCCGGGCGCTCGGCTGGAAGGAAGACTCTGACGAGACGCCCGCACGCGCGGGCCTGCGCAGCATCGCGGGCAACCGCCGGCTCCTCGTGCTCGCGGTGGCGCTCGCCCTGTTCAACCTCGGCAACGGCGGCATGCTCTCGCTGCTCGGGCAGAAGCTCGTGGCGACGGCGGCCGACGCCACGAGCTGGACTGCGCGCTACGTCATGGTGGCGCAGCTCGTGATGGTGCCGGTGGCCCTGTTCGCCGGCTCGCTCGCCGACCGCAGCGGGCGGCGCCGGCTCCTCCTCGTCGCCTTCGCGGTGCTTCCGGTGCGGGCCGCGCTGTCGGCCTTCATCGACGATCCCGTCTGGCTGATCGCCGCCGAGGTGCTGGACGGCGTGGCCTCGGGCATCGTCGGCGTCGCCGTGCCGGTCGTGGTGGCCGACCTGACCTGGGGCTCGGGCCGCACCCAGACCGCGCTCGGCAGCCTCAACGCGGTCCAGGGCATCGGCGGCGCCCTCTCGGCCTGGTACGGCGGCCTCGCCTACGGCCTGCTCGGCTGGACCGGATCGTTCCTGGCACTCGGCGCTCCCGCCCTCGGCGCCCTCGCCCTGGTGATCTGGCTCGACGCGACGCCCGAGCCCGGCCGGCGCGCCCGCCGGCGCCAAGCCCGGGCGCCGGCCCAGCCGGCATGAAGGGGCGGACCGTCGGCTGTTGCGGTGCGGCGACGCCGGGCGCATCGTTCCTCACGAAGCGTCGAGCGCCGGAACCGCCCGGGCAGGCGCCGGTTGCGTGCCGAGGGGTGCATCGCACACGGGATCCTCGGTGAGCCGCACGGTTTCCTGGCGAAACCGCGGGATACTCTTGCGAACCCTGTTCAGGTCAAGGCCTCCATGCTCGAGAACGCCACCGGACGCACCCTCACCACCCGAGAGCCGCGGGAGACGCCCTGGCTCAGCGTGGTCCTCGGCTACGGGCCGATGCTGCCCTTCGTCGCCGGCGCCGCCGCCGCGTGGTGGCAGCGCGGGATGTGGGACGAGCTGATCCTGCTCGCGACGATCCTGTACGGCGCGGCGATCCTGCTGTTCCTCTCGGGGGTGCGCCGCGGCGTCAGCTTCCGCACCGAGGGCGGGCCGACCTTCGTGCAGATCGCCACGATGCTCGGCCTGTTCTGCCTCGGCCTCGGGGCACTCCTCGCGGTCTCGATCCTCGGCAACCGCGTGGTCGCCCTCGACCTCCTGATCGCCGGCTTCGTCGCGGTGGCGGTGCTCGACCCGATCGCGGCGCGCCGCGGCGAGGCGCCCCTGTTCTTCGCGCGGCTGCGACCGCTCCAGATCCCGATCGCGGTGCTGAGCCTCGCCGCGCTCCTCGTGCTCAAGCTGATGTCGCCCTACTGAGCGCAACCCTGCGCGCGGCGCCCGCGCGCCGCGCGTTTCGCCACGAGGCTCCGGGCGACGGTTGTCGCCTCCCCGCGCCCTGCGGTAGAGCCCGGGACGAGATCTTGAAGACGCGAAGCGAAGTTCCCCATGTCCAAGGCCGATTCCAAGAAGGCCGATACCCTGAAGCCGCGCCTGCCGCGCGGCTTCGCCGACCGGCGCGAGGACGAGATCGCGGCCCAGCACCGGATGCTGGAGCGCATCCGCGAGACCTTCGAGCTCTACGGCTTCGAGGCGCTGGAGACGCCCTTCGTCGAGTACACCGAGGCGCTGGGCAAGTTCCTGCCCGACCTCGACCGGCCGAACGCCGGGGTGTTCTCGTTCCAGGACGACGACGAGTCCTGGCTGTCGCTGCGCTACGACCTCACCGCGCCGCTCGCCCGCTTCGTCGCCGAGAATTTCGACGCGATCCCCAAGCCCTACCGGAGCTTCCGCGCCGGCTACGTCTTCCGCAACGAGAAGCCGGGGCCGGGCCGCTTCCGCCAGTTCATGCAGTTCGACGCCGACATCGTCGGGGCCGCCTCCGTCGCGGCCGACGCCGAGGCCTGCATGCTGATGGCCGACACGCTGGATAGGCTCGGGCTCGCCGGCCAGTACGTCATCAAGGTCAACAACCGGAAGGTGCTCGACGGGGTCATGGAGGCGATTGGCCTCGCCGGCGAGGACCGGGCCGGCCAGCGCCTCACCGTGCTGCGCGCCATCGACAAGCTCGACCGCCTCGGCGCCGACGGCGTGCGCCTGCTGCTCGGCCCCGGCCGCAAGGACGAGAGCGGCGACTTCACCAAGGGCGCGGGGCTTCCGGAGGCCGCCATCGAGCGGATCCTCGCCTACGTCGGCTTCCAGGCCTCGGCGGATGCGGGCGCCGACCGGCTCGCCTTCTGGGAGCAATTCTTCGGCTCGTGGCGGGACGTCGTCGGCACCTCGGAGACCGGCCGCGAAGGCATCGCCGAGTTGCACGCCATCATGCGGCTCTGCGAGGCGGCGGGCTACGGCCACGACCGGATCCGGGCCGACGCCAGCGTGGTGCGCGGGCTCGAATATTATACCGGGCCCGTCTACGAGGCCGAGCTGACCGTGCCCGTCACCAACGAGGACGGGCAGGTGGTGCGCTTCGGCTCGGTGGCGGGCGGCGGGCGCTACGACGGGCTTGTCGGGCGCTTCCGCACCGAGCCGGTCCCGGCCACGGGCTTCTCGATCGGCGTCTCCCGCCTGTTCTCGGCGCTCCAGGTCGTGGGCAGCCCGCTGCTCGAGGGCAAGACCAAGCCCGGCCCCGTGGTGGTGCTCGTCCTCGACCGCGAGAACGTCGCCGATTACCAGCGCCTCGTCGCGTCCCTGCGCCGGGCCGGCATCCGGGCCGAGCTCTATCTCGGCGGCGCCGGCATGAAGGCCCAGATGAAATACGCCGACCGCCGCCGCGCACCGGTGGCGGTGATCCAGGGCTCGAACGAGCGGGCGGCCGGCGAGGTCCAGATCAAGGACCTGATCGAGGGTGCGCGCGCCGCCGAAACCATCGCCAGCAACGCCGAGTGGAAATCCGCCCGCCCGGCCCAGTTCTCCTGCTCCGAGGCAGAGATGGTCGCCCGGGTGCAGGAGGTGCTGGCGCGGCATTTTTCGGACGCGGCGACCGTCTGAGCCTCTGCGCAATCGGGCCCGGGGCGGGTTAGTCGCCAACCTGCCGCCCGGTTGCTACAGAGCGGCCCGAGCGAGGATAGCATGACACGACCGGAGGCAGGCGAGACGGGGGCGGATGGCGGCGCGCAGGCGCGGCTGCTCGCGCATCTGGCGGCGGCCGGCTACGCCAGCGTCACCCCGCCGGTGCTCCAGCCGGTGGAGCCGTTCCTCGAACTGTCGGGCGAGGACATCCGAAGGCGCATCTTCGTGACGCAGGACGCGGCCGGGGCCGAGATGTGCCTGCGGCCCGAATTCACCATTCCGGTCTGCCGGCTGCACCAGGCCCGCGCCGCGGGGCAGGCGGCCGATTACAGCTATCTCGGCCCCGTCTTCCGGCTGGCCGCGGACGAGCCCGACGAGTTCCTGCAGGCCGGCATCGAGTCGATCGGCCGGGCCGACATCCCGGCGGCCGACGCCGAGGTGCTGGGCCTCGCCCTCGAGGGCCTCGGCTTGTTCGGCCATCACGCCCCCGCGGTGCGGCTCGGCGACATGGGACTGACGGTGGCGCTCCTCGACGGGCTCGGCGTGCCGCCGGCCGCCAAGCGCCGGACGCTGCGGGCGCTCGCCGCCGGACGCTCCCTCGACGACCTCGCCAACGCCGCCCTGCCGGAGGATCCGCATGCGGGCCTGCTCGCCGCGATCCAGGGCCAGGACCCGCGCGGGGTGCGCGCCTTCGTGGAGGACGTGCTGGCCATCGCCGGGATCTCGGCGGTGGGCGGGCGCTCGGCGGGCGAGATCGCCGAGCGCTTCCTCGCCAAGGCCGCCGCGCAGGCGAGCGGCGGGGCGGGCCTCAACCCCGAGAACGGGGCGCTGATCGAGCGGTACCGGGGGATCGCGGGCGATCCCGACGCGGCGGCGCGGGGCCTGCGGGCGCTGGTCGCCGAGGCCGGCGTGCGGCACGCCGCGCTGGACGCCGCGCTCGACCTGTTCGAGGAACGCAACGGCTTCATCGCCGCCCGCGGCCTCGATCTCGCGCGCTTCCGCTTCAGCGGCGGCTTCGCACGCAACCTCGACTATTATACGGGCTTCATCTTCGAGATCACCGGCGGCGAGGGCCGCCCGACCCTCGTCGGCGGCGGCCGCTACGACGGCCTGCTGACCCATCTCGGCAGCTCCGGGCCGCAGCCGGCCGTGGGCTGCACCTTCTGGGTCGAGCGCGTTGTGGGAGCCGCCCGATGAGCGTGTCCGAGACCGCGGGCGACGCCCCGCTCGTCCTCGCCGTGCCCTCCAAGGGCCGGCTGCAGGAGAACGCCAACGCCTTCTTCAGCCGCGCCGGGCTCAGGCTGGCGCAGGGCTCGGGCGCGCGCGACTACCGCGGCAGGCTCGTCGGCGTGCCCAACGTCGAGGTGCGCTACCTCTCGGCCTCCGAGATCGCGAGCCAGCTCGCCTCGGGCGCGGCCCATCTCGGCATCACCGGCGAGGACCTGATCCGCGAGAGCCTGCCGGATCCGCGCGGGCAGGTGGAGCTGCTGACCCCGCTGGGCTTCGGCAACGCCACGGTGGTGGTGGCCGTGCCCCAGGCCTGGATCGACGTGCGCGCCATGAGCGACCTCGACGAGGTCGCCGCCGAGATGCGGACCCGCCACGGCCGGCGTCTGCGCATCGCCACCAAGTACGTGAACCTGACCCGGCGCTTCTTCGCCGAGAAGGGCGTCGCCGATTACCGCATCGTCGAGAGCCTGGGCGCCACCGAGGGCGCCCCGGCCGCGGGCTCGGCCGAGATCGTCGTCGACATCACCACCACGGGCGCGACGCTCGCCGCCAACGCCCTCAAGATCCTCGACGACGGCGTCATCCTGCGCTCGGAGGCGAACCTCGTCGCCGCGCTGAACGCCCCCTGGGGCGAGAGCCAGCGCACCGCCTTCCGGGCGGTGATGGGCCGGATCAGCGCCGAGGAGCGGGCCCGCACCACCCGCGAAATCCGCGCCGGCATGCCCGAGAGCGGGGAGATCGACCTCGCGGGGATCGCCGGCCTGCACGAGGCCGAGCTGCCCTACGGCGCCCCGCGCGGGCTCGACGGCGAGATCGTGCTGCGCTGCAAGGCGGACGCGGTGTTCGACCTCGCCGACGCCCTGGTGGCGGCCGGCGCCCGCGCCGTCAGCGTCCGCCGCATCGATTACGCCTTCGCGGCGGAGAACCCCCTGGCGGAGCGGCTGCTGGCGCGGCTCTAGGCTCGGGCGCCCGGCCTCGACCTCACTGGCCCTGCTTGGCGAATTCCGAGAGCAGCCCGCGCAGCGTCTTGAGCCGGGCGTCGTAGGTTGCGGTCAGGCAAGCGACCTCGGCGCCGCAGGTGCGGCGCTCCCCGAGCCAGGTCTCCTGGTCCTCCTGCATCTTGGTGCGCCCGCCCATCGGCAGGACCGCCTTCAGGATCTCGAAGCGCGTCGCCATCTCGACGTCGCGGTCGTTGAGCGGGAGATGGGCGCAGATCGCCGTCTCGTCGGGCGTCCCGGCCTTGTCGCAGGGAAAGCTCGCCGCCTGCGCGGGCGCCAGGAGGGCGGGCGTCGCGAGGACGGCGGGCATCGCCAGCAGGGCGATGAGCGGCAGGAGGTGCGCGGCGGGGCTGAGCTTGGACATGCGCGACAACGGCCGTGCCCCCGCGAAGGCTCCCGCACGCCGCGCCGAGGGTTAACGGCCCCCGGATCCCGCGATCACAGGATCGGGGGACGCCACTCAGAAGCCCGGCTTCACCACGGCGAGGATCACGATGGCGATCATCAGGAGCGTCGGGACCTCGTTGATCACCCGATAGAACTTGGGCTTCCGGGCGTTCCGGTCGGCCGCGAAGTCCTTGACCATGCGGGCGAGCCAGCCGTGGATCCCGCTCATGGCCAGCACGAGGACGAACTTCGCCTGGAGCCAGTGGCTGGCGTAGTAGCCGCTCATCCAGGCGAGCGTCAGGCCGAAGGCCCAGGTGGCGATCATGGCGGGCGTCATGATCGCCTTGAGTAGCCGCCGCTCCATCACCTTGAAGGTCTCGGATTGCGCCGCCGAGCCGGGGCCGGCCGGCAGCGCGGCGTGATAGACGAACAGGCGGGGCAGGTAGAGCATCGCCGCCATCCAGGCGATCAGCGCGATGACGTGCCCGGCCTTGATCCAGTCGTAGAGCACTGCCGTCAGCCCCGGAGCCGGGCGAGCATGCGCTCGACATGCGCCACCGGCGTCTGCGGCGTGATGCCGTGGCCGAGATTGAAGATGTGGGGCAGCCCGCGCGTCGCCTCGAGCACCGCGTCCACCGCCGCGTCGAGGGCCTCGCCCCCCTCGATCAGCGTCTCGGGATGCAGGTTGCCCTGCGTGACGGTGGTCGCCGGAATGCGGGCGCGCAGGGCCTTGAGATCGACGCCCCAGTCGACGCCGACGGCGTCCGCGCCCGTCTCGGGCACCACGCGGGCGTGGCCCTCGAGTCCCGAGCCGCGGGCGAACACGATGATGCGGGCGCCCGGAACCCGGGCGCGGATGCCCGCGATCATCCGGGCGATCGGCCGGAACGACCAGCGCGTCAAGGCGTCGACGGCTGCGTCCGGCATCGCGCTCTCGGCGACGTCGCCCACCGGGTCCACCACGTCGGCCGCGGGCGGCAGCGCCGCCGGCAGGGTGCCCGCGTGCGACTCGAAGATCTGGACGGCGTCCGCGCCCGCCTGGAGCTGGCGCACGAGGTACTCCGTCTGCACGGTGACCAGCCGGTCGATCAGCGCGTCGACCAGGGCGGTGTCGCTCTCGGCCAGCGCCCGTGCGGGGGCGAGGTCCGGCGTGCCGCGCCCGCCGATCATGTAGCTCGCCACCGTCCAGGGCGCGCCGCAGAAGCCGAGCAGCGTGGTCTCGGCCGGGAGGTCCGCCCGCAGGCGCCGCACCGTCTCGAAGACAGGGGCGAGATGGTCGAACACCGCCGGGTCGTCGGCCGCGCGCAGGCGCTCGAACTCGGCCCGGCCGGCGAGCGGGTCGAGGCGGGGCCCCTCCCCTTCCACGAAGCGCACGTCCTGGCCGAGCGCGTGGGGCACCACGAGGATGTCGGAGAACAGGATCGAGGCCTCGAAGCCGAAGCGGCGGATCGGCTGCAGCGTCACCTCGACAGCGAAGTCCGGGTTGTAGCAGAGGTCGAGGAAGGATCCCGCCTCCGCCCGCGTCGCCCGGTACTCGGGCAGATAGCGCCCGGCCTGCCGCATCATCCAGGCGGGCGGCGGCGTGATCGCCTCGCCGGCGAGCACCCGCATGATCGCGCGATCCAGCCCCTGCCCTTCGGCCATTCCCTTCGCTTCGACCATGCCGCTCCCCGTCCCTGCGCCTCGGCCTGACGCCGGTCTTGTCGTCGAAGGGGTCTCTTTGCCGAAAACCCCGAATCCGGGCCCGGAGGGAGCGCGACGGCTCCGTCCCCAGACCGGCCCTATCTTAAGAGAAGAGAGATTCTAGGACTCTGTTTTTTCTATTGGAGGCTGGATCACGGGATCGCAACCGCGTCCACAGGCCGTCCCCGCCGCCACGGCGTTAAGAGGGCTTTAACGGGTTCGCTCTAATGTCAGGGATAGGCTTGGCCGCAGAGGGCCTTGCGAGCGTCCCGCACGCCGAGCGGGCGCCTGCGTCCCGGATTCTCCCAGGCGCCCGGATTCGGCGCGTCCCGGCCGGCAGCCTGTTGAGGGCGGAGTCGATAGCTTCGGGCCGTTCCGGCCTGGACCCTGCCCGCAAGGCATCCTATCCACATTCATCGACTCCCCTGACGGCGCCCGGTGGATAAGCCCGGGCCCCGAGGCGACCGGATGAGCCGCAGCTACTTCCATCTCCATCTCGTATCCGATTCCACCGGCGAGACGCTGATCAACGTCGGGCGCGCGGCCGCCGCGCAGTACGAGGGCGTCTCGGCGATCGAGCACGTGTACCCGCTGGTCCGCTCCGGACCGCAGCTGGAGCGGGTCATCTCGGAGATCCGCGCCGCGCCCGGCCTCGTGCTCTACACCCTCGTCGGCGGCGATCTCGGCGAGCGGCTGGAGGCGGCCTGCCGCGAGGGCGGCTCGCCCTGCCTCTCAGTGCTGCAGCCGGTGCACGCCCTGCTGCAATCCTATCTCGGCGCCCAGACCACGGCCCGGCCCGGCGCCCAGCACATGCTGAACGCAGAGTACTTCAAGCGCATCGATGCGATGAACTTCACGCTGGCGCACGACGACGGCAACCTGCCCGAGGACCTGGAGGAGGCCGACGTCATCCTGCTCGGCGTCAGCCGCACCTCGAAGACCCCGACCTCGATCTACCTCGCCAACCGCGGCCTCAAGACCACGAACCTGCCGCTCGTGCCCGGGATGCCCCTGCCCCCGGGCCTCGAAGGGGCGAAGCGTCCGCTCATCGTCGGCCTGTTCGCGAGCCCCGAGCGCATCGTGCAGATCCGCCAGAACCGGATCCTCAGCCTCAACGCCGACGAATCGACCCTCTACGTGGACCGCGTCGCCGTCGCCGACGAGATCACCGCCTCGCGCCGCCTCTTCACCCGCAACCGCTGGCCGACCATCGACGTGACCCGTCGCTCGATCGAGGAGACCGCCGCGGCGATCGTCGATCTCTACCGCGACCACCGGCTGAAGTTCATCGCCGTCTGATCATGCCGTCCGGCTCGGCCAGGTAGACCCATGACAGTGTCGAGCGAGGACGAGCTGACCGGGCTGCAGGTGATCGGGCGCATCGTCGCCGACGCGCTGGCGGCGATGGGCCGGGCCATCGAGCCCGGCATGACCACGGCCGAGCTCGATCGGATCGGCCGGGCCTTCCTGGAGGCCGCCGGGGCCCGACCGGCCCCGGAGGCGGTCTACGGCTTTCCCGGCGCGACCTGCATCAGCGTGAACGAGGAGGTCGCCCACGGCATCCCGGGTGACCGCCGGATCGGGCCGGGGGATCTCGTCAACATCGACGTCTCCGCCGAGAGGGGCGGCTACTTCGCCGATACGGGCGCGTCGTTCGCCGTGCCGCCGGTGACGCGGGCGGTGGAGCGCCTCTGCAAGGACGGGCGCCGGGCGATGTGGACGGGCCTGCGTCAGGTCGGCGCCGGCAAGCCCCTCTCCGGCATCGGCCAGGCCGTCGGCGCCTTCGCGCGCAAGAACGGCTACACCCTGGTGCGGAACCTCGCGAGCCACGGCGTGGGCCTCTCGCTGCACGAGGCCCCGACCGAGATCGCGACCTGGCCCGACGCCTCCGAGCGCCGGATCATGGCGGACGGCCTCGTCTTCACCGTCGAGCCCTTCCTCTCCCTCGGCGCCGGGTTCGCCGAGCACGGCGACGACCCCTGGACCCTCTACAGCCGGCCGCGGGCCCTGACGGTCCAGTACGAGCACACCGTCGTCGCCACCCGCAACGGGCCGATGGTGCTCACCATGCCGGGTGCGTAGGCCCGGCGGAGCGCGCCCGTCCCACCCTGGGGCGCCCGCCGCGATCGGCTCTTGATGTTCGGCTAACCGCCTGCGGGCATCGTGGCGTCAGGGGCCACGTCGCGTACCGGCTCTCCCAGCAGCCCCGCCCGCCGGCCCTCCCGGCGCGGCGGGGTTCGCCTCGGCTCCCGCCGCGCTTGCCCGGCGGCGCGGATCCGTGACACTGGGCCGATGGTGTCCGCCTCGCCCTGGCTCGGTCCAGCCCCCCTCCTCCTCGCCTCCACCAGTCCCACGCGGCGCCTTCTGCTGGAGGGCGCCGGGATACCGGTCGAGACCGAGGCCCCGGGCATCGACGAGCGCGCTCTCGAGGCGGATAGCGGCGGCTTGCCGCCCGAGGCGCTCGCCCGCCGGCTTGCCGAGGCCAAGACCCTCGCGGTCGCCCGCCGCCATCCGGGGCGGGTCGTGGTCGGCGCCGACCAAGTGCTCGCCCTGGACGCCGAGATCCTCCACAAGCCCGCGGACGCCGCGGCGGCCCGGGCGCAGATCGCCCGTCTCGCCGGCCGCACCCATGCACTCCACGCCGCCTTCGCGGTGGCGCAGGACGGTCGGCTGCGGACCGCCGCCGTCGAGACCGCCCGGCTGACCATGCGCGCTCTCGATGCGGAGGCGATCGCGGCCTATGTGGCGTGTGCCGGCGAGGCCCGCGTCAGCGCGAGCGTCGGCGGCTACCAGCTCGAGGGGCTCGGGATCCATCTGTTCGCGGCGGTCGCGGGCGAGCACAGCACCATCCTGGGTCTGCCGCTGCTACCGCTGCTGGCGGAGCTGCGGGCGGGCGGCTGGTTACGCTTCTGAAGGGCACGCATTTGCACGATCACCCGCACGATCACGCGTCCGAGCCCGCGGAGCGCCCTGACGGGCCGGTGCAGGGCAGGTCCGGGCACGGCGAGGTCCGTCCTCGCAGCAACGCCCATGGGAGTCACAGTCACGGCAGCCACGCCCATGGCGGGATCGGCCACGCCCACGCGCCGAAGAGCTTCGGGACCGCCTTCGCGATCGGCATCCTGCTCAACACCGGCTTCGTCGGCCTCGAGGCGACCTATGGCTGGCTCAGCAACTCCATGTCCCTGGTGGCGGATGCCGGGCACAACCTCTCCGACGTGCTCGGCCTGATCGTCGCCTGGGTCGCCTCGGTGCTGGTGCGCCGCCGTCCGAGCGCGCGCTTCACCTACGGCCTGCGCGGCTCATCGATCCTCGCCGCCCTGTTCAACGCGGTGTTCCTGCTGGTCGCCGTCGGCGCGATCCTGTGGGAGGCCGGGACGCGATTTCTGGATCCCCAGCCGGTCGCCGGCGTGACCGTGGTGGTGGTGGCCGGGCTCGGGATCGCCGTGAACGGGGTGACGGCGTGGCTGTTCGCCTCGGGTGCCAAGGGCGACATCAACATCCGCGGCGCCTTCCTGCATATGGCCGCCGATGCGGCCGTCTCGCTCGGCGTGGTGCTGGCCGGGCTCGTCATCCTCCTCACCGGCCTCGAATGGATCGATCCGGTGGTGAGCTTCCTCATCGGCGGCCTGATCATCTGGGCGAGCTGGGGGCTGCTGCGCGACAGCGTGACGATGTCCCTCGACGCGGTGCCGGAGGGCATCGCGCCGGACGCCGTCGCCGCGTTCCTGCGGGCCCGGCCCGGCGTCTCCGAGCTGCACGATCTCCATATCTGGCCGATGAGCACCACCGAGACGGCGCTCACCGCGCATCTGGTGATGGCGGAGGGCCATCCGGGCAACCGCTTCCTGATCGCGACCGCGGAGGATTTGCGCGCCCGCTTCGGCATCGCCCACGCCACCCTGCAGATCGAGGAGGCGGGCGGACCGCCCTGCCACCTCTCGGGCGCCTGCACGGTATGAGGTCGGGGACCGGATCCATGAAACGCGCCTTCGTCGTCGGCCACCCGATCGCCCATTCGCGCTCGCCGCTGATCCACGGCCACTGGCTCGACCGCTACGGCATCGCCGGGCGCTACGAGCGCGTGGACGTCGCGCCGGAGGACTTCGCCGACTTCATAAAAAATATAGCCGGCGCAGGATATGTCGGCGGCAACGTCACCATCCCCCACAAGGAGGCCGCCTTCAGGCTGGCCGACACGTTGACGCCGCGGGCCGAGCGGATCGGTGCCGTCAACACCCTGATCCTCACCGAGGACGGGACGATCCGCGGCGACAACACCGACGCACCGGGTTTCGTCGCGCATCTCGATCAGACCCTCGGGCAAGACTGGCTGGCACGGACCGGCGGCACTGCCCTCGTGCTCGGAGCCGGCGGGGCAGCACGGGCGATCGTGGTGGGGCTCGCCGAGCGTGGCGTCGCGCGGATCCGCGTCGCCAACCGCAGCCCGGCACGGGCCGAGGCGGTCGCGGCGCTCGCGCCGGGCCGGGCGGAGCCGGTCGCGTGGTCCGATCTGCCCGCCTGGCTGGCCGAAACCGATCTTCTCGTGAACACCACCTCCCTCGGCATGACCGGGCACCCGCCGCTCGAGATCGACCTCGCGCCGCTGCCCGTCGGCTCGGCCGTCGCCGATATCGTCTACGCGCCGCTCGAGACCCCGCTCCTCGCCGCCGCGCGGGCGCGCGGGCTCGCGGCCGTCGACGGCCTCGGCATGCTGCTCCATCAGGCGGTGCCGGGCTTTGCCGCATGGTTCGGCACCCGCCCCGCGGTGACGCCGGCGCTGCGCGACCGGATCGTCGCGGATCTGGCGGCCCGATGAGCGCCCGTCCCCGCCCGGAGGGTCGGCCCTTCGTCCTCGGCCTGACCGGCTCGATCGGGATGGGCAAATCCGCCACGGCGGCGATGTTCGCGGCGCGCGGCGTGCCGGTCCACGATGCCGATGCGGCCGTCCACGCGCTCTACGGTGCCGGCGGCGGCGCGGCCGAGGCGATCGCTCAAGCCTTCCCGGGCACGCGGGCACCGGACGGGAGCGTCGACCGGGTGCGGCTGCGCGCGGCGGTGCTCGATCGGGCCGACCGGATGGCGGAACTGGAGCGGATTGTGCACCCCCTTGTCGGTCAGGTCGCCCGCGCCTTTCTCGCGCGCCACGCCGGGGCGCGTCTGGTGGTTCTCGATATCCCGCTCCTCTACGAGACAGGGGGTGAGGCGCGCTGCGACGCGGTCGCCGTGGTAAGCGCGTCGCCGGAGATCCAGCGCGCGCGGGTTCTCGCCCGTCCCGGCATGACCGAGGCGGCCCTCGACGCCATCCTCGCCAAGCAGCTTCCCGACGCCGAGAAGCGGCGCCGCGCCGACTTCGTGATCGACACCGGCCGGGGTTTCGCGGCGGCGGAGGCGGAGGTGGACCGCATCATCGCCGCGGTCACGCAGGCCGGGCAGGCGATCGGTTAACGGCTCTCCCCTAATCCGGTAGGGTCCGGCCCCGGTCGCCCCCAGGATGGCAAGAGATGTTGCGCGAGATCGTCCTCGACACCGAGACCACGGGCACCGATGCGAAGAACGGCGACCGGCTGATCGAGGTCGGCTGCGTCGAGCTCATCAACCACATCCAGACCGGGCAGAGCTTCCACCGCTACGTCAATCCCCAGCGCGCGGTCCATCCGGACGCCTTCGCGGTGCATGGGCTCTCCGACGCGTTCCTGGCGGACAAACCGCTCTTCGCGGACATCGTCCGGGACCTCGTCGCCTTCTGCGAGGGCGGTCGCTTGGTGATCCACAACGCGCCCTTCGACGTCGGCTTCCTGAACATGGAATACGCCCGCCTCGGCGCCGCGGCCCCCAAGCCGATCGCCCTCGACGAGGTGGTCGATACCCTGCCGATGGCGCGGCGCAAGCATCCGGGCTCGCCGGCGAGCCTCGACGCCCTGTGCAGCCGCTACGGCATCGATCGGAGTCGCCGCACCAAGCACGGCGCGCTCCTGGACGCGCAGATCCTGGCCGAGGTCTATGTCGAGCTCCTCGGGGGCAAGCAGACCGGGTTCGATCTCGGCGCCGCCCTCCCCCAGCAGGCCGCGAGCAGCACCGCCTCGGATACGATCGCGCGCGGGCCGCGCCAGTATCGGGCTCGGTTGAGTGAGGCGGAGCGGGCGCGCCACGACGCGTTCCGGGCGAGCCTCGGCGCGAACGCGATCTGGGCCGAATACGTGGCCGAGGACGGACCGGCCTGACGCGAGCCGAGGAACCGACCCGGGAGCCCGAGGATCACATTTTGTCGCGCAGCTACCGCATTGCACAATAAGTATTGCGGCGCACAAGAAGGATCCGCTACCATCCCCCTGGATGATAGGTGGATGGCGTCGCGGGCCGCCCTCGCCGATCGCCTGCGCTGACCCGCATGTCCGCCGGAGCGATCCCCTGTTCGGCGCACGATGATCCGTAACCACCACAGTCGAAAGCGGATTCCGCCGCTGCATGGGCGGAGCCCCCGCCGATCGAGGCCGGGTCTCGGCAACGCGATGATGCTGGACGCACGAGGTGCCCGGCGCCGATTCGAAGTTTGCGAGGATCCATGACCGATCGTCCCGACACGACCGATCGCCCCGGCCGGACGCAGGCGCCCTTCGATCAGATCTTGGAGGCGACCCGCCTCGTCAGTCTCGGCCGCATCGCCGAATCGACCGCTCTGATCCAGCGCACCCTGTTCGGGCACGCGGCTGGACCCGGCCGCGAAGAGATCGGTCGCCCCATACCCCACCAACCGCCGACCCGGAGTTCCGATGGGGAGCCGGCTCCTGCGCGCCGGACCCCGGCCGCAGACGGCCTCGCTGAGGCGGCGGGGACCGCCACCCAGGCGTCGGTGGTACCCGAGCGCGTCCGAGCCGCGGTGGATGGCGTCGTACGCGGCCTCGGCAAAACCGTCGCGCCGCTCCTGAAAGGCCTGGAGGGTCTGGCCGGAGGCGAACAGGCGGGGATGCCGCTCGGACAACATGGGGAAGGGCCGGGCGCGGAGCCCGCCTCCTTCGGGCCGGCCTCCTTGGGGCCCGCCGGCGGCAGCTTCGTGGAGCGGCAGTTCAGCGCTGCCGCCGGCTCGCGCACCTACAAGCTGTTCATCCCGAGCCGGCCGCAGCGACCCGCCGCGCCGCTTCTGGTGATGCTGCATGGCTGCACGCAATCCCCGGACGATTTCGCCTCCGGGACCGGCATGAACGTCCTGGCCGAGCGTCATGGCCTGTACGTGGCCTATCCGGCTCAGACCCGGATCGCGAACGGACAGAAATGCTGGAACTGGTACGAGTCGCGCGATCAGGGCCGTGAGAGCGGCGAGACCGCAATCATCGCGGGGCTCACCCGCACGGTGACGGCAGAGCATGGGATCGACCCGGCCCGGGTCTACATCGCCGGCATGTCGGCGGGCGGTGCGGCGGCGGCCAATATCGCGCGCGCCTATCCGGACCTCTACGCAGCGGTCGGCATCCATTCGGGCCTCGCCGCCGGCTGCGCCCGCGATCTCTCCTCGGCCCTGATCGCCATGCAGGTCGGTGCCCCCGGCTCCGCCGAGCCCTCCGGCTTCGGTGCACCGCTGGTGGGCATCCGCGTGCCCACGATCGTCTTCCACGGGGACGAAGACGGCACCGTGAGCGCTCGCAACGCGGACCAGATCGTCGCCCAGGCCGGAATCTCCGGCCTCACCCCGAGGCGCGAGACGATCGAAGATGTGGGCCATCCCGTCACGCGGACCCTTTATGCGGATCAGCACGGGCGGGTGGTGATCGAGGATTGGCGCGTGCGCGGCGCTGGCCACGCATGGTCCGGCGGCGATCCGCGCGGCAGCTACACCGATGCGCGCGGCCCCGACGCCTCGCGGGCGATGCTCGATTTCTTCGCGCAACACCGCCTGGCGCCCGCCGACATTCGGTAGCGGTCGTCCGGCGCTCAGGCGTCGGCGCTGGAGCGCTTCAGGGCCTCATACGCGGGTGCGGCGTAGCGGTCGCTGAGGGCGACGCGCCGGATGGAGCCGCGAGGCGGGTCCGCGGGGCTCCGAGACGACCCCCTCCCCGCTCCGGCCGGCACTACACCGCGACGTTATCGATCAGGCGCGTGCGCCCGAGATAGGCGGCGGCCAGGACGCGGGCCGGACCCGTGACCCGCGAGACGGGCTCCAGCGATTCGGCATCGCAGACCGCCACGTACTGAACCCGGAAGTCGGCCGCCTCCAGCGCCGCGATGCCGGCGGCCAGTGTGGGGGCCGTCTCGCTGCCGTCGCGGACGCTCTCGGCGATGTGCTGCAGCACGCCGTGGAGCGTCGCGGCGCGCGCCCGCTCCGCCGGTTCGAGGTAGCGGTTGCGCGAGGACAGGGCGAGCCCGTCCGGTTCCCGCAAGGTCGGCACGCCGCGGATCTCCGTCTCCATGTCGAGGTCGCGCACGGCCCGCCGGATCACCTGGAGCTGCTGGAAATCCTTCTCCCCGAACAGCGCGACGTCGGGCCGGACCTGATTCAGAAGCTTCGTCACCACGGTGGCGACGCCTGCGAAATGGCCCGGCCGGAAGGCGCCGCACAGGCCTTCCGTCAGGCGTCCCACCGTGATCTGGGTGGCGAAACCCGACGGGTACATGGTCTCCACGCTGGGCGTCCAAACCGCATCGGTGCCGGCGCCCGCCAGGGTCTCGAGATCGGCCGCGAGATCGCGCGGATAGCGGGAGAAGTCCTCGCTCGGCCCGAACTGCGTCGGGTTCACGAAGATGCTCACCACCGCGCGGCCCATGCGCTTTGCCTCGGCCACCAGAGCGAGATGGCCGCTATGCAGCGCGCCCATCGTCGGCACCAGCGTCACGCGTTCTCCAGCCGCGCGCCAAGCCGCGACCTGGGCCCTCAGCGGAGCGAGATCGGCGTAAGCCGGCGGCCGACCGGGGACAGGGATGTTGAGGGACACGCGCACTCGCTCCGGGAGAACCGGCGCTGACTTAATCCCGGCTCCGCCGCCGCGCCAGCCCGCCGATGCGGCCGACCGTCGGTTCTCTCAAGGACAATAGGGCAGCAGCGCGCGGCCGTAGGGATCGTCGACGCCCGGTGGCGGCGTCAGCCCGTAATAGCTCGGCTTCGACAGGCCGTAGGCCGAGCCGACATAGCTCGGATCGTCGGGTGCGTTCGTCGGCACCAGCGCGCGGCGTGGGACGCAGCCGACATGGATGCGCGCCGGCGGGGGAGCGTGCCGCATGACGTCGCCACCGTCGCCCCGGGGAAAGTAGCGAGGCGCCGTCAGCGGGGCGCCGAGCGCGGCCCGGTCGGGCATCGGGTAGGGGGCCTCGACGAGATCGGCGGCGGGGGCCGTTCCGGCGGCCAGGGTGAGGCACGCGCCCGCAAGCGGACATGCGATCGCGGCCGCCCGCATCGTCCGCCCCATCGCCATCGTCAGGTTCCGCATTCCGGTCAAGCCTCTACCCTGGCCCAGCATGGTAAATCGCGGGTTACCGTCCGGTGTCCCGCGATGCCGGCCGCGGATCCCGCCACGGCCTGTTGCTCAGCGAACCGGACGACGGGGATCGCCCCACACCGGGGCCGCGAGACGGGATCGAGGGCTCCCGCCTCAGGTGAGCGTGGCCGTGCGCGCTCGCAGGACGGTGACGAGGTCGGCGGGCCGGAGGCGGATCTGCAATCCGCGGGCGCCGCCGTTCACGTGGATCTCCTCGCTGCCCGTGAGCGAGCCGGCATCGATCAGGGTCGGCACCGCACGCTTCTGACCGAGCGGGCTGATGCCGCCGACGTGATAGCCCGTCAGCCGCTCGGCCTCGGCCGGCTTCAGCATCGCGGCCGACTTGCCGCCGAATGCCGCGGCCACCCGCTTCATGCTGACCTCCTTGTCGGAGGCGATGAGCAGGCAGACCGGCTTGCCGTCGACGGCGGCCATCAGGGTCTTCAGGACCTGATCGGCCCGAACGCCGAGCGCTTCCGCCGCCTGGAGGCCGATGCGCGGCGCATCCGGGTCGTAGGCGTAGCTGTGCAGGCTGTAGGGTGTCCCGGCCTGGTCGAGTGCGCGTGTCGCGGGCGTAGCCTTCGCCACCTCTCAGATCCTTCCATGGGCGGAGCCCGCGACGAGGCCTCCGATCTCCGCATGGGCCGCGTCGCGCCTGTCCGCCGGGACGCGCGCACCGGTCAGGTAGATCGCTGCGAGCAACGGCGGCCGGTCCGGCGGGCGCAGGATCGCCACCACGTTGGCGGTGCCGTTCTCCCCGCTTCCCGTCTTGTCGCCGACCCTCCAGTCCGGCGGCAGCCCGGCGCGCAGGCGCTTCAGGCCCGTGCGGGCGGCGAGCATCCAGGCTTCCAGTCGGTCCCGGCTGGCTGGCGCGAGGATCGTGCCGAGCAGGAGCGCCCGCAGGGTCGCGGCCATCGCTTCCGGCGTGGTCGTGTCGCGCGGATCGGCCGGGATCGCGCTGTTCAGATCAGGCTCCCAGCGATCGAGCCGACTCGTCGTGTCGCCGACCGTGCGGAGCCACGCAGTCAGGCGGTCCGGGCCGCCGCGTTCGCGCAGCAGGAGGTTCGCCGCCGTGTTGTCGCTCCAGATCAGCGCGGCGGCGCAGGCCTCGCCCAGCGCGATCGTCCCCGTCCCCCCGCCAGCCTCGACGATGGGCCGGGTGACCGGGGCATAGCTGTCGAGATCGGCGGCCGTCACAGGAAGGCGCAGGGCGAGATCGGCGTGCCCGCGATCGACCTCGGCCAAGGTTGCGGCGACCACCAGGACCTTGAAGGTGCTGCAGAGCGGGAAGCGCTCCGTCTCCCGGTAGCGCAGCAGGATGCGCCCGGATTCGCCGTCGCGGATCGCGAGCCCGAGCTGCCCACCCGTGCGGGCCTCGATCGCGGCGATCCGGTCCACGAGGCCGGGATCGGCGACGGCGGAATGCGTGCAGGCTCCGGCCAGCAGCGCACCGAGACCGAGGCTCAGATCGCGGCGTGTCGGATCGTGCATGGCGGCCCTCCCCTCTCACGGGCCGCGTTCGTCCGGCATCGGCCCGGACGCTGTGATAGAGCGGCCGGCAGGATCAGGCGAGGGACACGGGATGGATGGCGGCAGCACGATCTTCGCGGCGGCGAGCGGGTTCGGGCGTGCCGCGATCTGCGTGATCCGGATCAGCGGACCGGCCTGTGCGTCGGTCCTCGCGACGCTCGCCGGATCCGTTCCCGAGCCGCGGCGGCTCGCCCTACGCACGCTGCGCGACCCGGCTGATGGCGCGGTCCTCGACAAGGCGCTGGTGTGCTGGATGCCGGGCCCGAACACGTTCAGCGGCGAGGACATGGCCGAACTGCACCTGCATGGCGGCCTCGCAGTCCGGAGCGGCGTGACCCGGGTGCTCTCGGAGATGCCGGGATGCCGGCCGGCGCAGGCCGGGGATTTCACCCGACGTGCGGTGCTCAACGGCCGAATGGACCTGACCGAGGCGGAAGGGGTGGCCGACCTCATCGAGGCCGAGACCGAGGCCCAGCGGCGTCAGGCCCTGCGCCAGCTCGATGGCGCGCTGGGACGACAGATCGAGGCGTGGCGGGAGGAGGCCCTGGCCTGCCTCGCCGGTGCGGAGGCGGCGCTCGATTTCACCGATGAGGGCGATGTCGACGCGGATGCGCTCGACGCCGCGCTCCAGGCCCGCGTCCGCGCGCTGCGCGACGCGATCGTGGCCGCTCTGGTCGACGGGCGCCAGGGTGAGCGCCTGCGTGAGGGCTTTGTCGTCGTGCTAGCCGGAGCGCCCAACGTCGGCAAATCGACGCTGCTCAATGCGCTAAGCCGGCGCGAGGCCGCGATCGTTTCCGACCGGCCCGGGACCACCCGGGACCTGATCGAGGTCCGACTCGATCTCGCGGGTCTGCCGGTCGTGCTGGTCGATACGGCGGGGCTGCGCGAGACCGCCGATGCGGTCGAGGCGGAGGGCATCGCACGCACGCGGCGACGGATCGCGCAGGCGGACCTCGTCGTGCTGCTCTCTTGTGGCGAAGCTCGGTCGGAGGCGCTGGCCGCCGACCTGCCCGTCTTGCGCGTGGCGGCCAAGGCCGATCTCGACGCTGATCCTCGCCCAGCCGACGAGGGGATCCGGATCTCGGCACGGACCGGTGCGGGGCTTGATACCCTGCTCGACGCCCTGAGGACCCGCGCCGCCGAATCGCTCGGATCAGGCGATGCGGTGGTGACGCGCGAGCGGCATCGGCAGGCGCTCTCTCGCTGCGTGGATCATCTCGACCGGGTCGTGCGGGCGGTGACGGGCTCGCTCCCGGAACTCGTCGCCGAGGATCTGCGCCTCGGGGTTCGCGCGCTCGGCGAAATCACGGGGCAGGTCGGTGTCGAGGACGTGCTGGACCGCCTGTTCGCGAGTTTCTGTATCGGGAAGTGAAGGTTCCGAACGGTCGGTCGGCGCGGTTTTGTTTTCACGTGAAAACACGCGGCGTCTCAGCCGCGGCTGAGGAAGACACCGGTCAGCAGGAATGCGAAGGCCGCCAAGCCAAGGAGGCCTTCCTTGCGGCGCGTGGAATCGGTGAAATGCGCGACTGCGCCACCCGCGCAGCACAGGGCTCCGAGCCCGATCGCGACTACATGCATCGATGCCTCCTTCACAAGCAGACCCCAGCCTTGAGTCGATGCATGGGAGCCCCAAGCCAATGCATTGGCTCACCCGCCCGCCAGGTCCTCTGCAGGTTTCAAATTTGTTAATGCAACATGAATGCCACATTCGCCCAACGCAGCCACCCTGCGTCGAGTATTCCGCGCGGCCTGCTCTGCTCAGATCGGCCGAAGCGAAAACCCAATCTGACTTCAAACGATCGCGTCTGCATCCACCAAATGGACGACTCTCAGGCCTCGGGAGCATCCGCCAACGCGGTGCTCTTCCGTTGACGCGCGGTGCGGCGGGCGCTTAATCCGCCCCATGTCTGTCGCATCCCACACCTTCGACGTCGTCGTGATCGGCGGCGGCCATGCCGGCGTCGAGGCCGCCGCGGCCTCGGCTCGCTGCGGCGCCCGCACCGCGCTCGTCACCCACAGCGTGGCGACGATCGGAGCGATGTCGTGCAACCCGGCGATCGGCGGCCTCGGCAAGGGTCATCTCGTGCGCGAGATCGATGCGCTCGACGGCTTGATGGGCCGGGTCGCGGATGCGGCCGGCATTCAGTTCCGCCTACTGAACCGGCGCAAGGGGCCCGCCGTGCGCGGTCCCCGCACCCAGGCCGACCGCAAGCTCTACGCGGCGGCGATGCAGCGGGCGGTGGCCGAGACGGCGGGTCTCACGGTGATCGAGGGCGCTTGCGAGGATCTGACCCTCAGCGGCGAGCGGATCTCCGGGGTGGTGCTCGAGGACGGGCGCGTCTTGTCCTGTGCCGCCGTGGTGCTGACCACCGGGACCTTCCTGCGCGGCCTCATCCATATCGGCCCGGTCCAGATCCCGGCCGGACGGGCGGGCGAGGCGCCCGCGATCGGCCTCGCCCGGACGCTCGATCGGCTCGGGCTTCGGCTCGGACGCCTCAAGACCGGCACCCCGCCCCGGCTCGATGGGCGGACCATCGCCTGGGATGCCCTGGAGATGCAGGAGGCGGATGCCGATCCGGTGCCGTTCTCGACGCTGACGGAGCGGATCACCACGCCTCAGATCCGCTGCGGCATCACCCGCACCACCCAGGCCGTGCATGATCTGATCCGTGACAATCTCCACCGCTCGCCGATGTATTCGGGCGGCATCAACAGCCGCGGGCCGCGCTACTGCCCGTCGATCGAGGACAAGGTGGTGCGCTTCGGCGACCGCGACGGCCACCAGATCTTCCTGGAGCCCGAGGGGCTCGACGACCCGACCGTCTATCCGAACGGCATCTCGACGGCCTTGCCCGAGGAGGTCCAGCACGCCCTGATCGCCCTGATCCCGGGTCTGGAGCAGGCGCGCATCGTCCGTCCGGGCTATGCCATCGAGTACGATTACGTCGATCCGCGCGAACTCGACACGGCCCTTGCGGTGAAGCGCCTTCCGGGCCTGTACCTCGCGGGTCAGATCAATGGGACCACGGGCTACGAGGAAGCCGCTGGCCAGGGCCTCGTCGCCGGCCTGAACGCGGCCCGGCTCGCGGGCGGCGCGGCGCCGGCCCTGTTCGATCGCGCCGAGTCCTACCTCGGCGTGATGATCGACGATCTCGTCACCCATGGGGTGAGCGAGCCCTACCGCATGTTCACCTCGCGTTCGGAGTACCGCCTGTCGCTGCGCGTCGATAACGCCGACGAGCGCCTGACTCCGCGGGGCATCGCGTTCGGCTGCGTCGGCGCCCATCGAGCCAAGCATTTCGCGGTCTCGCAGGATGAACTGACCACCACCCGTGCCCGCCTGGACGCCTTGAGCCTGACCCCGACCCAGGCGCGCCAGCACGGCATCGACCTCAATCAGGACGGGATTCGACGGAGTGCCTTTCAACTCCTGTCCTATCCAGACCTCGACTGGGCGCGGCTCTCCACCGTCTGGCCGGAACTTGGGACCGTGCCGCCACGGGTCGCCGAGCGTCTGCGCACGGATGCGACCTACGCGGTCTATCTCGACCGCCAGAGGGCCGATATCGCCGCCTTTCGGCGCGACGAGGCGGTACGGCTGCCCGCGCATCTCGATTATGGCCGGATCAGCGGTCTCTCGAATGAGATGCGGCTGAAGCTGGAGGCCGTGCGTCCCGGTACGCTCGGTCAGGCCGCGCGGATCGAGGGCGTCACGCCCGCGGCCCTGACGCTGCTCGCCGCCCATGCGCGCCGGGCCGTTCCTACCGTGGCGATCTCCGCCTGATGGCTGCCGATGCCGAGCGCCGGCGCGTCCTCGCGGAGGCCGGTGTTTCACGTGAAACAGCCGCGCGGCTCGACCTCTACGTGGAACAGCTCCGACGCTGGCAATCCGTGAAGAATCTCGTCGGTCCCGCGACCCTGGCGGAGGTCTGGACGCGACACATCGCGGATGCCCTGCAATTGCTGGCCATCGCACCTGATGCGCGGCGTTGGCTCGACCTCGGCTCCGGCGCCGGCATCCCGGGCCTGATCCTGGCCATCGCCGGCAGCCCCGGGATCGAGGTCGATCTGGTCGAGAGCAACGCCCGCAAATGCGCCTTCCTTCAGGAGGCGGCTCGGCTCACCGGTGCCCCGGCCCGTGTCCACAATGCTCGGATCGAGCGCGTGATCGAGCGCCACCACGGCGCCGATGTCGTTTGCGCCCGCGCGCTGGCACCCCTCGAGCAGCTTCTCGCCTGGACGGAACCACTGTTGAAAACGGGCACCACCGGTCTGTTTCCGAAGGGTCGCGAGGTCGAAGCGGAATTGACCCAGGCCGCGACCCGGTGGACAGTCGCCTACGACCTCGTTCCGAGCCGAACCGAGTCGGCGGCCCGGATCGTGCGCGTCACCGCACTCGCGCCCCCGAGCCCATGACAAGCGACGTACCCGTTTCCCCCGTCCAGCCGGTCGCCTCCGCGCGACCGCTGCGGATCCTCGCGCTCGCCAACCAGAAGGGCGGCGTCGGCAAGACGACGACGGCCATCAACCTCGGAACGGCGCTCGCCGCCATCGGTGAGCAAGTCCTGGTGATCGATCTCGATCCGCAGGGCAACGCCTCGACGGGGCTGGGGATCGATCGCCGTCAGCGCCGCTACTCGACCTACGAGGTGATGGCAGGGGAGGCGACCCTGGCGCAGGCCGTGATCCCGACGGCCGTGCCGCGTCTCTCGATCGCGCCCTCCACGATGGACCTGCTCGGCCTTGAGCTGGAGATGGCTTCGAGTGCCGATCGCTCCCATCGCCTGCGCGGTGTGCTGCGGAGCATGGGTGAAGCCCCGGAGACGCGCGGCTTTACCTATGTGCTGATCGACTGTCCGCCCTCGCTCAACCTTCTGACCATCAATGCCCTCGCCGCCTCCGATGCGGTGCTGGTTCCGCTGCAATGCGAGTTCTTCGCCCTGGAAGGTCTGAGCCAATTGCTGCGCACGGTCGAGCAGGTGCGTGCCGCGCTCAACCCGCGCCTGACTATCCAGGGCATCGTGCTCACCATGTTCGACCCGCGCAACAATCTCTCCGCGCAGGTGGTGGCGGACGTGCGCAGCTTCATGGGCGAGAAGGTCTACGAGACCATGATTCCGCGCAACGTGCGCGTCTCTGAAGCGCCCTCGCACGGCAAGCCGGCCCTGCTCTATGATCTCAAGTGTGCGGGCTCGCAGGCCTATCTGCGCCTCGCCTCCGAAGTGATCCAGCGCGAGGGACGGGTGCCGGCCGCGGCCTGAGGCCGGCCCCACGTCTTCCACACGGACCAGAGTTTCAGACATGGCGTTGCGTAGCGGGGGTGAGACGATGGCGGATGAGGCACCACGGCCCCGTCTGGGGCGCGGGCTCGCGGCCCTGATCGGGGATTTCGGCGAAGCCGCGCCCGAGGGTGCCAAGGCCCCTGCCCCGCTGCGCAAGGTCGCCGTCGAGTTCCTGCGCCCGAACCCGCGCAATCCGCGCCGGCGCTTCAGCGAGACCGACCTCGACGAGCTGGCCGTCTCGATCCGCGCCCGCGGTCTGATCCAGCCGATCGTGGTGCGGCCCCTTGCCGAGGTGCCGGGCGCCTTCGAGATCGTGGCGGGCGAGCGCCGCTGGCGCGCCGCGCAGCGCGCCGAACTCGACGAGGTTCCGGTCGTCGTCGTCGAGATCGACGATCGGGCCTCGCTCGAATTCGCGATCCTCGAGAATGTGCAGCGCGCCGATCTGAACGCGATCGAGGAGGCGGCGGGCTACGAGCGGCTGATGAGCGAATTCGCCTATAGCCAGCGCGAGCTGGCCGAGATCCTCGGCAAGAGCCGCAGTCATCTCGCCAACACCTTGCGGTTGCTGAACCTGCCACCGGCCATCCAAGAGCGCGTGATTGCCGCCGAGATCACTGCCGGCCACGCCCGGGCGCTCCTCGCCGTGCGCGATCCCGAGGCCGTCGGGCGCCGCATCGTGGAGGAGGGGCTCTCCGTCCGCGAGGTCGAGGCGATCGCCGCCGCCGAGACGCCGGAGGCCGAGGGTCCCCGCCCCGGCCGTCCCCGGGGTCCGAGCGAGCGCACCGAGGAAATGCGCTCCCTGGAGCGCCGGATGGCACGGGCGCTGGGCGTCGGTGTCGTGCTGAAGGCCAAGAGCGCGGCCGAGGGCGAGATCCGGATCCGGTATCAGAACGCCGAGGAGCTCGAGGCGCTCTGCCGTCGCTTCCGCGTCTCCGACGCTGAGCCCGAGTGAGGGCTCAGGAAGCGGGCGCCATCCCGATCCGTGCGCGGAAGCGGTCGGCCTCGGCCGATGCGATCAGTGTATCGGCGGTCCTGCCCGAGCCGGCCTGGGCAAGGCCGAGGCTTGCGCCGACCTGAAGGCGGCTGCCCGCGATCCGGATGTCTTGATCGAGGCTGACGCGCAGGGCGGCAGCGAGATTGCGCGTCTCCGTGTCATCGAGGCCGTCGCGCAGGATCAGCACGAAGTCGTCACCTGCCAGGCGGCCCGGGACGGCCCGGTGTCGGCGGGCGAAACCCGCCAAGCGGTCGGCGACAGCGCACAGCACCGCGTCCCCGCCTGCGGGCCCGAACTGGGCCTCGATCGCGCCGAAGCGCTCGAGATCGATCGCGACGATTGCGGGAGCCGGAAGCCCATCCTGCAGGCGCTCCGCCACGTGCGCGCGCAAGCAGGCCCGGTTCGGCAGGCCGGTGAGGTAGTCGTAGTGATCGGTGCGGTGCCGGTGAGCGATGGCGGGCCCCGACCCGGTGACGTCCCGTGCCGTGCCGCGATAGCCGAGCAGGGCGCCCGAGACATCGCGCACGGGCATGCCGTCGACCGCGAGCACGACGACGCGGCCATCCCGCCGGATGCTGCGGTGCAGCAATTCCGGATAGGGGCGCTGCCCTGCTGCCGAGCGGGCGATCATCCGCTCGATGCGTGCGGCTTCGTCGAGGGGCATGAGGTCGAACGGTGACCGCCCGATCAGCTCGCCTGCCGTGTAGCCGAGCCCGTCCCGACAGGCACGCGAGAGGCTGACATAGTGCCCGAAGGCGTCCGTCTCCCAGGTCCAGACCGGGTCGCCGTCCCCGCGCAGGCGTGCGATGGCGCGGCGCAGGGCGAGCGGGTCCGCGCCGAGACTGCGATCGGCCGCCGACCCGGGGAGAACGGGGGTCGTGCCGCTGGCGGACCGCACAGGATGGATCGACATGTGTGCAGACCGCGGCTGAAACCGCTCTCAGGTTGCAGTGGATCGATTAACGCACGGTTCCGCCGCGGGGCCCCTTCGCGGCCCGTGATCTCAGGAGCGATCACCGGCGGGTGGTCTGGCGGAGGCGTACGGGGAACGATTCGGCCGGACTCCCCGTGCCGGCCTCTCCGGGCGAACCGGCGTCAGCCGCCCCGGCGCCGCGCCGCCTGCCCGGCGATGCGCAGGAGCGCGGCGTTGGCGCTGGCATGGGCGAGTCCCGGCTCCGCCCGGCGGCAGGCCAGGACCGCCTCCTGCAGGATCTGGATGGCTTGCCGGAGCGCGTTCGGGCCCCAGGCGGCGAGCTGTGCCTCGACGCCGGCCTTGCGCTTGAAGTGCAGGCCGCGCCAGGAGGCCACCAGCAGGCTCGGGCTCTTGTCCGGGCCCTCGAGCCGGCTCGCCAGCAGCGCCATCGCGTGGCGAAGCGCTTGGCCCAGCATCATCGAGGGATCGAGCCCCTCGTGGCGGAAGCGCCGGTAGTCGCGCTCCACCTCGGCCGTCCGTCCGCCGAAGGCCGCGTCGATCAGGGTGTTGAGCACGCTGGCGGCGACGTCGCTCACCACCGCCTCGACGTCGTCCAGGCCGACGCTGCCCTGCCCCTGGGCGTAGAGCGCGAGCTTCTCGATCTCCGACAGGCTCGCGCGCCGGTCGCCGCCGAGGCTCTGGCTCAGCACCTCGCGGGCCTCGCGGGCGATGCGCAGGCCGTGCGCCTCGAGCGTCCGGTCGATCAGCTCGGCGAGCGCCCGCTCGTCGTCCGGGTAGCACGGGATGGCGAGGGCCTTGGGCGAGCGCTCGCAGAGCGTGCGCAGCGGTGCGGATTTGGCGAGATCCCCGGCCTCGACCACGATGCGGGTGCCGGTGATCTCGGCTTTGAGCACCGTCTCGACGGCCGGCGCGTAGTTGCGGCTGCCCGGGCGGACCCAGATCGTGCGCTTGTCGCCGAACAGACCCACGGTGCCGGCCTCGTCCATCAGGCGGCCGGGATCGGCGGCGAGGGTGTCGCCGTCGATCCGCACCAGGGCGAAGGGATCGTTGGGGTCCGTGACGAAGCTCTCGGCCAGGCGCTTGGCGCGCTCCACGACGAGCCCGGTATCGGGCCCGTAGACGAGGATCACCGGGATGCGCGGGTCGGGTCCGCGCCGGATCAGGGCCTCGGCCTCGTGCGCCTTGACGGCGGTCAACGGCCCTGCCCCGCCGCGTTCGCGACGTGCCGTTCGCCCTCAGGACCGCCTGTCGCGCTCAAGACCGCCTCGCACGCTCAGGACTTGGCGGACAGCACCGAGGCGACGCGCGTCTTGATCTGCTCGGCCAGCACCTTCGCGAGGCGGATCTCGGCGTCGCGCGCGGCGCGCTGGCTGGCGAAGCGCTGCACCGAGCGCTCGTAGGTGGTGGTGGAGGTGGCGACGCCCTCGGTGATCACCCGCGTCCCGTCGAGGCTCTCGAGGCTGAAGCGCACGTTGCCCACCAGGGTGCCGGCCTCGGCCCGCCCGGTCTGGGTCGAGACGATCGGCGTCTGCACCGTCTCGCTCGCCTGCATCTTCAGGCGGTAGCGCTTCGGCGAGGGCTGGCCCGAGCCGTCGAGATCGAAGATCAGCTCGCTGCGCAGGTAATGCCCGAGCCGGTCCTGGTCCTGCGCCGTCGTGACGTCGTCGACCTGGATCGCGGCGAGCAGCACGCCCATCGATTCGCCCGACGCCGTGGGCCCGTAGAGCGGGCGGAAGCAGGCCGAGAGGCCGAGCGTCAGCGCAGCCGCGCATGCGAGCCGGCTCGCCGCCCGCAATCCCCGTCCCGCCGACCGCCCCATCCGCGCGCTTCCCACACTCATCATCCGCTCTTTACGGGCAGCCCCGCGCCCGCGCCATCAGCATGACGCGCAAGCGCTTACGATTTCTCTCCCTACGCAGCCTCTGCGGCGAGACCGTGATGGGCGGGGCCGCGCTCACCAGCGGTAGATCAGGCTGCCGATGACGGTGGCCGGAGAGCCGCGGTAGCAGTTCCCGAACGCGCAGGTGTTATAGCTGCGGTCGAAGATGTTGTAGCCGTTGATCTGGGCCCGGAAGCCCTTGTAGCGCGGATCCAGGGCCGCGAAGTCGTAGGCGACGAGGGCGTCGTACAGCGTCACGGTGGGATTGCGGACGGTGTTGTCGTCGTCGGCGTAGCTCGTGCCGATGTAGCGGAGGCCGCCGCCGATGGTCAGGCCGCGCAGCGCCGAGGCGGCGGGAAACGCGTAGGTCAGGAACGAGGCGTAGGTGTCGCCCGGGATGCCGGACACCAGATTCCCGTCCTGGGTCTGGCCCGTGAACGAGGTCTGGCGCAGGAACCGGACGTCGAGGTGGGTGTAGGCGATCGTCAGGTTCGTGCCCGGCGCGAGGTTCGCCGTGGCCTCCGCCTCGAAGCCGCGCGAGCGCACGGAGCCCGAGGCGGTCTGGAAGGCTTGGTTGGCGGGGTCGGTGCGCAGGATGCTCGACTGCACGATGTCGAAGCCCGCGAAGGCGGCCTGGATGTTCGTGCCGGGGATCAGATACTTCACCCCCGCCTCGATCTGGTCGCCGGTGGCCGGCTTGAACGCGGTCCCGCGCGCGTCCGTCCCCACCTGCGGCGTGAAGGTCGTCGCGTAGCTTGCATAGGGCACGAGACCCGGGGCCAGAACGTAACCGAGGCCGACGCGTCCGGTGAAGGCGGCGTCGTCCTGATGCGTCACCGCGCTCGCCGGCGAGACCTGGTTGTCCTGAAAGACCCAGTCCTGGCGCCCGTTCAGGGTCAGGATGAAGTCGCCGAGCTTGGCCTGATCCTGAAGGTAGAGGCCGATCTGGTTCTGGATCTGGCGGGTGGGGCTCCCGAGGGTCGGGGTCGGAATGAATTGCTGGCCGTAGTTTCGGGTGACGAGATCGAGCGGCGGAACCTCGTTGCTGGTCAGGGCCCCGAACCGGTTGCTCAGCGCGTAGCGGGTGTAATCCAGGCCTGCGACCAGGGTGTGGGCGACCGGGCCGGTGGTGAGGTGCGCCTCGACCTGATTGTCCAGCGTCTGCTGGACCAGACCTTCGCGGATGTAGCCGTTCGACCGCAGGCCGAGGGTGCGCGCGTCGTTGATGGAATCGATGTTGGTGTACTTCGCGCTCAGGAAGATGCCGTAGTGGCGGAAGTTCTGCCGGACGATCAGGTCGGGCGAGATGCGGTGCTCGAAGGCGTAGCCGATGCGGTACTGCGTCTCGTCGAGGCCGGCGAAGCGCGGGTCGCCGCTGTAGAAACGGCTCACTCGGAAGCCCGGGTCGTTGTAGTAGAACACCGTGGCCGGCGTGTTCCGGACCTGGTACTCGCCGAGCAGCGTGAGGGTGGTGTCCGCCGAGGGCTTCCAGGTGAAGGCCGGTGCGATGTTGAGCTGGTCGTCGTTGGTGCCACGGCCGATGAAGGTGCCGGCTTCGCGGCGCACGCCGGTCAGCCGGTAGGCCATCGTGCCGTCCGATCCCTCGAGGGGGCCGCCGATGTCGAAGTTGCCCTGGTAGCGGTCGTAGCTGCCCCTCTGGAACCAGATCTCGCCGAAGGAGGCGAAGACCGGGCGCTTGCTCGTCGCATCGAGGATGCCGCCCGGCGAGCCCAGGCCGTAGAGGCCCGACGCCGGCCCGCGCAGGACGGTGACGGCCTCCAGCCCGTAGGGCTCGATGCGCGGAAAGATGAAGCCGCTGCCGATTTGGCGCAGGCCGTCGCGGTAGGTGCCGTTGTTGCTGAGGACGTCGAAGCCGCGGATGAAAATCTGATCGAAGCGCGGATCGAAGCCCGAGACGTTGATCGCGGCGCCCGGCACGTAGGCCAGCGCATCGCTGAAGGTCTGGACGTTGCGGTCGTTGATCTGCTCGCGGGTGACGACGCTCACCGATTGCGGCGTCTCGATGAGGGGCGTGTTGGTTTTCGTCGCTGTCGTGGCGACCCGGGCGACGTAGCCGGTGATCCCGGAGGGACCGCCCCCGCCGCCGCTCGTGGCGGCCGTACCGCCATCGCCGCTGCTGAGATTGCCGCCGACCTCGCTCACCGCCGGTTGCGCCGTCGACTCGACGGAGATCTGGTCGAGCTGGACGCTCGCCCCCTGGGCCAGGGCCGGTCCCGCGGCGAGGAGCGAGGCGATGGCCGCTGACGGCGCGAACGAACGGGCTGGGACGGGCATGGTCTCTCTCGGGCGCGATGCCTCGCGGGAGGCGCACCGTGGGATGCCCGGTCAAGCTTACGTGATCAAGATAAAACCAGCCACTTACCTTATATTGGATCGATTACAGGTTGAACTTAAAAGTATTCAAAACTGTAGTGCCGGCTCTTTCAGGGCCTCGATCTCACGGGTGCAGATCGCCTTGTCGGGTGCCGTGGCCGGCTTTGCCAGCGCCTTGGCGAGTTCGGCCCGCGCCTTGTCCATGTCGGCCCGGAAGGCGGCATCGCCCGTCAGGGCGGCGAAAACCGCCGAGCCGTTGACGCGGCCGGCCGCGACGTCGGTCAGCCAATGCACCCCGCAGACGATGCGGCTCTCGCCATAGGCCCGGCCGCGGGCGAGGATCCCGGTCGCCTTCTCGGGGACGAGGGAGGCCATCATCAGGGCGAAGGCCCAGCCCTGCGTCGCGTGGCCGGACGGGTAGCTGAAGCTGTCGGCGAGCATCTGGGTCCGCTGCACGCAGATCGGCGCCTCGTTGCCGACGAAGGGCCGCAGGCGGCGGTAATGCACCTTGGTGGCCCGCGTGGCCCGCGCGATGTCGAGCCGCGCGCGCTCGAACAGATTGATCACCGCGGGCACGTGGGCCTGGTCGATCCGGGTGCCGAGGACGCAGGCGAAGGTCTCGAGGATCGCGGGCGCGCCCTCGGCCACGTCGTTGGCGGCCAGCTCCCAGCGCGGGGTGCCCTTGAGGGTGCGGGTGGCGTTGAAGGTGTTGCGGTCGACCGTATCCAGGGCGGAATGGCTCGGCGGCGGCGGCGTCAGGATCTGGATCGTGTCCGGCGCCGTCGCATCGCTCAGGTAGGGCTTCGCGGGAGCCCGATCGGGCGTCAGCGTCTCCATGCCGATGGATGGGGCGGATGTCGGCTTCTGCGGAGCGTCCTCCGCGCTCGCCGGCAGGGGCGCCGCCACGAGGAGCGCCAGCAGCGTCAGGAGGGGCAGTCGGGAGCGGGCAGGGGGCATCGGGTCCGGTGGCGTCGCGTTCCTCGGAAGCTGCTGAGCATAGGGCGGAACCTGCGACACGCCTATGGCAACCGACCTCCACTCCGCGACGGCGTCGAGGCCGTGCCAGAGCCGGTCGCTCAGGCGGCGCGGATCGCGGCGGCGACGGCGTCCGGGTATTCCTCGTGCGGGCTCAGCGCGCCGGGCACCGGGCTTGCGACGACCCGGCCGCTCGCCACGAGGGCGTCCATCTCCGCGGCCGAGCGGCGCGGGGCCCTCTCCGGCCGCAGCACCCGGATCGGCGGCAGGGCGCCGGCGAACAGGGCGAGGAATTCGGCGCGGCTGCCGACCGGGTCGAGGCCGCCGGTGACGAAGGCCGCCGTGCCGAAGCGCCCGCCGCGCTGGCGGGTCACCGCGTGCTTCTCGGCCACGAGGTTCGGGGTGACGTGAGCCGGATCGGCATAGACGTGGGCGCGCATCATCCGTCCGATCACCGGCGGGCTGATGTTGATGCGGTAGAGCGCGTCGCCGAGGAGCGGCGTCTCGACGGCGCGACGGATGCGCCCGAACCAGTGCGCGCGCTCCGGCCCCATCGCGGTCGGCAGCGGGCCGCGCCAGGTCGGCGCCACCAGCACGAGCCGGCCGAATGCGCCGGGATGACGGGCGGCCGCCGCCACGAGGTAGCCCGCCGCATGGCCCGCCGCGACGCCGAGGGCGTAGGGGCCCGGCCGGGCTGCGAGCAGCGCGTCCAAGAAAGCGTGCAGGGTCGCCGGCTCGAGGGGCAGGCGCGGGCGCGCCCGGTCCCCGAAGCCCGGCCAGTCGGGGATGCGGGCGCGATACCCGTCGAGCGCGGTGGCGAGCCGCCGCATCTCCGCCCGCGCCGAGATGGTCGAGAGCGCCGGCAGCAGCAGGGCCGGTTCACCCGCACCGACGAGGTCGCAAGGCGTGGGGCAGGGACGTCCGGCGACCGTGAGGTCCAGGGTCTCGCTCGCGGCCGCGTCCACGCGTCCCTCCCGTCTCACGATCAGTCGCGCAGCAGATCGTTGATGCTGGTCTTGGCGCGAGTCTGTGCGTCGACCCGCTTCACGATCACCGCGCAGTACAGCGAGGGGCCGGGCGAGCCGTCCGGCAGCGGCTTGCCGGGCAGGGCGCCCGGCACCACCACGGAATAGGCCGGCACGCGCCCGCGGAAGACCTCGCCCGTCTCGCGGTCGATGATCTTGGTGGAGGCGCCGATGAAGACGCCCATGGAGAGCACGGCGCCGCGCTCGACCACGACGCCCTCGACCACCTCGGAGCGCGCGCCGATGAAGCAATCGTCCTCGATCACGACCGGGCCGGCCTGGAGCGGCTCCAGCACGCCGCCGATGCCGACGCCGCCCGACAGATGGACGTTCTTGCCGATCTGGGCGCAGGAGCCCACGGTCGCCCAGGTATCCACCATCGTGCCCGTGCCCACATGGGCGCCGAGATTGACGAAGGACGGCATCAGGATCACCCCCGGCGCGATGTAGGCCGAGCGGCGGACCACGGCGCCCGGCACCACGCGGAAGCCGGCGGCGCGGAAGCGGTTCTCGCCCCAGCCCTCGAACTTCGAGGGCACCTTGTCCCAGGCGGGCGCGCCCGCCGCGCCCGCCGGCACCGCGACCATCTCGTTGAGGCGGAAGGACAGCAGCACCGCCTTCTTCAGCCATTGGTTGACCTGCCACGCATCGCCGACCTTCTCGGCGACCCGGGCCTTGCCCTCGTCGAGCAGAGTCAGCGCCGTCTCCACGGCCTCGCGGACGGGGCCGCGGGTGCCGGTATCGATGGAGGCGCGCTCCTCCCAGGCGTTCTCGAGAGTGCGCGCGAGATCGGCGTGGGGCTCGGCCTGGGACATGGTCTTTCCGGGGATGGTCTGGTGCGAAGGCCCGTGCTTACAGAGGCCCGTCCGGCCTGTCACCTCGGCGGCACCGGGTGAGCGTCGCGGCGATCCGCGGGCGGGATCATCCGAGCATCAGCCCACGCACGCGGGCGAGATCCTCCGAGAGCGCGGCCAGATCCTCGGCGAGGGCGGCGTGGATGGCGACCGCGGCGGCGGGGAATTCCTCGAGCATGCGGCGCATCAGCGTGGGGGCGACGCGCAGGACGGTGGCGGGCTCGGCGGCGCGGGCCTCGCTCGGGCGCTCGCCCGGGACCAGCAGCGCGAGCTGTCCGATCAATCCGCCGCGACCGACGCTGACCGGCTCGGCCCCGGCCACCCGCGGCGTCAGCACGATCGTGCCCGAGACGACCACGTAGCCGCCGTCGCACGGGTCGCCGCGCCGGAACAGGATCGCGTCGGCCTCAAGGTCCCGCCGCTCCGAGGCGAAGGAGAGCAGGCGCAGCGCGTCCTGGCCGAAGAAGCGGAACAGCGGCGCGGCGGCAAGGACAGCGATGTCGTCGTCGAGCCCCAACGCCGTGGTCCCCGAACCGCCGGGACCTGCGGCGATCCCGTCGGATCCACGGCCTCGGGGGTCTCGCTTGCGGTTTCAGCCATCGGCACGCGTCCGCGCCGGGATCCCGGTCTGCGGAGGCGCGCTGGCACAAGCCGCGGTTCTAGCCGAACTGTGCGGCCGGGACGATGCGTCGGCGCAAAAAATCAGGGCAGAAGCTTGTAGCCCCCGCCTTCCGTGACGAGAATCGCGGCGGTGGCCGGGTTGGGCTCGATCTTCTGGCGCAGGCGGTAGATGTGGGTCTCGAGGGTGTGGGTGGTCACGTGGGCGTTGTAGCCCCAGACCTCGGCGAGCAGCGTGTCGCGGCCCACCACCTCGCGCCCGGCCCGATACAGGAAGCGCAGGATCGCGGTCTCCTTCTCGGTGAGCTTCAGCTTGGAGCCGCGCTCGCCGATCAGCAGCTTGGCGCCCGGCCGGAAGGTGTAGGGCCCGATCTGGAAGACCGCGTCCTCGGAAGCCTCGTGGCTGCGCAGGTGCGCGCGGATGCGGGCGAGCAGGATCCCGAACTTGAACGGCTTGGTGACGTAGTCGTTGGCGCCCGCTTCCAGGCCCTCGACGGTGTCCTCCTCGGAATCCTGCGCCGTGAGCATGATCACCGGCCCGCGGAAGCCGTTGCGGCGCATCGCCCGCACCGCCTCGCGCCCGTCCATGTCGGGCAGGCCGACATCCATCACCGCGAGGTCGACGCGCATCTCCGCCACGCCCGCGATCGCCGCCGCGCCGTTGCTCGCCGGCAGCACCGTGAACTCGTCGTAGCCGTCGAGCTGCTCGGTCAGGGTCTCGCGCAGGATCGCGTCGTCGTCGCAGATCAGGATCCGATAGGCGTTCATCGTCCGAACAACTCTCACAGGGCACGACGGGGCCGAGTCGAGCCCGGCCCGGCCTCCTGGAAGAGGCCGGGACGGCGGACGCAGGCGGATCCCCCGAACCCGGGTCTGACCGATCCGGGCATATGCAACAGGATAATGCGCTTTTCACGGCTGGGAATTGCCTTGTGCGCAATGTTCATCATTTTTCCGCACTCTTCCCCTGTCCCGGCGCCGCTCCGCCCCGTCCGGCGCCGCTTCCGAAGGGTGCCGGACCGCGCTCCGCGCAGCGAGACCCCATGCGACCTGTGAAGACCTCAAGCAAAACCCCAGGCAGGATCTCAGGCAAGACCTCAGGCAAGACCCGGGCGAAGTCCCGTGACCGCGCGGTGGTCCGCACGACACTGTCGTCCCTGCTGGTTCGCCCGTCGGTCGCCGACCGGCGACGCGGCGAAATCCTGCTGCCCGGCGCGGTGATCCCCTGCGCGCTTGGCGCCGCCGGCATCGTCGGCGCCAAGCGCGAGGGGGACGGCGGCTCCCCGCGCGGTCGCTTCCGCCTGCGTGGCGGCGCGTACCGGCACGATCATCTCGGCAGACGGCCGGCCACGGCCCTGCCGCTGCACCGGACGCGGCCCGAGGACGGCTGGTGCGACGACCGCCACGACCGGCGCTACAATCGCCCGATCCGCCTGCCGGCGCCGGGCGTCAGCGCCGAGCGGATGTGGCGGGACGACGGCCTCTACGACGTGGTGATCGACCTCGACCACAATCGCGGCCCGATTCGCCCCGGACGGGGCTCGGCGATCTTCCTGCACGTGGCGCGCTCGGGCTTCCGCCCGACGGAGGGCTGCGTGGCCGTGCGCCTGCAGGATCTCCTGCGCCTGCTTCGGCGGATCGGCCCGCGCACCCATCTGCGGATCGGCTGACAGGTCGATTCGCAGGGGTCTGCCGGCGAACCGATGCAGCCCGACGCGGCAAAGATTGTTAAACTTTCGGTTGAATGATCGCGCCGCCGCGGGCGGGGTGGGCGGCGCGCTCGCGCGGACCGACCCCCGGGCCATCGTGACAGGCCGCGACGGTCGCGTTCGGAGGGAGATCACGGCATGCCATCGTCCGGACGACACGGTGCGGACGTGCCTTCCGCGGGCGACCTGCCGCCGCCGGACCGGCTCGGTTCGGCGCTCATCGCCGCGCCCTGCCACTGTCTCGCGGTCCGTCAGGCCGCGCGCCACGTCACCCAGCTCTACGACCGGTATCTCGTCGAGGTCGGCCTGCGGGCGACGCAGTATGCCGTCCTGGCGATCCTCGCCCGTGCGGGCCCGATGGCGGTGAGCGAGCTGGCCCAGCATCTCGTGATGGACCGGACTGCCACCGGCCGGGCGCTGCGCCCGCTGGAGCGCGACGGGCTCGTCGACAACCGGACGGGGCGGGACGCCCGGACCCGCGCGCTCAGCCTCACCGCGGCCGGACAGGACCGGCTCCGGGCGGCCCGTCCGGTCTGGTCCCGGGCTCAGGCCGCGTTCGAGGCGCAGTACGGCGCGCGCGAGGCGGATGCGCTGCGGCTGTCGCTGGCGCGGGTCGTGGGCCGCGCCTGACGCGTCAGGCCTTGCGGGTGCGGGCGCCGAAGATCGCGGTGCCGACCCGGACATGGGTGGCGCCGAGTTGGATCGCCGCCGGATAGTCCGCGCTCATGCCCATCGACAGGATCGGCAGGTTGTGCTCCCGCGCGATGCGGGCGAGCAGGGCGAAATGGGCCGAGGGCGGGTCCTCGACCGGGGGCACGCACATCAGGCCGTCGATCGCGAGGCCGTACGTGCCGCGGCACGCGGCGAGCAGGACGTCGACCTGATCGACCGCGACGCCGCCCTTCTGGGGCTCGTCCCCGGTGTTCACCTGGATCAGGAGCTTCGGCGTCCGCCCGGTCCGGGCGATCTCCTTGGCGAGCGCGGCGGCGAGGGAGAGCCGGTCGAGCGCGTGGATCACGTCGAACAGCTCCACCGCCTCGCGGGCCTTGTTCGATTGCAGCGGGCCGACGAGGTGGAGTTCCACATCCGGGTATCGCCGGCGCAGATCGGGCCACTTGGCCTTCGATTCCTGCACGTAGTTCTCGCCGAACACCCGGTGCCCCGCCTCCAGCGCCGGCAGGATGGCCTCGGCGGGCACGGTCTTGGAGACCGCTACGAGGTGCACCGATGCGGGATTGCGCCCGCAATCTTCCGCCGCCTGGGCGATGCCGGCCCGCACCTCGGCGAGCCCCGCGGCGACGTCGGCGACGCCGACCGGGGGCTTCTCGACCGGTGGGGTCTCGACGGGCGGAACGTCCTCGGCCGAGGTCTCGACAGGGGCGGGGGCATCGTCGGTCATGCGGGAATCGTCCGGAGCTTCACGACGGGGGACCTACCAATCCGAACGCCGGCCGCAAGCCGGAAGCTCCGATCCGGCTCGCAGAGCAGCGTCTCGCAGCGCGATTGACCCGGCGCGCCGTGGATATGCTAGTGCCGGGCCCAGCCGCGCATCCGCCGCGATGCCCTCCGAGCGCCTCGATCCGAGCCATGACGAACACCCCGACCCCCGATTCGCGGACCGCACCCGACCCGCGGTCGGCGCCCGACCCTCGGTCGGCGCCCGAGCGCTACAACGCCAAGGATGCCGAGCCGCGCTGGCAGCAGGCCTGGGGGCAGGCCAAGATCTTCGAGACCCAGAACGACGACACCCGCCCGAAATACTACGTGTTGGAGATGTTCCCCTACCCGTCGGGGCGCATCCACATGGGTCACGTGCGCAACTACGCGATGGGCGACGTGGTGGCCCGCTACAAGCGCGCCAGGGGCTTCAACGTGCTCCACCCAATGGGCTGGGACGCCTTCGGGCTGCCCGCCGAGAACGCCGCCATCGAGCGCAAGGTCAACCCGCGCGACTGGACCTACGCCAACATCGCGGCGATGCGCGCCCAGCTCCAGGCGATGGGCCTGTCGCTCGACTGGAGCCGCGAGATCGCGACCTGCGATCCGGACTACTACAAGCACCAGCAGCGCATGTTCCTCGATTTCCTGGACAAGGGGCTGGTCACGCGCCGCACCGCGAAGGTGAACTGGGATCCGGTCGATCACACGGTGCTTGCCAACGAGCAGGTGATCGACGGGCGCGGCTGGCGCTCGGGCGCGCTGGTGGAGAGCCGCGAGCTGACCCAGTGGTTCTTCAAGATCACGGACTTCGCCGAGGACCTGCTCGCGGCGCTGGACGGCCTCGAGCGCTGGCCCGAGAAGGTCCGGCTGATGCAGAGGAACTGGATCGGGAAGTCGGAGGGGCTCGAGGTCCGCTTCGCCCTGGCGCAGGCGACCGCCGGGTACGGCGAGATCAAGGTCTACACCACGCGGCCCGACACGCTCTTCGGTGCGCGCTTCCTCGCCATCGCGGCCGACCATCCGCTGGCCGCCGCGCTCGCGGCAACCCGCCCCGAGCTGCAGGACTTCATCGAGGCCTGCCGCCGCATCGGCACGGCCCAGGAGGCGATCGACACCGCCGAGAAGCTTGGGCACGACACCGGGCTCACCGTGCGCCATCCCCTCGACCCGTCCTGGGAGCTGCCGGTCTACGTCGCGAACTTCGTGCTGATGGAGTACGGCACCGGTGCGGTCTTCGGCTGCCCGGCCCACGACCAGCGCGATCTCGACTTCGCCAACAAGTACCGGCTCGGCAACACGCCGGTGGTCTGCCCGGAGGATCAGGACCCCGCGACCTTCGTCATCACCGACACGGCCTATGTCGAGGACGGGCGCATGATCAATTCGCGCTTCCTCGACGGGATGACCACGCACGAGGCCTTCGAGGCGGTGGCGAACCGGCTCTCGGAGGAGATCGTCGCCGGCGCGCCCGTCGCCGCCCGCAAGGTGCAGTTCCGCCTGCGCGACTGGGGCGTCTCGCGCCAGCGCTACTGGGGCTGCCCGATCCCGATCATCCATTGCGAATCCTGCGGGCCGGTGCCGGTGCCGGTGGACGACCTGCCGGTGCGCCTGCCCGAGACGGTCTCGTTCGACCAGCCCGGCAACCCGCTGGAGCGTGACCAGGCTTGGCGCAACGTGCCGTGCCCGCGCTGCGGCGCCGCGGCGCGCCGCGAGACCGACACGATGGACACCTTCGTCGATTCGTCCTGGTACTACGCCCGCTTCACCGCGCCCTGGCTCGCCGAGGCGCCGACCGACCGGGCGATCGTCGATCACTGGCTCGCCGTCGATCAGTATATCGGGGGCGTCGAGCACGCGATCCTGCACCTCCTCTACGCCCGCTTCTTCATGCGGGCGATGCGCGAGACCGGCTGGTCGGGCGTGGCCGAGCCCTTCGCCGGCCTGTTCACGCAGGGCATGGTCGTCCACGAGACCTACAAGGACGAGGCCGGCGCCTGGGTGCCGCCCGCCGAGATCCGTTTCGAGGGCGCGGGGCCGGAGCGCCGGGCGTTCCACGTGAAAACCGGCGCGCCGGTGGCGATCGGCGCCATCGAGAAGATGTCGAAGTCCAAGAAGAACGTGGTCGATCCCGACGACATCATCGCGAGCTACGGCGCCGACACCGCGCGCTGGTTCATGCTCTCCGATTCCCCGCCGGACCGCGACGTGATCTGGACGGAGGAGGGGGTGCAGGGTGCCGCCCGCTTCGTCCAGCGCATCTGGCGGCTCGTCAATGCCGCGGCCGGCGCCGCCGGCGACGGCACGGCCGATCTCGCGTTGCGCAAGGCCGCCCACCGGGCGCTCGCCGCGGTGGAAGAGGATGTCGAGCGGCTGCGCTTCAACCGCTGCGTCGCCCATGTCTACACCCTCGGCAACGCCCTGGAGGAGGCCCTGCGCGGGCCCGTCTCGACGGCGGCGGCAGGGGAGGGGGCCGGCATCCTGGTCCAGCTCATCGCCCCGATGATGCCCCATCTCGCCGAGGAATGCTGGCAGGCGTTGGGCCGTCCGGGCCTCGTCGCCGAGGCGCCCTGGCCGGTGCTCGACCGGAATCTTCTCATCGAGGACGAGATCACCCTGCCGGTGCAGATCAACGGCAAGAAGCGGGCGGACGTCACCGTCCCCCGCGACGCCGACGCCAGGGCCGTCGAGGCTGCCACCCTGGCGCTGGAGGCGGTGCAGAAGGTGCTGGAGGGTCGCGCCCCCCGCAAGGTGATCGTGGTGCCGGGCCGGATCGTGAACCTCGTGGTGTGAGGGAGGAGTCGCCCGGCGGGGTTTGCAGCTTCAAACATCTTTGATGAACCCCGCGCGCTTCCCTCCCCCCTCTGCGGGGGAGGGTGCCTGCGGAGCAGGCGGGAGAGGGGAGCGACGGTGCAGGACGGCGCTCCGCATCGACGCTGGGCCGTATCCCGAAGCGTCGCCCCCTCTCCCGACCCGCTTCGCGGGCCACCCTCCCCCGCAGAGGGGGGAGGGGAGAACCCGCGCCCGCAGGGCATTCCGGAATGGAAGCGGGCGATGTGTGATGTCGCTGGCCCGCGGAGGGGGACTGAAACACCCGGGCGCCGTCCGCGACGTGCGAACAGGACAGCGCCTTGGGGCGCGGCGCCGATCAAGGTGGGGGCACCGCCCTTGTCCGCTCCGGGCCCGGGTGATACCGGGCCACCTCTCCCGTCCGACCGCCCGAAGATCCCCCGATGCCCAGCGCCCCGACCGTTCGCCTCCACCGCGGCGACCTGCCCGCGGATTACGCGCCGGGAGCGGCGATCGCCATCGACACCGAGACGCTCGGGCTGAATCCCCACCGAGACCGGCTCTGCGTGGTCCAGATCTCGACGGGGGACGGCACCGCCGACGTGGTGCAGATCCCCGCTCAGGGGCCCGAGCCGGAGGTTCTGAAGCGGGTCCTCGCCGATCCCGGCGTCCTCAAGATCTTCCACTTCGCCCGCTTCGATCTCGCGGTGCTCTACAACCGGTTCGGCGTGATGCCGACGCCGGTCTACTGCACCAAGATCGCCTCCAAGCTCGCCCGGACCTATACCGACCGGCACGGCCTGAAGGACGTCGTCCGCGAACTCGTCGGCGTCGATCTCTCGAAGCAGCAGCAATCCTCGGACTGGGGCGCCGAGACCCTGAGCCAGGCGCAGCTCGATTATGCGGCCTCGGACGTGCTGCACCTCCACGCCGCCCGCGCGCGCCTCGACGCGATGCTCGCCCGCGAGGACCGCACCGATCTGGCCGCCGCCTGCTTCGCCTTCCTGCCCACGCGCGCGCGCCTCGACCTCGACGGGTGGCCGGAAACCGACATTTTCGCCCATGCCTGATCGTCGCCCGCGCCAGGGCATGCCCGGTTGCACGGACGTGCGCCCGCGCACATCCTGAGGCGGGTGGAACGCCTCAGCATTCCGCCCGCTTCGCCAAACGGCGCATAAGGTTGAAGTTTCCGAAACGCTCGGGCCATAACTTCGCCATGGGCCGAGCGCATCCGGCGGCGTGCCTGCGACGCGCGGGCACGCGGGGCCTCTCGGGGGCCGTTCCACAGCTCGCGGCCGCATTCCCAGGATGCACCGCTCGGATATGTCCATGCCGATGGTCGACGGTATCGTGACGAACGGACCTGCTGCCGGAAACGCGCGGCGGACCCGGGCGCATGCGCAGGCGCACCGGCACAGCGCCCGCGTGCGCCAGCTCCGACGCGTCATCCCGCTGGCCGCTGGCGGTGCGCTGCTGCTGGTGGCGGGCCTGGTCCTCAACCCGTTCGGGGCGAGCCTGCCGAATGTCAGCGTCGGCCCGGTGACCTTGTCGGGCACCAAGGTGCGGATGGACAACCCGCGCCTCTCGGGCTTCCGCAAGGGCGAGCGCGGCTACGAGGTCACCGCCGCGGCCGCGCTGCAGGACATGCGCAAGCCGAGCCTGATCGAACTCGAATCCATGCGCGGCCACATCGCCACCGACGACAAGGGCGGCCTCGCCCGGCTCGAGGCGGCCACCGGCCTGTTCGACACCACCCGCGAATCACTCGACCTGACCCGTGACATCCGGATCTGGACCGACAAGGGCGAGGAGGCGCGGCTCAACTCGGCCGCCGTGAACTTCAAGGCCGGCAGCGTCACCTCCAAGGAGACGGTGACCGTCACGGTCCCCAGCGGCTCCGTCGTGGCCGACGGTCTCGACGTGGTCGAGAACGGCCGCGTGATCTCCTTCATCGGCAACGTCCACACGGTGTTCCACGAGGACAAGCCCGCCAAGGCTCCCCCGAAGGCGGGCGACGCGCCAGGGCCCACGGTGGACGGCCACGCGTTGCGCCTGATGACCTCCGCGGCCGAGCCGCAGGACGGTGAGCGGTGAGGCCGGCCCGGCTCGCCCTCCTGATCGCCTGCCTCGCGGGTCCCGCTCTTGCGGCGGGCCAGAAGGAGGCGACGTCGCCGCTGGGCTCGCTCGGCGGCGGCAAGGAGCCGATCAAGATCGACGCCGACCGGCTCGATGTGTTCGACCGCGAGAACAAGGCGGTGTTCGCCGGCAACGTCGTCGCCGTCCAGGGCGACAGCACCATCCGCTGCTCCATCATGACCGTGCATTACAAGCGCGGCAAAGAGAAGGACGGCGCGAAGGATGCGGGCAAGGATGCGGGCAAGAGCGACAAGCCCGCCGAGGAGGCCCCCAAGCCCGCAGTGGCCACGCCCGAGAACGGCATCCAGAAGGTCGAGTGCGCCGGGCCCGTGACGGTCGTGCAGAAGGATCAGGTGGCCACCGGCGACAACGCCGTGTTCGATCAGGCGGCCAAGCGCATCGTGCTCACCGGCAACGTCGTGCTGAGCCAGTGCCAGAACGTCACCCGCGGCTCGCGCCTCGTCTACGACATGAATACCGGCCGGGCGAACATGGACCCGGTGGCGGGCGGGCGCGTCTCCGCGATGTTCGTGCCGGGCGAGAAGACCGACGCGAAGGGGGGGGCCGCCAAGGGCTGCCCGCCGCCGCCCGGAGCCAAGGCCGCGTCGAAGCCTGAGGCCGATCCCGTCAAGTCCCGGGCCCAGGCCAATTGAGCGACGCCGTCCCGTTCCACGTGACGGTGGATCCGTCAGGACCCGATCCCGGCCCGATGGATGCCGGCCCGCCCGCGCGCGCCGGCCGCCTCGGCCGCCTGTTCGGTCGCCGCGCCGCGGTCCCCCTGGGCGCGGCGGACGATGACGCGGCCGGCGGCCCCGGCATCCTCAGCGTGCGCGGCCTGCGCAAGAGCTATGGCGCCCGCACCGTCGTGCACGAGGCGGGCCTGACCGTTCGCACCGGCGAGGCGGTGGGCCTGCTCGGGCCCAACGGCGCGGGCAAGACCACGATCTTCTACATGATCACCGGCCTCGTCTCGGCCGACCGCGGGCACATCACCCTCGACGGACTGCCGATCACCCAGCTGCCGATGTATCAGCGCGCCCGGCTCGGCATCGGCTACCTGCCTCAGGAAGCCTCGATCTTTCGCGGCCTCAGCGTCGAGGACAACATCCGGGCGGTGCTGGAGGTGGCCGAGCCCGACCGCAAGGAACGCGTCCGCAAGCTCGAATCGCTGCTGGAGGAGTTCGACATCGCGCGGCTGCGCAAGTCGCCCTCGATCGCGCTGTCCGGCGGCGAGCGGCGGCGCTGCGAGATCGCCCGGGCACTCGCCTCCTCGCCGACCTTCATGCTGCTCGACGAGCCCTTCGCGGGCATCGACCCGATCGCCGTCGGCGACATCCAGGATCTGGTGAAGCACCTCAAGCAGCGCGGCATCGGCGTGCTCATCACCGACCACAACGTGCGCGAGACGCTCGGCCTGATCGACCGCGCCTACATCGCCCATTCGGGCCGCATCCTCACCGAGGGGACCCCGGAGGAGATCGTGGCGAACCCGGAGGCGCGCCGCCTCTATCTCGGCGAGGATTTCCGCCTCTGAGGCGCGGGCGCCCAGGGGCCGCCCGCAATCCATTCCGTTCCGAGGCCGAGCGTCGGCCGGCCGAAGCCGGGCGCAGACGGTTGGCGCAAAGCTTCCTTAAGCGCGCTCGACGATGATTGTGTGGCTTGGCTGCCACCTAGCCGCGATCGCGGCACAATCCGCGCTCCACCGCTTTGACGGGCAGGCCGGAAGGGTCTAAAGCTAAAGAAAATCAATTAAGCAAGAACTGTGCCGCACAGGCGCAGTGGTGTGTGGTCGATACGTCACCCAGAAAGGCGGGCGTCGCATGAGTCTGCTGCAACGGCTGGAAATGCGCCAGGGTCAAGCCCTGGTGATGACGCCGCAGCTTCTACAGGCGATCAAGCTGCTCCAACTCTCCCAGCTCGACCTGGCGGCCTATGTGGAGGCCGAGCTCGAACGCAACCCGCTGCTCGAACGGGCCGAGACGGCCGAGCCTGCGGACGCGGCGGCGGACGGTCCCGCCGAGAGCCGAGAGGGTTTCGAGGGGGCCGAGGAATCCTGGTCGGCGACCGAGATCGACCCGAGCCGCGGCGAGATCGACACCGGCTTCGAGACCCGCCTCGACAACGTCTTCCCGGACGACGCGCCCGCCGCCCGCGAGACCTCCACGGGCGACATGCTCTCGCTCACGCCGGCTCCCTATGGCAGCACCGGCGGCAGCTTCGACGCCGAGGCGCCCGACTTCGAGGCGACGCTCACCGCCGAGACCTCGCTGCGCGAGCATCTCGCGTCGCAGCTCGAACTCGCGACCCGCGATCCCGTCGACCGCCTGATCGGCAGCTTCCTGATCGACGCGGTGGACGAGGCCGGCTACCTCCGCGAATCGATCGACGCGGTGGCCGAGCGCCTGAATGCCGGGCTCGACCGGGTGGCGGGCGTGCTCCGGCTCGTCCAGAGCTTCGATCCCGCGGGCGTCGCCGCGCGCGACCTCGCCGAGTGCCTCGCGATCCAGCTGCGCGAGAAGGACCGCTTCGATCCCGCGATGCAGGCGCTCGTCTCGCGCCTCGATCTGGTGGCCAAGCGCGACTTCGCGGGCCTGCGCCGGCTCTGCGGCGTCGAGGACGAGGACCTCGTCGAGATGATCGGCGAGATCCGCCGGCTCGACCCGAAGCCCGGACGTGCCTTCGGTCCCAGCGCCGTCGAGGTGCTGATCCCCGACGTCTTCGTGCGCGCCGCGCCCGACGGCTCCTGGCTGGTCGAGCTGAACGGCGAGACGCTGCCCCGCGTGCTGGTCAACCAGAGCTACTATGCCCGCGTCTCCCGCAACGCCTCGGCCGAGGGCGACAAGGCCTTCCTGTCGGAGGCGCTGCAGACCGCGAACTGGCTGACCCGCAGCCTGGAGCAGCGGGCCCGCACCATCCTGAAGGTCGCCACCGAGATCGTGCGCCAACAGGACGGATTCTTCCTGCACGGGGTCACGCATCTGCGACCGCTGAACCTGAAGACGGTGGCCGAGGCGATCGGCATGCACGAATCGACCGTATCGCGTGTCACCTCCAACAAGGCGATCGGTACGAGCCGCGGCACCCTGGAGATGAAATATTTCTTCACCGCGGCGATTCCGGGCGCAGCCGGCACGGCCGCCCATTCCTCGGAGGCTGTCCGCCACCGCATCAAGCAGCTCGTCGACGGAGAGACCCCGAACGACGTGCTCTCGGACGACGCGCTGGTGCAGAAGCTGCGCGGCGAAGGCGTCGACATCGCGCGGCGAACCGTGGCCAAGTACCGAGAATCCCTTCGGATTCCCTCGTCCATCGAGCGCCGCCGCGAGCGCTACGCCCAGGGCGGCGCGATGGCCGGGACGGTTTCGGCCCGCTGACGGCGCGCCGGCCCCGATCGGGCCCGCGCTCCGTTGACATCTCCCGGCACGCCTCCTTAACTCGACCTCCACAACAAGCCTGAGCGGAGGGGACATGGGGGCATTGCGCGTCACGGGCCACGGCCTGGACCTCGGGGAGGCCCTGCGCGGCCGTGTCGAGGAGCGCATGACGGCGACCCTCGCCAAGTACCTCGACAGCCACATGAACGGGTCCTGCACCGGGCACGTCACCCTCCGGCGGGACGGCACCAGCTACCGTACGGACTGCGTGCTCCACCTCGTCTCGGGCCTGACCATCGAGGCTACGGGCGCGGATCACGATCCCCGGGCGAGCTTCGAGCAGACCGCCGACCGGCTGGAGAAACGCCTGCGCCGCTACAAGCACAAGCTGAAGGATCACGCCGCCGGGCAGACCAACGGCGCGGTCGAGGCGGCCTACGCGGTGTTCGCCGCGCCCGCGGAGGAGGAGCCGGAGCCGCCCGCCGACGAGGATGAGGGGGAATCCCACCCGCCGATCGTGGCCGAGAGCACCAAGACGCTCCAGCGCCACTCGGTCAGCGAGGCCGTGACCGCCCTCGACCTGACAGGCGCGCCCGTTCTGGTCTTCGTTCACGCTGGCACCGGGCGCATCAACGTCGTATATCGGCGCCGTGACGGCGCGATCGGCTGGGTGGACCCGCCGGAGGCTGTCGCCTGAGCGCGGTCTCCCCGGAACCCGCGCTTCCGACCCACGATTGACCATCCGGTAATCGGGGGGCGGTGCGCGATCCGCCCGCCCCACGCGACGGGACCGGGTTCGGCACCGAACCAGGCGAAGGGGCTGCAGTCCTCACATGCCAATCCTGGAATTCCTCGATCCGGATTCCGTGGTGCCGTCCTTGCGCGCCCGCGCGAAGAAGCAGGTGCTGCAGGAGCTGAGCGCGCAGGCGGTGCGTCGCCTGCCCGGCCTCGACGAGCGCGAGGTGTTCGAGACCCTGCTCCAGCGCGAGCGCCTCGGCTCGACGGGGATCGGCGATGGCGTCGCGATCCCGCACGGCAAGCTGCCGAACTTCGACCGTCTGTTCGGCCTCGTCGCCCGGCTCGACCGGCCGGTGGATTTCGAGGCCCTCGACGGCCAGCCCGTGGACATCGCCTTCCTGCTGCTCGCCCCCGAGGGCGCGGGCGCCGACCACCTGAAGGCGCTGGCGCAGGTGGCCCGTGTGCTGCGCGAGCCCGGCATCCTCGAGCGCATCCGCGCCGCCCGCGACGCGAGCGCGCTCTACGCGCTCCTCACCCACACCTCCGCGCCGCAGGCGGCATGAGCGTGGTGACCGTCGCGGTACGGATCACGGCGGCCCTCGCCTGCGGTCTCCTCGCTGGGCCGGCTCGGGCCCAGGGGGCGGGCGACGCCACCTGCCCGCGGGACGTGCTGGTGGCCCAGTCGATGCAGCGGCAGGCCCTCGACCAGCTCGAACAGGCCGACGGCGACGACGCCAAGAACTGCCGGATCTGGCGGCGCCACGTCGACACCATGCGGCGGGTGGCAAGCGTCTATGCCCGCTGCCTGTCGGGCTCGGAGCGCAACGCGCGCCTCGCCCAGGTGCAGGGGTCGGAGCGGGAATTCTCCGAGGCGATCAAGGCCCGCTGCAAGGGCCTCTGAGGCGCCCGGGTGCCGCGGCCGGTCCGCGATCGATCCCATCGTCGAACGGGCCCGCGGGCGGCGCTATCCCGGCCGCGCGGGCCTCAGTCGATGTGCCGCGCCAGCGGTTCGGCCACCATCTTCACCGGCTTGCCGCGGCCGATCAGGATCGCGGCGCGCGACCGCTCGGGGTCGGATTCGAAGCGGGTCCGAAGCCAGGCCGCCAGGAACTTGACGTACTCGCTGGCGAGCAGCTTGGCGGTCGCGGGGCATTGCCACCAGCGGCCCGCGTCGAAGCCCTCGGCCACGACCGGATGCGGCACGACCCGGTCGGCCCCCTGCAGGGCATGGTCCAGCTCGATCAGGGTGCGGGGCATGTGGTAGTTCGAGGTGACCACCGCGACCGTGCTGAAATGGTTGCGTCGCATCCAGCGCCGGGTCTCGATGGCATTGCCGATGGTGTTGCGCGCCCGGTAATCGAGATCGACGCAGCAATCGATCCAGTGACGCTGGGTCGGGTTGAGGCGGGCGATCTCGTCACGGCTCGTGCGCTCGTTCACGCCGGTGATCAGCAGGCGCCGGCCGTAGCCGCTGGCCAGGAGGTCGATCGCGTCGCCGATGCGCTGGGCGCCCCCCGTCAGGGCGACGATACCGTCTGCGCGGCCCTGGGGAACCCGCTCGATGCGGTCGAGGCCCTGCACGAAGCCGAGGAAGCCGAGCCCCAGGATCCCGCTGCCGAGTGCGGTCGCGGCCAGCGCGACGGTCACGGTCCGGGTCCGGCGCGGCCGCGCGGCCCGGAGCGGCGCAGCGCCTGCTCGCGAAGTCCGGCCAGAATCGTCCCAGCGCCAGCCGAAGGGCTCGGCGCGGTTCGGGTCTGAGGCGCACGGCATACGCGTGGACATTCTCCGGCAGGTTAGCGCCGATTGCGGCGGCGCGGAGGCGTGCCGCCGCCCGGGCCGCCAGTCCGGGCTCGACGGCCCCCATTTGCGTGAGCGAACGGTTGACGAAGAGTTAACGCAACGCGCCCGCGTGTCGATTCCCTCTCAGCGCCGCGACTCCAGGCCCTCCCTCCGCCGGATCAGGCGAGGAACCGGCGGACCGTCAGGCGGGAGACCACGCCGGTGACGACGGAGGCGATGATGCCGATGGCGAGCACGCTGGCATAGCCCCGCCAGCCGACGTGGAAGGCGCCGAACAGGGCCTCGATCTCGTCCCCCGCCGGGCCCGAGCGCCAAGCCTTGGCGAGGAGGGCGGCGAGGGCGAAGGCCAGCATCGCCGCCAGAGCCCCGAGCGCCCCGCCGCGCAGGCCCAGGCCGAAGAAGCGCCGCTGGAAGGCCTTGGCGATGAAGTCGTCGTCGGCGCCGACGAAATGCAGCACCTCGACCACCTCGCGGTTGCCCGCGACCGCGCCGCGCGTGGCGAAGGCCACGGCGAGGCCGGTGGCGACGAGGACCAGGGCGACGACGCCGATGCCCACGCCCACGAAGGTGTTGGCCATGGTCGAGAGCCGCTGCAGCCAGAGCACGTGGTCGTCGAGGCTCGCGACCCCCGGCATCGCCGCCGACAGGCTCTCGCGCAGGTGCTTCAGATCGGGCGCGGGCGACCCGAGCTTCAGGGTGATCAGGCGCGGCACCGGCAGATCGGAGAGATCGAGCCCGCTGCCGAGCCAGGGCTCGAGCAGGCGCTCCGCCTCCGCCTTGGAGAAGACGCGGGTGGAGCCGATGCCGGGCTCGGCCTTGGCCAGCGCATCGGCCCGCGCGATATCCGCGTCGATGTCGCGCCCCGGACCGGGGCGGACCTGGATCGTCACCTCCTGGGCCACGCTGCCCTGCCACTGGCTGGCGCTGGTCGCCACCACCTCGGCGGCGCCCGCGCAGAGCCCGGCGAGGAAGGTCAGGATCGCGATCACCGCCGCGAGCGAGCGGCTGGCGGCGGAATCCGTCGGCACCAGGGGGGCGTTGCGCCGGAGCGTCGCGGGCAGCCCCGGATCGGATTCGACCCGGCTCCGCGCCGCGGGGCCGACGCGCGGTTTCGTGCGGTCCACGCTCACTCCTCGATCCGCAGGCGGCCCTCGCCCAGCACCATGCGGCGGGCGGGCACGGCGTCCATGATGCCGAAATCGTGGGTCGCGATGATCACCGAGGTTCCGAGCTTGTTCAATTCGAGGAACAGCCGCAACAGGCGCCGCCCGAGACCCGGATCGACGTTGCCGGTGGGCTCGTCGGCGAGCAGCAGGTCGGGCCGCCCGATCAGCGCCCGGGCGATGGCCGCGCGCTGCTTCTCGCCGCCCGACAGGAGCGGGGGCAGGGCGTGCATGCGCTCGCCGAGGCCGACCCAGCGCAGCAGCTCCACCACCTCGGCCCGGTAGCTCGTCTCGGCCCGGCCCTGGACCCGCAGGGGCAGGGCCACGTTCTCGTAGGTGGTGAGGTGGTCGAGCAGGCGGAAATCCTGGAACACGACGCCCATGCGGCGGCGCAGGCCGGTGAGAGACCCGCTCGAGATCCCGCTCACCTCCTCGCCGAACACCGAGACGAGGCCCCGGGTCGGGCGCACCGAGAGCAGGATCAGGCGCAGCAGCGTGGTCTTGCCCGCCCCCGAGGGGCCGGTGAGGAACTGGAACGAATGCGGGGCGATCCTGAAGCTCACGTCGGACAGCACCTCGGGCCCGAGCCCGTAGCGCATGCCGACATTCTCGAACTGGACCACCGGCGCTTCCGCGCCGGAGAGCAGGCTTGCCGTCTTCACCGATGCGCAACCTCGGGGCCCGGCGACCGGCGAGCCCACCGGCCGGGATGACGTCCGGAGGCGGCGTTTTCAAGTCCGGCCGCCGCCCGGCCGCGAAACGCCGCTTCACCGGAGCTTAACCGCGTTCCCACACACTCGCTTAAGTCTTCCAGTCCGGTGCCCCGAGTCCCGCGCATGCTGATCGTCTGCCCGACCTGCGCCAGCGCCTACAAGGTCGATGCCGCGCGGCTCGGGCCGGAAGGGCGCTCGGTGCGCTGCGCCGCCTGTCGGGAAACGTGGTTCATCACGCCCGCCGACATGGTGGCGGCCGAGCCGCCCGAGCCCGAGCCGACTGACGAGCCCTCGGCCGAGGCCTGGGCCGAGGCCTCCGCCTCCGTGCGCAGCGCGGTGGGCGACGACGTGGTCGAGAACGTGCCCGCCGATCCCCCGGCGAAGTCGGTGCGGAGGAAGAGGGCCGCGCCCGGCAAGGGGCCGGTTCGCGGGCGCGCGCGGCTGTCGCCGGCCCTGGCGGCAGGCCTCGCGGCGCTCGCGGCGCTGCCTCTCGTCTGTCTCGCCCGCACCACGGTCGTGCGGGCGATGCCGCAGAGCGCCGGCCTCTACGCGCGCATCGGCCTCCCGGTGAACCTGCGGGGGCTGGAGATCCGCGACGTCGTGGCCCTCCGCACGCCCGCCGAGGACGGGCGGCCGGCCGAGCTCGTGGTCGAAGGCGACCTCGTCGGCGTGGGGCGCGCCGCGGTGGCGGTGCCCGCGCTCGCCGTCGAGGTGCGCGACGCGGCCGGCCAGCCCCTGCGCCTGCTCGCCATCCCGTCCCCGCGTCCCACCCTGGCCGAGGGCGAGACCGCCCGCTTCCACGCCGCCTTCGCGGATCCCCCGGTGCAGGGGAGGGCGCTTCAGATCCGCTTCGCCGATTCGGTGCCGAGCCCGACGGCTGCCGCGGCCCCCGGCCATACCCCGGAGCCGACGTCCGGCCTCGTCGCCGGCCACTGAGCGCGCGGATTCCGAGAGCGCGGCCGCGGCTCCCTGAGATCCGGCGAGTCCCGACCGTGCGCGAACCCTCTTGGCCGCGTACCGGGAAAAGTGGTCTAAGAAGCCGCATGACCATTCCCGCCCGCCGCGTCCGTGTCCTGTTCGATGAAGCCGCCATCGCCCGGCGCAACGACGAGCTGGCCGAGACGATCGTCTCGGCCAAGCCCGATGATCTCCTCGTGGTGGCGGTGCTGAAGGGCAGCTTCATGTTCGCGGCCGACCTGCTGCGCGCGCTGCACCGGGTCGGCCTGTCGCCGCACGTGGAGTTCGTCCACCTGTCGAGCTATCGCACCGGCACGGTCTCGTCCGGGCAGGTCGAGATCCTGCGCGACGTGCAGAGCGAGGTGCGCGGGCGCGACGTCCTGCTCGTCGACGACATCCTCGAATCGGGCCGTACGCTGGTCTTCGCCAAGGATCTGCTGATGGCGCGTGGGGCCCGCCGGGTGATGACCGCCGTGCTGCTCGAGAAGCCGGGCAAGCGCGCGGTGACGATGGACGCCGACTTCGTCGGCTTCACCTGCCCCGACGTCTTCGTGGTCGGCTACGGCATGGACGCCGCCCACGCCTTCCGGCAATTGCCCTTCGTCGGCGTGGTCGATTACGAGAATGTCGACCCCGACTTGTTCGGTGGCACCTGAAGGCTGCGCCGTCGGGAATGGAACCGCGGCCGAAGCGCGGCATTTTCGCAGGTGGGCCGTTTCTTGCGTGCGGTGCAGCGGATCGCGCTTGACACGCGCCCTGTTCGTCCGGTGACGATGTGGCCCGGCCGCTCAGGCGGATTGTTCGACAGGACGGTATCGGGCTCACATGGCGCGCATCCTGCTGGTGGATGACGAGGAAACGGTGCGGGGCTTCCTCAAGCGAGGCCTCGAGATCGACGGCCATGCCGTGGTCACGGCAATCGACGGCAGCGACGGCCTCGACCGGCTGAACGAGGCCGACGGCGGCTTCGACTTGATGCTGACCGACATCCGCATGCCGCTGATGGACGGCATCGCGCTAGCGCTGGCGGCCAAGCGCGACTTTCCCGAACTGACGATCCTGCTGATGACGGGCTTCGCCGATCAACGCGAGCGCGCCCGCGGCCTCGACGCGATCGTCATGGACGTGCTGACGAAGCCGTTTTCCCTGGCGGACCTGCGGGCGACCGTGAACCGGGCGCTCGCCGCTTGAGGCGGAGCGCGGACGCGGCGCATCGGCTTTTCGGCCTTCCTTAATCACGTCGCTTAGCGGCACTTTCAGGAAGCGCAACTTAGTGTGAGCCAGCGAGGCAATTCGCCTTGGCGATCACGATGGCGCTCGACGATGTACCGCGATGAGGCTCCGTATCCCGCCCGCATCAGCCGACACGAGATCGATGCGTGGGAGGACGACGATGACGACGACCGGCCCCGCCGAGGCCTGTTCTCGACGCTGTTCGGACTCCTGAAGCTCGCCCTGTTCCTCGGGCCGCTCGGCCTGTTCGGCTACGGCTACTTCTTTGCCGATTGCCGGTCGAACACCGGCTCCGGCATCGGCCAGTTCCTCACCGCCGGTGTGTGCGCGCGCAACGAGGTGATGAGCAATGCCTTCTCGATGCAGGACAATCTTAAGCTGATTCGTCGGATCATCGACTGATTCGAGCCGGCGGACGAACGGTGACGCGTCGCCGCGGGCATCCGGGCCGGTCGCGATCGGCCTCCTCCGCTCGACGTGTCATGCGGGCCGGCGCCCGGTGAGGTTCGACCATGCAGACCGTGTCATCCGAGACCCAGATCCCGAGGGCTGCAGCGGGAGCGGACGACGCCTTCGCCGAGCGCGTGGCGCGCATCGCGAAGCCCGGCGCCGAGGCGCCGCGCCGTCGCCGGCGGCGATCCTCCGTGCGCGAGCAAGGCAGCACGTTCAAGCTGGGCTGGAAGATCTGGCTGGTGATCGACATCGCCTGCCTGGTGGTGTTCCTCGCCGCCATCGTGATCTGGCCGCCGCTCCGCGTCTGTCGCCAGATCGCCGCCGAGACGGGCTTCTACGCGGGCGATTCGGTGGAGAAATGCACGCGGCGCGGCATCTCGGAGCGGGTCGACCGCGCCGATCAGCGCATCAAGATGCTGCTGCGCGGCTCGGGCCGCTGAGTACGGCCTGGGCCGACCGCCCTTCGTCCGCAGCCGCCCGGGATCGCAATCCCGGGCGGCTGTTTTCTGTCTGGGCGACGTGCCCGCCCCTTGAAGCGGGCTCTGCCTCAGCGGCAGCAGGCTGGAGCCGGTCCCGCTCGCGTGGCGACAGGACAGGCACCGGACCTCGTCGGGACCTGCGGTCTCTCGCCGAACCCGCATCCGGTCCGGCGACAAGCACGCTAGAACAGCCCGTCGATCTGCCCGTTCGCGTCGAGGCGGATGGTGTCGGCGGCCGGCACCCGGGGCAGGCCCGGCATGGTCATGATCTCCCCGCAGATCGCCACGACGAAGCCGGCGCCGGCCGAGAGACGCACGTCGCGTACGCCCACGATGTGGCCCTCCGGCGCGCCGATCAGGGTCGGGTCGGTCGAGAACGAGTACTGCGTCTTGGCCATGCAGACCGGCAGGTTGCCGTAGCCGTCCTTCTCGAAGGCGGCGAGCTTCTGGGCGGCTTTGGTCTCGATCTGGATGTCGGCCGCACCGTAGAGCTTGGTCGCGATGGCCTTGATCTTGTCGGTGAGCTTGGCCTCGGTCTGGTACGCGTAGGTGATCGGGCGCGCGCCCTCCTCGGCGAGCTTGACCACGGCCTGCGCCAGGGCCTCGGCGCCCGCGCCCCCCTCCGCCCAGTGCTTGCAGGTGATCGCCTCGACGCCGAGGCGCTCGCTGCAGAGCGCGCGCAGGCGGGCATGCTCGGCATCGGTGTCCGCGTAGAAATGGTTGACGGCGACCACAACAGGCAGGCCGAAGCCCCTCACGTTGTTGACGTGGCGCGCGAGGTTGGCGAAGCCCGCCTCCAGCGCCCCAACATTCTCCCCCCCAAGATCCTTCTTGTTGACGCCGCCATGCATCTTGAGCGCGCGCACGGTGGCCACGATCACCACGGCCGACGGGCTGATCCCGGCCTGCCGGCACTTGATGTCGAGGAATTTCTCAGCGCCGAGATCGGCACCGAAGCCCGCCTCCGTCACGGTGTAGTCGGCCAGCCGGAGGCCGGCTCGGGTGGCGATGACCGAGTTGCAGCCGTGTGCGATGTTGGCGAAGGGGCCGCCGTGGATCAGGGCCGGGTTGCCCTCCAATGTCTGCACGAGATTGGGTTGCAGGGCGTCCTTGAGGAGCACGGTCATCGCGCCCGTGGCCTTGACGTCCTTGAGCGTCACCAGCTTGCGGTCGCGGGTCTCGGCGATGACGATGCGACCGAGCCGCTCCTCGAGGTCCGCGAGATCCTTGGCGAGGCAGAACACCGCCATGACCTCGGAGGCCACGGTGATGTCGAAGCCGTCCTCACGCGGGAACCCGTTGGCGACGCCGCCGAGCGACTGGTTGATGGCGCGCAACGCCCGGTCGTTCATATCGACGACGCGGCGCCAGTGGATGCGGCGCACGTCGATGTTGAGCTCGTTCGCCCAGTAGACATGGTTGTCGATCAGAGCTGCAGCGAGGCTGTGGGCCGCCGTGATCGCGTGGAAGTCGCCGGTGAAGTGCAGGTTGATCTGTTCCATCGGCACGACCTGCGCCTTGCCGCCGCCGGCGGCGCCGCCCTTCATGCCGAAGCAGGGGCCGAGCGAGGGCTCGCGCAGGCAGATCATGGTCTTCTTGCCGATGCGGTTCAGTGCGTCGCCGAGACCGACCGTCGTGGTGGTCTTGCCCTCGCCGGCGGGCGTCGGCGAGATCGCGGTGACGAGCACCAACCGGCCCTCGGATCGCCCTTCGAGCGAGGCGATGAAGCCGTGATCAAGCTTGGCGATGAACTTGCCGTAATTGTGCAGCGCGTCGTCCGGTATGCCGAGCCTCTCGGCCACCTGCGCGATCGGCTTCAGGGTCGCCGCGCGGGCAATCTCGATGTCAGAAGGCATGGTTTCCTCACCCTAGATGGCACGAGTTCCTCGTGCGGCGTCCGGTTGCCGCGTTCCCGCGCGGGCGCCGCCGGCTATTGCCGTGCTGTGCCTGCGCGACCAAGCCCTATAGGGGCCGAGTCGACGCGCCATCCCATCAGTTTGCGTCAAGGTTCGGCGAAAAGCGCGTCGAAATTTTTCGACGTGCCGACAAATTAACTTTCGGCTCCGACGCTTAGAGCCCATTCGGGTTTGACGGGACCGGCGCTCCGTCCCGTCGCACCACATCCTGGCTCGCGATGCCACGGATTAGCAGGTTTCGGACTCGTAGGCCTCGACGAACAGCGTCATCGCCAGGAGGTCCGCCGCGCCGCCCGGGCTCAGGCGGCGCGCCACGAAGGCGCGGTGGATCGCCTCCGCCTCCCCGCGCCAGTCCTCCCGTGCCACCCCGCCGCGACTGATGAAGGCGCCCGCCGCAGCGCGAGCAAATGTGTAGCCGGCTATTCCGCCGCGATGGAGTAGGTTCGTGTCCTCCAGATCGGCGATCAGGGCAAAGCAGGACTCGACCTGGGCCGCGGATGCGTCGCCTGGACGGAGGCGGCGCCCACGGCGGAGCGCCGGCAGTCCCACCCGATAGAGCGTCTGGAAGCCGCTCGCCGCCTCTGCCGGGGCGCCACCCACCGCGTGGCGCCGCCGGACCCGCGCACCGGGAGCATGTAGAAGAACGGGCCCATCCAGGATGGCGCGGGCGTGGCGCGCTCGCACGTGGGCGCCGAGAGCGCCGGGCGCGAGGGGCGTTGGGCCTGTACGGAGCGCGCCGGCCGCCGCCGTCAGGAGCCCGAGGCCGAAGATCGCGCCTCGATGCGTATTCACGCCGGCCGTCGCTGCCCGCATCGCCGCCTCGGCGGCGATGCCGATCCGGCGAAGCGCATCCATCTCGAGGTCCGCCGCGCCCGCCCGGGCGAGGTCGGCGAAGAACGGCTCCAGCGCCGCCGCGCTGCGCCCGAAGGTCGCCGCGTCCATGTCGGTGTGGCTACCGCTGTCGATGTGGCTGACGAGGCCGGGCTTCGGATAGGTCTCGACCTCACGGCGCAGGGCCGCGACGGCGACCCGCGCGATGGCCTCCGCGTCGCAGGGAGGCGCGGGGCGCGGGCGCGCCAGGGCGGCGCTCCTCACGCGGCGATCTCCGGACGCAGCCCGGCCACGGCGCGCAGTTCGATCCGGTCGAGGGATTTCGCCAGCACCGTGCCGCCGGGGGGAGCCGCATGCAGCTCGCGCCAGTGCAGTCCCGCGCCGTCGGACAGGATCAGCTCGCCGTCGAGGCCCATCGGCGCTCCTTCGGCGATGCGAGCGATTCCGGCGAGGAGGCCCGGGGGCACCGCGCCGGTGAGCGGCCAGAGCAGGTCGAGGTCGGACCCGGCCGAGAGGTAGGGCAGCTCGGTTATCGCCTGCCAGAGCAGGCTGCCGAAGGGTCGGGGCGCGAGGCCGTGGCGGGCGGCGAGCGCCAGGAGCGCGTCGACCGTCGAGCGCCAAGCGGCGGGCCCCACGTCGCGAACCTCCGCCAGGGTCGGTCCCGGGATCGGCCGCACTTCCTCCCGGGCCAGCGCGAGGCCGATGCGGCGTTTGCCCGCCGCGGGCGGCAGGGGCAGCCCGAGGGGCAGCCGGTCCGACGTCTCGCCGGGCGCGTAGCGGCGCATGATCAGCGGCCGGCCGCGCTCCGCCCAATCGGCGAGATGGGGCAATCCGTCGAGGTCCGGCCGGGTCCGCAGCAGGGCCGCCCAGGCGGCGGGATCGGGCCGGACGAGATCGTGTCGCCGGAGCGCCTTAGGCAAGGGGCGCCTGCTCGGCGAGCCGGGCCTGCACGACGACGCGCTCGGCGATCCCCCGCGCTTCCGGCCGGCCGCCGCGCTCGGCGCCGAGGACGTCGCGGTCATCGGTCTCCGGCAGGCCGGCGATGACGGCGCGGAGTTGCGGCCCCAGCGGCGCGGCGGGATCGAGCACCGCCTGGACGGCGCCCGCGGCCATCATGTTGTCGATGCCCGGCGCGAAGACCGGCGTCGACTTCGCCATCGCCTCCAGAGTGTCGAGGGGGAGCTTCGTCACCCGGGCGACCGAGGGCAGGTCCATCACGCTGGGGTTGGCGCCGGGCAAAGCCACCAGCACCCGGGTGGCGAGCGCGGTGGCGATGAAGGCGCCCGCCGCCGAGTGGCCGTAGATCAGCCCGACCGTCGGATGACCCGAGCGGTCGGCGAGCAGCAGCGCCTTGGCGAGGTGGGCGAGGCACTCGTTGATGCCGAGGAGCTCGTCGCGCCGGCTCATGCGCTGGCTGTCGGAATCGACCATGACGAGGATCGGGGCTCGGTCCCCGGCCCGCACCGCGTCGAGAACCGGGCGGGCCAGCGCCAGCGCCCCCTCGACGCCGAGCGGCGTGTCGCCATCGATGCCGATCACCGTGATCCGGCCCTCCGCGAAGGGGCCGTGGCCGGTGATCAGGCCGTCCTGCACGGCAACCGCGTGGCCCTCGGGGAAGAGCGAGGCGAGAATCTCAGCGAGCGTCATGGTCGGCCTCCACGCGGGCGACGGTCTCGTCGAAGGCGCGCGTCTCCATCGCGGGCACGGCGGCCGGATCGTTGACGCCGAGCCGCGCCCAGATCTCGGTGGCGTCGCGGCAATCGCCGAAGCGGGCGATCCGGGCCTCCAGACGCGCCTGCTCGGCCTCGAGGGTGGCGAGGTCGAAGGCCGGCGCGCGCCCGATCAGGTCAAGCGCGGCGGCGCGGAAGGCCGCCACCGTGTCGTCCGCGTAGGCGTCGGCGCCCCCGATCAGCCGGCGGTGCTTGCCGCCCATGGTGCGCCAGACCAGCGCCCGGTCGCGCGAGTCGAACTCCTCGGCGCCCTTGTTTGTCTCGATCACCTCCGGGCCCGAGACCGAGATGCGCCCGCCTTCCGAGACGGCGAGCCGCGAGCAGGTGGCGGCGATGAGCCCGCCTCCGCCGTAGCAGCCGGCCCGCCCCCCGATCAGCCCGATCACCGGCACACCCTCGGCGCGCAGGTCCGCGATCGCCCGCATCGCCTCGGCGATCGCCGTCTCGCCGGCATTGGCCTCCTGCAGGCGCACGCCCCCGGTGTCGAACAGGATCAGCACCCCCGCCGGCCGGATCTCCCGCGCCGCCCGCAGGAGGCCGATCAGCTTGGCCCCATGGATCTCGCCGAACGCGCCGCCCATGAAGCGACCCTCCTGCGCGGCGACGAGGACCGGGCGGCCGTCGAGGACGGCCCGACCGACGACGATGCCGTCGTCGAAGGCGCGGGGCAGCTTGAACAGGGGCAGGTGCGGGCTCATCCGGCGCTCGGTCGGGCCGAGGAACTCGCGAAAGCTGCCCGGGTCGCAGAGCGCGGCGACGCGCTGGCGCGCGCTCGCCTCATACCAGCTCAACGTCCGGGAATCGGTCGTCTCGGCCATCGCCTCAGGCCTCCATCAGCCGGGCACCCTGGAGCAGGCGCAGGGACACCGTGTCGGGGCGAGCGCCCCCATCGTTGATGCTGATCCGCAGGCCGCCGGGCTGCACCCGGGCAACGAAATCGGCGATCACCGCCTCCCAGACCGGACCGTAGCCGCCGATCGGCGTCTCGATCGCGACTTCGCAGGCATCGGGCGGCAGCACCCGCTCCAGCAGGATCTCGAGGTTGCCCGAGGCTACCACGCCGGTGATCGCGCTCGGCACCGTGCCAGGGAGCGGCTTCGTGGTGGCGTGGCGGTAGGTCAGGGATTCCATCGCGGGGACTCCTCGCGGGCCGGTCCCGGCCCGATACGGCGGACGCGCGCGGCGCTCACCAGTTCCTGAATTTGGCCGGCGGCTCGTAGAGCCCGCCCGACCAGTGCACGAGATCCTTGATCGAGCGCGCGGCGAGCAGGGAGCGGTCGGCGTCGAGGGGCTCGATGCCGAGATCCTCCGGGCGGCGCACGATGCCTCGCGCCCGCAGGCGCTCGACCATCGCCCGGTCGCGGCCGCGGCCGATGGCGGTGTAGCCGGCCACGCCGCGGATCGCCTGCTCCCGCTCGTCGGCCGTGCGGCAGAGCAAGAGGTTAGCGATGCCCTCTTCGGTGACAATATGCGTGACGTCGTCGGCGTACACCATCACGGGGGCGAGCTCGAGCCCGGTCTTGCGCGCCAGCTCGAGGGCGTCGAGGCGCTCGACGAAGGCCGGCACCAGCTTGTCGCCGAAGGTCTCGACCAGCTGCACCACGAGCTTGCGCCCGCGCATCAGGGCCGGATCGCCGGTGATCTGCGCCTCGCGCCCCGCCTTCATCCAGGTGTCGGAGGGGTGGCGCCGCCCGTGCGGGTCCGAGCCCATGTTGGGCGCGCCGCCGAAGCCCGCGACGCGGTCGCGCGTCACCGTGGAGGAATGGCCCGCCAGATCGATCTGCAGGGTCGAGCCGATGAACAGGTCGCAGGCGTAGAGCCCGGCCGTCTGGCAGAAGGCCCGGTTCGAGCGGAGCGAGCCGTCGGAGCCCGTGAAGAACACGTCCGGCCGCTCGCGGATGTAGCGGTCCATGCCGACCTCCGAGCCGAAGCAATGGACCTGCTTGACCCAGCCCGATTCGATCGCCGGGATCAGAGTCGGGTGCGGGTTGAGCGCCCAGTGGGTGGCGATCCGCCCCTTCAGCCCGAGCCGCTCGGCATAGGTCGGCAGCAGCAGCTCGATCGCCGCGGTGCCGAAGCCGATGCCGTGGTTGAGGCGCCGGATGCCGTACTCGGCGTAGATGCCCTTGATCGCCATCATGGCCATCAGGATCTGGGTCTCGGTCATCGCCGCCGGATCGCGGGTGAAGAGCGGCTCGACGTAGAAGGGCCGGTCGGCCTCGACCACGAAGTCGATCCGGTCGCCCGGGATGTCGACGCGGGGCACCCGGTCCACGATCGCGTTGACCTGGGCGATGACGAGACCGTTCTTGAAGTGCGTCGCCTCGACGACGGTCGGCGTGTCCTCGGTGTTGGGGCCGGTGTAGAGGTTGCCGTCCCGGTCGGCCGAGACCCCCGCGATCAGCGCGACGTGGGGCGTGAGGTCGACGAAGTAGCGGGCGAACAGCTCCAGATAGGTGTGCACGGCCCCGAGCTGGATCTGCCCGCCGTAGAGCATCCGGGCGATCCGGCCGCCCTGGGGCCCGGAATAGGAATAGTCGAGCCGCTTGGCGATGCCGGTCTCGAACACGTCGAGATGCTCCGGCAGCACGATGCCCGATTGCACCATGTGCAGGTCGTGGACCCGGGCCGGGTCGCAGGCCGCGAGCCCCCGGGCGAGGCAATCGGCCTGCTTCTGGTTGTCGCCCTCCAGGCAGACCCGGTCCCCCGGGCGCAGCACCGCCTCCAGCAGCGCCACCACGTCGGCCGCGCGCACGATCTTGCCGGCCGCGTGCGCGCGCCCCGCACTGATCCGGGCCTCGCGGGCCGCCCTCTCGCCGCACCAGTCGGTCATCGCCCCGTCCCCGAGCCTAGCCGTATACAGAGAAATGCGTTCGGCCGACTTATGTATCTCATAAGCGATTAAATTCCGCAATCGGTATCCAAGATTGCGATCAATGAAAGATCGTGCATATTGGCGGGAAGCCGAATCAATCGGCGCCGGAAGGAGACGTCCCATGGAAAGGACCCGCCCATGAGAAACGCCTGCGCGCTGCCCGTCGGGGCGCCCCGAGACCCGGCGACGCCCGCCTCGCGCGGAGGCCGGCCATGATCGTCCTCGGCGTCGCCCTCCTGGCGGTCTGCACGCTGGTCGGCACCTTCATCGGGGATCTGCTCGGCGTCGCCCTCGGCGTGAAGGCCAATGTCGGCGGCGTCGGCATCGCCATGATCCTGCTCATCGCGGCCCGCGTCTGGCTCGTCCGCAGCGGTCGCCTCAGCAAGGGCGTCACCTTCGGCGTCGAGTTCTGGGCGGGCATGTACATCCCGATCGTCGTCGCCATGGCGGCCCAGCAGAACGTGGTGGCGGCGGTGAGCGGGGGCCCGATCGTGATCATCGCGGCGGTCGGCAGCGTCCTGATCTGCTTCGCCGCGGTGGCGCTGCTCAGCCGGATCGGCCGGCGCGACGCGGGCAGCGCGACCGTCGAGCACGGCGGCGCCGTCATCGGCGACGGGGAGGGCGGGGCGCCCGCGTTCCCGGTCCGGAAGGGGTGATCACCATGCTGCACATGATCGAGCACGTCTTCATCGAGCAGAGCCTGGTCGCCGCCTTCGCGGTGATCGGAGCCCTGATCCTGGTCTCCAACCTCGTGGGGAAACGCCTGACGAACGGGCGCGTTCACGGCTCGGCCATCGCCATCGTGCTGGGCCTGGTGCTGGCCTATGCGGGCGGCCTCGCGACCGGCGGCCAGAAGGGCCTCGCCGACATCCCGGTCTTCGCCGGGATCGGCCTGATGGGCGGGGCGATGCTGCGCGACTTCGCGATCGTCGCCACCGCCTTCGAGGTCGACGTGGCGGAGGCGCGCCGCGCCGGGCTGATCGGCGTCGTGGCGCTGGCGCTCGGCACCATCCTGCCCTTCATCGTCGGCAGCCTGACGGCCATCGCCTTCGGCTACCACGACGCCGTGAGCATCACGACGATCGGCGCGGGCGCGATCACCTACATCGTCGGCCCGGTGACGGGGGCGGCGCTCGGCGCCGATTCCACCGTGATGGCCCTCTCGATCGCCACGGGCGTGACCAAGGCCGTGATGGTGATGGTCGGCACCCCGCTGGTCGCCCGGCTGATCGGGCTCGACAACCCGCGCTCGGCCATGGCCTTCGGCGGCCTGATGGGCACGGTGAGCGGCGTCGCGGGCGGGCTCGCCGCCACGGACCCGAAGCTCGTGCCCTACGGCGCGCTCACCGCCACCTTCCACACCGGAATCGGCTGCCTCGTCGGCCCGTCGGTGTTTTTCTTGACGATGCGCGCCCTCGTCGGCTGAGTGGATCCCGGGATCGGCACTCGGTAGGTTTCGCGAAAGCGGCCACCGGTTTTGCGTCGAAAACCTGCGCTCCATCAAGGAGCTAAGCAGGTTCGCGTTGGCACGCCAACGCGAACCTGCTTAGATCGACGTGCGATCGGGATGGGAGCCGGACGGGGCATGGACGACGAGAGCGTCGAGGAGCGCGAGCTTCTCTCGGACCGGATCCGCAACGCGCTCACCGACGCGATCGCCTCCGGGAGCCTCGCGGCCGGCACGGCGCTGGACGAGCAGGATCTCGCCTCCCGCTTCGGCGCCTCGCGCACGCCGGTGCGGGAGGCCCTGCGGCAGCTCGCCTATAACGGCCTCGTCGAGGTCCGCCCCCGCCGCGGCGCCGTGGTCACCCGCACCACCCCGGAGCGCCTCGCGGAGATGTTCGAGACCACCGCCGAGATCGAGGCTCTGTGCACCCGGCTCGCCACCCACCGGATGACCCCGCTGGAGCGCAGCCACCTGATCGACCTGCACGAATCCTCCGCCGCGATGGTGGAGGCGGATGATCTCGACGCCTACGACGCGTTCAACTTCCGGTTCCACGAGACGCTCTACGGCGCGACCCACAACGCCTTCCTGGCCGAGCAGGCGCTGGCATTGCGCGGGCGCCTCGCCGCGTTCCGGCGCACGCAATTGCGCCACGGCGACCGCATCCGCCGGTCGCGGGCCGAGCACGGCGAGATCCTGGCGGCGATCGCGGAGGGCGACGGCGAGGCGGCGGCCCGGCGCATGCGCGCCCACATGCTCAACGCGGCCTCCGCGCTCGGGCGCTACATCGCCGAGCACACGGGCGGGTAGGGGGCCTTTCGGGTCCGCCCTGGCCCTTCGGGGCCGCCACGCGGCCTTTCGGGGCCGCCGCGGCCTTTCGGGGCCGCCGCGCGGCCTCTCAGGGCCGGCCGTAATCCCCGGCGTCGCGCGCCTGCCGGTGGAAGGCGAGGCGGCGGTCGTACTCGCGCGGGTCCTTGGGCTGGACCAGGGCGCCCGGCGGCACGTTCAGCCAGTCGACGAGGCGGGTCAGCATGAAGCGCAGGGCCGCCCCGCGGCAGAGGATCGGCAGAGCCGCGACCTCGACGGGCTCGAGCGGGCGCACCGCCTCGTAGCCGCCGATGAGGGCCGCGGCCATGTCGCGGTGGAATCGGCCGTCGGCCGAGAAGCACCACGCGTTGAGGCAGATCGCGAGGTCGTACGCGAAGGCGTCGGTGCAGGCGAAGTAGAAGTCGATCAGGCCCGACAATCCGTCGCCGATGAAGAACACGTTGTCGGTGAACAGGTCGGCGTGGATCACGCCCCCCGGCAGCCCGCTCGGCCAGGCGGATTCGAGCAGCGCGAGGTCGGCGCGGGTGCGCTCGGCGAGCCCCGGCGAGACGGAATCGGCCTGGCTCTCGGCTTGGACGAAGAGCGGGCGCCACGCGGCGACCGAGAGGGCGTTCGGCCGGCGCATGCCGAAGTCGCGGCCGGCCTCGTGCAGCTGCGCCAGCGCCCGGCCGAGCGACCCGCAATGGCCGGCGCCCGGCTCCTTGACCGAGACGCCCTCCAGGAAGCTGACGATCACCGCCGGGCGGCCGCAGAGCCGGCCCAGGGCGCCGCCCGCGCGGTTGCGCACGGGCTGCGGGCAGGCGATGCCGCGCCGGGCGAGATGCTCCATCAGGTCGAGGAAGAAGGGCAGGTCGTCCGCGTTCACCCGCTTCTCGTAGAGGGTGAGGATGAAGTTGCCCGCCGTGGTGTGCAGGAAGAAGTTGGTGTTCTCGACGCCCTCCGCGATGCCCTTGTAGGACAGCAGCCCGCCGATGTCGTAGGCGGCGAGGAACGCGCTGAGCGCCGCGTCGGGAACCTCGGTGTAGACGGCCACGTGTCGCGCGCTCTGGGTTCGGGGTGCCGGGATCGGACGCGCCGAGGGGCGCCGATGGGGCGCCCCTCCGACCGTCGCGTCGTGCGGCCGGGCGGGTCTCGACGCCCGGCTCGGCGGGCCGCGCCTACTCGGCGGCCTCGCTGCGCAGCTCGCGCGGCAGCGGGAACGACATGTCCTCGACCACCGTCGAGACGGTGTCGACCGTCACCTCGTAGCGGGCCGCGAAGGCGTCGATGATCTCCTCGACCAGCACTTCCGGGGCGGAGGCGCCGGCGGTGAGGCCGAGCTTCGTCACGCCCTCGAAGGCCGGCCAGTCGATCTCCTCGGCGCGCAGCATCAGGCGGGTGATCGGGCAGCCGACCCGCTCGGCGACCTCGCGCAGGCGCTGCGAGTTCGAGGAGTTCGAGGAGCCCACCACGATCAGCGCGTCGACGAGGGGCGCGATCTGCTTGACCGATTCCTGCCGGTTGGTGGTGGCGTAGCAGATGTCGTCCTTGTGCGGCCCGGTGATGTTCGGGAACTTCCGCTTCAGGGCCTCGACGATGTGGCGGGTGTCGTCGACCGACAGGGTGGTCTGGGTCACCCAGGCGAGGTTGTCGGGGTTCTCCGGCGTCAGCGCGGCGATCTGGTCGAGATCCTCCACCAGGGTGATCGAGCCCTTGGGCAGCTGGCCCATGGTGCCGACCACCTCCGGATGGCCGGAATGCCCGACGAGCAGGACGTGGCGCCCGCGCTTGTGGTGGATCTCGGCCTCGCGGTGGACCTTGGTCACCAGCGGGCAGGTCGCGTCGATCGTGGTGAGACCACGCTCGACGGCGTTGGCCGGCACGGTCTTGGCCACGCCGTGGGCGGAGAAGATCACCGGGGCGCCCCCGTCGGGCACCTCGTCGAGCTCGCGCACGAAGACGGCGCCTTTGCGCTTCAGGCTCTCGACCACGTACTTGTTGTGCACGATCTCGTGCCGGACGTAGACCGGGGGCCCGTAGATCGCCAGCGCCCGCTCGACCACGTCGATGGCGCGCACCACGCCCGCGCAGAAGCCCCGGGGGGCCGCGAGCAGGATCTGCAGGGGCGGCTTGGCTCCGGTCCCGGAGGCGGCCTCCGGGATGGACGCGGGATTCGTCATGTCGGCGCTCATGCGGCGGATGTGGCGAGGGCAGGGGCGCCCTGTCAACAGGGGGCGGCCGAAACCGGCCGCAGGTGCAGGCTGCCTAGCACGTTTCACGGCCGGCGTGATCCGCGCGAGACAGGCATGCCCCATGCCCGCGGCGGCGGTCCTCAGGCCCGCGAAGACGGTTCCCGAGCCCGGCGGTCCGGAATCCGAAGCAAGCCCGAATTATGGGCAGAACGCCCACCCCTTGGGCAGACCGGATCGGCGCAAGTCTCGACAGGATCGACGGTTTCAGCCCTCGGCACCGGCGCGGCAACCGGCGCGGTAAGGGTTCGTTGAGGCCTTCCGGCTAAACCTAGCTGTGCCTGATCGACGCACGTTCAGGTTCGTCTTGTCCGGACGAGCCTTCGGGAGACTCCCTTGCTCGCACACGATTTCAAGGCCTTCCACGAGGCGTCGAAACGCAACGGCGTGATCCTCTCCTTCGGCGGCGACCTCTCGGAGAACGTGCTGTTCTCGCTGGGCGAGGTCCTGAAGATGCGCATGCAGCAGGAGGAGACCGACGCGGGCGTGGCCAAGCGGGTGTTCTCGATCTTCGTCGAGCAGGCCCAGAACGTGATCCGCTACTCGGCCGACCGCATCGCGCCGGCCGGCCGGCCCGAGAGCACCGTCAGCAGCGGGATGATCGTGGTCGGAACCGAGGGCGGCCGCTTCTTCGTGGTCTGCGGCAACGAGGTCGGCCAGGGCGAGGTGCCGCGCCTGCGCGAGCGGCTCGACTACCTGTCGGGCCTGTCCAGCGACGACCTCAGGAAGTTCTACCGGGAGAAGCTGCGCCAGCCCCCCGACGAGGGCAGCCTGGGGGGCAGCATCGGCCTGATCGAGATCGCCCGGCGCTCCAGCGCCCCGGTGGAGTACGGATTCCAGGAAGTCAACGGCGACCGCACCCTGTTCTGCCTCAAGGCCTATATCTGAGGGAAGCCGATGACCCGCATCCAGCTTGCCCCGACCGACCGCTCGCCGCTGGTCGATTTCGACTTCGCCAACGGCCACCTGCTCCTGCGCGGCGAATCCTACCCCGAGGACGCCGCCGCCTTCTTCGGGCCCCTGCTCCAGGCCCTGCGCGCCTACCTCGCGGCCTCGGGGGCGCAGGCGGTCACCTTCGACGTGGCGCTCGCCTATTTCAACTCGTCGAGCGCGAAGGCGCTGATGAACCTGTTCATGCCCCTCGAGGACGCCGCCGCCGAGGGCCGGCCCGTCAGCATCCGCTGGCTCTACGCGGAGGGCGACGACACCATCGAGGAGGCCGGCGCGGATTTCGCCGCCGATTTCGACCACGCCCGCTTCGCCCTCGTGAAGGAAGTCTTCGCCTGATGGGCGCTCCGCGCATCGTGGCCGGGGTCAAGCGCGCCCCGGGCCCGGACGGCTTCAGCCTCTTCGACACCGAGGAAGCCGTCATCGAGCGCACCGACGTCATGCTCTCGCGCCTCGTCGAGGTCGCCGAGGGCGTGCAGGAGCTCGCCGACGCCTACCGGCGGGGCACGCGCGAGCAGCGGCGCATCGTGCGGATGAGCGACCGCATGCAGCTCGACATGCAGCGGGTGAACCAGCGCATGGCCGAGCAGCAGCGCGAGCTGCAGGCGCTCAACGGGGCGCTCTCGTCCGAGATCGAGCACCGCACCCGGCTGGAGGCGGAGCTGCGCCGCCTCGTCGATACCGACCACCTCACCGGCGCGCTCACGCGGCGGCGCTTCCTCGAGCTGTCCGAGCGGATCTGGGGGCAGAGCCTCGGCCCCGCCTGCATGCTGATGCTCGATCTCGACCGCTTCAAGCGCATCAACGACGGGCACGGCCACGCCGCGGGCGACGCGGCGCTGGTGGCCTTCGCGGCGACCTGCCGGGCGGCGCTCCGGCCGGGCGACGCCTTCGGGCGCATGGGCGGCGAGGAATTCGCGATCCTGCTGCCCGCGACCCCGGCCGCGGCCGGCCTCGCCCTCGCCGAGGGCCTGCGCCAGGCGATCGCGGACGCCCCCGTGCCGCTCGAGACCGGAGCGCTGTCGATCTCGGTGAGCGTCGGCGTCGCGGTGTCGCGGCCGGGCGAGAGCCACGCCGAGGTCCTGCGCCGCGCCGACGCCGCGCTCTACGAGGCCAAGAACGCCGGCCGCAACCGCGTGCGGGCGGAGACCGATCCGGAACCGTCGCCGCGGGCCTGAGAGACACCAGCATGAGCCGAGCCGAGACGACGCCCCCGCCGGCCCGGCGCGGGGGCCTGCGCGGGTCCGGGCCGATCCGCCGCGAGGACCTCCTCTCCGATCTCGGCTTCCGCGAGGTGGACGACGCCGCGCCGTCGGGCGAAGACCCCGCCCCGGCCGCCCGGCGCGGGGGCCTGCGCGGGGCGGGGCCGATGCGCCGCGAGGATCTCCGCCCCGGCCTCGGCATCCGCAGGCAGGCCGCGGCGGACGCGGCCGGGATGATGAAGCCCGGCGCCCTGCGGGGCGCCTCGCGCGGTCGCGACCTCGACAGCCTCACCGGCACGCTGTTCCTGCGCATCTACCCGGTGATCGCCGCGGTGGTGCTGCTGACGCAGGTCGGCATCGCGTGGCTGAACTACCAGGACCAGGTCCGGCTCTACACCGACCGGGCGAACCTGCTGGCGTCCCTCACCGCCTCGGCCATCGCGCGGCCGGGCTGGGAGGGGGCGACCGGGAGCTTCGGACCCCAGCTCCAGGCGCTGACGCGCGACCCGGCCTTCCGCTACGCGGCGCTGCGCGACGGCGAGGGCCGCGTCGTCGGCACCTCCGGCGAGAGGCCGCGCGGGCGCGCCTGGGAGCTCGTGCAAGTCACCGCGGCGCTGGCCTCCGACGCCCCGGCGAGCGCGGCGGGCAGCCTCTCGGTGGTGCTCTCGACGGAGGAGCTGCGCGACAACGCCGAGCGTCAGGCGCTGCTGGCGCTCGGCACCAGCCTGATCCTGATGCTGGCCTTCGTCGCCACCCTCCACCTCAACCTGCGCCGGCAGGTCGTCGCGCCGCTCAAGCGCCTCCTGCTCGCCATGCGCGAGGTCGAGCACAAGCGCTGGACCCCGATCGCCCTCGGCCGGCCCATCCGCCCGAGCAACGAGATCGACGCCATCACCCAGGCCTTCAACAGCATGGTCGAGGGCCTGCGCGCGGGCGACGAGGCCAAGCAGCTGCTCCAGGCGCTGGAGGCGGCCCATGCCGAGCTCGAGCGGGCCAACGCCCAGGTGATCGAGAGCATCGGCTACGCCCGCCGCATCCAGGCCTCGGTCCTGCCGGGCCCGGACCCCCTCGCGGGTTCGGGCGTCGAGAGCGCGGTGCTGTACGAGCCGCTGCACCTCGTCGGCGGCGACTATTACTGGCTGGAGACCGTGGACGGCCTCAGCGTCCTGGTCGTGGCCGATTGCACCGGACACGGCGTGCCGGGCGCCTTCCTGACGCTGATCGTGGCGACCGCCCTCGACCGGCTCCTGCACGAGCGCGGCCTGCGCTCGCCCGCCGCGATCCTGGCCGGCCTCGACGCGATGGTGCGGACGCAGCTGCGTCAGGACGGCCGCGGCGCCCAGTCCGACGACGGCCTCGATTGCGGCATCTGCGTCTGGGACCCGGCGAGCCGGACGCTGCGCTTCGCCGGCGCCGGCCTCTCGCTCACCGCCATCCGCGACGGGGCGGCCACCCGCATCCGCGGCGGACGGCGCGGCCTCGGCTACCCGCGCACCGGGCGCGAGGCCCTGCCCGAGACCGACACCCGCGTGCCGGTCGAGCCGGGCACGACCTTCTACCTGATGACCGACGGCGTGACCGACCAGATGGGCGCCGACGCCCCCGAGGCCCGCCCGCGCCTTCTCGGCCAGCGCGGCGTCGAGGCGAGCCTCCTCGCCCGGAGCGGGACCGCCCTCGCCGATCAGCTCGCCGGCCTGGAGCAGGACCTCGCCGCCTATCGCGGCGGCGAGCCGCGGCGGGACGACATGACCCTCGTGGCCTTCCGGCTCGACAAGATGCCGGAGGGCGCGCGAGAGGCCGCGTGAGGAGCCCCTGAACCCCGTCTCGGTGAGCCCGACCCGTCGGTCAGGCTCACCGAGGTCCGGCGGACGACCGCCGCGGCGCCGTCGCGCGGGCAGACCTCACTGAGTCGGGCTCATCGAGGTCTGGTCTAAAACGATCGTCCCGGTCACGCGCCTGTCGTCACGGACGATGCAGAACCACGTGGAAGCCCTCGTCGGCGGACGGGGGCACGAAGTGGCTCGTGAAGAGATCGAATACGGCGTCGCTGACGACGAACGGGTGCTCCCCGCTCTCGTTCCTGCGGCGGAGGCGGGCCTTGCACACCGCGTCCGCCACGTCGAGATAGTGAAGCCGGTGCGCGCACCGCGCGTCCTCGTACAGCGTGCGCATCCAGGCCCGGCTGTCGGGCGTGTTCGCCGGAAAGTCGAGCCCAATCGACAGGCCTGCGCGCAACACATCGACCAGATGAGACGCCATCGCATCCCGCAGCCGTGCCGCGTTGCGGACGTAGTCGGCGAGGCTGTTCTGCTCGCCCGGATAGAGGCGGGACAGCCAATGGTCTTCCCGGACGATCACCGTGCCCGGTGCCTGGCCCAGTTCGGTGACGAGGGTCGATTTGCCAGCGGCGATCTTCCCGCACACGAGGTGCAGCGTGGGGCCGTTCGAGGACATGGATCTGGACCTTGGAAGACGCGCGGCGTCGCGCTGTTCAGTCGGTAGGGTCACATGCGGCCGGACCCGGCCTGACGCGTCAGGCCGGGCGCCGAATTCGCCCGAGGATCGCGGTGGCCGCGCGGTGAACACCGAAGGTCATGCGGCGATGATGCCCTCTCCCGCGCGCCCGGTCCAGCTCCGCGGCGTCCGGGGCCGCGGTGCCGTTCGGCACGTGGCGGGCTCCGCCCGGGCGCCTCTCCGGCTCGCACCCGCGGGCCGGCCGGGCTAAGGTCGGGCGCTCCGCAGTCCGACCCGAGGTATGCGCCGGCCCATGGCAAGTCCTGCCGACCATGCGAGCTTCCTGCCGCCCGTCCTGACCTTCCTGTCCGCGGCCGTGATCGGGGTGCCCCTGTTCCGCCTCGCCGGCCAGAGCGCCGTGCTCGGCTACCTCGTGGCCGGCGTGCTGATCGGCCCGTCGGGCTTCTCCCTCATCGCCGAGCCCGAGACCGCCGCGAGCGTCGCCGAGATCGGGGTGGTGCTGCTCCTGTTCATCGTCGGCCTCGAGCTGCACCTGTCGCAGCTCGTCTCCATGCGGCGCGACATCTTCGGCCTCGGGACGGCACAGCTCGTCGTCTGCGCGGGCGTCCTCGGCGGCGCGGGCGCGCTCGCGGGCCTCGGCGCGGGCGCCAGCACGGTGATCGGCATCGCCCTCGCCCTCTCGGCCACCGCCGTCGCCCTGCAATTGCTGGAGGAGCGGGGCGACCTCGGCACCGGCTACGGAAGCCGCGCCTTCGCGGTGCTGCTGTTCCAGGACCTCTCGGTCGTCGGCATCCTGGCGCTGATGCCGCTCCTCGCCTCGGCCGGCGGGGGCGGGGACGCGCCCTGGCTCGGGGCGGCGGCGGCCTCGACCGCCAAGGCGCTCGGCGCCATCGTGGCCGTCGTGCTCGTCGGCCGCTACGGCCTCAACCCATTCTTCCGCCTGCTCGCCGCCTCCGGCGCCCGCGAGGTGATGACGGCGGCGGCCCTCCTCGTGGTGCTCGGCACCGCGCTGATGATGCAGGAGGTCGGCCTCTCGATGGCGATGGGGGCGTTCCTGGCCGGCATCCTGCTCGCCGAGTCGAACTTCCGCCATCAGCTCGAGGCCGATATCGAGCCGTTCCGCGGCATGCTGCTCGGCCTGTTCTTCATGAGCGTCGGCATGTCGATCGACGGGGCGCTCGTGCGTGCCGTCTGGCCCGCCTTGTTCGGGGCGACCGCCGCGGCGATCCTCGTCAAGGTCGCCCTGGTGGCGGGCCTGTTCCGCCTGTTCGGGTCGCGGCCCCTCGACGCCCTGCGGGGCGCCGCGGTGCTGGCGCCGGCGGGCGAGTTCGCCTTCGTGCTGCTGCCCCAGGCCGAAGGGCTCGGCCTCACCGACGCCACCGCCACGCGCTTCGCCGTGGCGCTCGCGGCGCTGACCATGCTCGTCGGCCCGGTCGCGGCCAAGGGCCTCGACAAGGGCATCGAGGCCCTGCGCGCCCGCGCGGGCGGCGCGGCGGAGCTCCCCGCGACGGATGTCGTCGAGAGCGCCGAGGCCCGCGTCCTGGTGATCGGCTTCGGCCGCTTCGGGCAGATCCTGACGCAGGTGCTGCTCGCCGAGGGCATCGCCGTCACGGTGATCGACAAGGACGTCGAGCAGATCCGCTCGGCCTCGCGCTTCGGCTTCCGGATCTACTACGGCGACGGCACCCGCCTCGACGTGCTGCGCGCCGCGGGCATCGGCCGGGTCGAGCTCGTCTGCATCTGCGTGGACGACGCCGAGGCGGCGCTGAAGATCGTCGACGTGGTGCACGAGGAATTTTCGAGCGTGCGCACCTACGTCCGGGCCTACGACCGCATGCACGCCGTCGAGCTGATGAACCGCGACGTGGATTTCCAGCTCCGCGAGACCTCCGAATCCGCCCTCAGCTTCGGCCGGGCCACCCTCGAGGGCCTGGGCCTGCCCGCCGAGGCCGCGGCGGCGCGGGTGGAGGACGTGCGCAAGCGCGACGTCGCCCGCCTCGTGCTCCAGCAGGCCGGGGCCCTGCCGGACGTCAGCGGCTGGCTGCGCGGCACCGCGCCCGCCGAGATCAAGCCCGAGCCGCTGACCGCGCCCCAGCGCCCGGCCCGGGCCCTCAGCGCCGAGACCCGCGACATCATCGGCCACGACCGCCGCGAGGCCGCCGAGCGCATGCTCGACAGGGCCGCCCCCGCGGTGACCGCCGACGCGCACGAGGCCTCCGCCCCGGAGGATTCCGTTCTGGAGACGGAAGGCAGCGGCCGGGATGACTGATCCCGATGCCTGAGGCTTCGGGCGAGCCCGGCCGCTTCGTCACCGGCTCGATCCTGCGGCACGTGGCGGTGATGAGCGCGACGGGCTCCGTCGGCCTGATGGCGGTCTTCGTCGTCGACCTGCTCTCGCTGCTCTACGTCTCGAAGCTCGGCGACCCGGCGCTGACGGCGGCGGTCGGGTTCGCCACCATCGTCCAGTTCGCCGGCATCGCGATCAATATCGGGCTGATGATCGCGGCGGGCGCCCTGGTCTCCCGGGCGCTCGGGGCCGGGGACGGGGCCGGCGCGCGCCGCCTCGCCACCTCGGCGACGGTGCTGGGCGCGCTGGCCGCGGGCCTGATCGTCGCCCTGCTGCTGCCGGCGGCCGACCCGCTGCTGCGCCTGATCGGGGCCGCGGGCGAGCCCCTGCGCGTCGCGGAGCGGTTCCTCTGGATCGCCCTGCCCTCGAACGTGCTGATGGGCACCGGCATGCTGTTCTCCGGGCTCCTGCGCGCGGCGGGTGACGCGCGCCGGGCGATGTACGTCACGCTGGGCGGCGCCATCGTCACGGCCTTCCTCGATCCGCTGCTGATCTTCGGCGCCGGGCTCGGGGTCGACGGGGCGGCGATCACCACCTGCGTGGCGCGCGCCACCTTCCTGGCGATCGGCTGGCACGGGGTGCGGCGCCTGCGCCTGCTGGCCGTGCCGCGGCTCGGCGCGGTGATCGCCGACGCGCCGGTGATGCTGCGCATCGCGGGGCCGGCGGTGCTGACGAACCTCGCGCCCTCCGTGGCCAGCGCCTTCCTGGCCCATGTCCTGGCCCGCTACGGCGCGGAGGCGATCGCCGCCAACGCGGTGATCGACCGGCTGACGCCGGTGGCCTTCGGCGGCCTGTTCGCCCTCTCGGGCGCGATCGGGCCCATCCTCGGCCAGAACTGGGGCGCCGGCCGGCCCGACCGGATGCGCGCGGTGCTGCGCGACGGCGCGGCCCTGGCGCTCGCCTACGTGGCTCTGGTCTGGCTCGTCCTCGCGCTGGCGCGCGAGCCGCTGATGCGGCTGTTCGGCCTCGGCGGAATCGCCGCCGACCTGTTCGGGTTCTTCTGCCTCGCGAGCGGGGCGATCTGGGCCTTCAACGGGCTGCTCTTCCTCGCCAACGCGGCCTTCAACAACCTCGGTTTCCCGTTCCGCTCGACCCTGCTCAACTGGGGCCGGGCGACGCTCGGCACCATGCCGCCGGCGCTCCTCGGAGCGGCCCTGTACGGGCCGCGCGGGGCGATCGCGGGCGCGGGGGTCGGCTCGGTCGCGTTCGGCCTCCTCGGCCTCGCGATGGCGCTGCGCACGGTGACGATCCTGGGCGAGCGGGATGCTCCGCCGCCCGAGCCGGCGCCGATCGCGCCGGTGGCGCCGGAGGCGATCCCGCTGGGCAGCCAGGGCAGCGGCGCCCTGGTCTGACCGGGGCTTCCGGTCGAGCGAACCGGAGCCCGGACCCGCCGCCCCCCGATCCGCCATCCCGGACGGAGCGCCCGGATCCCGTCCGAGGCGAGGACCGGCCGGCGCGTCCCGGATGCCCGGCGGGACCCGGCGAGCGTGCCGCCGTGCGGGGTTTGGCGGGACGAGCGCAATTGGACCGGTGCGGACCGGCGCGGGCTTCTGGCCTTCTGCGTTGCAAAAGGGCAGACTTGCATCTTCGTGCAGACCTGCCCGGCGGGCGGGCTGCCCATCGCGCGGGCCGGTCTCCGGATCCGCGTCGCCGCAGCTGAGGCCCCAGGCCATGTTCAACCCGATCGACATGCTCCAAGCGCAAGGCGGAGCGGCCATGCAGGGGATGGCCCAGCAGTTCGGGATCAGCCCGGAGCAGACGCGGCGGGCGCTCGAGGCGCTGATGCCGGCCTTCGCCATCGGTCTTCAGCGCACCGCACCCAACGATCCGATGGGCCTCGCTCACCTGTTCGGCTCGCCGCAGCTGATGCAGGCGGTGGTGCAGCAGGCCTCGCTCACGAGCGGCGTCGGCGCGCAGGTGCTGCGGCAGATGCTGCCCATGATGGCGGGTGCCGTGGTCGCCAGCATCGTGCACATGCTGCTGAACCAGCAGGCCGCGCCCGAGCCGGCCCAGCCCGCCCCCTCCGCCTTTCCGCTCAACGCGGCCTGGATGGAGATGATGAAGGCCTTCCTGCCGCCCGCCGAGGCGCCGGAGCGCCGGGCCCCGGCCGCACCGGCGAAGGCCGCGCCGCGGCCGGCCGCGCGGAGCGCCCGGCCCGCCCCGCCGCCCGAGGCCCAGCCCGATCTCGGCCGGGAGATGTTCCAGCAATTCATGCGCACCGGCGCCGAGGTGCAGGAGCAGAACGTCCGGGCGATGCAGAGCCTGTTCGATGCGCTCTGGCCGGAGAGCGGCCGCAGCGAGACGCCGCCGACCGCCGGCACCGGGCGCAAGCCCGGCTGAACCGGGCCCCGGTCGGGCGAACCGGGCCGCTCTCCGGGCGCGGAGCCGAGCGGCGGGAGAGCGGCCCGATCTCGATCCGGGGCCGCCTCCCGCGCAAGATGCCTGACTGGCGCAGGACGCTCTTACTGGCGCGGGCCCTGGTTCGCGCCGCCCTTGCCGAGGCCGACGCCCGTGTTGGCGCTCGGGCCGCTCCCGCCGCCCATGTTGCCCATGCCGCCCTCGCGGCCGGGCGTGTTGACCGTGCCGGTGGTGGCGCCCGCGGCCGGCGCGCGGTCGAGGCCGCCCGAGGGCGAGGCCGCCGGATCGCGCCCGGGGGCGCCGGTCGCTGTCTGGGCGAGGGCCGCCCCCGAGGCGCCGAGGCCGAGCGCGGTCGCGAGGGCGAGGATCTTCAGCTGCATCCGTGATCTCCGTGTGGGTCGCATGACGGACCAACGGCTGCGGGCGCCGATCGTTCGGAGGACGGGCGCAGGCGCCGCGCACGAAAAAGAGGGGCCGGATCGCTCCGGCCCCTCTTTCTGATCGTCGGACGCTGCCCCGGACCCGAGGCGGGCGCTCAGGCCCGCTTCTTCTGGTCCTTCTCGTCGACCTCCTGGAAGTCGGCGTCGATGACGTCGTCCTTCTTCTCCTCGCCCGCCTGGGCGCCCGCCGCGGCGGCGTCCGGGCCCGCGGCCTGGCTCGCGGCGTACATCGCCTCGCCGAGCTTCATCGAGGCCTGCATCAGGTCCGTGGTGCGGGCCTTGATGGTCTCGACGTCGTCGCCCTCGAGCGCGGTGCGCAGCGCCGTCATCGCGGTCTCGATGCCGCCCTTGTCGGCCTCCGAGACCTTGTCGCCGTACTCCTTCACCGACTTCTCGGTGGCGTGGATCAGGCTCTCGCCCTGGTTCTTCACCTCGACGAGCTCGCGGCGCTTCTTGTCCGCCTCGGCATTGGCCTCGGCGTCCTTCACCATCCGGTCGATGTCGGCGTCGGACAGGCCGCCCGAGGCCTGGATGCGGATCTGGTGCTCTTTGTTCGTCGCCTTGTCCTTGGCCGTCACGTTGACGATGCCGTTGGCGTCGATGTCGAAGGTCACCTCGATCTGCGGCATGCCGCGGGGCGCCGGCGGGATGCCGACGAGGTCGAACTGGCCGAGCAGCTTGTTGTCGGCCGCCATCTCGCGCTCACCCTGGAAGACCCGGATGGTGACCGCGTTCTGGTTGTCCTCGGCCGTCGAGAAGGTCTGCGACTTCTTCGTCGGGATGGTGGTGTTGCGGTCGATGAGCCGGGTGAACACGCCGCCCAGCGTCTCGATGCCGAGCGAGAGGGGGGTGACGTCGAGGAGCAGCACGTCCTTCACGTCGCCCTGGAGCACGCCGGCCTGGACGGCGGCGCCGATGGCCACGACCTCGTCCGGGTTGACGCCCTTGTGGGGCTCCTTCCCGAAGAACGACTTCACCACCTCCTGGATCTTCGGCATGCGGATCATGCCGCCGACCAGCACCACCTCGTCGATCTCGGCCGCCGAGACGCCCGCATCCTTGAGCGCCTTGCGGCAGGGCTCGATGGTGCGCTGCACGAGGTCGTCGACGAGCGACTCGAACTTGGCCCGGCTGAGCTTGAGCGCGAGGTGCTTCGGCCCGGTGGCGTCCGCGGTGATGTAGGGCAGGTTGATCTCGGTCTGGGTGGCCGAGGACAGCTCGATCTTCGCCTTCTCGGCGGCCTCCTTGAGGCGCTGGAGCGCGAGCTTGTCCTTGGTCAGGTCGATGCCCTGCTCGCGCTTGAACTCGGCCGTCAGGTACTCGACCACCCGGTTGTCGAAATCCTCACCGCCCAGGAAGGTGTCGCCATTGGTGGACTTCACCTCGAACACGCCGTCACCGATCTCCAGGATCGAGACGTCGAAGGTGCCGCCGCCGAGGTCGTAGACCGCGATCGTGCCGGCCTTCTTCTTGTCGAGGCCGTAGGCGAGCGCGGCGGCCGTCGGCTCGTTGATGATGCGCAGCACCTCGAGGCCCGCGATCTTGCCGGCATCCTTGGTGGCCTGACGCTGGGCGTCGTTGAAATAGGCGGGCACCGTGATGACGGCCTGGGTGACCGGCTGGCCGAGATGCGACTCGGCGGTCTCCTTCATCTTCTGAAGGGTGAAGGCGGAGATCTGGGACGGCGAATACTTCTTGCCGTCGGCCTCGACCCAGGCGTCGCCGTTGTCGCCGCGGACGATCTTGTAGGGCACGAGGCCCTTGTCCTTCTGGGTCATCGGGTCGTCGTAGGTGCGACCGATCAGGCGCTTGATGGCGAAGAAGGTGCGCTCGGGATTGGTGACGGCCTGCCGCTTGGCCGGCTGGCCGACGAGGCGCTCCCCGTCATCCGTGAAGGCGACGATGGACGGGGTGGTGCGGGCGCCTTCCGAATTCTCGATGACCTTGGGCTGCGTGCCTTCCATGACGGCCACGCAGGAATTGGTGGTGCCCAAGTCGATACCGATGACTTTACCCATGGTGGGATCCCTCTGTTGTTGCGTGATCAAGCAGACCGCCGAGCCCCGAAGCAGCTCGGCCCATGGCGACGCGATGAGTGCGACGTGTGGTGATGTGCGTACGGGAGGGGGGGCGGATCAAGGGCCTGGGCCGGCGAAAGATCCGCGCTTAATCCCGTGTCGAGGCCGATATAAGAAGGCTGTTGCGGCCTCGCAAGACGAACCGCCGCACGGGGACGAAGTCCTGCGACAGGCGCCCTATCCCCTTGTCCGGACGAGGGGATCTGCGACACCGGACCGTCACGGCCCGAGAGCCGGCCGGGATTTTGTTGCCGCGTTGCCACGCCCACGCCATCGATGGCGTGTTAACGGTCCGTTGCCGAACCGCGCCGAACCCGGTGCACGGCCCGCTCCTCCGGCCCGAAGGACCCGATGCGTCCGACCCGCGCTCTCCTGATACCGCTCCTCTGCCTCGGCGGCGCGGCCGCCGTCCCAAGCCCGGCCGCGGCGCAGAACTTCTTCGAGGAGCTGTTCGGGATCGGCCGCGCGGCCAAGCCCCCGGTGCCGCCCCGCGGCGTGCCGACCGCGCCGCCCCCCGCCGCGCCGCTGCCCGGCGACCCGCTCCCGCCGGATGCCGGCACGCCCCCGGCGGCCGAGGCGCCGCGCCCGGCGGCCCCGCCCAAGCCCGTGGTGCTCAAGGCCCCGGGCGAGGACAGCGTGCTGGGCCAGGACCTCCAGCTCAACGGGCTCGCGGGCAAGATGAAGCTCGAGCGCGCCGGCGGAGCGATGACCGCGCGGATCGTCCTGCCGGGCACGAAGGTCTCGCAGCCGACGGAATCCTGTACGGTGCCCCTCGCGGGGGGCGGCCCGGTGACCCTCACGGAGAGCCGGCCTGAGGGGGTGCCCCGGTTCGAGGCGACGGGCGGCGAGTGCCCGCTGCGCCTCGACGTGACCGAGGGCGGCCTCATCGTCACCCCGCTGAATCCGAACCCGGTCTGCACCTTCACGGCGGCCGATTGCGCCACGACGCCGAACGGCCTGTGGGGGCCGCCCGCCGCCGGGCTGATCCCGCGCTCGGCCGAGTTCGACACCGCGCGCGGCGTCGCCGACCGGGCGGTGCGCGACAATTACAAGCTGCTGACCCAGCGGGCGCGGCGCGAGGACGTGCGCCCGATCGTGACCGAGCAGGCCGCCTTCTCCTCCGACCGGGAGCAGCTGTGCCGGACCTACGCGCGGGAGGGGGCGCACGGCTTCTGCCACCTGCGCGTCACCGAGAACCGGGCGCTGGCGCTCGCCACGCGCCTCGGCGTCAACACGGCGGCGGCCCCCACGACCACGGCGGCGACCCCGCGGCCGCGGCGCAAGCCCCCGGTGGACGGGATGAACCCCGACGCCGCCGCGGCCCCGCTGCCCGAATAGGGATCAGGCCCGGCCGACGCTGACCGAGAGCATCGCCGGATCGATGCCGATGCCGCGCAGGGCCCGGTCGTACTTCGCGTCGAGATCGGTGTTGAAGATCAGGGACGGGTCGGCCGGGCAATTGAGCCAGCCGTTGGCCATGATCTCGCTCTCGAGCTGCCCCGCCTGCCAGCCGGCATAGCCGAGCGCCAGCACCGCGCTCGCCGGCCCCTCGCCGCTCGCGATGGCGCGCAGGATCTCCACCGTGGCGGTGAGGCAGATGCCGTCGTCGATGATCAGCGTCGATTGCGCGATGTGGAAATCGTCCGAGTGCAGGACGAAGCCGCGGCGCCCCTCGACGGGACCGCCCATCAGCACCGGCATGTGCCCGACCCGCTCGCGCAGCCGGATGGCGTCGGCCTCCTGCGCCACGTCGAGCTGCAGCAGCAGGTCCGGCATCGAGAGATCGGCCACCGGCTTGTTCACGATGATGCCCATCGCCCCGTCCGCCGAGTGGGCGCAGACGTAGATCACCGTGCGGGCGAAGCGCGCGTCGCCCATGCCCGGCATGGCGACCAGGAACTGGCCATCGAGAAACGAGGGATCACCGGGCGGCGGCATCTGCATCGGCCCATGCTACGCGCCGACTATCGCTTGTCCAGCGGACAAAACGTCTGGCGGGCGTGCGCGAACGGACTGCATCCCCGCTGCGGCGGGCGCGCGCCCTCGCCTCGACAGGTCCGGGTCGCCACGCTAGTTGAGCGCCGGGCGCAAGGCACAGCTTGGCGCAAGGCATCGAGACGACGGAGACGGCGGATGATTCAGGTCGGCGACCACCTGCCCCAGGCGACGTTCCGCGTGAACGGCCCGGACGGCCCGATGGCCAAGACCACGGACGACGTCTTCAAGGGCCGTCGCGTGGTCCTCGTCGGCGTGCCGGGCGCCTTCACGCCGAGCTGCCACCGCAACCACCTGCCGGGCTTCGTCGCCAAGCGCGACGAGATCCTGGGCCGCGGCGTCGACGCCATCGCGGTGACCTCGGTCAACGACGTCTTCGTGCTGGACGCCTGGGCCAAGGCGAGCGGCGCCGAGGGCATCGAGTTCCTGGCCGACGGCAACGCCGATTTCGCCAAGGCGACCGGCCTGGAGATGGACGGGACGGGCTTCGGCCTCGGCATGCGCTCGAAGCGCTACTCCGCGCTCGTCGAGGACGGCGTGGTGCGGGTGCTCAACGTCGAGGAATCGCCCTCGAAGGCGGAGGCCTCCGGCGCCGAGGCCCTGCTGAAGGTGCTCTGAGGCCGGGCCGCGCACGGCCCGCGCTCCGGCAAGGCGCGGCCGGCCCGATTCCGGTCCCGGCCTCGCCCCGCTCCGGCCACGTTCGCGAGGCTGCGTGCGGGCCGTACCGGAAACATCAATGGGTCGATCCGCGTGTCCTTCCTCCATGATCTGCCGATCGCAGACCTGATCGCCAGCTACGGCTACCTGGCGATCTTCCTGATCATCACCCTCGAGAGCGCGGGCGTGCCGATGCCGGGCGAGACGGTGCTGATCTCCTCGGCCGTCTATGCCGGCAGCACCGGCAACCTGAACATCGTCCTCATCATCGCCGCAGCCGCGGCGGCGGCGATCATCGGCGACAATCTCGGCTACTGGGTCGGTCGGCGCTGGGGCATGCCGCTGCTGCTGCGCTACGGCCACGTGATCGCCCTCGACCACGGGCGGCTCAAGCTCGGCCAGTACCTGTTCCGCGAGCACGGCGGCAAGATCGTGTTCTTCGGCCGCTTCACCGCGATGCTGCGGGCCTACGCGGCCCTGCTCGCCGGCGTGAACAGGCTCGATGCCCGACGCTTCATGCTGTTCAACGGGCTCGGCGGCCTCGCCTGGGCGACCGGCATGGGCCTCGGCTCGTATTATTGCGGCCGCTCGATCGAGCGCATCGCCGGCCCGGTGGGCCTCGCGCTCCTCGCCGTGGTGGTGTTCGGCGGGCTGGCCCTGTGGCTGTTCGTGCGCCGCCACGAGGCGCGGCTGCTGAGTAAGGCCGAGGCGGCGATTCCCGGCCCGCTGGCCTAGAGCCCGCTCCGGCGCAGGGGGGCCGCTTCGTCGAAAGAAGGTGCCCCAGACCGAGAGCCGGATCCGGCTCTCGGGACGTCCCGCGGGATCGGGAGCCGGTCCCGCGAGGATCGGGCGGATCAGCCCGCGGGCGAGATCAAGCCCTGGGCAGGTTCAGCCCGTGGTCGTGTTCAACCTTTGGGCAGGGCCCGCCCGCGGCAGGCCGCGCGGTAGCGCTGGCGCTGCAATCCCGTCAGGTGCCGGTTGTCGGCGACCTGGGTGCAGGCCACCTTGCGGTCGGCCTTGCTCAATCCCCTGATCCCGCTGCTCGGAACATCCGTCGGGGTGGGGGAGATGTAGGTCTGCGCCGAGGCCGCGGCCGGAATGGCCGCGAGCAGGAAGACGCCGACGAAGACCCTGTGCATATTGCTTCTCCGGTAAAAGACCGGCCACAAGCCTAGCAAGGGCCGGGCCGACACGCCCGTTCCGGGCGCCCGGCCTCGCCGCGGGCCGGCTCCCTTCGGCGACGCGGCCCGTCACGCCCCCCGCGCGATCAGCCCGTCATGGCGGTGGCGGTGTAGCCCGCCTTGCCGAGGGCGTCGGCGATGGCGAGGCTCTGGGCCCGGGTGCGGATGGAGACGCGGCCGTTCGGGCGGTCGACCTCGATGCGGGCCTCCGGGTCGAGGCGGCGCACCGTCCGCCGCACCGCTTCGGCGCAACCGTCGCAGGTCATGCCCTCGACGCGCATCATCAGCTCGATGGCCTCGTCCGATGGGATCTCCGTGTGGGGTGTCATGCGACCGTCTCCGGCGGGTGCGAGAAGCGAGGCCTGGATGTCGGAACCGACACCGGCCCCGACAAGGCGCCGCGTGCGACGCGCAACGCCGCCCCGCAATGTCACACTGCGCCGAAAACCGGTGGGCGGTCGCCGCTCCATCTTGCCGGTTCATCGGCGCTCGGCGACAACATTCGGGTTGCTTCGGTCCGGTTCAACCGGTCCGCGGTCGTTCCAAGTATCTCCTGTAAGGTGTTCCCCGCGCGATGTTCCGGTTCCTCGGCCGGCATGCAAGCCTGTTGGCCTTCGGGGTGCTGGCGGCCGTCCTGATCGGCCCGGTCGCGGTCTTCCTGCCGGCGGTCGGGGCGCTCCTCCTCGCCGCGCTGGCCGCGATCGCGGGCCTGGCCGCCCATATGCGCGCCACCGGCCTGAGGACGCGCTGCGACGTGCTCTCGCGCGAGGTCGACGGCCTCTCGAAGCGCCTCCTGCAGGCCGAGGCCCGCGATCGCGAGGCCGCGCCGCCCGACGCGGGCCGGGCCGGGCTCGTGAACGACATCGAGGAGCTCACCGTCGAGATCGGCCTCCTCAGCGGGATCGTGCGCGACCTCACCGCCGTGGTCACCGCCCAGGACGACGAGATCGCCCGCCTGAAAGCCGTCGCCGCGCGGCCTGTCCCGGCCCCGCCGCCGGTCTCCGCCCCGCCCGTTTCCGCCCCGCCCGTCTCCGCTCTGCCCCTGACGCCGCCCCCGGCGGCGGTCGCCCCGCGCCCGGCTCCGGCCGAGACCGCGCCGCCGCGGCCGGCCGCCAGCCGGCCGCGCCCGGCTCCCGCGGCCCGGCCGATCCCGCCGCGGCCGATCCTCCCGCGCGCCGAGACCCCGCCGGAGGACGTGCTGGTCGCTGCCTTCGAGGGCGAGGGCCTCGAGGTCCATCTCCAGCCGGTCGTCACGCTGCCCCAGCGCAAGGTGGTCGCCTACGAGGCGCTGGCGCGGCTGAGGACCGGGGCGCAGGTGCTCGGCCCCGACGCCTTCCTGCAGGCGCTCGAGCGCAACGGCCGCACCACCGAGCTCGACCGCCGGATGCTGCAGCGGGTGGCGACCATCGTGCGCCATCTCGGCGGGCGGGGCAGCGAGGCCAGCGTGACCTACGGCCTCTCGCCCCTCTCGCTGTTCGAGCCGGGCTTCCTGCGCTGGCTCGGCCGCCTGGTCTCGGAGGAGCCGCTGCTCGGGGGCCGGCTCATCCTCGCCCTGCCCCAGGCGAGCTGGCGCACCCTCGATGCGGGGCAGGCCGCCGCGCTGGCCGCGCTGCGGGGCAAGGTGGGGTTCGTCCTGGACCGCCCGGGCGACCTGCGCTTCGACGCCGGCGCACTCGCCGCCCGCGGCATCGGGCAGATCAAGGTCCCGGCCGAGCTGCTGCTGCGGAGCGGGGCCCCGGACCTCGCCGACATCGCGGTCGAGGATCTCGTCACGGCGCTCGCCCGTGCGGGCATCCGGCTCGTCGCCTGCGGGGTCGAGGCCGAGGCCGACGTGCCCGACCTGATCGATCTGGACGTCGCCCTGGCGCAGGGCACGGTGTTCGCCGCGCCGCGCCCGGTGCGCGCCGACGTGCTGGCCAATCCCCCGGCGGTCGCGCCGGCCGGCGACGAGCCGGAACCGCCGCAGAAGCGGCCGTTCCGCTCCTTCCTGCGCCGGGCGAGCTGAGGCCCGGGCCCGATGAGGCCCCGGCGGGGCCGTCCAGGCCCTGTCCGGCCCTGGGCGTTGCCTTCCGCGCCCCGCCCGCCTAACCCGGCCCCGCGCTCCCAGCAGGACCCGGCATGTCAGACCCGCACCCGATCCCGACCCTCACCGGCCTCGCCGGAATCGCGGAGGCCTACGACCTCATCCTGTGCGACGTCTGGGGCGTGCTGCACGACGGCAACCGGGCGCATCCGGGCGCGGGCGACGCGCTGATCCGCTTCCGCGCCCTGCCGGGGGACCGACCGCGCCGGGTCGTGCTGGTCTCGAACGCGCCCCGGCCGGGGGAGGGCGTCCAGCGCATCCTCGACCGGCTCGGGGTGCCGCGCGACGCCTACGACGCCATCGTGACCTCGGGCGACCTGACCCGCGACCTGATCGCGCAGACGCCCGGGATCCGCATGTACCATCTCGGGCCGGAGCGCGATGCCGGCATCTTCCGGGGGCTCGACCTCGCCCCGGCGGGGCCCGAATCCGCCGATCTCGTGCTCTGCACCGGCCTGTTCGACGACCGCTCGGAGACCGTGGCGGATTACCGCGACACCCTGGCGACGCTGGGCGCCCGCAAGGTGCCGATGATCTGCGCCAATCCCGATCTCGTGGTCGAGTTCGACGGCCGGCTGATTCCCTGCGCGGGCCTCCTCGCCGAGGCCTACGCGGAAGCGGGCGGCCCGGTCGTCTACGCGGGCAAGCCGCACCGGCCGGTCTACGAGGCGGCCCTCGCCCGCGCGGGCGCCCTCGACGGGCGCGCGCCGCCGGAGCGCGCCCGGGTCCTGGCGGTCGGCGACGCGATCCGCACCGACATCGCGGGCGCGCGGGGCTTCGGCATCCCGAACCTGCTCGTGGCCCGCGGCATCCATGCCGAGGAACTGGGCGTCACGGCCGAGCACCACCGCCTCGGCGAGATCGCCGCCTGGCTCGCCGCCCAGGCGGTGCAGCCCGACGCGGTGATCGAGCGGCTGGTCTGGTGAGCGCGCCGCAGACCCGATCCGGCCGATCCGTCCGGGATGGCGGGTTCGGGCGTCGCGCGAGCTTGGCCGGTGCAGCGCCCGGTCCGATCGCGCCGGGCTCCGATCAGCCCTCCGGCAGCGCCGCGTACAGCGCGGCGTAGCCCGAGAGCAGGGCGGCGCCGTAATCGAGCAGGCGCTCGCGAGTCAAGGTCGCCCGGTAGAACCGCGCGCCCGCCTCCGCCACGTGCGCGAAGGCCCCGGGATGGGCCCGCTCGTAGCGCACGATCGCCAGAACGTCGTCGTCGCGGCGGATCGGGATGTAGTGCAGCCAGGGCTTCAGTGCCGGGAAGTAGAACAGCGCGTGATCGCTCTGGTACTTCAGCAGCACGCTCCGGCTCGCGAGCGCCAGCGCCACCCGCGAGCAGGTCGCCCCGTTCCCGTCCATCGAGATGATGAAGCGGTGATCGTACAGGCTCTGGAACGGCAGCGGCGTCGAGATGAGGTCGCGCGCGCGGATCAGCGCGTCCGTCTCCGGTCCGTCGGTCTGGACGATGTTGGTGACGCGGAAATCGACCTCGTCCCGATCCCGGAAATACGCCACCGCCCGGAGGCGCGGCGAGGCCTCGGCCTCCACATGCGCGCGCGTCAGCACGTAGGGAAAGCCCGAGGTGGAGCCGATGAAGGCCGCCGTGGCGCGCTTCTGCGCGTAGGGCTTGAGGTCGATCAGGCCCGGATCCCGGTAGTACCCGGTTCCCAGGAACTCGATGTCGGGAAACGAGATCGTGTTGGCGCCCGCGAGCTTCTGATAGTTGAAGGTCGGCACCTCCGCTTGCGGCGCGATCATGTCGTGCGCGTCGAGGAACAGCACGCAGGAGAGGTCGAGGTCGCGCTCCCGCAGGACGGTGGCGAGGAAGTCCGCGTAGAGCGCCGCGCGTTTGTCGAGATCCGCCGCATGGGGATGCGGATAGATCTGCGGCTTCTCCCGGACCCGCACCGCGCGTCCCTCGACGGACAGGATGAAGCGGCTCTCGCTCAGGTTGGCGGCACAATGCTCGAGGAACCGGCGGCGGGTGAGGTCGAGCCCGCGCCAGGGCGCGAGTTCGCCCGCGCTGAGGGCGTTCCAGAGCGCGGCGCGGCCGACGCGGCCATCCGCGTCCGCCTCGGGCTCCCGGGCGGCGGACAGGGCCTGCCGGATCGAGTCCGCGTCGTAGGGGTGGGGAGCGGCCGCCTGCATCGCCTGCGCGGCCTCCTCGCGCCGCGAGGCCCGTCCTAAGGCCCCGGCAGAGCGGGCTCAATCCACCGCGAGACGATAGCCCACGCCGCGCACCGTCTGCAGGAAGGTCGGGTTGGCGGAATCGACCTCGGTCTTGCGGCGCAGGCGGTTGATCTGGACGTCGACCGTGCGCTCGGCCGCGGCGCCGCCGCTGCCGGCGAGCTGCTCGCGCTCGACGTTGGCGCCCTTGGCGGCGGCCAGGATCGTCAGAATCTCGCGCTCGCGCTCGGTGATGCGGATCAGCTCGTCGCCGCGGCGCAGCTCGCCCCGGTCGAGCCGGAAGGCGAAGGGTCCGAAGGTCACCGATTCCGGCTCGGAGGCCGGACGGGACGGGGCGCCGCGATTGATGATGTTGAGCAGCCGCAGCGTCAGCTCGCGCGGCTCGAAGGGCTTGGGCAGGTAGTCGTCGGCGCCGATCTCCAGCCCCATCACCCGGTCGTTGGTGTTGGAGCGGGCGGTCAGCATCAGGATCGGGACCCGCGAGGTCTCGCGCACGCTGCGGGCGTAGTCGAAGCCGGTCTCGCCCGGCATCATCACGTCGAGCACCATCGCGTCGAAGACGAGGCTCTGCGCCTTGGCCCGCGCCTCGGCGGCGCTCGCCGCGCTGGTGATGCGGAAGCCCTGCTCCGTGAGGTAGCGGGAGAGCAGCTCGCGCAGGCGCCGGTCGTCGTCGACGACGAGGATGTGGGGCGCGGTGTCCGGCAGGTCGGCGCGCGCGGCCCCGGCCTGGGCGGGGAGAGCCGGGAGCGCCATCAGGCGGCCTCCTGGCCGTCGCCCGTCCCGGCCGCGCGGGGCGGATCGTCCGGGGCGGTGTCCCGGCCGCGGCGTGCCATCAGGCGGTTCACCGCGTCGCGCTCCTCGGGTTCGATCATCGCGAGCAGGAAGGTCTCCGGCGCGTCGGCGCCCGGCGCGGCGAGCGCGCGGGCGAGGCGTCGGGTCTGCACCCGCGTCAGCTCCGCGGCAAGCTCCCCGCCCGTCGCCGTGCAGAACAGCAGGCGCTGGCGCCGGTCGGTCGTACCGGTGCGCTGGGCGACGTAGCCCTGCTCGATCAGGTCCTTGAGCACCCGGTTGAGGCTCTGCTTCGTGATGCGCAGGATGTCGAGCAGCTCGGCGATGGTCAGGCCCGGATAACGGTCGACGAAGTGCAGCACCCGGTGATGCGCCCGGCCGAAGCCGTAGGCCGCCAGGATGCGGTCGGGATCGCCGACGAAGTCGCGATAGGCGAAGAACAGGAGTTCGATCAGGTCGTCGCTGCTGCGGGCCGCGCCCCCCGCCTCGGCGGGCTGCGGCGCGCGCGAGGCCCTGTGCGCCGCGTCACGTGTCACGTCGGTGTCGACCCCGATATAAGTCAGTCTCGTTGACATATTTCAGCCCGGTTGGTACCCGTCAACCCCGCTGGCCAGGACGGCCCGGCCCCTTGACGGGCCCGGCGGACCCGCGCACCCCTCCGTCCACAGCCCCGAAGCCCGGCCCCGCGAGACCGCGCCGCCATCAGGAAGAGCCGATCGATGTCCGTCATCCCGTTCGACCAGCGCGAAGGCACCATCTGGTTCGACGGCGTCATGGTGCCGTGGCGGGACGCGAAGATCCACGTGCTGAGCCACGGCCTCCACTACGGATCCTCGGTGTTCGAGGGCGAGCGCGCCTATGGCGGGCGCATCTTCAAGAGTCTGGAGCACAGCCGGCGCCTGCACCGCTCGGCCGAGCTCCTCGATTTCAAGATCCCCTACACGGTCGAGGAGATCGAGGCGGCCAAGGCCCTCGTGCTGAAGACCAGCGGCCTGCAGGACGCCTACCTGCGGCCCGTGGCCTGGCGCGGCTCGGAGATGATGGGCGTCTCCGCCCAGGGCAACACCATCCACCTCGCCATCGCCGCCTGGGAATGGCCGAGCTACTTCGACGCCGCCACCAAGATGAAGGGCATCCGCCTCGACATGGCGGAGTATCGCCGGCCCGACCCGCGCACCGCGCCCTGCGCCTCGAAGGCGGCGGGCCTCTACATGATCTGCACGATCTCCAAGCACCGGGCCGAGAACAAGGGCTATGCCGACGCCCTGATGCTCGACTTCGAGGGCAACGTCGCCGAATGCACCGGCGCCAACGTGTTCTTCCTGAAGGACGGGGCGCTCCACACCCCGCTGGCCGACCGCTTCCTCGACGGCATCACCCGGCAGACCGTGATCGACCTCGCCCGCCGCCGCGGCATCGAGGTGATCGAGCGCCGGATCCTCCCCGAGGAGATGGCGGGCTTCTCCGAGTGCTTCATCACCGGCTCGGCCGCCGAGGTGACCCCGGTCGCCGAGATCGGCCCCTACCGCTTCACCCCGGGCGCCGTGACGAAGACGCTGATGGACGACTATCTCGCCGAGGTGCAGCCCCGGGCCGCGGCCGCCTGAAGCGGCCCGTTCGGCGTTCCCGCCGGCCCGGAGGCCGGCGGGAACGATCCCACGGACCGGGCGTTGAACGGAACATTTCATGAACGAAAGGTTCCGTGATGGCCACGAGCGCAGCCAAGACCAGCTCCAAGACCAGCTCCAAGGATGCCCCGGCGAGCACCGAGAACCCGAAGACGGATCCGAAGGACGTGTCCAACCAGATCAAGGATCCCGACCAGTGGACCACCGGCGGCGAGCCGATGACGGGTGCGCAGGCCTCCTACCTGAAGACCCTGTCCGAGGAGACCAAGGAGCCTGAGGCTTTCGATCCCGATCTCGACAAGGCGGAGGCCTCGAAGCGCATCGATGCGCTGCGCAAGGAAGCCGGCCACGGCTGAACCCAGTCGTCGCACGGCCTCCGTTCGATCGAAGCGGGGGCCGGAACAGAGGAATGCCCCGGGTGGTCGCAAGAAGCCTGGATCCGCGACCCCGAACGTCTCGGTGAATCCGGTATCGCCCCCGTCTTTCGGCCGTCGTCTTAAATGATCCGCAACGGACGGAGGTCTAGGCTGCGCTGCCCGCTCGAATGCGGCGGGCGGACGGTCCCGGATGGTGTCCATCGTGACGAAGCGTGTCGGCGGACCGCAGCAGGGCGAGACAGCCTCGAAGCCGTGGCTTCGGCGCTTCGCGCTCGACATCCGCGGCAGCACCGCGATGGAATACGCGATGATCGGCGCGCTGATCTTTGCGGTCGCGGCCGGGACGATCCGCCTCTACGGTTCCAAATTGAACGACGTCTACGCCCGGATCGGCAACGCCGCGGCGCAGGTGCAGTAGGGCCTGACCTTGCTTTGCGCAGGCCGCTCCGGCCTCATGCCGGATCCGGATCATCTCGTCGGGATGGCGGATCCGGGCCGCGCTCGAGCGCCGGTGGGCTGAAGCGACACGGTCGCCGGCCGCATCGAGCGGATACCCTATCCTTCGGACCAGCCGCCGGCCCGTCGCGCGTCCCGATGCGGACAGAGCGCCCGCATCGGCCTCGCGACGGCGCGGACGACTGACTCCGCGTCCCGAGAGGCGCCGCGCGGCGCTCCCGGGGCGCGGGCGGGTGCGGATGCCCGGCCCGTTCAGGCTCCCCGGCCGTCCTGCCTCCGCAGCGGGGCGGTCGTCGGCGCAGATGTGCCGGCCTGGGCGCGCTTGCGGCGGCGCGCCAGCATGTTGAGGCCCTCGACGCCCGCCGAGAAGGCCATCGCGGTGTAGATGTAGCCCTTCGGCACGTGCGCCCCGAAGCCCTCGGCGATCAGCACCATGCCGATCATGATGAGGAAGCCCAGCGCCAGCATCACCACCGTGGGGTTGTGGGCGATGAAGCGCGAGAGCGGCTCGGCGGCCACCAGCATCACGGTCACGGCGACGATGACGGCGATCATCATCACCGGCACGTGCTCGGTCATGCCCACCGCCGTGATGATCGAGTCGATCGAGAAGACGAGGTCGAGCAGCAGGATCTGCCCGATCGCCGCCGCGAAGCCGATCGAGGCCCCCGATTCCTTCGTCTCGGGGCTCGGATCGACGGTCTCGTGAATCTCCTTGGTGGCCTTCCAGAGCAGGAACAGGCCGCCCGCGACGAGGATCACGTCGCGCCAGGAGAAGCCCTTGCCGAACACGCTGAAGACCGGCTCGGTCAGGTGCACGATGAAGGCGACGGTGCCGAGCAGGGCGAGGCGCAGGCCGAGGGCGAGGCCGATGCCGATGCGCCGCGCCTTGGTCTGGTGCTCGGGCGGCAGCTTGTTCGTCAGGATCGAGATGAAGATCAGGTTGTCGATGCCGAGCACCACCTCCATCACGATGAGGGTGGCGAGCGCGGCCCAGACGGCCGGGTCGGCTGCGAGCTGCATCAGGGTGTCGAGCATGGATGTGTCGTCTCGGCGTCTCGGGAGGGCGGTGCCGGGGTGAGGCGGCGGAGCGGTGGCGATCTCCGGGCGCGACGAGGCCGCCCCGGGGATGGCCGCGTCGGGTCAGAGCGGGAGGAGGCTGTCCTGGGCGCCGGGGCGCTCCTCGGGGGCCGGGGCGAAGATGCGGATGACCTTGGGCACCACCTTGAAGTGGGCCGGGGTGTGGGTCGTCAGCTCGCCGTCGGTGTTGACCGGCCGCGGCCGGCGCGTGCTGATCCGGATCTCGGTGGTCTTGAAGGCCCGCACGTCCTGCGCCCGCCCGTGCGTGCCCTTGCGCAGGGCCGGCAGCAGGGCGATGAGCCGCCACCAATGGGCGACCTCCAGGCTGTAGAAATCGAGGTTGCCGTCATCGACGGCCGCTCCCTCCTCGACCGTCATGCCGCCGCCGTAATGGCGGCCGTTGCCGACCGAGGCCTGGATGGTGGTGATGCGCTCGGTCTTCCCGTCATGCTCGATCGTCACGGTGAAGGGCCGCACCCGGCGCAGCACCCGCACCGCGGCGACGGCGTAGCCCAGCGTGCCCCACTTCTTCTTCGATTCGGCGGTGAGCTCGCCCGCGAGTTCCGCCGAGAAGCCGATGCTCGCCACGTTGAAATAGTAGTGCCCGTTGACCCAGCCGAGATCGACCGGGCGCGCCTCGGCCGTGGTGATCAGCCGGGCCGCCTCGATCGGGTCCGTCGGCAGGCCGAGGGAGCGGGCGAGATCGTTGGCGGTGCCGAGGGGCAGGATCCCGAGGGGAAGCTTGGTCTCGACCAGCGCCTCGGCCGCCGCGTTCATGGTGCCGTCGCCGCCGCCCAGGATCACCAGGTCGACCGAGCCCGCATGGGCCTTGATGTGCGCGGCGCAGTCGCCGTCCCGCGGCTCCACCGGCTCGATGCCGCCCGCGCGCAGGGCCTCGCGGACCGCGTCGAGGGAGGCGCCGCCGTTGCGGGCCTTGGCGTTGCAGATGAGGAGGGCGCGGCGCGCCTGAGCGGCGCTCATGGCGTGAGGTCCGATCGGACGCAGCCGAACGGAAGCGGGAAAGTGATCACGGACGGGCACTCCGGTGCGTTCGCGCCGCGTCAGCGCAAAGCAGGGAAGCGGTCCGACATCACGGTCGACGCCTCGACCGTCAGAGGGGCCCGGACCCGGGTTGAGGGGAAACTTGGGCGTTCGCGGCGCGAGCGCAACCCCGGGCCGGTGAATTCAATCCGGAGACAAACCGAGCGGCAGGGCCTGCGGCCCCGGCTGTGGATTGTCGGTGCTGCGGGGATGACGGGCCGGGCGGGCGGGGCCGGCGGCCGTCGGTTCCGGGTTTCTGTTACGCAGAGGCCGGTCTCCGGCCGGAACCTTGCACCCACCCGCCCGCGTTTCCCGATGGCGTCGACCCCATGGCGCCGGCCCGGCCCATTCCTGCTCGCCGCCGCGATCCGGTGCCCCATGCCTCCATTCCGCTCCCTCACCGCCCTGAGCCTCGTCCTCGCCGTCGCGCTGCCCGCCGGCTCGGCGCTGGCGCAATCCTGGGTCGATCCGCCCGCGCGGGCGAGCACGCCGCCCGCGGGCGCAGCCCCGAAGGCCGCGGCGCCGGCCAAGGCCGCCCCCGACGCGACCGGGCCGGGCCCCGCCGCGCCGGCCGGTTCCGGCTCGCAGGCCTCCGACGCCCCGCGCGGCCGGGCGCCCGGAGCGTCCGAGGCCGCCGCCCCGCCCGTCGAGACCCGCGCCGCCGAGGCGGAGACGCAGCCGGAGGGCGCGCGCGGGCGGCGGGCCGCACGGCACCGCCGCGCGGCCCACCGCCTCGCCGAGACGCCGCCCCTGGCCCCGGCCGCCCTTCCGCCCGCGACCCATGCGGCGGCGCCCGCTCGCTCGGGCGACTGGGCCGGCACGGCGCAGGGCCTGGCGGCGGATTATTTCGACGCGATCTCGGGACCGGGCGGCGGCATGGTCAGCGCCGCGCCGCGCTTCTACCGGGACCAGATCCGCTTCTACGGGCGCACCATGAGCTTGGCCGACCTGCTCGCGGAGAAGCGGCGCTTCGCCCAGCGCTGGCCGGAGCGCCGCTACGCACCGCGCGGCATGCGGACCCTCTGCAACGGCGCGCTCGCCACCTGCACGGTGCATGCGCAGGTGGCGTTCCGGGCCGCGAATCCCGGGCGGGGTGCGGTGTCGCAGGGCGTGGCCGAGGTGGTGCTGGAGGTGAGCCTCGCCGGGCCGCGCCCGGTCATCGTCTCCGAATCGGGGCGCGTCCTGTCGCGCGGGGCCAGTCTCGCCACCCCGTCCGCGTCCCCGGGCGGGGTGTGAACCGGATCCGCCGGTGTGACAGGCGGGCCAAGGCAGCCTAGAGGACCGGGCCGGACAGGGATCCCGGACGGTCCCCCAGGCATTCCTTCGTGCGTCGTCCTCCTTCCAAGAGCCGGGATCCTCTCTCGGGACGATGCTCCAGATCGGGCACATGGCGAGTTCAGCGGCGACAGAGATTCGGGACGGTGAGAGCGGCGCGCCTGCGCGGCCCCTGCTGGAGGGGCCGGAGCGGGCGGGGCTGCACGCGCTCATCCGCGACGAGATCGCGCGCCGCCGGCCGCACCCCGTCGCCCTGCGGACGCTCGAGCTGATCGCCGCCGCCGCCGTCGAGCCCAGCGCGGAGGGCCCGGGCTACCGCATCGTCGACCGGCATGGGGCGCCCCGCGAGCTGACCCTCGCCCAGCACGTCGACGAGATCGTCCGGCGCCATCCTGACCTGTTCCGGCCACCGGACCCCGAGCTGGAGCCCGTCGAGCCCGCGCGGGATTCCACCCTGTCGGCCAGCGCCTCGGAGATGCGCGCGGCGACGGCGCGCTTCGTCGACCTCCAGTCGGAGCGGGCGCGCGCGCTCGCCGAGCGCTCCTCCGTCCAGGGCCGGGCCTTCGCCCGGTCGGCGGGGGCGGCCGTCGCGGGCCTCCGGGCGCGGCTGGCGGCACGCGGGGCGGGACCGGACGGCTCGGCCCGGCCGGAATCGGCCTCGACCGGAGAGGCCGCGACGAGCCAGGCCGGCGCCCCGCAGGGCCGCGCGGGCGCGGCCGCGACGGAGGCGCTGCACCGCGTCGGCACGGTCCTGCGCGACTGGCGCGAGGCGGGCCTGAGCGACCAGCGCCATCGGCGCTGGGTCGCGGGCGGAGCGGGCGCCGTGCTGGCGATGGTCGTCGCGGCCGGCATCATCGCCGGCTCCAAGCGATCCGGGACGGAGCCCGACGCCGTCGCGACCCGCGAAACCGCCCCGCCCGCCGAAACGCCGGCCGCCCCGGCCGAGACGCCGCCCCCCGAGACCGAGGGGCCGCCCGAGCCGGAGGCTCCGCGTCCCGCGGCCAACGCGGTCACGGGTCAGGCGCAGGTGATCGATACCGCGACCCTGCGGATCAACGGCAAGCTCATCCGCCTGTTCGGGGTCGAGTGGGTGCGCGGGGGGCAGGCGGACGAGCTCGCGCGCTACATCAACAATCGCCCGGTGACCTGCCAGCCGGTGGCGGGCAGCGACAACCAGACCTGCCAGATCGAGGGGCGGGACCTGTCCGAGGTGGTGCTGTTCAACGGCGGCGGGCGCGCCTCGCCGGAGGCGACGCCCGAGCTCGTGGCCGCCGAGGACCATGCCCGCAGCGAGCGGCTCGGCGTCTGGAAGCGCTGAGGCGGCGACGCCCCGGCCTTACTCGGCCTGCGCGGTGCGGGTGTTCGTGCGCCGTGCGGTCCAGCGCCCCGAGCACAGGGCCGAGACCTTCCAGGTCCCCGAGCCGGTCTGGGCCTGGAGCCGGCCCGAGGCCGCTCCGCTGGTGCCGCTGTTCGAGACCTGCAGACCGACTGCGCCGTCGGAACCGACGCGCCCGCTCATGCGCGTGCCCGCCTCGGCCGCGGAGGCGAGGCGCACCTGCCCCTCCTGGATCGAGACCGCGTAGGTGTAGCGGCTGTCGCAGAGCCCGCTCTCCGTCACGAGCTCGACCGCCCAGGTGCCGTTGAAGTCGCCCGCCCGCGCCGGAACGACGGAGAGCGGCAGCGCCGAGAGCGCCGAGACCGCCAGGACGGCGCAATGGGTGGAGAGCGCGGACAACACCTTCGACATCGATCCCCCTCGGGCACAACAATTCGGGACGGCCGACGCGAAAGGCGCGGCGCGCTGATAGGGCAGGCCCCCTCGGGCCCGGCAACGGGTGAGACGAGAGGAATTAAACTTGCGAAGCGGCGAGAATATGACCGATCTATCATGGCTTCGCACAAGCTTTGCCATGACTGAAGCGTATCCGTAGCGACATTCAATCCGCGAAGCGTGGTGCAGGATCGATACCAGAGCGAACCTGTACGAGGACTGAACTTGTTCCGATCCCGTTCAAGCTACGCTTGAGGCCCTGAAACCGGCGCCGATCAGCCGCAGAACCCGCTCGATGCCGGCATCCCGCGCCCGGGCATACAGGACGATCTCCACCGCCGGCAGGGGCGGCAGACCCAGGGCCGCCCCGATCTCGACCGTCCCGGCCGGAGCGATCCGCCTGGCGAGCGCGGCGACGCCGAGCCCCGCGCTCACGGCGGCCCCCACCGCCAGCACGCCGCCGCCGACGAAGACCTCGGTCCAGGGCAGACCCACGGCATCGAGGGCCTGCACCGCCGCGCCCCGCACCCCGCAGGGCGCGGCCAGCGTCGCGATCCGCAGCGGCTCGCCCGGGCGGTGGCGGAAGCCCGGGGCGGCGACCCAGACCAGTGCCTCGCGCGCGAGCAGCCGGCCGTCGTCGCGCCCGCCCTCGCGGCGCACGATCACGGCATCGATGGCACCGCGGTCATAGGCCTCGACGAGGTCGAACGAGCGGCCGATCCGCAGCTCGATCACCAGGGCCGGATCCTGCTCCGCGAGCCGGCCGATCAGGACCGGAAGGTCGGGGCCGGCCACGTGGTCGCTGATGCCGAGGACGAGGCGGCGCACCGGCGCGGCCTCGACCTGCATCCAGGCGCGCTCCTGCGCCCGCAACAGGTCGCGGGCCGCGGGCAGGAAGGCCTCGCCCCGAGCCGTCAGGCGCACATGGCGCGGCGTCCGGTCGAGCAGGCGGTGCCCGAGCCGGTCCTCGAGCCGTTTCAGCTTGAGGCTGATCGCCGCCTGCGAGGTGTCGAGGGCCGCCGCCGCCCGCGTGAAGCTGCCGAGATCGGCCACCAGCACGAAGGCCTGCACGGCGTCCGGATCGAGGATCCGGGACGGGTCCATCATAACGAAATCTCATCGGAGATATAAGTATCGATATGTTTTCGTAATCGTCCGGGTTTGGCAAGACCGCGTGGCCCATTCGCTTCCGGAGGCGGCCATGCTGATCCTGCGCTACCGACATCGCCTGCCCGCCGATTACGACATGGGGCGCATCCGGGCGCGGGTCGCCGCCCGCGCCCCGGATTGGGATGGGGTGCCGGGGCTCGGCTTCAAGGCGTTCGCGATCACCGAGGGCGGCCGAAACGGCGGGGACCGGAACGGCTATTCCTCGACCTATCTCTGGCAGGATGCCGGGGCGGCGACGGCCTTCCTCACGGACGGACGCTTCCGCGCGGTGGAGCAGGCCTTCGGCAGGCCGCGGGTCTCGGCGCTGCTGCCCCTCGGCGTCGCGGTCGGCCTGGCCGCGGCATCCCTCTCCCTGGCCTGCGAGTCTGTCGCGATCCCGGAGGACGCCGACCTCGCCGCCCTGGCCGAAGCCGAGGGCGCGCGCTGCCGGATCGCCGTGGCGGAGGGGGCGGCCGCAGCCGTCAGCGGCCTCGACCCCGACCTCTGGCGCCTCACCCGCTTCACCCTCTCGACGGTTCCGCGCGAGGGCTGCGAGACCGTCCTTCACCTCGCCGCGCCCGGCTGGGCGCAGATCCCCCGCTGAACCGGTTCTTCGCTCGATGAGGGCGAGGGACCGGAGCGCGAGGGACCGGAGCGCGCCGTCCCGCGGCGCTTGCGCGAAGCCCGGATCCACCGTCCCGAGGGGATGATCCCGATCCGTCACGATAGGAGACCGACCGATGCCCCTGACCCGGATCTCGTTGCGTGCGGGCAAGCCGCCCGCCTACCGCGCCGCGCTGATGCGCGGGATCTACGACGCCCTGCGCGAGACTTTCGGCGTGCCCGAGGACGACCTGTTCATGGTCGTGGATGCGCACGCGCCGGAGGATTTCGCCTACGGGCGCAGCTACCTCGGGATCGCGCGCAGCGACGACCTCGTGATCGTGCAGATCACCTGCAACGACACCCGCGGCACAGCCCAGAAGCGCGCGCTCTACCGGGCGATCGCGCGCAACCTCGCGGCCGATCCGGGGCTCCGGCCGGAGGACGTCTTCGTCAACCTCGTGGAGGTGAAGGCGGAGAACTGGTCGTTCGGGAACGGCTTGGCGCAATATTCCGGGGCGGCGGCGGACGAGGCTAGTCCGTCAGCGGGCGCGCCTCTTCCGGCAGCATGATCGGGATCCCGTCGCGGATCGGATAGGCGAGCTTGGCCGAGCGGCTGATCAGCTCCTGGCGGGCCGCGTCGTACTCGAGGGTCTGCTTGGTCAGCGGGCAGACCAGGATCTCGAGAAGCTTCGGATCGACGCGGGTCGCCTCGACGGTGGCGGTGAGGTCGTTGGCCATGCTCTCGCTTCCGGGTTCTCGCGTTACTGCAGCGTCGATTCGGGGCCGGATCCGCGCACCAGCTCCATCTGCGTGACCGCGATCAGGATCTCGGCCCGCGTCTTCAGGTCGGCCGCCTCCAGCATAGCCTGCTTCTCGCGCACGCCGAAGGGGCTCATCATGCAGAGGGCGTTGACGAGGGCCTCGTTCGGCGCCTCCTCGATGCCCGCCCAATCGACCTTGAGATCGTTCGATTCCACGAAGTCGCGCAGCGCCTTCAGCACGCCCTCGCGGTCGACCTGCTCCTCGCCCGCCCGGGCGGCGAAATCCACCGCGAAGTCGTCGTAGCTGACTTGGCAGCGCCGGTAGGCGCTCGCTGTGGCGAGCTCGCTCGTGATCCGGAAGCGGCTGATCCCGGTGAGCGAGATCAGGTAGCGCCCGTCGCCGGTCTCGGCGAACTGCGTCAGCCGCCCGAGGCAGCCGACCCGGTAGAGCTTCGGCACGCTGCCGGCCGCACCGCTCTCGGGGTCCGGCTGGATCATGCCGATCACCCGCTCGGTGCGCAGCGCGTCGTCCACCATCGCGAGATAGCGCGGCTCGAAGATGTTGAGCGGCATCTGCCCCCGCGGCAGCAGCAGGGCGCCGGGCAGGGGGAAGACCGGGATCACGGCCGGGCAATCGGCCGGGCTCTTGTAGCCCGCATGCGTGCTCATGGCGCCTCCCTCCGGTGGTTGGACGCGTGTGTGAGGCTGCCCCTCAGGCGAAAAGCAGCGTCGAGAGCTTGCGGCGGCCCCGGATCGTGTCCGGATCCATGACGCCCCAGGCCTCGAAGAACTGGAGCAGCTGCTTGCGGGCGCCGTCCTCGTTCCAGGCGCTGTCGCGGCGGCGGATCTCGATCAGGTGGTCGACGGCGCTGGACCGCTCGCCGCGCGCGGCGAGGCCGAGCGCGAGGTCGAACCGGGCCTGATGGTCGTCGGGGTCGGCCTCGACCCGGGCCTGGAGCCCCGCGAGGTCGCCGAGTGCCGCCGCCTGATCGGCGAGTTCCAGGGCGGCGCGGATGCCGGCGAGGGCGGGGTCGTTCGCCTTCTCCTCCGGCACCATCGCCAGGACCTGGCGGGCGTTCTCGACCTCGCCCGCGTCGAGCTGGAGCTTGGCGAGGCCCGCGATCGCCGCGAGGTTGTCGGGCTCCTGCTCCAGCACCGCGGCGTAGAGCTCGGAGGCGCTGGCGAGGTCGCCGTCCTCCACCAGTTGCGCCGCCTCGGCGAGGGCCGCCTCGATCGGGCTCGGGCCGGCGGGCCCGGCGAGCCGCTCGATGAAGCTCTTCACCTGGCTCTCGGGCACGGCGCCCATGAACCCGTCCACGGGCTGGCCGCGATGGAACGCGATGACGGCGGGGATCGACTGGATGCCGAGCTGCCCGGCGATCGAGGGATGCTCGTCGATGTTCATCTTCACGAGCACGACTGCGCCGCCGGCCGCGGTGACGGCCTTCTCCAGCACCGGCGTGAGTTGCTTGCACGGGCCGCACCACGGCGCCCAGAAATCGACCAGCACCGGGCGCTGCATCGATTCGGCGATCACGTCCTGGCGGAAGCTCGCGGTCGTGGTGTCCTTGACGAGGTCGGCCGCGCCGGGCTTGGGCGCATCGCCGGCGAGGGAATCGTTCAGCATCGGGTCGGGCCTCGGATCTCTTCCTGCGCGCGGTCAGGGCTCACGGCATCGTGCCGGCCACCTGCTCGACGGTCGCGCCGGCGCGTCGGTCTCGTGCGCCGCGCGACGCGACGCATCACGCTAGATGGGACGCAGGGCGCCGTCTGACCAGTGCGCGGCGCGAAGCTCGGCCGTTTCCGGCTACCGCTGCGGCTCCGCGCCGGCCGCCGGGCGGGTGCTCGTCACGAAGGTGCCGGCGTACAGGGCGTCCTGGCCGGGCGCGCGCGCCTCGCAGGTGATCGCGGTCTTGCCCGGGGCGGGCGTCGAGAAGGTGCAGGCGCCGACCGCCATGGTGGGCGTCTGCGCCACGCCCGAGGCGCCGGACCGGCCCGGGATCACGAGGTTGATCGGCTGGAGCGGATCGGTCTCCTCCGTGCGCTCCTGCTGGGCGCCGTTGCCGCTGAAGCTCAGGGTCTGACCGTCCCGCGACGCGAAGTCGAAGCTCGTGCGGTTGCGCGCCACCGCGTTCGTCAGCGTGCCCGTGCAGGAGCCGCTGAGGTCCTGGCCCGCGATGACGAGCTTCTCGCAGGTGCCCTCGAGCTTCAGAGCCGTCTGCGCCGCGGCGGCGCCGCAGAACCAGACGGGCAGCGCCAGGAGGCCGAGGGCGATTCGCGTCCGGGCGGATATCCGGGACGGCGGGCGTGTGGTTCCGGCGTTCATCGTGGCGTCGTTCTCGGTGTTCCTCGTGGAGCGGTGATCTAGCGAGGCGCGGGCCCGCGTCGAGAGCGGCCGGCCCTTCGACCGCGTTTTCCGGGCGCGCTTTCGGACGCATGCGCCGACCCGTGCACGGCGAGCCGTGTAACCGTCCGCGCCGGGGCCCGGACTGCAGGATCCGGGCGTGCGCGGCCGCGACGGCGAGGGTGGATCCCGGCCGGCACGAGGCCGGTCGGCGCGGTGATCGGCTGACGGCCGGCATCGTGCCGCCCGATGGTGTCCTGCTCGTCCGGCTCCGCGCCACGGGGGCGAGGGGGATCCGGGCGCGGCCCCGAACGGGGCACGATCTGCACTGCGAGCATGGCGGACACTCCACTGCGGATGCTTGCCGAGCGAACCCGGCTTCTGCATTTTGCAGTGCAACCGATCTGTTTTGTGCGGCGCACAACAGTGTGCCGGGACTGCCTTGCGGAGCCGCCGATGTCGTTCGCGATGACCCTTCCCCTCGCGGAGGCCACCCTGTTCACCCTGGGCTGCCTCGTGATCCACCAGCTGCGGCGCTATGCCGACGTGATGACGGCGACCCTGGGCTGCCTCCTGCTGTTCCTGATCCTGATGCTCGGCATCGCGGGCGCGCCGGAGCCGTTCCTGAAGGCCCAGACGGCGAGCCTCGACAGCGGCGACCTGACGACCTTCGTCAACTGATCCCGGGGGCGGGCGGGCCGCCGGCCCTCCGGCCGGCCCGGACGTCGAAATCGTCGGTGGGCAGGCGGGCGAGGAAGCGTTCAGCCAGTTCGAACAGCAGGATGTCGGGCCGCACCGCCTCGATGTAGCGCCAATCCAGGCTCGCCGACCAGACGAAGTGCACCTCCGCGAAGCTCTCCGCGAGAAAGCCGGTGAGCAGGATCGGGGCGAAATGCGCGTAGGAATCGCCGAACAACACGACCCGGCGCGGGTCGGCGGCCTTCGGGTTCCGGTAGACCGCGTGGGCGCCGACATGCAGGTCCTCGGCCCGCCCCTCGGCCTCGTAGGCGGCGAGCAGCGGCCCGGTCTCGACCCGCGCCGCGTCGCGCAGGATCTGCGGGCGCCGCAGCCGCTCGGTCGGGCGCCCGGGCAGCTTCTCGCCGAGATCGAGCACGCGCTCCTCGGTGTAGTCCGGCCGGTCCGCGATGTCGGCGGGCGGCACCGCGGCGAGCGCCCGCATGATCTCCCGGTAGGCGAGCAGGCAGCCCTCGATCGTCCAGTGGGTGTCGGTGCGCAGGTAGAGCGGCACCGGCCCGTCGCGGGCGGCGCGGAAGGGCGCCAGCAGGTCGAGATAGGCGGCCGAACCCGCGAGCCGCCGGGCGAGCCGGCGCGTCGAGGCCCGTCCGGGGTCATAGGGCAGGTCGCGGGTCAGGTTCTCGTAGACGGAGAGCTTCTCGGGCACGATCACATGCAGGCAGCGGATGCCGAGGCCGCGGGCGCGGGCGGCGCGCGCCTCGATCAGCCGGGCCCAGGCGCGCAGGTGCCACCATCGCCGCGGGCCGCCGCGATACTGGTCCATGACGCGGTTGCTGCCGCCCGTGAGGAACAGCCAGCCGTCGCGGCCGACATGGACGGTATCCCATCGTCTTCGGAGCATGCGGGTGCTTTAGCCGCGGCCCGGCAGCCGCGATAGAGTGGAGCTTGGCCTCGGGACCCGGTGTTCCCTCCCGATGGAACTCGACCTCGCGGCCCCGCCCGCCCGATCACGGGGCGCCGACCCCCAGCCGGACAGGCTCTGGCGCCCGCGCCGGGTGCTGGTGACGCCGGCGGCTCTCGACCACGCGCACGGCCGCGCCATGGCGGCGCGGGCGGAGGCCCTGGGGCTGCCGGTGGAGCGCCTGCGCGCCAACCGCCTCACGGGGCTCGCGCAGGAGAATCCGCGCCGGGCCTACGCCGAGGCGAAGGCGACCCTCGCCCTCGTCGTTGCGCCGCCGACGAAGCTGCGGCTCCAGCCGATCCCGCCCTCGGCGGATTGGCGCTTCGATCTCGCCGAGGGCTGCCCGGCCCATTGCCAGTACTGCTACCTCGCGGGCTCGCTCTCCGGGCCGCCGGTGACCCGCGCCTACGCCAATCTCGACGCCATCCTGGCCAACCTCGCGGATTACGCAGGCCGCGGCGGCGTCACCTCGGCGCAGGAGGCCCGCGCACATGAGGGCACCACCTTCGAGGCCTCCTGCTACACCGATCCCCTCGGGATCGAGCACCTGACCGGCTCGCTCTCGGCGGCGATCCGGCATTTCGGAGCCTGGGCGGCGCCGGTTCAGCTGCGCTTCACCACGAAGTTCGCGGCGGTCGAGCCCCTGCTCGATCTGCCGCACAACCGGCGCACGCGCATCCGCTTCTCGGTGAACGCCGCGCCGGCCGCGCGCTACGAGGGCGGGACGGCTCCGCTCGCCCGGCGACTCGCCGCGATGGGCGCGGTCGCGCGCGCCGGCTATCCGGTCGGGCTCACCATCGCGCCGATCCTGCCGGTGCCGGACTGGGCCGAAGCCTACTCGGCCCTGGTCCGCGACGCGGCCGAGGCGCTCGCCGGCGTGCCCGATCTCGATCTCACGGCGGAACTCATCACCCACCGCTTCACGCCCGGGTCCAAGGCGGTGCTGCAGGGCTGGTATCCGGGCTCGGACCTGCCCCTCGACGAGGCGGAGCGCACGCGCAAGCTCACCAAGTTCGGCTCGGTCAAGTACGTCTTTCCCAGGGACCTGATGGCCGAGATGCGGGCGACGCTGACCGGCCTCCTCGCCCGCGACCTGCCGGCCGCGCGCATCCTGTACTGGACCTGATGCGGGTCCGCGCCATCTCGCCCTGAGATGTCCGATGCCCCCCTCATCCTCACCCTCGCCTTCGACGACGCCACCTTCGGGCGCTTCGACGGCCTGCGCCGCCGCCACTTCCCGGAGGCGCTCAACCACATCCCCGCCCACGCCACCCTGTTCCACCACCTGCCGGGCGACCGGGAGCGGGGCGTGATCGAGACGGTGGCGAGCCTCGCCCGCACGCTCGCCCCGCCCGAGGTCGCGGTGACGGGCCTGCGCTTCACCGGGCGCGGGGTGGCCTACGTGCTCCAGTCCGAGGCGCTGTCCGGGTTCCGGGCCCGGCTGGCCGGCGCCTTCGACGCCCACCTGACGGCGCAGGACCGCCAGGGCTGGCGACCGCACGTCACCGTTCAGAACAAGGTGTCCCCCGAGACGGCCCGGGCGCTCCACGCCGCGCTGCAGCAGGATTTCGCGCCGTTCCACTTCACCGCGCCCGCCACCCTGCTCTGGCGCTATCTCGGCGGCCCCTGGGAGCCGGTCGCCCGCCTGCCCTTCGGAGAGAACGCGTGAACCCCGCCGAACGCCTCCCAGAACGCCTGCCCGAGCGCCTGCGCGGCAACGCCCTGACCGGACGTGCCATGCAGGTCTGGCTGCGGCTGCGCCTCAACGAGGTCGGTCCGCTGGTGGCCCTCCTGCTCGTGAGCACCCTCGGCTGGGGCTTCTTCTACCTCGCCGACGAGGTCGGCGAGGGCTCGACCGCGGCCCTCGACCGCAAGATCCTGCTCGCCCTGCGCAATCCCGCCGACCTCTCCGACCCGATCGGGCCGCGCTGGCTCGAGGAGACGATGCGCGACATCACGGGACTCGGCAGCGTCTTCACCATCGTGTTCCTCACGGGCGCGGTCGCGGCCTACCTCGCGCTCTCGGGGAAGCTGCGCATCGGCGCCTTCGTGGTCGGAGCGGTCGGCGGCGGCGAGATCGTCTCGACGGTCCTGAAGCTGTTCTACCATCGGCCGCGGCCGGATCTCGTGCCCCACGGCATGGAGGTGTTCACCGCGAGCTTCCCGTCGGGCCACGCCATGATGTCGGCGATCGCCTACCTGACCCTCGCGACCCTGCTCGCGCGGATCGACCGGCACCGGGGCGTGAAGGCGCTGGTGCTGTTCCTCGGCGTCGCCATGACGCTGCTCGTCGGGATCAGCCGGATCTATCTCGGGGTGCACTGGCCGAGCGACGTGCTGGCGGGCTGGTGCGTCGGCGCCGCCTGGGCCGCGCTCTGCTGGTTCGTCGCCCTCCAGCTCCAGCGCCGCGGCGAGGTCGAGGCGCCCGATCCGCCGCCACGCGCCTGAGCCACGCGCCCGACCTCCCGGCCGGACAGGTCGCCGCGGATCCGGAACCGGCCCGTGCCCGGCCCGATTCCCCGGACACCGCACCGATGCGGCACCGACGCGATAGAGGCTCATGGCAGACGATCCCACGCTCTCCCGCCGCAATCTTCTCCGGGCGGGCGCCGCCCTCACGGGCGCCATCGGGCTCGGCGGACAGGCGCAGGCCGCCGCCCCGCCCGGTCCCACGGTCCCGGCCGATACCGGCGCGGTGCAGGGCGGGCGGGTGATGTTCCCGAACTGGCGCGGCGAGGGCGACCGGCCGCCCGCGCCGATTCCCGCGCCGCAGCCGCCGGGACAGCGCGTCGGCTTCTGCATCGTCGGCCTCGGCCGGCTCAGCCTGGAGGAGATCCTGCCGGCGTTCGGCGAGGCCAAGCGCGCCCGGGTCGCGGCGGTGATGTCGGGCTCGCCCGACAAGGCGAAGCTCGTCGCCCAGCAATACGGCGTGCCCGAGAGCGCGGTCTACGGCTACGGCGACTGGGACAAGCTGCGGCAGAACCCGGACGTGCAGGCCGTCTACGTGGTGACGCCGAACGCGGTGCACCGGGACAACGTGCTGGCCGCCGCCAAGGCCGGCAAGCACGTGCTCTGCGAGAAGCCGATGGCGGCCTCCTCGGACGAGGCCCGGGAGATGATCGCCGCCTGCGAGCGCGCCGACGTCCGGCTGATGATCGCCTATCGTTGCCAGTACGAGCCCTACAACCGCGAGGTGGTGCGGATCAGCCGCTCCGGCCAGTTCGGCAAGCCCCGGATGATCCAGGCCTTCAACGGCCAGACCACGGGTCTCCCCGAGCAGTGGCGCCTGCGCCGGGCGCTCTCCGGCGGCGGATCGCTGCCCGATATCGGCCTCTACTGCCTGAACGGGGTGCGGGCGCTGCTGGGCGAGGAGCCGTCCCAGATCACCGCCCAGGTCTTCTCGCCCCCCGACGACCGCAAGTTCGCGGATGTCGAGGAGAGCGTGAGCTTCACGCTCTCCTTCCCGTCGGGGGCGATCGCCCAGTGCCAAGCGAGCTACGGCGTCCACGAATCGCGCCGCCTGACCGTGCATAGCGGCGGCGCCGAGATCGACCTCGAGAACGCCTTCGCGTATCGCGGCCAGAGGCTGTTCGTGACGCATCGCGACGGCAAGGCCGTGGTGCGCGACGAGCGCGTGCTCGGGCAAAAGAACCAGTTCGCCCTGGAGATGGACCATTTCGCCCGCTGCATCCAGGAGGGCCGCCGCCCCCGCACGCCCGGCGAGGAGGGCCTGCAGGATCAGGTTCTGATGGAGGCGATCTACGAGGCGGCCCGCACCGGGGCGCCGGTGAAGGTCGGACCGCCTGCCGGTGCCGGCGGCGGACTCGACGTCACCCGGGGGCCCGAGCCGGAGGATGCCGGCTAGAACTCAACGCGATTACGTTCGAGAAGTCGGGATAATCCCGGGTTTATCCGAAATCCTCGAAAAAATTCATTCGGGATCGGCAAGAAAATTCCGATTGCAAAGTCCCTCTTCCTTACAAATACTGCATACCAGCGTTCGCCGCCTGGTCTTCCGACCGGGTGGCGAACGTCGGCTCAAGCATCGACCGGGTGGGCGATCCGAACCTGCGAAGTTCGGACGAAGAACCGCGTGCCGGCGAGGGAGAAGGAGACATTCTATGACATCCTCCGCCGCGATACGCGCCGAGGCAAAACCCGTCGCGGGCCGCTGGATTCAGCTCGGGCTCGGCGTGATCTGCATGGTGGCCGCCGCCAACATCCAGTACGCCTGGACCCTGTTCGTCCCCGAGATCCAGAAGACCTTCGGCTGGGACCGCGCCGCGATCCAGGTCGCCTTCACCATCTTCGTCGTGGTCCAGACCTGGCTCACCCCGATCGAGGGCTACTTCATCGACAAGTACGGCCCGAGCCGGGTGGTGATGTTCGGCGGCCTGATGACCGGCCTCGCCTGGGTGGTGAACTCCTACGCGACCTCGCTCTCGGGCTTCTATCTCGGCTCGGTGATCGGCGGCATCGGCGTCGGCTGCGTCTACGCCACCTGCATCAACAACGCGCTCAAGTGGTTCCCGGATCGGCGCGGCCTCGCGGTCGGCCTCACGGCGGGCGGCTACGGCGCGGGCTCCGCGCTCACCATCCTGCCGATCGCCAACATGATCGCGCAGGGCAGCTACGCCAGTGCCTTCTTCACCTTCGGGCTGATCCAGGGCTCGGTGATCATCCTGGCCGCGATCATGATGCGGGGACCGGGCAAGGAGGAGGTGCGCTTCTCGACCACCGTGCAGCAGAGCCGGCGCGACTACACGCTGGGCGAGGCGCTCGCCACGCCGGTGTTCTGGGTGATGCTCCTGATGTTCACCTGCACGGTGACCGGCGGCCTGATGGCGGTGGCCCAGCTCGGCGTGATCGCCCAGGATCTCGGGGTGAAGAACTTCCAGGTGAACCTGTACTTCTTCGCCATGGCGGCGCTGCCCTTCGCCCTGATGCTCGACCGCATCATGAACGGGATCTCGCGTCCGTTCTTCGGCTGGATCTCGGATCGGATCGGCCGCGAGAAGACGATGTTCATCGCCTTCGCGATGGAGGGCATCGGCATCGTCGCGCTCGGCTACTTCGGCTCGAACCCGTGGGCCTTCGTGATCCTGTCGGGCATCGTGTTCCTGGCCTGGGGCGAGGTCTACTCGCTGTTCAGCGCCACGGCGGCCGACACCTTCGGCTCGAAGCACATCGGCAAGATCTACGGCGTGCTCTACTGCGCCAAAGGTGTCGCCGCGCTGTTCGTGCCGGTGGGCAACCTGCTGATGCAGGCGACCGGCACCTGGGCGACCGTGCTCTACACGGTGGCCATCATGGACCTGATCGCCGCGACGCTCGCCCTCGCCGCCCTGCGCCCGATGCTGAAGGCGCACCATGCCCGCAACGGCCTGCTCAACCCCGTGGCCGCCGGCCACTGAGCCGCCGGTCCCCGACCCGCACGGCCGGCAGCCCCCGATCCTTCCGGATCGGGGGCTTTCGCGTCAGTACCGCACGACCGCGATCGCGTTGCCGGACGTGATCAGGAAGCCGATCCCGGCCCGGCGCAGGGCCGCGACGGCGAGCCCCCGGCTCCGCGCGAGGCTGCCCGGATCGTCCTCCTCCAGGCGCCGGATCGTGGAGAACGACAGCCCGCTCGCCTCGGCGAGGTTCATCATCGACCAGTCGAGAAGCGCACGCCCCGCCCGCAGGTGCGTCCCGCCGATCCCCGATTCGAGACCGTCCCGGACCACCGCGTCGACCGCCGCGAGCTTGGGGCCGCCGACGCGGGCGGCCACGGTCGCCCAGGTCTCGATCCGGCCGCGATCGTCGCGCATGGGCGCGTAGACGAAGCGGAAATCCGCCTGGCCCCCATCGGCCAGGATGAGACGCTTCTCGGCCTCGAACGGCCGGCCCGCGGCCATCATCGCCCGGACGTGGTCGCGGGTGCGCTCCCGGTCCTCGGCCACCACCACGCGGGTGCAGTCGGCCCGGAACTCCTCCTGCGACAGGCCGGTGAGGCTGAGGAGCTCCTGCGAGCCCACGCGCTGGGCCTCGGCGTAGAGGGCGGCGTGGGTCCAGCACTGCGTCTGCTCGAACAGGGCCCAGCGCCGTCGCCGCTCGTCCCGATGGGCCCGCGCGAGGGCCTCCCGGTCCGTCACGTCGAGCAGGACGCCCGAGGCCGCCCGCGGGCGCCCGTCCGGGCCGACGGAGATCGTGCCCCGGCTCGCGACCCAGACGACGCTTCCGTTCGGACGGACGAGCCGGAAGCGGTGGGCCTCGAGGAGGCCCCGCATCACCTCGCCGGGGCTCTCCAGCATCGTCCGATCCTCGGGATGCACGAGGTCGAGGAGGCGCCCGTAACCCGGCACGAGGCCCAGGCCGGTGAGGCCGAGAAGCCGCACGAGGCCCGGCGACCAGCTCTGCGCGCCGGTCGCGAAGGTCCAGTGCCAGGAGCCCGAGAGGCCCTCGGCCTCGATCAGGTCGAGGAAGGCCCGGGCGGAGAAGTCCGTCCCGACATTCCCGGGCTCGCACGTCCCGCGTTCCGACGTCATGGGCCTCCGTGCCCGAGGGCGCTGCGAACGCCTCTCCATAGCGACCCGTTCACGGCTCGGCCACGGGAGCGCGCCGCATTCCGGAGGATGTCGATCCTATAACGGCCGGCCGAATACGCCCGGCGGCAGCACCGGGACGCGCTGCGCGCGCGCGGGTTTCCCGGATCGCAGGGAGTCACTTCACCTGAACGCTGTCGACGACCTCGCGGAACTTGGCGAGCGTCGCCTGCCGCTGGTCCTCGCGCACCACGCCGAGCGCGCGCAGGTAGCCGTCGGCGGCGAAGCGGATGGTCTGCGACACCACCACGGGCGTGTTCGTCGGCACGTCGACGGCGCGGGCCACGATCTCGTGCCAGTCGACGCCGTTGTTGCGGTAGCTCTGCGCGCGCTCGATCACGAAGTCCTTCATGGTCTGGTTGGAGTAGAGCGCCGCGCGGGCGAAGCCGTCGCGCTGCTCGGCCGTCGGGGGCTGCTGCACCGCCTGGGCCAGGACCAGGATCGGCTGCTCCATGTTCGTCATCTGGTCCTTGGGCCCTTCGGTGAGCAGCACCGAGTTCCCGGCCAGCACCCGCACCGGCCGGAAGCCCGCCGGATCGGTGATGCGGAACGGCAGCGCATCGACCTGCTGGGCGAGCGTCAGCGCCGGCCGGATCGTCACCCCGGTGACGAGGGCGCGCATGCTGGCCTCGGTCTCCGCATCCGGCAGGGATTGCCCGATGATCAGGCCGGTCACGGTCGGATCGCCCACGAGGAGCAGCAGCTTGCGGATCGCGGGCGCCTGCGTGGCCGGGTCGCTCGGCTGCTCGCCGGTGAACAGCATCGCCTCGGCCTCGCCGATCTTGAGCGGCTCGCGCTTCTCCACCGCGAAGCCCTGGCTCAGCAGGTTGGCGTCGGTGAAGCTGGCGACGAGTTCGGCGAAGGCGTTGGGCGGCAGCTCGACCACCGAGAGCGTCGCTCCGCCCTCCCGCCGCTCGAAGCCGGTGAAGCGGCGCGAGGGCACCATGTCGGCGGGCGGGCTGAAGCCGAAGCGCGAGCCCGGCGGATAGACGCTGTCGGCCGCCGCCACCCCGGCCGGCACGGAGAGCGCCGCCAAGGCCAGCAGGGCCGGACGCCGCAGGCCGCGCAGCAATCCGAGGGAGAGGCCGAGAGACCGCATCACGCGCCGCACCGACATACGACCTGACTTTCCGCTCGCGGGCCCGTCCGTTGGGCCGCTCCGGATGCGATGCGTCGGCCCGCTAAGGGCCGCTGTCAAGCGGAGCGCCGCCGCAGGCCGAGCGCCGCTCCCGCGATGCCCGCCGCGTAGGCCAGGAGGTTCCACGGGGAGAACAGGCGCCCGAGCAGGAGCTGGCCGGCCAGCGTGTCCCGGACTGCATCGAGCCAGGGGGCGTGGACCAGCCGGAGACCCTCCACCGCGGTGGCGATCGCGGCCGCCGCTCCGATGCAGGCCGTCGGCCCCCATGCGGGCGGGCGCAGGCCCACGACCAGCAGGAAGACCATCGCGCCCCAGAGCACGCCGCCTCCGTAATGGTGCGCCCAGAGCGGGAGCCCCCAGGGCACGAGGCGCAGCAGGAGACCGGCCGAGATCACGAGGCCGGCCGCCACCCCTGCGCGCCGCCGCATCAGGGCACCCCCGCCACCGGCGCCCCGGGGAGGCCGGGCCGGCGCGGCGGCGCGATACCGGCGACCCGGGCGACCAGGGTGTAGGAGACGATCATCAGCAGGAACCACGAGCCGAGCTTGGCGAGCGGGACCATCGTCCAGCCCGCCGCCTGATGCGGGTAGAGCCAGGTCCCGGTGAACGTCCCGATGTTCTCCGCAAACCAGATGAACAGCGCGACCAGGACGAGGCCCAGGAGCAGCGGCATGCGCCGGTGGCGCCGCCAGACCTTGAAATGGACGGTGGCGGGCCCGAACAGCAGCGCCGCGGCCCCGATCAGGCCGACCCGGAGATCGAGGTCGCGCCGGCTGAGCAGGAAGTTGGCGTAGATCGCCAGCGACAGGAGCGTGAGCGCGCCGAGGCCGGGATGGCGGGTGAAGCGGAAATCGAACAGGCGCCAGACCCGGGCGAGATAGCTGCCCACCGCGGCGTACATGAAGCCCGTGAACAGCGGCACGCCGCCGATCCGGAACAGGCTCGGCTCGGGGTAGATCCAGCTGCCGACGGCGGTCTTGTGGATCTCCATCACCGTGCCGATGACGTGGAAGGCGAGGATGACCCGGGCCTCCTCCAGAGTCTCCATGCGGGTGGCCAGCATCACCGTCTGGATCAGGATCGCGGCCAGGAACAGGGCATCGTAGCGGGCGAGCGGCGCCTGGGCCGGGTATGCCAGCCGGGTCGCGATCAGCAGCGCCAGGAGCAGGCCACCGAACAGGCAGGCCCAGCCCTGCTTGATCCCGAAGCGCAGGAACTCGTAGAGGCCGGCCGTCCAGGGCCCGCGCGCGATCGCTTGGGCGCCGAGGCGCCGCTCGGTCCGGACGAAGCGGGCGATCGGCGGCCAGCTCTCCGCGGCGCTCCGCGCCGGCTCGTGTCGCTCCGGTCTTCCCATCGCATCCCCTCTGCGGATCGGGACCCGCCGCCTGCGCCGCGCGGCCGGGCTTGGCGTGTCCGGGTCAGCCACCCGCCGGATGCGTGACCCGCCGCAGGGTGAGGTTGCAGCGCCAGCCCGCGGGCAGGAAACCGGGCGCCGCCGCGCCGGAGAGCAGGTCGCCGGCCGGGAGGATGCGGTCGATGCCGTGGAAGGCAAGGCGCGAGGCGCCGCCGAGCACCAGGGCGTCGCCGGGTTCGAGCCGGACCGAGCGGGTCGGGTCGCGCCGGCCCGTGCCGCCGTAGCGGAACAGGGCGGGCGCGCCGAGGGAGAGCGAGACCACGGGCGCCGCGCGATCCGCCTCGTCCCGGTCCTGGTGCAGCCCCATCCGGGCGTCCGGCGCGTAGAGGTTGATCAGGCAGGCCTCGGGCGGGTGCGGATAGCCGCCGAGCGCGTCCCAGGCCGCGCGCAGGATCGGCGGGAGCGGGGGCCAGGGCGCGCCCGTCTCCGGATGCGTCGGCTGGTAGCGGTAGCCCGCCGGGTCCGAGACCCAACCGAGGGGGCCGCAATTCGACATCCGCACCGAGAAGGGCCGGCCGGTGCGCGGCATCCGGGGCGCGTAGGGCGGCGCCTCGGCGAGCACCACGGCCACCGCGTCGGCGAGCGCGGCGGTGGCCGCCGCGTCGAGCCAGCCCGGATGATGGATCAGGCCCGGCGCGAGGGCGATGCCCAGGGGCGTGTCCACCGAATCAGTTGTCGATGTCGCGCTCCAGCACGGATTTCGAGGCGACGGTGGTGTCGGCCTTGAGGCGGTAGACCAGGGGCACCCCGGTGGCGATCTCCAGCCCCGCGATGGTCTGGGTGTTCATATGGTCGAGCACCATCACCAGCGCGCGCAGCGAGTTGCCGTGCGCGGCCACCAGCACCCGGTCGCCCGCCATCACGCGCGGCAGGATCCGCTCGATGTAGAAGGGCAGGACGCGCGCCGCGGTGTCCTTCAGGCTCTCGCCGCCGGGCGGGGGCACGTCGTAGGAGCGGCGCCACAGGTGGACCTGCTCGGCGCCCCAGCGGGCGCGCGCGTCGTCCTTGTTGAGGCCCGACAATTCGCCGTAATCGCGCTCGTTCAGGGTCTGCGACCGGATCACCTCGATGCCGGTGAGGTCCATCTCCTCCAGCATCAGCGCGCAGGTGCGCTGCGCCCGGCCGAGATCGGAGGTGAAGGCCACGTCGAAGCCGTAGCCCTCGCTCTTCAGCCAGCGTCCGGCCTTGCGGGCCTCCTCGACGCCGAGCGCCGTGAGGTCCGGGTTGCGCCAGCCCGTGAACAGGTTCTTCAGGTTCCACTCGCTCTGGCCGTGGCGAGCGAGGACGAGCAGGCGGTCCATCGATCTTCCTCATGAGGCCGGGTCGCGCCGGCCGGTCAATGTCCCGGGGCTCCTAGCAGAGCCGGTGCCGCGATCCCAAGCGCGCCCTGGGGATGGCTGGCGTGCCGTCCCGGGCGGCGCCACCGGGTCGTCGCCGCAAGCCTTTGATGGTGCAGCAAGTCTTGCCGGAAGCCCGCGCCCGTCCCGGACCCTGCGGGCTTACAGCCCGAGCACGTCTGTCATGGAATACAGGCCCGGCGGCTTCGGATGCGCCCACAGCGCCGCCTTCACGGCGCCGCTCGCGAACAGGCCGCGATCCTCGGCGTGGTGGCTGATGGTGATGCGCTCGGAGGGCCCGGCGAAGATCACGCTGTGATCGCCGACCACGCTGCCGCCCCGCAGCGTCGCGAATCCGATGTCGCCGGGCCGGCGCGCGCCGGTATGGCCGTCGCGGGTGGAGACCCGCACCTCGGGCAGGCTCACCCCGCGGCCCTCCGCCGCGGCCTCGCCGAGCAGCAATGCGGTGCCGGACGGCGCGTCGACCTTCATGCGGTGGTGCATCTCGGCGATCTCGATGTCGAAATCGGGCCCGAGCGCCGCCGCGACCTTGCGCACCAGGGCGGCGAGCAGGTTGACGCCCAGCGACATGTTGCCCGAGCGCACGATGCGGGCGTGGTAGGCCGCCGCCCGCAACGCGGCGAGATCGTCCTCCTGGAGGCCGGTGGTGCCGACCACGTGGACGATCCGGGCCTGCGCGGCGAGCTCGGCGTAGAACACCGTGGCGGCGGGCGCCGTGAAGTCGAGCACGCCGTCGGTGGCCGCGAAGGCCGCGAGCGCGTCCTCGGTCAGCGGCACGCCCAGGGGGCCGAGCCCGGCCAGCGTGCCGGCATCCTGGCCGATCAGGTCCGAGCCCGCGCGCTCGACCGCGCCCGACAGGGTGCAGCCCTCCGCCTCGGCCACCGCCCGCACCAGCATCCGTCCCATGCGCCCGCCGGCGCCCACCACCACGAGCCGCATCGTCACCCCGCTCCGTCGAGAGCCTGATCGTCAGGGCCGGTCCCGCGGGACCGGATGACCCGTCGTCGAGACCCCGGCCGGATCCGCGACGACGGGGCGCCGCCTCACTCCGTCTCGGGGGCGATCTGCTCCAGGCCGCCGATGTGGCGCTGGGCGTAGAGCGGCAGGCCGATCTGGGCGATCAGCTCGAGCTGCGTCTCGAGGAAGTCGATATGGCCCTCCTCGTCCTCGGCCAGATCCTCGAACAGGCGCTTGGTGACGCGGTCGTTGATCGAATCGCAGTACTTGGCGGCCTCGAGATAGAGCGAGCGGGCCTCGTTCTCGGCCGCCAGATCGGATTCGAGGATCTCCTGCACGTTCTGGCCGATCCGCAGCGGATCGAGCTCCTGCAGGTTCGGGAAGCCGTCGAGGAACAGGATCCGGTCGATGAACCGGTCGGCGTGGTTCATCTCCTCGATCGATTCCTTGCGCCAGAACTTGGCCAGATCGACGTAGCCCCAATCGTTCAGCATGCGGAAATGGAGCCAGTACTGGCTCACCGCCGTCAGCTCGCTGCGCAAGCCGCGATTGAGGTACTCGATGACCTTGGTGTCGCCCTTCATGCCCTGAAACTCCCCGCGTGACCCGGCGAGGGGCGGGCCAGCCGTGTCACGGCTTCAGGCGGCGATCCCCTCGTCCGCAGGCTGGACCTTTCCCAGACTGCACCCGCTCGCGCAACCCGCCGTGCAGCCGTGACCGGTCTCGGCGATCGCATCCTCCAGCGCCTTCTGCAGGATCGACCGGATCGTGCGGGCGCAGCGACCGCATTTCGGGCTGCAGCCGAGGCAGGCATAGACCTGGGCCGGCGTGCGCGGGCAGGCCGGGCCGGGATCGAGGCAGCCGCGCACGGCGCCGTCGGACAGGACGTTGCAGGAACAGACGATCATCGGATCCGAAAACCCTGTCCTCCGGTTCCCGGCCGCGCGTTCTGCCCGGCCGTCGCGGAGACATGAGAGTCCCGCCGCGAAGCTCCAGATCCGGCAAAACGATGCAGGCCAGATTAGAACTCTTGAAAACTAGAGCGTTTTCAACGCTTTAGCGGGCGGACACATGACATCCGGCAGCCCGCGGGTCAAGCGCGTCCGATCGATTCGGGCACGATCGGATGGGCCTCGGCGGCCCAAGATAGCGGGATGGTGAAGAGCGGGAGGGCCTGTCCCGGAACGCCGCCTCGCCCGGACGGCCATCCGGCCTCAGCGCGCGAGTTCCTTGAGGCCGAGGCGGATCAGCACCTTGGCCTCGGCCTCCTCCCCGGCGCTCCGGAGGGCGGCCGCCACCGCGGCGGCGGCCTGGACCTGCGGGTAGCCGAGGTTGGTCAGCGCCGAGACCGCGTCGGCCACGGCGCCTGTCGGGCCCTCGACCGCGCCGCCGATCGCCGCGAGCGTCGGATCGAGGGGCGCGAAGGACGGCGTCTTGTCCTTCAGCTCGGCGACCAGCCGGGCGGCGAGGCGCGGGCCGACCCCGGGCGCGCGGGCGACCGTGGCCTTGTCGCCGACCGCGATGGCGTTGCCGAGCGCGTCCGGCTCCAGCACCGAGAGCACGCCGAGCGCGACCCGGGCGCCGACGCCCTGCACGGTCTGGAGCAGGCGGAACCACTCGCGCTCGGCATCCGAGCGGAAGCCGTAGAGCCGGATCATGTCCTCGCGCACATGGGTCTCGATCGAGAGCTGCGCCGGCTCGCCCACCGCCGGCATGCGCTGCAGGGTGCGGGCCGAGCAATGCACCACGTAGCCGACGCCCTGCACGTCGAGGATCACGAAATCCTCGCCGAAGGAATCCACCGTGCCCTTGAGCTTCCCGATCATCCGGTCCCGCCGATCCGTCCCGCGCCCGGTGACTACAGAACCCGGCGCCCCAATACCATGCGCGGCGTGCGCGCGGTGTCGGAGGACGGCCCGCGCTTGAGCGCGGCCGAGCTTCGTGAAATCAGAGGGGCCCCTCGCCGCCGGGCCGCGCCCCGGCCGGATCAGCCCCCGAGCCCCGCGGATTGCCGATGCGCCGGACCACCCTCGCCCTCGTCGCCGGGCTTCTCCTGACCGTCCCGGCCGCGGCCGAAGCCCCGGCCGGTCCGACGACGGACCCGACCCAGGTGCGCGCCGGCGCCTACCGGCTCGATCCGGCCCACGGCAAGATCACGTGGTCGCTGAGCCATCTCGGCTACTCGACCTATTACGGCCAGATCACCGACGTCTCGGGGCAGGCGACCCTCGACCCGAAGGACCCGGCGAAGAGCCGCCTCAGCGTCACCGTCGGCATCGACAGCGTGAGCGGCCTCAATCCCAAGCTCGACGCCCACCTCAAGACGCCGGACTTCTTCGACACCCAGAAATTCCCGACCGCGACCTTCACGGCGACCGCCGTCGAGCCCACGAGCCCGACCACGGCCCGGGTGACCGGCGACCTGACCCTGCGCGGCGTCACGAAGACCATCGCGCTCGACGCGACCTTCAACCAAGCCGGCATCAGCCCGGTCGACGAGCTCTACACGGTGGGCTTCGACGGGCGCGCGGTGCTCAAGCGCTCGGATTTCGGCATCAGCGCCTTCCTGCCGATCCTGGGCGACGAAGTCACGCTCCGGCTCGAGGGCGAGTTCAAGGCGGCGGAGTAGCCGCCCGCCTATCCCTGCCGCGCCAGCGCCGCCGCGATCCGCTCGGCGGCGCGGCTGCCGGTGCCGGCCGGCAGGTGGGCGCGCTTCAGGGCATGGGCGTCGCGGTGGTTGATGTGGGTGATGGCGATGGCGAGCGCGTCGGCCGCGTCGGCGAGCTTGAACTCGGCCTTCGGCAGCAGGAAGCGCACCATCGCCTGGATCTGCGCCTTGTCGGCATGGCCCGTGCCGGCGACCGTCTTCTTGATGAGGTTGGCCGCGTACTCGAAGACCGGCACCCCGGCCAGCGCCGGCACGAGGAGCGCGATCGCCCGCGCCTGTCCGAGCTTCAGCGTCGCCTGCCCGTCCTTGTTGACGAAGGTCTCCTCCACCGAGACCTCGTCCGGCCGGAAGTCCGCCACCACCCGGGTCAGCCCCGCATGCAGCTCGCGCAGGCGCAGCGCGAGCGGCAGGTCGCCGTCGGAGGTGACGACGCCGCAATCGACGTAGCTGAGCTTCGAGCCCGTGACCGTCACGGCGCCCCAGCCGGTGCGGCGCAGGCCCGGGTCGATGCCGAGGACGCGGATGGGGTCGCTCATGGAATCGCCTGGGATCGCCTGGGAGGCCGGCGCGCCGGCCGCCCCTCGAGCGCTACGCACATATCGTGAACGGCGGGTTTCGCCAACGCGGTCGGACGGATCGCCGGCCCGGTGTGGCGCGAACCGGATCCGGAGGGTCCCTGCGGGAGGCGGATCCGGGCTTCGCTCCACCCGAGCGGGGCACGGATCAGAGGCCGCGGGCCTGGTCGCGCAGGACGAATTTCTGGATCTTGCCGGTGGCGGTCCTCGGCAACGGGCCGAACCGCACCGTCCGAGGCAGCTTGAAGCGGGCCAGCCGCGCGCGGCAGAACGCCAGGATCTCGGCCTCCGTCACCGCGGCGCCCGGCTTCAGCTCCAGGAAGGCGCAGGGGCTCTCGCCCCAGGTCGGGTCGGGCCGGGCCACCACGGCGGCGATCAGCACCGCGGGGTGCTGCGTCAGCACCTCCTCGACCTCCAGGCTGGAGATGTTCTCGCCGCCCGAGATGATGATGTCCTTGGCCCGGTCCTTGATCTCGACGGCGCCGTCGGCGTGCCAGACCGCGAGGTCGCCCGAGCGGTACCAGCCGTCGCCGAGGGCGGCCCGCGTGGCGGCCGGGTTCTTCAGGTAGCCCTTCATCACGGTGTTGCCGCGGATCAGGATCTCGCCGACGCTGGTTCCGTCCCGCGGCAGCGGCTCCAGGGTGACCGGATCGGCGACGACCAGCGCCTCGACGGTGGCGAGCGGCGCGCCCTGGCGGGCCATGCGGGCGTAGCGCTCGGCGGGCTCCAGGTCCGCCCAATCGGGCTGGGGCAGGCCGATGCTCGCCGGGCCGTAGCTCTCGGTGGCGCCGTAGAGATGCGTCACCCGGAAGCCGAGATCCTCCATGCTGCGCAGCACGCTGGAGGGGGGCGCCGCGCCGCCGGTGGCGCAGCGCACGACGTGGTCGAACGCCACCCGCGCCTCGGGCGGCGCGTGCGCGATCATCGAGAGCACGATCGGCGCGCCCGAGAGATGGCTGACCCGGTGCCGGGCGATCAGCCGGAAGATCGCCGCCGGCTCGACCTTGCGCAGGCAGACCTGGGTGCCCCCGGCCGCGACCACGGCCCAGGGATAGGACCAGCCGCTGCAATGGAACATCGGCAGGGTCCAGAGATAGACGCTGTCCGGCCCGAGCCCGAAGGCGACCGCGTTGCCGAGCGCCTGCAGATAGGCGCCGCGATGGCTGTAGACCGCGCCCTTCGGGTCGCCCGTGGTGCCCGAGGTGTAGAGCAGGCAGAGCGACTGCCACTCGTCGTCCGGGCCCGCCCAGGCGAAGTCGGGATCGCCCTGCGCGAGAAGCCCCTCGTAGTCGAGGGCCCCCGCGATCGTGCCGTCGCCCGCCACCGCGACGACGCGGGGCGGCTCCGGCAATCCGGACAGCGCCTGCGCGGCCAGCGCCGCGTGGTCGGCGTCGACGATCAGCACCCTGGCGCCGCCGTGCCGGAGCGAGAAGGCCAGGGTCGCGGGATCGAGCCGGGTGTTGAGCGGGTTCAGCACCGCGCCGAGCATCGGCACCGCGAAATGCGCCTCGATCATCTCCGGGACGTTGGCGGCCAGGATAGCCACCGTGTCGAGGCGCCCGATCCCCTGGGCCCGGAGGGCCGAGGCGAGGCGGCGGCAGCGCGCGTAGAGGTCGCGGTAGCTCAGGCGCCGGTCGCCGTCGATCACCGCGACCGCCTCGCCCGAGGCATGGGCCGCGCGCGCGAGGAAGCTCACCGGCGTCAGGGGGACGTGATTCGCAGGGCCGCGGTCGAGATCCGTCTCGAACGGATGCGGATCCGCATGGATCATGGCCGGTCCCGTGCTGTCCGGATGGGGAGGGTTGGCCCTCCGATCTTGGGCGGCAGGGTGTTGCGGCGCTCCCCGCTCTGTCAAGGCGGCGGCCGGCCCGGGCGCGGACCGACGCCGGGGACCGCGCGTCCGCGGCAGGACCGCCCACGGCGCACCGGAGCGTGGAACGCGGGCGCCCGGCCCGGCATTGCCGCGTCGCAGCGCGCGCATGCAGGCCGTTTTGGCGGTGCGACAGGACCGCGTTCGCCGTCTTGTGTGCGCCGCAACATGCCCTTGATCGCGGGCGCGCCGGGCGTCAGAAGGACCGGGCGCCGCGAGGCGCCGAAAAGTGGGGCCCACCATCATGACCACAGAAGGCCGCCGTTTGGCCGAGACCGGGATCGCCCAGGCCAAGCAGGCCTACGAGCGCTGGGCCGAGGCGGGCGAGATCGCGCTGAACGCCTTCGAGGCCTCGACGGGGCAGGCCCTGGCCGGGCTGCGCGGGCCGTCCGAGGGCGCGGAGGCGCGCACGGCCGGAAGCGTGGCCGCGGCGACGCGCGGTTGGGCGGGCCTGCGCGAGATCGCGCAGCACGTGCTGGTCGCCTCGGACACCAACATGCGGGCCGGGTTCGATCTCGCCGAGAAGCTGGCCCGGGCGACCGACCTCAGGGAGGCCGCCGAGTTGCAGAACCGCTTCCTGCGGGAGCAGGCCGAGCGCCTCTTCGCCCAGATGACCGACCTGCAGCAGACGGCCCTGCGGGTCGCGCGCGCGGTGGCCCAGCCCGAGACGAAGCCGTGAGGGGCAGGCTCCGGCCGGCGTCCCGCCCATGAGCCAGGCCGCCAGTTCGGCCGAGGTGCCGTTCCGGAGCGGCCGGACGCTCGGCTTCGCCACGGGGCGCTTCCACCCGCTCGCCTATGTCGAGTGGGGCGATCCCGATTGCCCCCACGTGATCCTGTGCGTGCATGGGCTGAGCCGGCAGGGCCGGGATTTCGACGTGCTGGCCCAGGCCCTGGTGCGGCTCGGCTACCGCGTCGTCTGCCCCGACCTGCCGGGCCGCGGGCAGAGCGGCTGGCTCGCCGACCCCGAGCAGTACGGCCTGCCGCAATACGCCGCCGACATGGCCGCGCTGATCGCCCATCTGGGCGTCGCGCGCCTCGACTGGATCGGCACCTCGCTCGGCGGGCTGATCGGCATGGTGCTGGCCGGCGCCGAGAACACGCCGATCCGCCGCCTCGTCATCAACGATATCGGGCCGTTCCTGCCCTGGGCGCCCCTGCGGGCGATCGGCACGCGTCTGCGCGAGGCGCCCCGCCACCACGCGACCCTGGACTCGGCGGAGGCGCGTCTGCGCGAGGCGCTCGCGAGCTTCGGCCCGCTCACGGACGCGCAGTGGCGGAGCCTGACCGAGCACAGCTTCTACCCCGCGCCGGGCGGCGGGTGGCGCCCGCATTACGACCCGGCGATCGGCGTGCCGTTCCGGCCGGGCCGGGTCTACAACGTCAGCCTCTGGCGCGACTGGGACGCGGTGCGCTGCCCCGTCCTGCTGCTGCGGGGCGCCGAATCGGACCTCCTGCGCGCCGAGACCGCCGACGAGATGACCCGGCGGGGGCCGCGCGCGACCCGCGTCGAGATCCCGGGCTGCGGCCACGCGCCCGCGCTCCTCGCCGACGATCAGGTCCGCATCGTGACCGACTGGATCGGGCCGGCGCGGTAGGGCCGGCCGCGCATCAGGACGCCCGGTCTCGCACCACCGCGCGGGCGGCGCGCTCGGCCTGCCGCATGGTCCGCCACGGCTCCAGGCTCGACAGGGTCAGGCGGCGCGCCCCCAGGGCGCCGAGGATCGCCGTCGCGACGAGGAAGGGAGCCGCGACGATCAGCGCGGCGATCGCCTCCGAGCCGATCAGCGCCGCGATCATCTTCACGGCGGCGTCGAGGAACACGAAGAAGGCCGTCACCAGGAGGACGACGATCGTCCCGAGCGCCGCGAGCAGGCCGACGAGCGCCCGGATGTTGCCGTCGATCTCGACGCGGGCGAGGGCGAGGGTGCCGCCGACGAGGCTGCCCGCCTCGCGCAGGGCCGCGAGCATCAGGACGACGACATTGTCAGAGGGCGCGTCCGATCCCGAAATCCGCTCACGCATGACCGCCGACGCCGCTCCTCACCGCCCGGCAGCCGCGCCCGGCCGCAACCAACGGGGGCGGCGATCAGGCGTTCCGGACGGCGGCCGAGGCTCGGCCGCGCTCAGAGCGCGCGGATCGCCTCGGCGATCCGCCGCTCCTCGGCCTCGTCCAGCCGCACCGGCTCGCCCGTGTCGTTGGGCAGGCCGCGGCCGGTCTGCGCGATCGTCTCGTCGCGCGGGCGCCCGCTCTGCCCGTCCGAGATGGGCGGCTCCTTCGAGAGTTCGGTCTCGTCCGGCATGGGATGCGCCTCCGCTGTTCCTGCCGGTTCAACCGGGGGAACGCCGGTTTGTGCCCAAACGCCGATCAGCCACAGGAGGCCCAGGGCACGGGGGCCGGGCGGATCGAGCGGGCGGATCGAGCGAGCGAATCGAGACTGTGTTCGTCTCCGGTTGTCCAAGGCCAAGCGGAACCATTAACTTGGCCGTTCGTTCTGCGATCATGGAACACTTCAGATCCACGATCGCGACGGCCTCGGCTGCTGTGCTGGGTTTGGTCGCAGCCGCGCATATCCTGCACCCGGGCAATTTCGAGGCGCAGCCCCGCCCCGCTCGGCCCGTGCCCGTCGCGGCCGCGCCGGCCTGGGTGGATCCGCCGAAGCTGTCCGCCGGGGCCGGCCCGGCACAGGCGCACGCTATGCGCGATGTGGAGGCGCTCCTGGTGCCGCGCCTGACGACCGCGCTGGCGGCGGATGCCACGATGACCCCGCCCGCCGCCGCGCTGGTGTCGCCCGCCGCACTGGTATCGCCCGCCGCGGCGACGGCGGCGCCCCTCACCACCGAGCTCGCGGCCCGGCCGCGGCGCGTCGAGCGCGCGCAGCGCCGGAAGCAGGCCCAGCGCGGCGCCCGCATCCGCCAAGCCTCCTTGCAGAGCGCCGCGGATCGCGGGACGGCGCCGGCAGCTGCGGCGGTCGCCGCGCCGGTGAACCGGCCGGCCGCCGACCCGGCGCCGGTCAGGAGCGATCCGATCGGCGACCTGATCCGGGGCCTCGGCCTCGGGCGCGACAGCTGACGGGATGTCCGCCGCCGCGCCCGGCACAGCGAGGGGGCCGTGGCCTGCCGGCTCGCCGCCGTCGCGGCTGACCGACCGAGCCTGACGTCAGGTGGTCTCCCGATTGAGCCGGACGACGAGCTGGTCGGCGAACTTGGCCGCCGCCACCGGGAGCGACCGGCCGCGCAGCTGAGCGAGAGCCAGGGTCATGGGGGTCAGATCGCGGGCGTCGATCGGGCGGCTGTGCAGGCGCGGGTCGTCGGGGATGCCGTTGGGGATCTGCAGGCTGACCATGTCTTCCCGCAGGACGAGATTGCGCAGGAATTCCAGCGAGCCCGATTCGACGACCGGGCGGAGCTCGACGCCGCGCCGGGCCAGCGCGTGCTCGATATGATGCCGGATGGCGAGGGAATGGTCCGGCAAGGCCAGGGCATGGGCGAGGCAGTCGCGCAGCCGAACGGGCCCCGTCTCCCCCGCTAGGGCGTGGCCCGCCCGCATCAGGGCGTACAGGGTCTGGTGGCCGGAATAGAGAAGATGCAGTTCCGCCGAGGGCGGCGGCTGCAGGATCAGGGCGAGATCCGCCTCGAAGCCGATCAGCGCCGTCACCGCCTGCGCGTGGTCGCGAACCTGCACGGTGAAGCCGACCTGCGGAAAGCGCGCGCGATAGGTCTCCACCTCCTCCGGCACCACCTGGGTCACGAAGGCTTGGCTACAGGCCAGCGCCACGTGCCCCCGCCGCACTCCCGACAGGTCGGCGATCTGGGAGCGCACCCGGTCGAGGTCCGCGACTTGGTCGCGGATGTGGCGGGCGAACAATTCGCCGGCCGCGTTGAGGCGCATCCCCACCGGGAGCCGCTCGAAGATCGGCGTGCCGAGCTCGTACTCGAGATCCTGGATCTGCCGCGTGAGCGCCGATGGGGTGATGTTCAGCCGCTCCGCCGCGCGCCGGATCGAGCCGGCGCGGGCGACCTCGGCGACGTAGGTGACGGTGCGCAGGTGCTTCACGGGCCGATCCTGGATGTGTGTTGCCTGAAACGCAACGGCTCGCTCAGAAAATAGCACTTCCACGCAACGGCTTCCCCTCCTAGCGTCCTCGGTCTCAGGACTCTGCAGGAGCCGTTCGATGATCCGCCGCCGCACCCTTCTGGCCGGTCTCGGGGCCGGCCTCGCGCTCGGACGCCTGTCCGGCGGCGCGCGCGCACAGGGCGCGCCCGTGACGATCCGGATGGGGTCGCTCAAGCTGATCCACTCGATCGCCCCGAGCTTCTACGAACGCTTCACGCCCCCGGGCGTGCGGGTGGAGGTGGTGCCCTTCGAGAGCCCGACCGAGTGCAAGAACGCCGTCGTCACCAAGTCGGTCGATTTCGGGACGTTCGGCATCGCCGCCGCGACGCTGGGGGCCGCCGCGGGCGAGCCCCTCGTGGTGATCGCCTCCACCTGCAATCGCGGGATGGCGGTGATCGCCAAGAAGGATTCCGACATCCGCGCCATCAAGGATCTGCGGGGCAAGCGGGTCGCGATCTGGCCCGGCAGCACCCAGGAGGTCTTCGTCCTGGAGCGGATGCGCATGGAGGGCCTGTCCGTGAAGGACATCACCCCGGTGCGGGTCTCCTTCTCGGAGATGCACATCGCCCTGGCCCGCGGCGACGTCGACGCCTATGTCGGCGCCGAGCCCGGACCGGGCGTCAGCCTGGCCTCGGGCGTCGGGCAGCTCGTCGAGTATCCCTACGGCACCGAGATGGGCGCCCTGAACATGGTGTTCGGGGCCCACCGCGACACGCTGGCCGAGCGGCCCGACACGGTCCGGACCATGCTGGAGATCCACCGCAAGGCCACGGATTTCGCCGCCGGCGACCGCAACGCGATGATCGCCATGGCGGTGGCCAAGCTCGGCCAGAAACGCGACGCGCTCGAGCTCTCGGCCCCGAACGTCGAGCTGACCTGGCGCCTCGGACCGAACGAGGTTCGGCAGGCCGAGGCCTACGCCCAGCACATGCTCGCGCTCAAGCAGATCAAGCGCCTGCCCGAGCCCGGCTTCATCGACACCCGCTTCGTCGACGCGATGGGGCCGGCGTGACCACCGGGATCGAGGCCGGCGCCCTGCCGGCACCCGTGTCGGCGCGCGCCCCGGGGGCCGAGCGTGGCGCCATCGGCCTCGCCCGCCTGCGCCGGCTGGCGCTGGCCTGCGTGGTGCCTGCGATCCTGGTCGCGGTCTGGCAGGTCACCACGGCGGGCCGGCCCTACAGCCTGATCCCGCCGCCCGCCGAGGTCTGGGCGGAATTGCGAGACCTCGCGATCGGCGGCGTCAACGACGACGCCTTCAGCGGCACCCTGTGGACGCACCTCGCGGCCTCGCTCGGGCGGGTCTACGGCGGGTTCGCGCTGGCCGCCGCCGTGGCCCTGCCGCTCGGGCTGCTGATCGGCCGCGTCCCCCTGATCCGGGCTCTCCTCGATCCCGTCCTGCAGATCCTGCGGCCCGTCCCGGTCACCGCGTGGCTGCCGCTCGCCATGATCCTGTTCGGCCTCGGTCCCCGCTCGGCCTTCTTCCTGGTGTTTCTCGGGGCCTTCTATCCGGTGCTGATCAACACCGTGTTCGGGGTGCGCTCGGTGGAGCCGCGCCTGTTCGAGGCCGCCGCGATGCTGGGATGCACCGGACCGGCGCAGTTCGCCCGGGTTGTGCTGCCGGCGGCGCTCCCGTCGATTTTCACCGGTCTCCGGCTCGGCCTCGGCTTCGCCTGGGTGGTGATCGTGGTCGGCGAGATGACCGGCGTCCAGACCGGCCTCGGCGCGATCATCATGGAGGCGCGCCAGCTCTCGCGCACCGAGATCGTGATCTGCGGGATGGCGGTGATCGGGGTCGCGGGGTTCGTCTCCGACTGGCTCGTCACGCTCCTCGGCCGCCGGCTGCTCTCCTGGAGCCCGACCCATGGATGAGGCCGATGGCTGACCCCACGATCCCGATCCTCGACATGCGCGCGGTCTCGAAGGTCTACGCGGCGAACGGGCGCCGGACCGAGGCCCTGCGCGAGGCGAACCTCACCGTGTCGCGCGGCGAGTTCGTCTGCCTGCTGGGCGCCTCGGGCTGCGGGAAGTCGACGCTGCTGCGCGTGGCTGCCGGCTTCGAGACGCCGAGCTCGGGCGCCGCCCTGATGTGGGACAAGCCCATCGCGGGCCCGGGACCGAGCCGCGGCATGGTCTTCCAGGATTACGGCCTGTTCCCGTGGCTCACCGTGCGCGACAACATCGGCTTCGGTCCGAAATCGCGCGGGCGGCCCGCCGCCGAGGTGCGCGACACCGCCGAGCGGTACATCGCGCTGGTCGGCCTCCAGACCTTCGCCGACGCCTATCCGCACCAGCTCTCGGGCGGCATGAAGCAGCGGGTCGCCATCGCCCGCGTGCTCGCCAACGAGGCCGAGGTGGTGCTGATGGACGAGCCGTTCGGGGCCCTCGACGCCATGACCCGCGAGCGGCTGCAGGACGAGCTGCTCGATCTCTGGTCGCGCACTGGGCTGACGATCCTGTTCGTCACCCATGCCATCGAGGAGGCGATCTTCCTGGCGGATCGCATCGTGATGATGTCGCCCGGCCCGGGCCGGATCGAGGCCGTGCACCCGATCGACCTGCCGCGGCGGCGCGACGTCTCGAGCCCGGCCTTCAACGACCTGCGCCGGATGCTGGCGGCGCAGCTCAACAGCCACCACGCCCCGAGGGCCGCGGTGGCGGCCGCCTGATGGACGCTCCCCCCGACGATCCCCGCAGGCCGGAGAATCGGCTCGCCTACCGGGCCGCCATCGACCGCCCGCGGCTGGCGCTGCCCGGCGGGAAGCACGTCGCCGTGTGGCCGGTGGTCAACGTCGAGCACTGGCTGATCGACCATCCCATGCCGCGCCAGATCCTGGTGCCGCCGACCGCGGCGAGCCTGCTGCCGGACCTGCCGAACTGGGCGTGGCACGAGTACGGCATGCGGGTGGGCTTCTGGCGCTTCCTCGACGCCTTCGCCGCCCGGGGCATCCGCCCGACGCTGTCGATCAACGGATCGGTCTGCACCGCCTATCCGCGGATCGCGGCGGCCGCGCACGAGGCCGGCTGGGAGTTCATGGCCCACGGCTTCCACCAGATCCCGACCCACCGGGTCGCCGACGAGGCCGCGATGATCGCCCGCACGGTCGCGGCGGTGCGCGGCATCACCGGGCAGGCGCCGCGCGGCTGGCTCGGTCCAGGTCTGACCGAGACCCTCGATACGCCCGATCACCTGCGCGCCGCCGGCATCGAGTATGTCGGCGATTTCGTGGTCGACGACCGGCCATGCCGGGTGGCCACCCGCGCGGGGCCGCTCGTGGCGCTGCCCTATTCAGTCGAGCTGAACGACATCCCGATGCTCGCGATCCAGCACCACCGCGCCGACGAGTTCGTGGACCGGGCGCTCGCCAATGTCGACCGCCTCGCCGCCGAGGCCGCGGGCTCCGGCCCGCTCGGGGGCGCCAAGGTGATGGGCTTCGCGATCCACCCCTACATCACCGGCGTGCCGCACCGCATCGGCCTGCTCGAACGGCTGCTCGATGCCCTCGTGGCGCGCGACGACGCGGTCTTCATGCAGGGCGGCGAGATCCTCGACTGGTATCTCGCCACCGGGGACGAGGCCTGATCCGCCATTCCGGCCCGGGCCGCGCCGCCGTCCCGCCTCACCCCGGCTCGGCGGCAGGCGCGCGCCGCTCCCCGTCCCGGGCGAGCAGGAAGCCGCGCAGCATCGCGTAGGCATCGGCGCGCCGCGCGGCGCGCCAGTCCCGGTCCGTCAGATCCCGATCGAAGATGACCGACAGGGTGTGCACGTTCGCGAGATGGAACTGCGTCAGCGCCACCATGAGGACGTAGAGGCGCAGGGCGTCGAGATCTGGATTGAGCTGTCCCGACGCGGCCCCGCGTTTCAGGAGCCGGTCGATCATGGCGAGCGTCGGGGACGAGATCTCCCGGATCGAGCCCGATTGCCGCAGGAAGCGCGCCTTGGAGAGGTTCTCGTTGCTCAGCAGCCGCACGAGGCCGGGATGGGCCTCGAAATGGTCGCTCAGGAAGTCGAACAGCGCCAGCAGGCCCCCCAGCGGGTCCGATCGTTCGACGTCGAGCTGCAGTTCCGTCCGGCGCAGCTCGCCCAGCGCCGCCTCCAGGACGGCCACGTACAAGCCCGCCTTGCCGGCGAAGTGGTGGTAGAGCATGCGCGGATTGACCCTGGCCTTGGACAGGATGCGCTCGACGCGCGCGCCGGCGAAGCCGTGCTGCGTGAACTCCGTGCGCGCCGCGCGCATCAACCGCGTCCGCGTGGTGTCGGGCGCCGTGCCGGACGATCCCGCCCGGGAGCGTCCCGCGCGAACGGCGCGCGCGGATGTCTCGGGGGGCCGTCCGGGGACCGTGCGAGCGGCCGTCACCCGAACAGGCTCCGGGCGGTCGCGAGGAGCGCCGCGTCGGAACCGGCCGCTCCGATCAGGGAGAGCCCGACGGGCGCGCCCATCACCGCGGCGGCCGGCACCGTCACCTGGGGCAGGCCGGCATGGCCGGCGATCGCGGTGAGGGGGAGGGCGCGCGCGTAGAAATCTCCGATCGTGGCAGCGTCGGCCGCGCGCGGGAGACCGGGCGTCGGGGAGGTCGGCACCACGAGGGCCGTGCCGGGGGGCAGGCACCGGCGCAGGCGCTCCCGGATCGCCTGCCGCAGCGGCTGCCACCGTGCCACCTCCGCGGAGGTGATGCCCGCCGCGTCCGCGAAGCGCTCCGAGATGGACGGGCCGAACCGGGGATGGACTGCGGCGATCCACGGTCCGAGGCTCTGCCAGATCTCCCGGCCCTGCAGCACCCGGTAGGCCTCGCGCCACGCCTCCGGCCCCTCCTCGAACAGCGCGATCGGGTCCCCCGTCGCGATTGCGGGGGGCAGGGCCGCGCGCAGGGCCTCGGCGACCGCGGCATCGGCGAGCCCGAAGGCGTCCGTGGCGATCAGGAACCGCTTGAGCGGGGCCTCGCTCCGCCCGCCGAGCAGGACCGAGCCGACCGTGGCCAGTGTCCCGGCCTCGCGCGCGAACCAGCCGACGGTGTCGTAGCTCGGCGCGAAGGGGACGACGCCCGCGAGGTCGATCCGGCCATGCGTCGGCCGGAAGCCGTAGAGGCCGCAGAACGCAGCCGGGATGCGCACCGAGCCTCCGGTATCGGTCCCGAGCGCGATGTCGGCCGCCCCGGACGCCACCGCCGAGGCCGAACCGCTCGAGGAGCCGCCGGGCAACCGGTCGGGGGCCGCCGGATTCGGCGGCGTTCCGTCGTGGACGTTCGCGCCCTCCAGGCTGAAGGCGAGTTCGTCCGTGACGGTCTGTCCGACGACGGCGGCACCGGCGCCGCGCAGGGCCGCGACCGCGGGTGCGCAGGCCGAGGCCGGCGCTCGGCCCGCGCGCCAGTCCGGGTTGCCGGCGCCGGTGACGAGGCCCTCGACGTCGATCAGGTCCTTGACCGCCAAGCGCAGCCCATCGAGCGGGCCGGATGCCGTCGGTTGCAGGACCCCACGCGGCCCGGGGACGAAGGCGTCCGATCGCGAGGCGGGCCGGCTCACGGGCAGGGCGCGCCGCGGCCATCCGGGACGGCAGGGGCCGAGGGGCAGGCGCCCGCGGGCGCTCCCGCCGCGCACGAGGCCCGCGCCGCAATCGTCCTGGCCGGCACGATCGTCATGTCACCCTCCGGAATCCGCGCTCCAGGGCGGAGCGCTGCAAATCGCCGACCAGATCGCGCTGCCGCGAACGCTCGCCCGGTCCGTGCCGGCAGCGGGCCGGGAATGCCCGCCGCTTCGGCAGATCGCCGGCGCAGGCTGCCAGGTAAATGGTCACTTACCTCGGAGGACGCGCGCCGGACGCGTGATTCGCGAGCGCGGTCAGGGGATTGGATGGCTGGCACGCCGGTTGCTGCGGGGCCGCGAGATCATGGTTCGGCCGCTCCGGCCGGCCGCAGGCCCGCCTCGCTGCACCGATCGGAACGCTCTCGCATGCCAGCCCAGACTTCGCGCCGACGCCGCCTGCTGATCCTGGCCGGGGCCTGCAGCCTCGCCCTCTCCTGCGTCGGCGCCGCGTTGCCGACGCGCGCGATGGCGGCCGATCCCACCAAGGTCGGGATCCTGATCCCGGGCTCGAAATCCGACAAGGGCTGGATGGAATCCGGCTACGACGGGCTGGTCGCCGCGCAGAAGCAGCACGGCGACGCCGTCAAGGTGCAGATGATCGAGAACATCAACTACGCCGACATGGAGCAGGCGCTGACCCAGCTCGCCACCAAGAACGCCCTCGTGATCGGCGTCGGCGGCCAGACGCAGGCGGCGATCTACAAGGTGGCCAAGCGCTTTCCGAAGGTGAAGTTCTCGATCGTCGGCGGCAACGCGGGCGAATCCGCGCCCAACGTCGCGGGGTACGACGTGAAGCAGGCGGAGATCGCCTACGTCGCGGGCGCGGCGGCGGCGATGCTGTCGAAGACCGGGGGGGTCAGCTACGTCGGCGGCATGGAGCTGCCCTCGATCGTCAACGCGGGCAAGGAGTTCGGGCTCGGCGCCAGAAGCATCAACCCGAGCATCAAGTATTCCGAGACCTACACGGGCGATTTCGACAACGTCGCCAAGGCCAAGGAGGCGACGCTCGCGGCGATCGCGCAGGGGGCGGACGTGCACTACCACATCCTCAATCTCGGCCTGCGCGGACTCGAGCAAGCGGCCAAGGAGAAGGGCACGCATGTCATCGGCAGCTACACCAACTATTGCGGCACCGACCCGCTGACCATCGCCTACTCCATCACCGGGGTCGGCTATCAGGTCCGCTACGCGATCGATCAGGTTCTCGCCGGCACCTGGACGGCCGGCTACAAGCCCTTCGGCCTCGCCATGGGCCCCGAGGCCTCGGATATGATCATCTGCGGCGCCACGCCGGAGATGAAGGCGAAGCTCGATGCGATCAAGGCCGACATCCTGTCCGGCAAGATCAAGGTCCTGGAGGGTTGAGCGGCGTCCTTCCGCTGGCCGGTGCGCCGCCCGCTCGGCTCGAACTCGACGGACTGACCAAGCGCTTCGGCAGCTTCACGGCGTTGTCGGAGGTCGACCTCGGCCTGCGGGCCGGGGAGGTGCATTGCCTGCTGGGTGAGAACGGCGCCGGCAAGTCGACGCTGTGCAATCTCGTCTTCGGTGTCCACGCCCCGGACGCGGGCACGATGCGGATCGACGGGCGGCCCTATCGCCCCGCCGGGCCGCGCGATGCGCTCGCGGCCGGCATCGCCATGGTCCATCAGCATTTCAGCCTCGTCGACGAGCTCAGCGTCGTCGACAACCTCATGCTCGGCCGCGTCCGCGGCATCCTCGATCGCAAGGGCTGGGCGAAGCGGCTGGAGGGTCTCGCCGAGCGCTACGGGCTGGCCCTGCAACCCTTCTCCCGGATTCGCGATCTGTCGATCGGGGAGCGCCAGCGCGTCGAGATCGTGAAGTGCCTGATGCTGGAGCCGCGCCTCCTCATCCTGGACGAGCCGACCGCGGTGCTGCTGCCGGACGAGATCCACAATCTCCTCGCCGTCTGCCGGCGCGTCGCGCAGGAGGGCACCGCCGTCCTGCTCGTGACCCACAAGCTCGCCGAGATCCGCGAGGCGGCCGACCGGGCCACGGTCCTGCGCCAGGGCAAGGTCGCGACTACCTCGGACGCGCCGGCCGGCGACATCGACCGGCTCGTGCGGGCGATGATCCGGCGCGATGTCGACGCCCTCGATCCGGCGATGGCGGCGACCCTCGGCATCGCCGGGGCGGCCCCGGCGGCACCCGCGCGCCGGCCGGACGCGGCCCCGGCGGGCGCGGACGTGCTGCAGATCGACGGCATCACCACGCGCGATCCGGACGGCGCGCTGCGTCTCGACACCGTGACGCTCACCCTTCGGGCGGGCGAGATCGTCGGCCTCGCGGGCGTCGAAGGCAACGGGCAGAGCGAGCTCGGGCTGGTGCTCGCCGGCCTGCTGCGGCCCGAGAGCGGGCGGCTGCATCTCGGCGGGACCGACCTGACCGGCCGCCCCCCGGCGGCCTTCACCGAGGCCGGGATCGGCATCGTGCCCGAGGATCGCCACCGGGTCGGCGCGATCTCGGAGATGAGCGTGGCCGAGAACATCTTCCTGAACCGGACGCGCCCGTTCACCCGCTTCGGCCTGCTCCGTCGGACGGCCATGCGGGAGGCCGCCGCCGCCCTGATGGCGCGCTTCGACGTCCGTGCAACCGGCCCGGACGCCGTCTTCGGGCGCCTCTCCGGCGGCAATCAGCAAAAGGCCGTCCTCGCCCGCGAGTTGACGGCGCCCGGCCTGCGCTTCCTGCTGGCCGCCCAGCCCACCCGCGGCCTCGACGTCGGGGCGGTGGAGGCGGTCTACGCCCTGATCCGGCAGGCGAGCGAGCGGGGCGTGGCGGTGCTGCTGGTCTCCTCCGAGCTCGACGAGGTGCTCACCGTGGCGCATCGCGTCGTGGTGATCTACCGCGGGCGCATCGTCGGGGAGCGCCCGGCCGACAGCCGCAACCGCGACGCCATCGGCGCGATGATGGCCGGGCAGGTGCCCGAGCAGGCCGCGGCGGCATGAGCGCGCAGGCGACGACGCGCCCGGCCCCGCGCCGCCTCCCCCTCGGCGTGATCGTCCCGGTCCTCGCCGTCCTGGCGGCGTTCCTCGTCGGGATCGCGCTCGTCCTCGGCCTGGGCGTGTCCCTGGGCGACGCGCTCGACAGCTTCCTCGACGGCACGATCGGCTCGGCCTACGCCGTCGCCGTCTCCCTGAACCGGACCGTGGTCTACACCCTCGTCGGCCTCGGCTTCATCCTGGCCGCCCGCGCCGGGCTGACCAATGTCGGCGGCGAAGGCCAGATCGCGGTCGGGGGCATCGCGGCGACGGCCGTGGCCCTCGCCGCCGGCATCGGCACCCTGCCGTTCGGCCTCGCCTTCCTCCTCCCCGCCCTCGCCGCGACGCTGGCCGGCGCCGCCTGGGGGGGCCTCGCCGGCCTCCTCAAGGCGCGGATCGGCACCAACGAGGTGATCAGCACGCTGCTCCTCAACTTCATCGCGGTCTGGCTCGTCTACTGGTGCGTCCAGTCCGAAGCGCTGCTGCGCCGGCCGATGACCAACGCGGCCACGCTTCCCGAATCCCTGCCCGTGCCCGACGCGGCGCAGATCCCGCTCCTCACCGGCGACCCGGCCGCACCCGTCACGGCCGGGCTCGTGCTCGCCGTGGTGCTGGCCCTGTTCGTCGCGGTCGTGCTGGCGCGCTCGCGGTTCGGCTTCCAGCTTCGCGCCGTCGGCCTGAACCCGGTGGCGGCGACCCGGGCCGGCTTCTCCTTCTCCGGCACCGTGATCGTCGCCCTCGCGCTCGCCGGGGCGCTCGGTGGCCTCGCGGGCGGTCTGATGCTCCTCGGCGAGCAGTATTCCCTCAAGACGGGCTTCTCCTCCGGCTACGGCTACGACGGCCTCGTCGTCGGGCTCCTGGCCCGCAACTCGGTGCTCGGCGTGATCGCCGCCGCCGTGCTGTTCGGCTTCCTGCGCTCGGCCGGCATCAGCATGGAGATGGGCGCCGGCGTGCCCACGGCGCTCGTGCAGATCCTGCAAGGCCTGATCATCCTGGCGGTCGCCGGAGCCGCCTTCTGGCTCGACAGGAAGGCCTGAGGAACGCGCGATGACCGCAGAGCTCGTCGCCGTCTTCCTCGGCTCCTCGATCCGCCTCGCGATACCGCTGCTGATCGCGGCGATCGGCGAATTGATCAGCGAGCGGGGCGGCGTCCTCAACATGAGCATCGAGGGCATGATGCTCGCGGGCGCCTTCGGCGGCGCCGTCGGATCCTGGGCCACGGGCTCCCCGAGCCTCGGGCTCCTCTGCGGGCTGCTCGCGGCCCTGCCCGTCGCCCTGGTGCAGGCCGTCCTCACGGTGAACCTGCGCGCCAATCAGGTCGTGACCGGGCTCGGCCTCAACATCCTGGTGCTCGGCACGACCACGCTGGCCTACCGGGAGATCTTCGGCGCCCGCTCCCGGGCGGAGATCCCGGGCTTCCCGACCTGGGCGCCCCCGCTGCTGCGGGACATCCCGGTCTTCGGCGAGGCGGTCTTCCGGCAGGTCTGGCTCGTCTATGCGGCCATCCTGATCGGAGCGGTCGCGGCCTTCGCGCTGAACCGGACCGCGATCGGCATCACCCTGATCGCCGCGGGCGAGGACCCGCGCACCCTCGAGCGCGCGGGCCTCTCGGTCCGGCGCGTGCGCTTCGGCGCCATCCTGGTGACGGGCCTGCTGGCCGCGCTGGCCGGCACCTTCCTCTCGATCGGCGACATCCACACCTTCACCGAAGGGATGACGAACGGGGCCGGTTACCTCGCCATCGCCGCTGTGATCTTCGGCAACTGGACGGTCGGTCGCACCGTGCTGGCCTGCTTCATCTTCGGTGCCGCGACGGCGCTCCAGTTCCAGCTGCCGGCGATGGGCTTCGAAGTCCCGAACGCGCTGCTGGTCATGATGCCCTACCTGCTCGCGTTCCTGGCCGTGGCCGGCTTCGTGGGCCGCCAGACGGCACCGCGCGCGCTCGCCGCTCCCTATCGACCCTGATCCGACGGGACGTCCGGCTTTCCGGTCCGGCGCGTCCCTCGATGCTCGGCCAGGCTGGTGGGGACGCGGTCGGGCTCCGCGCCGCCGCGCGGACTCACCGCCGCGACGGCAATGTCAGGCGCAGGACGCCGGCAGCCCTCACACCCGATACGCCATGCGGAAGCCGCCCCAGTGCCGTCCCAGCACGTGGATGGGCGCATCCACCTCCTGCATCATCACCATCTGTCCGCCGCCCATGTCGCGGGCGTAGGATTGCACCAGGAACGGCTCGGTGCTGCGCGCCGCCATCAGCCCGGCGCGGTCGTCGAAGATCCGCCGGTTGCGGCTGTTGGCCGTGTTCCAGGCAACCTCGCCCGGGCGCTGCGGCTGGGCGTACTTGCGATTGTGCACCGGGAGATAGGCGTTCCGGTCCATCGCCACGCAGAAGCTCAGAGCGGGGTCGGATCCGAGCAGGGCTTCCTGGATCGGCGTGAGCACCGCCTCCAGGGCCGGCAGGGCCGCGCTCAGGTATTGCTGCGGATCGGTGCCCAAGACCGGCTGGTAGGTCCGGTCGAACAGCGCAGCCTCGCTCAGCCCTCCGCCCGCAATCAGCGCCTCGAGCGCTGTCCCGACCTCGCCGGCCGCGGACTGGACCCGCGCGATACGGCCGGCGTTCTGCGCGTTCACCGTGCCCGTCAGGTGCTCGACGGCCGCCGCGTGATGGGGCGGCGCGTGCGTGATCTGAAGGTGCAGGCCCAATCCGCTCCGCCCGACCATCCGAACGGGGACACGCCCGAGTTCCGCCGTCTCGATCTCCAGCGTCATCCCGGGATCGGCCGGCAGGTCGCCAGGTGCCGAGACCAGGAAGCCGCCGCGACTGACGTCGACCGTGCGCGTCGCGTAGCTGCGTCCGGCGTGCCGCAGCGTGGCCTCGAGCGCGACGGGAAGGCGCGGATGCTGGCGGCGGTCCCCGAGCGGGTTCGTCCGCAACACCACGAGGGTGCGGCCGTGCAGGCGGTCCACGGTGCTGGACGACGCGGCCGTCGCGAGGCTCACCGCCGAGGCGGCCCGTGCCTGCTCCCGGATCGCTTCCGCACTGCCCACGACCTCGCCGACGAAGCCCGCCACCGCATCGGCCGAGCGGTTGAGCTCGGCCGTCGAGGCGTTCTGCTGTTCGACCGCCGCCACGACGTCGACGAACTTCGGCCCGACCTGCGCAACGAGCCCGGCCGCCTCCGTGACCGTCCGGGCCGACTGGGCCGCATCCTGCTGCAGGCGCGTGACGCTCGCGCGGATCCGGTCGGTGGCTTTGGCCGTCTGTCCGGCGAGGTCCTTCACCTCCTGGGCCACGACGGCGAAGCCGCGACCGTATTCCCCGGCGCGCGTGGCCTCGATCATGGCGTTGAGCGCCAGGAGGTTCGTCTGCTTCGCGATCCCGGCGATCAGGTCCACGACCCCGCCGATCTCGCCGGAGGACGTGCGCAGGTGCTCGATCTGCGCCTGCGCCGCACCGACCACGGTCGTGACCTGCTCCAGCAGGGCGGCCGCGGTGTGGATCTGGACGCTGATGCTGGCGGAGGCCTGGGTGAGTTCCTGGGCCGCCTGGGCCAGAAGCGCGGCGGTGCCGTCGACGGCCTGGGTCTCGCCGACGAGCGCGGCGGTGCGGGCCCCGATATCCGTCAGGGCCGTTCCGGCCTGCACCACGGATCGGCCGACCTCCGCCGAGGCTTGCTGGACCGCGGAGATGAGGTTGTGCAGATCCTGCTCGACCTGACCGATGATCGGTTCGGCTTGATCGTGGAGCGTGGGTGGGCCGGCCGCGTCGGGCGGCGTCTGCGGCTCCGGCTCACGCGGGGGCGCAGGCCTGGAGGCACGGCGCAGTCGAGCCAGCATGGATCCTCCTCCGTCGGCCCGTACGTGGCGTGCCGATCATCTGTGCGGTGAGATGCGCCTCGAATTAAGCAGTTCTCCATTAAAAGTGACTTAAATCGCGTCGAGATCAGATAAAATCTGCGTTATTGACTGCTCGTCATCTTAACCACACGTGTCAGATAGCTATCATCAAGGTTGCGCCGATCGCAGGGTCAACTCTGAGCTTGCTTCAGCGGGACTTGGAAGCCGCATCAAGCAAGTCGCTGAATCCTGCCGCGCCGACCGGCGCTGTGCAGGCACGACGCGATCACGCGGCTCCCCTCACCAGCAGCCAGAGGACGGCGACCGCGAGGATCAGCGCGACGAGCTTCCAGAACAGGACCGGATCGCGCTCCAGGAGGGCCGCCCGCCGCAGGCCCGGGAGGGACGGATTGGGGTGGCGCAGGTCGTGGACGAGGGCGGAGGGCGCCTCGTAGCGCTGGGCCGGGTTGGGATGCACCGCCTTGCGCAGGGCCGCGTCGACGTAGGGCGGCAGGCCGGGGCGCGCGGCCGCGACCGAGACGTAGTGCAGGCGCCGACCCTGCGCCTCGCTGAAGGCGCGCGCGGCCTCGGCGCCGTAGGGCAGGCGCCCGGTCAGCATCTGGTAGGCGATGACGCCGAGGGAGAACACGTCCGCGGCCGGGGTCGCGGGATAGCCCGCGAGGCATTCGGGCGCCGTGTACTGCACCGTGCCGAGCATCGTCTCCACCGCGGCGCCGTCCTCGGCGAGGCCGGCGACCCGGGTGGAGCCGAAATCGATGATCCGGACGGTCCCGTCCGCGTCCAGGAGGATGTTCTGCGGGCGCAGGTCCTGATGGACCATCTCGCGCCGGTGCAGGACCTGCACGCCGCGGGCGATCTGCTCGACGATGCGCCGGACCTCCTCCAGCGCCGGCTCCGGATGATCCCGCAGCCACTGCGCCAGGGTCTGGCCCTCGACATAATCCATCACCGTGTAGAGGGCGCTGCGCCGCCGCGTCTGCGGGGGCGCCCGCAGCAGGTGCGGGCTGTCGACCCGCCGCGCGACCCATTCCTCCATCAGCAGCCGGCGCAGGCCGGCCGGGTCGCCGCGCAGCTCCGTCGAGGGCACCTTGAGCGCGACCGTCGCCCCGGTCTCGTCGTCGACGGCGAGATAGACGTGGCTGCGGTGGCTCGCGTGCAGGGTGCGCAGCACCCGGTAGCCGTCGAACAGCGTCGGCGGATCGAGGAGCGGGGCCGGCAGCAGATCCTCGACCAGGCCCGAAAGCTCGGCCGGCTCGCTGTCCGGGACGGCCTCGATGCGCACGATCTGCACAGTCAGATTGTCGGGGCTGCCGTTCTCGTAGGCACATCGGGCGATCTCCCGGGCCGCGTGCCCAAGATCGTCGCGATGCCGCAGGATCTCCGCGACGATGCGCTCGGGCCGGACATGCTCGTGCACGCCGTCCGTCGTCAGGACGAGCACGTCGCCGCGCTCGATGCCGATCGCCCGATAGTCGATCTCGACCTGGGCGCCGGCCCCGAGGGCGCGGCCGAGATAGGACTCGCTGGCGGAGAGGACGACGCGGTGATCCTCGGTCAGCGTCTCGAGGGAGCGCCCGGCCACCCGCGCGACGCGGGCATCGCCCACATGGAAGATGTGGGCCGTGCGCGACTTCAGCACGAGGGCGCTGAACGTCGTGACGTAGCCGCGGTCCCGGCCGCCCTCGGGGTCGCGCAGGTCGCGGTTGCGCCGGGTCTCGGCATGGAGCCAGGAATTGGCGGCTGCGATGACGCGCCGGGCCGAGGTCTTCACCGACCACGTGTCGGGCGTGTCGTAATAGTCGGTGAGGAAGCTCCGCACCGCCGTCTCGCTGGCGACGTGGCTGACGGCGCTGCTGCCGATCCCGTCCGCGATGGCGATCGCGGCGCCCTTGAGCGTCAGGGCGGGCCGCTCGGGGACCAGGGCGCCGTGGAAATCCTGGTTGGTCTCCTTGCGGCCGCGCTCGCTGTGCTGGCCGAGGGAGAGCGTCAGGTCTGAAGGCATCGGCGGCACGGCCCCCGGCCCGTGCGAGAGGGCCCCGGGCTTTGCGGCCCGGGGCCCGGCCGGTCAAGCCGGGATCAGGCCGCGAGGCGGCGCCCGGCCGGGGCCTGAGCGACGACGCGCTTGGGGGCGGTGCGAACGTGGGTGGTGTAGAGGGTCAGCCCGGTGAAGGCGATGCCGCCGACGAGGTTGCCCAGCACGGTCGGGATCTCGTTCCAGAAGAAGTAGTCGCCGATCGAGAACTGGCCGCCCATGAGCAGGCCGAAGGGGAACAGGAACATGTTCACCACCGAGTGCTCGAACGTCATGTAGAAGAACACCATGATCGGCATCCACATGGCGATCACCTTGCCGCTGACGGTGGTCGAGATCATCGCGCCGACGACGCCGGTGGAGACCATCCAGTTGCAGAGCATGCCGCGGATGAAGATCGTGAACCAGCCGCCCACGCCGTGCGCGGCGTAGCCGACGGTGCGCCGCTCGCCGATATGGGCGATGAACTCGCCGACCTTGTCGGCGGGCGCGGTGAAGCCGAAGGTGAACACGAAGCCCATCATGAAGGCCACCGTCAGGGCGCCCAGGAAGTTGCCCACGAAGACGAGGCCCCAGTTGCGCAGCACGCCGCCCCAGGTGATGCCGGGGCGCCCGTCGAGCAGGGCGAGGGGAGCCAGCACGAACACGCCCGTGAGCAGGTCGAAGCCCAGTAGGTAGAGCATGCAGAAGCCGACCGGGAACAGGGCGGCGCCGAGGATCGGGATGCCGGTCTGCTGGGTGATCGTGACGGCGAAGACGGCCGCGAGCGCGAGGATCGCGCCGGCCATGTAGGCGCGGATCACCGTGTCGCGGGTCGACATCAAGATCTTGGATTCGCCGGCGTCGACCATCTTGGTGGCAAATTCGGCTGGCGCGAGATAGGCCATAATCTATCCTTGTTGCTGCGTGTCGTCTGCAAGGCTTGCCGATGGACTCGGGACGGATCCCGTAGATCGGCCGCGCGTCGTTGCGCGGCTTGCAGCAGGCACCTCGGGTGGTTGAGCGTCCGCGGCGCCTGTCGCGTCGAAGGCGAGCAAGATCCGGGCCCGTTCCCGCACCGCGGTCGTCCGGGCCCCGGAATCCGGGATCGTCGTGCCTGCTGCGGCAGAGCGGCGGGACGGGTGAAACCGAGGCGGCACGCGGCGCATCGTCGCCCCATCCCGCTCCGAAAGGCCGAACTGTTCACAAGGGCGTGATCGTTCGGCGCGCAGCCGCGTTTGAGGGATGCCGCGTAGCGCCCACGTCCTGACACTCCGGGCGATGCAACGACCGGGATGAAGCCATGGTGATCAGGGCCGCCATCTTGATCTTCGCGATCGCGACCAACGGGCCGATCGCTGCGAATGCCGTCGAAGCCGCTACCGCCGCCGCGGAGGATACGTGCGCGGCGGCGACATCGGACCTGGAGCGCGCGGATCTCGGCTGTCCGGTCGATCTGACCATCCACACGGGCTCCAGCGCCGCGCAGCCCGTCGACTGATCGTCACCCCCGTCCGACGGAGCCGTGCCCTGGCTGCGCGCAATCCCGGCCGCGGCGCGAGCCGCACGGGTGGGCGCGGTCCTCGCCTGCCGGTCGTCGCCGTCTTGAGGGGCTCGCGGCCGCGGGCAGACGCCTCAGGCGCGGGATGAGGCTGGCCATGATCGTGGCCATGACGCTGGCCGGCCTCGTCGACATCCGGGATCCCGAAGGGATCCTGGTCGCCGCCCTGCGCTGAGGGGGCGCGACCCGGGGATCCGGCCGAGCCCCGGGCCGTCCGCTCCGCGGGGTCCCGGACCGCGTCGACCCGCGACGCGCTCGGGCGCCTCAGGCCGCCTTGACCCTGGCCAGGAAGGTGCCGACCTCCTGCGTGAGGCCCTCCGATTGGCGGGCCAGCTCCTGGGCGGAGCTGAGCACCTGGCTCGCGGCCGCGCCGGTCTGCCCCGCGCCGTCGCGAACGCCCGCGATGTTGCACGTCACCTCCTCGGTGCCCTTGGCCGCCTCCTGCACGTTGCGCGTGATCTCCTGCGTGGCCGCGCCCTGCTCCTCCATCGCCGCCGCGATCGAGGCGGCGTAGCTCGACATCTCGCCGATGATCCGGCCGATCGCCTCGATGTCGGCGACCGCCTCCTGCGTCGCGGCCTGGATCTCGCCGATGCGCGCGCCGATCTCGCCCGTCGCCTTCGCGGTCTGGCCCGCCAGCTCCTTCACCTCGGAGGCGACCACCGCGAAGCCGCGGCCGGCCTCGCCCGCGCGCGCCGCCTCGATGGTGGCGTTCAGCGCCAGCAGGTTGGTCTGGCCCGCGATGTTGGCGATCACCTGCACGAAGGCGGTGATCCGCTCGGCCGTGCCGGCGAGGCGCCGCACCGTGGCGTCCGTGCGCGACGCGCTCGCCACCGCCTGGTCGGCGATCTGGGCCGAGCGGGTGACCTGCGTCACGATCTCCTTGACGGAGGCCGCCATCTCCTCGGTCGCCGCCGCAACGGTCTGCACGTTGGCGGAGGTCTCCTGGGCGGCCCCCGCCACGATCGTGGTCTGCTGGTTCGTCTGGGCGGCGACCGCCGTCATGGCCTCTGCGGTGGCCTCCATCTCGGTGGCGGCGCCCGCCAGGCCCTGCGTCAGGGAGGAGACGTTGTGCTCGAAGCTTGCCGTGATCTGCTCGAGCAGCTCCGCGCGGCGCATCTTGGCGGCGTTCTCCAGGGCCTGCTCGGCCTCCAGGCGCCGGGCCGTGACGGCGTTGTCCTTGAAGATCTGCAGCGCGCGCGCGAGCAGGCCGATCTCGTCCCGGCGCTCGGTGCCGACCACGGCGACGTCGAGATCGCCGGAGGCGAGGCGGCCCATGGCGCCCGTCATGGCCTGCAGCGGCCGGGTGATGCCGGACAGGACAATGGCCGCCAACAGCGCCATCGCGAGCGCGAGGCCGAGCCCGGCCGTGACGATCAGCGTGGTGGTGGTGGCGGCGGCGGTCTCGTCGGCCTGCTGCTTGGCGGTCTGCAGGTCGGCGAGGTTGGTCGCCACGCGCTCGGCCACGCTGGCGCCGATCCTGGCGCGGGCCGGCCGGACCTCGGCGGCGGAGATCCGGGCCGCGGCCTCGGTCTCGTTCTTGAGCCCCAGGGCGATCGACTTGTCCGCGGCGGCAAAGAAGGCGACGAGATCGGCCTTGATGGCCTCGTTCGCGGCCCGGCGCTCGGGGGTGTCGGCCAGGGCGATCAGGCGCTCGACCGCCCCCATTGCCGCCTGCCGCTGGTCGCGATAGGCGGCATGCTGGCCCGCCATCACGGCCGCGTCGGTCTCGATGACGATGTTCTTCTCCGCGATGGTGGCCTCGTCGACGGCGACGTTCACCTGAAAGGCGGAGACCGCGCGGGCGGCCCGGACATCGACGATCACCTCTGTATTCCGCGCGAGCTGGGCGAGGCTGTGCTGCGCCAGCCAGACCAGCCCGAGCGCGACGACGAGCAGGATCGAGACGGGTATTCCGAGCTTGGCCATCAGCTTGAGATCGTTCAGCGCGCGCATGGCCAGCCCTATCTGCCGAAGTTGTATTCGTGCGAAATACAGCTAAGACGCGTAGATTTAACAAACGATTGATGACCGTCATATTACGGTTACATGCGAGCAAGACAGGGATTAGACTTGCCGACGACATCGTGCGCGGGATCGCGCACGAACCTGATCCGGTTCGTAGCCTCGGACGTCGCGATCGGGCGTCGGTCTCCGGCCCTCGAACGATCCGCGCAGCCGGGGACGGTGGGGCGCCGCCCGGCCCGCGCCGCCTCTCAGACGGCGACGTCGGCCTTGATGGCGGCTTGCGGAGCGTAGCCGTCCACGACGAAATCCGCGATGCGATAGCCGTCGATACTGTCGGCCCGGCGGTCGAGCCGCATCCGGGGAAACGGTCCGGGCTCGCGCGTCAGCTGCTCGCGCGCCTGATCGAGATGGTTGCGGTACAGGTGGACGTCGCCGCCGACCCAGACCAGCTCGCCGGGGACAAGGTCCGCCTGCTGGGCGAGCATCAGCTGCAGCGCCGCCGCGCCGACGAAGTTGAACGGCGCCCCGAGCAGCAGGTCGACCGAGCGCTGGAACAGCAGGCCGTTCAGGCGGCCGTCCGAGGTCACGTGGTACTGGTAGACCATGTGGCAGGGCGGGAGCGCCATCGACCCGATCTCGGCCACGTTCCAGCCGTGGAACAGCATCCGGCGGCTCGCCGGGTTCTCCCGCAGGGTCCGGACCAGATCGGCGATCTGGTCGTAGTGCCGCCCGTCGGCACCCTGCCAGCGGCGCCACTGCTTGCCGTAGACGGGGCCGAGCTCGCCCCACCGCGCGGCGAACGCGTCGTCCTCGAGGATCCGCTGCTCGAAGGCCTCCTGCGAGATGGCCTCGCCCGTCTCCCGGCGGTAATTGGCGAGCGGCCAGTCGGTCCAGATCCGGACGTTCTCGCGGATCAGGGGTTGGATGTTGGTTCCCCCCGTCAGGAACCAGAGCATCTCCTTGACCGCGGTCTTCCAGTAGACCCGCTTGGTCGTCAGGATCGGTGCCTGGCCGCCCGCGAGGTCGAAGCGCAGCATCGCGCCGAAGAGCGAGCGGGTGCCGACGCCGGTGCGGTCGATGCGCTCGTCGCCCGTCTCGAGGACCTGCCGCAACAGGTCGAGATACTGCCATTCGGGGTGCCGCATGCTCACGCCTTCCGTCGCGACCGGGCGGCGGCCCTGCGCCGGCCCCCGAGCGCTCCGGCCGCCACCCGTCCACCGCTCCTCCCTGGGTTAGGGGGTCGGGCCCGCCTCGACAACCGCGCCGCGCCGATATCCCCGGTCCCGGCACCGGCCCGGCACGCGCCCCGGGGCGCTCGCCGCCTTCAGCCCGGCCAGAGCACGTAGGCGATCAGCGCGAGGTTGCTCCAGCCGTGCAGGGCGATGCAGGGCCAGAGCCGGCCGGTGCGCCAACGCAGGATGCCGAGGGCGAGCGCGAGGGGCAGCAGCGAGACCGGCCGCGCCAGCCCCCAGCCCGAGATGTGCGCGAGGGCGAAGATCAGGGCCGTCACCAGGATCGTGGCCGCGGGCCCGAGGACGGTCCGGGCCCGCGCGAAGATCTCGCCGCGCATCAGGATCTCCTCGGCGGCCGGCGCCAGGACCACGACGTAGCCGAGCCAAGCGGCGACCGCGCCGGGCGTGAGCAGGGGCGAGAGGCGCGTGCCCTGGCCGAAATTCGCGCCGAAGAGGTCGGCCGTGGTGGTCACCCAGGCGATGTGCAGGATCGGCCAGAGCAGGAGGACGAGCAGGAGGCTGCGCGCCCGCATGCCGTTGGGCGCCTCGCGGTCGAGCGCGAGGCGGCGGCGCCAGCCGCGTCCGTCGCGCCACAGGGCGGTGCCGATCACCAGGGCGGCCAGGAGGATCTGCCGCACGACGTCGACGGCGAGTTCGCGCCGCGCCAGCGCCACCGCGCCGATGAAGGGCCTGCGATCGGCGGGCAGGAACGGGTCGATCCCGGCGATCAGATCGGCCCCGATCCGCACGGCGGCGAGCGCCAGCAGGCTGGCCGTCCCGAGGTACAGGACGACGAGGGCGGCCAGTCCGGCGAGGTGGAGCGCGGCCGCCCAGGCACCCCCGCCGCCATCGGTGTGGGCGCTTCCGGCAACAGCCGCGGCATCCGGCATCGGGGCAGCAGGATCGGGCTTCAAAACCGGGGCGATCCCCTCTATATTCACCTGGCCGGTCGCGAGACCGGCTATGGCGATAAACGGTCTTCGGAATAACCCTATCGGACCCGGGGGCGGTACCCGGCGCCTCCACCCGAACCCAGGACATGCTGCCGCAAGGCAGTGTCGGCAGTGAGCCTGGGCTCGGGCGGAGGCGAAGTTAGGATCGACGAGGGCCTAAAGGTAGAACGTTCGCTCGGCATGGTTCCGCCGTCATCGGGCTTCTGCAACAGTTGCCAACGACAACGTTGCTGCGGTGGCCGCGCAAGCGGCTCCCAGATCGATTCGCAGCCCTGGCGGTCCGCACCGCACAGGCGGGGTTCGAAGGCACCCGGCACCGGAAGCCTTCATTGAATTGTCCTCGATCCCGTCCGTGGCTCGCGCGGTGTGGTCATCGGGCAGATGGCGTCGGGCAGACCGGGCAGAACGACCGCAGATGGCAGACGATCTGATCCGCTACGACCTCCTCGTCCAGGAAGCGCTCCGGGGGGTCGTGCGCAAGGTGCTGACGGACGCCGCCCGGGAAGGGCTGGCGGGCGAGCACCATTTCTACGTCTCGTTCCGGACCGAGGCTCCGGGCGTGCGGATGTCGCAGGCGCTTCGCGAGAAGTACCCGCAGGACATGACGATCGTGCTTCAGCACCAGTTCTGGGACCTGGGCGTCACCGAGCACGCCTTCGAGGTCGGCCTGTCCTTCTCCGGCGTTCCGGAGCGACTGCTGGTGCCCTTCGACGCGCTGAGCGGATTCTTCGACCCGTCCGTGCAGTTCGGGCTGAAATTCGATCTCAACGAGAACGCCGAGCCGGTGGAGGCCGAGGACGATCCGGTCGCCGCCAAGCCCGCGCCCCGCGGGGCCGGCTCCGAGCCGGGTGAGGTCACGCCGATCGCTCCCAAGAGCACGGGCCTCGCGACCGTCGGCGGCGCGCCGAAGGGATTGCCCGCCCCGGCCGCCAAGGCTGAGGACAAGCCCGCCCGGCCTCCGAAGAAAGACGGCGAGGGCGAGGAGAGCGGCGCCGAGGTCGTGAGCCTCGACGCGTTCCGCAAGAAGAGCTAGCGCCCCATCACGCGGCCTGGCGGCCGGTCTTTCGAGTGCTGCAGGCGGAGGATCAGCCGCGCCGGCGAGGCCGTCTCGGGGCTCCGCCGCGCGGCCGATCCTCCGCGACCGATCGGGCGTGACCGGGCAGCCCCCCGGGGGGCGCCCGGTCCGTGTCCGCGTCAGGCCGGCCGGCGTCCGTCGGCGGCGTAGCGATCGATGGCCGTGGGAAGCTCCCGCGACAGGCGGGACAGCAGGGCGGCGCGGCTCAGGCCCGTCTGCTGCGTCAGGTGATCGAGCGTCTCGGGACCGATGGCCCGCTCCAGATCGGCCTCGTGGATGTCGCGATTGGCCCCCGGATTGATCCAGGAATTCGCCGTCTCGCCGTGCCCGCCCTTGGTGAAGTGGTCGACCAGTTCGCTCAGGCCCGAGGCGATCAGGCCCCCGATGCCCGCGCTGCCGACCCCGCCGAGCAGATTGCCGAGGGTTCCGCTCCCGCTCCCGCCCGCATTCGGCAGAGGGGTGACGGGCCGGTGCGCCGGCTCGGTGCCGTGGCCCTTCAGGAGCTCGGCGAGCTTGTCGCGGTTCTGGTAGCCGGCCACGGCCAGAAGGCCCAGCAGCGCGGTCATCGAGGGATAGCCCTTGCTCATCGCGTGTCCTTTCGTGGGTCTCGTAAAAACCCGGACGAGCGTGCCGCCCGGGGGCGTGCGGGTGCGGACGGAGCCTCGCGGCCCGTCCGGCCGCTTAGGGGCAGGGGTGCCGGTCGCCATCGTTGCCGAGATAGGTCCCGCTCGCGGCGTCGTAGGAGCGGAAGCGGCGGGCGCAGGCGGCCACCGCCTCGGGGTTGGGGCCGCCCTGCACGACCACCGGCGCGGCCTGCGCCTGCGAGCTGGCGATGGCGCCGCCGATGATGGCGCCGGCCGCCAATCCAGCCACGCCCGCGCCGACCGCCGCGCCGACGCCCGGCCCACGGCGATAGCCGTAGCCGCGCCGGTAGCCGTAGCCGCGACGCCAGCCGTGGCGCTGGCCGAAGCGACGATACTGCGCGTAGGCGGTGGGCAGGTCGCCCCGGACCAGGGCGGCGGCCGGGCCGGTCTCGGCCGGCGCCGCCACGGCCGGCAGGCCGCTCAGGCCGGCGGCGACGGTGGCCGCGAGAGCGAGGGTGAGCTTCATCGGGAGGGTCTCCGGGAACGTAGGGGAATCGCCGTTGTCGGGGAGTGTCAGCCCCTGCGCCGGGGCGCCGCCGCACGGCCGCCGAAGCGGCGGCCGACAAAGGCGATGATCCTCGGGAGCAGGAAGGCGGTGAGGAGCTTGCGGATCATGAGAAAATCTCCGGCTTGCGGGGTTCAGCGTCTCGGCCGGGCGAGCCAGCCCACCGCGAAGGCGACGGCGGCGAGCCCCATGAGGGCGGAGGCGCGGTTGTCGTCCGCGTAGCGCACGGCGCGCCGGCCGTAGGCCGTCCCGCGCTTGCGGGCGTCGCGGGCGAAGTCGCGGCCGTCCTCGATCCAATGGTCGGCACGGTCCCGCAATTCGTGCGCGAGGTGCCGGCCATCGTCGAGAGCGTCCTCGGCGCGGTCCCGGGCGCGCCCGTAGGCGTATTGCGCCCCGCCGGCCACCTGGTTCACGGCGCCCCGCACCTGGCGGGCCGGATGTCCGGTGACGCCGCCGAGGGCGGTCTGGGCGCGACCCTTCAGGTGGCGGGACGCGCCGCGGAATTGGTCGCGGTTCATGGCATTCTCCTGTTGTGGTGATGGGGGCGCCCGGCGGTCGGCCGGGTCAGCGCTTGCCGGTGACGGTGTCGACGACCGACCGCACGCCGTCCTTGGCCTCGCCGACCGTGCGCTGGGCCTCGCCCTTCAGCTCCTGGGCTTTGCCCTCCGCCACGAGCCTGTCGTTGCCCGTGAGCGTGCCCACGCCTTCCTTCGCGTTGCCGACTGCGACGTTGGCGAGGCCCTTCAGCTTGTCGGTGGTGCTGCTCACGGGATGGCTCCTTGACGGCTGGTGTCGACGGCCGGTGGATCGATGGCAGTCGGATGGGTCTGGGGATCGATCTCGGGATCCCTTCCGGGATCGGCCGAGGACCGGCCGGTCGCAGCGACCGGCCGGGATGCGCTCAGGCGCGTCGGGCGCCGTACTGGTCGACCAGGGAGACGGGCTTGGGTGCGCCGAAGCGGCCGCCGAGGAAGCCGGCGAGGGCGCCCAGGATCAGGGCGAGCGCGCCGTAGAAGGCGCCCTGGGTGGCCGCCGACTTCGCGGCGCTCGCCGCCGCCTCGGCCTTCTGCTTGGCCGTGGCGACGGCCTGATCGTACTGCTTCTCGTAGGTCTGGATCTGCGCCCGGGCCTGATCGACCGGGATGCCCTGCGCCTTGGCGAGCGCCTCCGCGGCGCGGCCCTCGGCCTGGGCCTTCTGGGCCGGATCGCCCGTGAACAGCGCCCGGATAGCGGCCACCGCCGCGTCCTTGGCCGCCTGCGGGTCCTGGCCGGCGGCCTGCTGGCGCACCGTCTGCTCGATGCCGTCGAGCGGGTTGGCGATCTTGGAGAGCGAGGGGGCCGCCGCCTGCGCCGCGGTCTGCACCGTGCCGCCCACGAGCGAGCCGGCTCCGCCCAGCGTGCTGGTCACGCCCGAGAAGGCGCCGCCGATCAGGCCGCCGGCCGCCGAGGTGATCAGGTAGAGCACCACGAGCGTCGTGACCGCCCAGGAGACGAGGCCGTGCAGGCCGGCGGTGACGGGCTTGCCCGAGAGCCGGCCGGCCAGGAACCCGCCCGCCAGCGCGGCGAGGATGCCCGAGCCGACGAACCAGAGGCCGGCGCCCAGCGAGAGGGTCGTGGCCGCCGGGTTGTCGGCGGCGGTCGTGCCGACGCTGGACAGGCCGACGCCGACCCCGACCATGTTGAGGATCACCTGCGTCACCAGCGCGGTGACCGACCCGGCCAGGATGGCACCCCACGACACGTGGTGCAGAAGGACAGTGCGATCGCCCGCGACGACGGGCGAGGCGGGAAGACTGGAAGAAGACACGTTGGAAGGCTCCGGGTCGTCGGTCGTCCGAGGGATTCGGTAGTCCGAGATGGGAAAGGCAGGGGGTTCGACAGGCCGCGGATCAGTCGCGGCCGTGAATGAGCAGGCCGAGGCCGTAGCCGAGGAGGCCCGCCACGAGCAGCGCCGCGACCGGATGCTCGGCGACCTGATGGGTCACCTCGCGGCCGCCCTGGCGCAGGTACCGGCCGCCGTTCTCGTAGGCGTCCTCGGCGGCGTCGTAGGCCTCGCGGCCGGCGCTCCGGACCGCCCGCTCGGCCCGCTCGTAGGCGTCGCCCGCGGCGTCCTGGACGTGGCGCGCCCCGTCCCGGACATCGCCTCCGGCGAGCCCGTCGACCGTGTCGCGGACCCGGCCGCCGACGTCGCGCGCGGCATCGGCCGCCCGGTCGGCGGCGTCGCTCACGGCGTCCTTGGCCTGCCCGTAGAGGTTCTCGGCCGCACCCTGGGCCTCGCGCGCGCGGCCTTCGACCGAATTGCGGTTCGAACCCGTGAGGTCGCCGACGGCGCCCTGGACCTTGCCGCCGAGTTCCTTGGCGGCGCCTGTGATGCGGGTGGTATCAACCATCGTGACGCTCCTGCTTGTAAGAGATGACTGCGTTCCGGACGCCGTGAACGACGTCGCGGAACGTCCGATCGGCGCTAGGCCTCGGGATTCGCCTTCGGCTTTTCGGCGGGTTTCAGCAGTTCCTGCTGAGACTTGCCTTCAGCCTCGACTTTTCCGTCGCCAATCAACTTGCCGATCGCTTCCTTCACGGAGGCCCTGAGCGTTTCCGCCGAGACGGTGGACTTGGATTCGCCCATGAATGCCTCCGAAAGACTTTGCCTGTGCCCGTCCCGTCAGGTGGCGCGCGACGCGCCCCGTTCAATGATCTGGATTTACTAGTACGATAGATCGATCTAACCGGCTGAGTTGGCGGGGAAGCCGTTGTCCCGCCCCCACACGATGGCTTCGGAGCGCTTGTGGACCCCGAGCTTGCGGTAGAGCGCCGCCGAGTGGTTCCGCACGGTGTTGCGGGAGAGATTGAGGCGCTTGGCGATGGCTTGGTCGTCGAGCCCGGAGCAGATCAGATCCAGGATCTGGCGCTCGCGCACGGTGATGTTGGGCGTGAGCGCGTCCTTGTGGCCCGCACCGGGCTGGCGCAGGTTGGCGAGCTTCTCGATGAGGCTGCGGCTGAACCACGAGGTGTCAGCCATCACCGTCTCGATCGCCGCGAACAGCTCCCGCTCCGTGTGCTTGCGCTCGGTGATGTCCTGCACGACGAGAAGGGCGAAGGCCTCCTCGCCGATCTCGACCCGCTCGGCGGAGATCAGGCAATCGAGGTTGGATCCGTCCTCGTGCCGGAGGCAGACCTCGAGGCCCAGCACGTAGCCGGTGCGCGTCACGGCCGCCTCGAACTTGATCCGGGCCGCATCGTGCACCCAGAGGCCGAGATCGGCGGGCGAGCGCCCGGTCACCGTGTCGGCGGAGAAGCCGAAGATCCGGGTGAAGGCCTCGTTCACGCCCGTGATGGTGAAGGTGTCGGCCCGCGCCAGGACGGTGGGCACGGGGGTGAGGCGGAACGCCTTGGCGAAGCGCTCCTCGCTCTGGCGCAGGGCGGTCTCGGCCTTCCGGCGCAGCTCGAGATCGGCGAAGGTGAACAGCATGCAGGGCTCGTCGCCCATCTCGATCGGCTGTCCGGCCACGATGACTGTGCGCGAGCCGCCGCCGGGCAATTCGAGGCAGGCCTCCATCTGCGGGATCGTGCCGCCCGCGTTGAGGCGCGACACGGCGAGGTCGCGGTTGCGGGCGCCGGCCAGCACGTCGACCTCGTAGACGCTGCGTCCGATCACCGCGTCGCGGGTGTGGCCCGTCATCTCGAGGAAGCCGAGATTCACCTTGACGTGGCGCAGGTCCGAGAGCCGGCAGATCACGGCGGGCGCCGGATTGGCGTTGAAGGTCTTCTCGAAGCGCTCCTCCGCCTCGAACTGGTCGGAGACGTCCTTGAGGATGAGCGCGAGGCAGCTCGGGTTGCCGTCCCGGTCGGTGGCAACCAGGCTGCGCAGGGAATGCACGAATTCGACGTCCGGCCTGTCCGTCCGCGTCACCTCGACGACGACGTCGTGGAACGTCTCGCCCGAGACGACGCGCTCGATCGGGTAGTGCTCGGGCGCGCGGTTGTTGCGGTAGCGCAGGGAGAAGCGCTCGCGATAGGCGTCGACGGTCGCGCCGAGCTCGGCCACGGTCTCCGCCCCATGCATCGCGAGGGCGGCCTCGTTGGCGTAGGCGATGGTCTGGTCGGGCTCGACCAGGATCACCCCTTCGCTGAGGCCGGCGATGATCTGCCGGAGTTCATGCCTGTCGACGGCGAGTGTCACGACCTCTCCCATGGTGCGATGCGGCGTGCCGGGTTCCGGCTCGTAACAAGTGCGTGGGAGGGCAGTTCCGCGCCGAGATCGGGAAAGCTTGGTATATCCGGATCATTGACGTGAACGTGATGACCCAACAACAACCCTCGAGCGTCCTCGACCCGTAGTGCAGCGGGCGAGCAGAGATGTGCTCCGAGGAGAAAGGGCGGTCGTCAGTGTTGTCAGAACTCAGAGAGCCCGGGTCCCGTCCTTTGGACGATCGAGGGCCGGACCCTGCGCTGCCGCGTCATGTCCAGGACCTGATCGGGACGGGTCTCGGCGCGATCTACCCGTTCCCTGCGGCCGTCGAGGCGGATTCACGGCTCGGCCAGGTCCTGCGCCGCCTCGCGGAGGCGTTGTCGGCGGCCCAGGCGGACGGGCAGATCCCCGACACGTTCCGGCAGGATCTGATCGACGCCATCCCGCGGCTGCGGCGCTACGCGGTCGCGCTGGCGCGGAACGACTCCGAGGCCGACGATCTCGTGCAGACGACCCTGATGCGCGCCTGGGAGAAGCGGTCGCGGTTCGAGCCGGGGACCCGCCTGCTCGCGTGGCTGTTCACGATCCTGCGCAACGCCTTCCTCAACCGGCGCGGGCGGCTGCGGCGCGAGGTCGAGGATGTCGACGGAGCCTGGGCCGGTCGGCTGATCTCGCCCGCCGCTCAGGAGCACCGCGTCGCGGTGGCGGACCTGCAGGTCGCCCTGAACGACCTTCCGGCCGAGCAGCGCGAAACCCTGCTCCTCGTCGTGCTCGACGGCCTGGCCTACGAGGAGGCGGCCGTCATCCTCGGCTGCCAGCCCGGCACCGTGAAGAGCCGCGTGAGCCGGGCGCGCGAACGCCTCGCCCTGGCCCTGGGGGCCGCGTGACGAAGCCGGGCCTCGCCGCCCCGTCGGGCGAGGCGGCGTCCTCGACGCCTTCCTCCGGGCGCGGGCGCCCGACCAGCGCGACGCGGTCTGGAACGCCGTCGCCCGCGGCTGATGCAGCGACCTGCACGAGGCCACGACAGGCCGCCCCGGCCAGCCGTGCTCCGGGGCCTCGGCCGACCTGCCGGGCGGGGACCCGCGCCCGGGAGCGGGCGGCCCGAGCGCCGGCGTCCCGCTGCGCGGCACAACCGACGAACCCCTGATTTTACCAAGTATGGCCCACGAAAAATGATGCATCTGCATCATTGAGCCGCGGCCGGCAGCGAATATCTCGCTGTTGCGTCGGGGCACTCAAGTCCCGGTGCAGAATTTCCGAAGTTGTGCCGGTCCTTCTTCTACCCCGATCAGGTCCGGCACGGCCGCAAGGCCGGGCGCCGTGCCGCCCCAGGCGCGCGCCCGGCCCCAAGTCCTGTCGCAAACTCTCGGCGAAACGGTCGCACATCGTTCGGACGCGTGCCCGCCGAGGCGGGGAGCCGTCCGGACGCGACGAAGACCGGAGGACAATCGCATGCTCGCTTCCGGAACGCCCCAACCCGCTCCCGACGGGGACGATCCTCCGGGGATGCCGCCGCGCCCCTTTCCGGGAGATCTGCCGATCGGACCGGACGAACCGTCGGCGCCCTTCGAGGAGGAGCCCACGGATGTCCCGGGCGAGCCGGACCGCGGTCCCGATCCCGATCGCGGCCCGGCCGGGCGGATGGTCGTCGGCGCGCCGGTCTCAAGTAACGGAGAATGGGATCAGGCTTAAATACACATTTGGAAACACGTAATCTCGTTCATGTTCGCAGCCGTTGCGAACGGATGCGTGTTTCGGGGGCATCGCAACAGAGGAGATGCACATGCGATACAACCTTGCCGGCGCAGCCGTCCTCGCTCTGGGCACGATCGCCGCGACCGCGGGCACGGCCGAGGCCCGCGACGGCTGCGGCATCGGCGGACATCGCGGGTATTACGGCTTCTGCCGCCCCAACGTCGTCTACCGGCCCATCGCGGTTCGCCCGGTCGTCTACGGTTATCGCCGTATCGGCTGGTACGGCCCGCGCTGGCACCGCTGGGGCGGCGACCGCCCGGTCGGCTTCCATCGCCACTGGGGCTGGCACGGCGACTACCGGCATGCGGGCTGGCATCACCGCTGGTGACGCGACGGGGGCGGTCCCGCCCCTCCCGGATGATCCCGGCCGGTGATCCGCCCCGATGACGGTCGCGGCGGGGTGCCCTCAGGTGCCCCGCCGCAGCGCGTCCATCCGCAAGCCGTTGGCCGGGCGCAGGGTCACCCGGTGAAGCGGCGTGACCGGGGCGTGATCGGCCGGCAGCGCGAAGCGGACGGCGCGCACCGTGTGAGCCAGCACGATCACCGCCTCCTGCAGCGAGAAGCTCTGGCCGATGCAGATGCGGGGCCCGGCGCCGAAGGGCAGGTAGGCGAAGCGCGGGATCGCCTCGCGCGCCGCCCCGAGGAAGCGCTCGGGCAGGAAGGCATCCGGATCCTCCCACAGGGTGCGGTGGCGGTGCAGCACCCAGGGCGCCACCATCACGATCGAGCCGCGCGGCACCTTCACCCGGCCGAGCCGGTCCTCCTTCAGGGCCTGCCGGCTGAGGAACGGCACCGGCGGGAACAGCCGCATCGCCTCCTCCATCACGGCGCGGGCGAAGGGCAGGCGCTCGATCGCGAAGTGTCCCTCCCCATCGGCCGCCGCATCGACCTCGGCCTCGAGGCGCTCGCGCGAGGCCGGATCCTGGGACAGGCAGTAGAGCGCCCAGGTCAGGGCGTTGGCGGTGGTCTCGTGGCCGGCGGCAATGAAGGTGACGATGTTGGCCTTCACCTCCAGGTCCGTCAGGCCCTGCCCGGTCTCCGGGTCCTGGGCGGCGAGCAGCAGCGTCAGCAGGTCCTCGGGGGCTTCCCCGCGCGCGATCAGCGCGCGGCGATGGTCGATCAGGCCGTCCACCACCTCGGCGAAGTAGCGCACGGCCGGTCGCGCCCGCAGGCGCCCGATCCGCGGCACGAAGGCCGGCACCCCGAACACGTCGAGGGGGTCGATCGGCCCGACCGATTCGAGGAAGCGGGTGATGGCGCGGCCGAGGGCGTCCGGGTCGTTCTGGGGCCCCTGGGTGAAGATCGTCCGCTCCAGCACGTCCAGGGTGACGCGGGTCATCTCCAGGGCGACGTCGATGCGAGTGCCGACGCGCCGGGCAAGGCGCCGGCCGAGGCGGGTGCCCGCCGCGTTCATCGCCGTCTCGAAGCCCCGCACGGTGCGGGCCGAGAAGATCGGCGCGAGGGTGCGCCGCTGCAGGCGCCACGCGTCGCCCTCGGCGGTGAGCAGCCCCTCGCCGAGGCCGGGGGCCAGCACCCGGCGCTGGAGGTCGTCCTTGCGGTAGGCGCTCGCGTTCTCGACCAGGACATGCCGGATCAGGCCCGGCTCGCTCACCACGGTGATGCGCCCGAGCACGCCGTCCCCCGCGACGACGGGCGCGGTGAAGTGCTCCTCCATCCAGGTGGTGATCGGGTTCGCCCGCGCGGCCTTCAGGAACGCGAAGAGCGTCATCGGCGTGCGCCGCGGCGGCGGCACGGAGGGACGGAACCGGTCCGGGTGCGGGGCGGCGGGCGGCGCGGTCTCGAGGATCGTCGGCATGCGGCTCCGGGGGCGCGGCAGGGCGGGCGCGGGGGGGCGTACAGGCCGCGCCGTTTGTCGGGAGGCCGCGGCGCGGGCCGTTCGCGTTTCGGGCCCGCCTTCGCTAAGTAGGCACCGCACTGCACCAGACGTAGAGGCCACGATGTCGCCCACCGAGTCCGGCACCCCGACCGCCACCCGTACCGAATCCGACACCTTCGGTCCGATCGAGGTTCCGGCCCACCGGTACTGGGGTGCGCAGACGCAGCGCTCGATCCAGAATTTCCGCATCGGCACCGAGCACATGCCGGCGCCGCTCGTCCACGCGCTCGGCATCGTCAAGCAGGCCGCCGCCCTGGTGAACAAGGACCTCGGCGCTCTCGAGCCCAGGATCGCCGACGCGATCGCGGACTCCGCCGCCGAGGTGGTGGCGGGTCGCTACGACGACGAGTTCCCCCTGGTGGTCTGGCAGACGGGCTCGGGCACCCAGTCGAACATGAACGCCAACGAGGTGATCGCGAGCCTCGCCAACGAGCGGCTCGGCGGGCAGCGCGGCGGCAAGGCGCCCGTGCACCCCAACGACCATTGCAACCGCGGCCAGTCCTCGAACGACACCTTCCCGACCGCCATGCACATCGCGGTGGCCCGCGAGATCCAGGAGCGGCTCCTGCCCGCGCTCTCGCACCTGCACGGGGCGCTCGACGCCAAGTCCAAGGCGTTCGAGAGCATCGTGAAGATCGGCCGCACCCACCTGCAGGACGCGACGCCCGTCTCCCTCGGCCAGGAATTCTCCGGCTACGCCGCGCAGGTGGCGCTCGGCGGCGCGCGCATCGCCGCGACGCTGCCGGGCGTGCTGGCGCTGGCCCAGGGCGGCACCGCCGTCGGCACCGGCCTCAACGCGCATCCCGACTTCGCCGTGAAGTTCGCCGCCAAGGTGGCCGAGCTGACCGGGCTGCCCTTCACCTCGGCCGACAACAAGTTCGAGGCGCTCGCCACCCACGACGCCCTGGTGTTCACCCAAGGGGCGCTGTCGGCGCTCGCCGCCGGCCTGTTCAAGATCGCCCAGGACATCCGCTTCCTGGGCTCGGGCCCGCGTTCGGGCCTCGGCGAGCTGTCGCTCCCCGAGAACGAGCCGGGCTCCTCGATCATGCCCGGCAAGGTCAACCCGACCCAGTGCGAGGCCCTGACGATGGTCTGCGCCCAGGTGATCGGCAACGGCACCACCGTGAGCTTTGCCGGCTCGCAGGGCAATTTCGAGCTGAACGTGTTCAAGCCGGTGATCGCCAACGCGGTGCTGCAATCGGTGCGGCTCCTGGCGGACGCGGCCGTGAGCTTCACCGACAATTGCGTCGTCGGCATCAAGGCCAACGAGGACAAGATCGCCGACCTGATGAGCCGCTCGCTGATGCTGGTCACCGCGCTCGCGCCCTCGATCGGCTACGACAAGGCCGCCGAGATCGCCAAGACCGCGCACAAGAACGGCACCACCCTCAAGCAGGAGGCCCTGCGCCTCGGCTACGTGACGGAGGACGAGTTCGAGCGCGTGGTGCGGCCGGAGACGATGCTGGCGCCCAGCGCCGAGTGAGCCCGGCGCCGGCGCGGACGATCCCGCGCCGGCCCGAACCCAGGATGGATCGCATGGCCGAGATCATCAACCTGCGCCAGGCCCGGAAGGCGCGGGAGAAGGCGGGCAAGGAGGCCCAGGCCGCCGAGAACCGGATCGCCTTCGGTCGTCCGAAGAAGGCCAGGACCCTGCAGGAGAAGCGCAAGGCCCTGGAGGAGACCCGCCACGAGGGGCACCGGCTGGGCCAAGGGCCGGAGCACCGGCCGGAGCACGAGCCGGAGCGGGACGAGCCCGGGGCGTGAGCGGCATCCGCAAGCGCTCGGTTCTGATCGCGGGCCATCCCACCAGCGTCTCCCTGGAAGAGCCGTTCTGGGAAGCCCTGCGCGAGGCGGCCGCCGCGCGTGGGCAATCGGTGCAGGCGCTGATCGGTGCGATCGACGCGGGACGCGGCGCGCAGAACCTGTCCTCGGCGATCCGGGTCTTCGTGCTCGCAGCCGCGCGATCCGGGGTTGTGGCCGACGGACGACAGGGGCCCGCAAACCGGCCGGATCCGGATTGACCGTCACGGCTCCCGCCCCTCTAGTGCGGGGCGACGGTTCCCCGCGAGGGGATCAAAAGGGAACGCGGTGAGGGCCAGCCCGGGAGGGATCCGCCCGAAGCCGCGGCTGCCCCCGCAACTGTGAGCGGCGAGCCTTCCGCCAGCACGTCACTGGATGAGCTTCATCCGGGAAGACGGCGAGAGGGCAGCGACCCGCGAGCCAGGAGACCTGCCGTCGGCCGTGGTCACACGCGAAACGCGTCGGGCGGGGTGTCCCGACGGGTGCCGGGACGTCCGTGCCGAGGCTCGGACGGCACGGCCTCGTTCGCGGTGACGTGCCGCAGCCGCCCGCGAGGCTCCGTGTCCGCCACCGCGCCGATCAGACGATCCCGCCGCATCCTGGCCAGGACCGCCTGGGCCTGCGCCGCATCCCTCTCGCTCATGCCCGCCCGGGCTCGCGCCGCGCCCGGGCCGGAGGCGGTCGATCTCGCCGAAATCTCCGTCGTCGCCGCCGATCCCGCCGCCTCCCGCGAGCCGGCTGCCAATGCCGCCGCGGTCGGCGGCGTCACCGGCATCGGGGGCGGCCTGCGCCGCGTCGATGCGGCGAGCGCGGGCCTCCTCTCGGGCGCGCAGGTCAACAGCCGGCCGGTCACCCGGCCCGGCGAGGTGCTCGAGGCGGTGCCGGGCCTGATCGTCACGCAGCACTCGGGCGAGGGCAAGGCCAACCAGTTCTTCCTGCGCGGGTTCAACCTCGACCACGGCAGCGACATCGCCATCTCGGTGGACGGCATGCCCGTCAACCTGCGCACCCATGCGCACGGCCAGGGCTACGCCGATCTCAACTTCCTGATCCCCGAGCTCGTCGGCGCGGTGGAGTTCCACAAGGGCCCCTATTTCGTGCGCGACGGCGACTTCGCCTCGGCGGGCTCCGTGCGGATCGACTATCTCGACACGGTCGCACGGAACGTCGCGCTGACCGCGATCGGGTCCTTCGGCTACAAGCGCGCTCTGACCATCGCCTCCACGCCGCTGGGCGCGGGCAACCTGCTGGTGGCGGGCGAGGCGCAGACCTACGACGGGCCCTGGGACGTGCCGGATCGGCTCGCCAAGCTGAACGGCGTCGTCCGCTACAGCCAGGGCACGGCCCTCGACGGCCTCTCCGTCACGGGCATGGCCTACTGGGCCACGTGGAACGCCACCAACCAGATCCCCGAGCGGGCGGTGGCCGAGGGCCTCATCGGCCGCTACGGCACCCTCGACCCGACCGATGGCGGCGATACCGGCCGCTTCTCGCTCTCGGGCCGCTGGAGTCGGACGGGCGAGGCCGGCATCACCCGAGCCTCGGGCTACCTCATCCGCTACCGGATGAACCTCTGGAACGACTTCACCTACCGCCTCAACGATCCCGTCAACGGTGACCAGTTCCGCCAGCGCGACGACCGGGTGCTCGGCGGCGGCGAGATCTCCCACGTCTTCCCGGGCGATCTGCTCGGCCTGCCGATGGAGAACGAGATCGGCGTGCAGACACGCACCGACGCGATCCGGGTCGGGCTGTTCAACACCGCCAACCGGCTCACCCGCTCGACCGTGCTCGACGACCGGGTGCTGGAGACGAGCGGGGCGTTCTACTACGAGAACCGCCTGCGCTGGACCGACTGGCTGCGCACCAGCGTAGGCGTCCGGGCGGACGGCTACTATGCCGAGGTCCGCTCCGACACGGCCGCCAATGCGGGGCGGGTCCGCGACGGCATCGTCAACCCGAAGCTCGGCCTCGTGCTCGGCCCCTGGCTCGATACCGAACTCTACGTGAATTACGGCGGCGGCTTCCACTCGAACGACGTGCGCGGCGTGACCGCCACGGTGGATCCCGCGAGCCCCCTCTTCACCGTCCAGCGTGCCCCCTTCCTGGTGCCCTCGACCGGCTACGAGGTCGGGGTCCGCAACCGCAGCATCGCCGGGCTGGAGACCGCGGTCGCGCTGTTCCGGCTCGATTTCGCCTCCGAGAACCTGTTCCAGGGCGACACCGGCACCACCGAGCCGAGCCGGCCGACCCGCCGCTTCGGCGTCGAGTGGACGAACCGCTACGCGGTGACGCCCTGGCTGCGGCTGGAGGGCGACCTCACCGTCACCAACGCGCGCTTCTCCGACGCCGACCCGGCCGGCAACCGGGTGCCGGAGGCGCCGACCACCATCGCCTCGGCGGGGATCACGCTGGGCGAGGGGCTCGGCTGGTTCGGCGCGATGCGGGTCCGCTACTTCGGGCCCCGCCCCCTGATCGAGGACAATGCGGTGCGCTCGAAGCCCACCGCGCTCCTCAACGGCCGGGTCGGCTACGCCTTCGAGAACGGGATCAGCGTCTCCCTCGACGTGCTCAACCTGACGAACGCCAAGGCCGACCAGATCACCTACTTCTACACATCCCGCCTGCCCGGCGAGCCGGCGGACGGCGTCGCCGACCGGCATCTCCATCCCGTCGAGCCCACCGCCGTGCGGCTGACCATCGCCGGACGGTTCTGAGCCGGCGCGAGACCACCGCGCGTTAGAAGCCTGGAGCCGATCCCGATCGCAGCGACCGGGTGCGGCTCTAGCCGTCGTGCGTGTACATGAATGTCGCGCCCGCATTCACCACGGGGACGTAGGTGCTGTCGGCTCGGACCGCATCCAGAAGCTTTCCCCACCCCGTCGCTCCGAGCGTCACGGTCGGGGTGGAGCCATCGACGCTCGCTTTCAGAACCTGCGTGGCCAGGGGCTTGGCGGCGTTGTCGATCGGATTGTCGACACGCGCATCCCGAAGTCCCGTCATCTTATAGTAGAGCCCGTCCACGACATAGCACGCGGCCTCTTCGTTGATCGCCAGCAGCGACGTCTTCTCGATATCGAACAGGCCGTGCAGGCTCTCGTGCAGGACCGTAGCCTCGTCGTACCGGCCCCGGATCGGCAGGATAGCAAGCGTGTTGGTGCCTGCGCGCCACTCGCCCGCCGTCGTCAGCGTTCTGTCGATCGCGACGTGCATCGTATCCGCCTTGATCAGGCTCACGATCTTCTGGAATGACTTGCTGGTTACGGTGACGTCTCCGGAACCGCCCTGGAAGGTAAAGTTGATCCGCCGCAGGAAGTGCTGGCCGAGTATCTTCAGGACCTGATCCTTTTCATTCATTTCGGCCTCCTCGTGCGACGGTGCGCCGTGGCAAGTCATCAGGCCGGCGCGATCCCGTCCGTGTGCCCGGGCACGCAGCCCGCTGCCGCGCCCGATCGGCCGCCGGCTCCGAAGGTGAGGCTCGCGCATCGGACGGACCGGGAGCGCCTCCGAGTCGGGCGACGCCCTGGCCCGCCGACGCGAACCTGCTTAGGCTCGGCCGATGGGGAGCCGGTCGGGGGCAGCGTCGGGGGACACGGGCGGGTTCGCCCGCTTCCTGCTGCTCTATGCCGGGCTCTACGGCGCCTATGGCTGCCTTTCCCCGATCCTGCCGAACGTCCTCGCCGCCCGCGGTCTCGGCCCCGAGGCGATCGGCACGGTGCTCGCCGCCGCGACCCTGGTCCGGCTGGTCGCGGCCCCGCTGGCCGGTCGCCTCGCCGACCGGCGCGACGCCGCGCGCGGGATCCTCGGGCTCTCGGCCGCGGCGGCCGGGCTGTTCGCCGCCCTGCATCTGCCGGCCGAGGGCTTCGGGCCGGTCCTCGCGGTCGGCCTGCTCTACGCGGTGGCGACCGCGCCGCTCGCCCCCCTCGCCGACGCGCTGGCGCTCGGCGCCGCCCGTGGAGGAGCGGCCTTCGCCTATGGGCGGGTCCGGGCCGCGGGCTCGACCGCCTTCATCGCCGCCACCGCGGCGGCCGGCTGGCTGGTGGGTGCGCAGGGCCTTGCCGCCGCCGTGCTCGCCGGGAGCGTCCTGTTCCTGGCCACGGGCTTCCTCGTGCGCCTGCTGCTGGGCCGCGCGGAGGGACCGTGCCGCGAGCCGGCCGCGGGTGCGAAGGGTTTTCGCGACGTGCTCGGGCGCCCGCGCTTCCGCCGCACCGTGCTCGTCGCGAGCCTCGTCGTCGGCGCGCATGCCCTCCACGAGGCCTTCGCCATGATCCTGTGGCGCGGGGCCGGCATCGGCCCGGGCGCGGCGGGGCTGCTCTGGTCGGAGGCGGTCGCCGCCGAGGTGCTGGTCTTCGTCGCCCTCGGCCCCCCGCTCCTGCGCCGGATCGGACCGGCCGGCGGCCTCGCCCTCGCGGCGGTCGCCGGCGCGATCCGCTGGGCGACGGTGGCCGAGACGCAGGCGCTCCCCTGGCTCGCCGCCGCGCAGGCGCTGCACGGCCTCAGCTTCGCGCTGCTGCACCTCGCCTGCCTCGGACTGATCGAGGAGACGATCCCCCCGCCTCTGCGGGCGACGGCGCTGACCCTCTACGGCAGCGTCGGCCTCGGGCTCGCGGGCGCCCTGGTGACGCTCGCGGCCGGCCCCCTCTACGCGGGCCTCGGCGCGCGGGCGTTCTGGGCGATGGCCGCCCTCAGCCTCGCCGCCCTCCCGCTCGCCCTGTCCCTGCGCCGGCCTTCCGATCGAGACGCGTCCGCTTCCCTGCAAGCTATGGTACGAACCCGGAACGAGGAGCGGGCCGACCCGCGATCCGAGGCCTGAGGCCAGCCCCATCCCGCATGCCCGACATCGCCGAGATCCTGATCCCCCTCGCCCTCGACACCGCCTACAGCTACGTCGTGCCGGACGGGCTGGGACTCGCCGAGGGCGACGTGGTGCAGGTGCCCCTCGGGCCCCGCGAGACGGTGGGCGTGGTCTGGGGCCTCGCCCGCAGTCCCGGCGGCTCGAACCTCCGGCCGGTGACGGGCCGGCTCGAGCTGCCCCCGCTCTCCGAGCCCCTGCGCCGCCTCGTCGACTGGATCGCCCGCTACACGCTGGCCCCGAAGGGCTCGGCGCTCGCCATGGTGCTGCGCCTGCCCGACGAGGCCGCCGCCCGCGAGACCGCGCGCGTCGGGGTGCGCCTGTCCGGAAAGCCCCCCGCGCGGGCGACCGCGGCGCGCACGAAGGTGCTGGCCGCCGCGGCCGACGGGGCGTTGCGGGGCAAGAGCGCGCTCGCCAAGGAGGCCGGCGTCTCGGTCGGCGTCGTCGACGGCCTGATCGACGACGGCGCCCTCGAGGCGGTCGCGGTCGAGCCGGAGCCGGTGGCGCCCCCGCCCGACCCGGAGCACCCGCGCGTGCCGCTCTCGGCCGCGCAGGAGGCGGCGGCGCTCGATCTCGTCCCGGGCCTGCGGCCGCCGGAGGCCGGAGAGGCCGGTCTCCCGCGCCCCGAGGCGGGCGGCGGCACGATCCTGCTCGAGGGCGTCACCGGATCGGGCAAGACCGAGGTGTATTTCGAGGCCGTGGCCCATTGCGTCCGCGCCGGGCGCCAGGCCCTGATCCTGATGCCGGAGATCGCGCTCACCGCGCAATTCCTCGACCGGTTCGCGGCCCGCTTCGGCGTGCGCCCGGCCGCCTGGCACTCCGGCATCGGCGGCAAGCGGCGCGAGCGCCTGCGCGCGGCCGTGGCGTCGGGCGATGCGGCGGTCGTCGTCGGCGCCCGCTCGGCCCTGTTCCTGCCCTTCCGCCGGCTCGGCCTGATCGTGGTCGATGAGGAGCACGAGGCCGCCTACAAGCAGGAGGACGGGGTGCATTACCACGCCCGCGACATGGCGGTGGTGCGCGGGCGCCTGGAGGGCTGTCCGGTGGTGCTGGCCTCGGCCACCCCCTCGATCGAGACCAGGGTGAACGCCGAACGCGGGCGCTACCGCCACGTCCGGCTCCCCGAGCGCTTCGGCGGCCGGCGCCTGCCCGACATCCGCGCCATCGACATGCGCCTCGACGCGCCCGAGCGCGGCCGCTTCCTGAGCCCGCCGCTCGTGGCCGCCATGCGGGCGAACCTCGCGGCCGGCGAGCAGTCGCTGCTGTTCCTCAACCGGCGGGGCTATGCGCCGCTGACGCTCTGCCGGGCCTGCGGCCACCGCTACCGCTGCCGCAACTGCTCGACCTGGCTCGTCGAGCACCGCTTCCGCAAGGCGCTGGTCTGCCACCAATGCGGCTACGCCGAGCCCCGGCCGCAGGCCTGCGCCGAGTGCGGCACCTTCGACAACCTGACGGCCTGCGGCCCCGGCGTCGAGCGCATCGCCGAGGAGGCCGCCGAGCTGTTCCCGGACCAGCGCATCATCGTGCTGTCGAGCGACTTTCCCGGCGGGGCCGAGCGGCTGCGCCACGAGCTCGAGGCCGTGGCGGCCGGCGAATGCGACATCGTCGTCGGCACCCAGCTCGTCGCCAAGGGCCACAACTTCCCCCACCTCACCCTCGTTGGGGTGCTCGATGCCGATATCGGCCTCACCTCCGGCGATCCGCGCGCGGCCGAGCGCACCTTCCAGCTGCTGCAGCAGGTGACGGGGCGCGCGGGCCGCGGCGAGCGGCCCGGCCGGGCCCTGGTCCAGACCTACCAGCCGACCCATCCGGTGATCGCGGCGCTGCTCTCGGGGGACGCCGAGCGCTTCTATGCGGAGGAGGTTGCCGCGCGCGAGGCCGCGGGCCTGCCGCCCTTCGGCCGGCTCGCGGCCCTGATCGTCTCGGCGGCCGAGCGCGAGGCGGCGGAGGCGCAGGGACAGGCGCTCGCGCGCGCGGCCGACCCGCCGGCCGGCGTGATGGTGCTCGGGCCGGCCGAGGCTCCGCTCGCCCTGGTGCGCGGGCGCTTCCGCTTCCGCTTGCTGGTGAAGACCGAGCGCGGCGTGGACCTTCAGGGCTACCTGCGCGACTGGCTCGCGCGCGCCCCCCGTCCGCGCGGGAACGTGCGGGTCGCCGTCGATGTCGACCCGCAGAGCTTTTTGTAGGAGAGTGCCGGGCCGCCGACGCCCGCGAAGGGCCCGGACGGCCGCGAGGAGCCCGACCAGTGCTGAGCTACACCAAGAAGCCGGATGCCAACGTCGCCGAGATCGTGGTCGACGGGAAGATCACCGACGAGGAGATGAACGCGGTGATGACCGCGATGAAGGCCGATCTCGACAAGGGCGGCAAGATCAAGCTCCTGGAGGACATCCGCGCCTTCGAGGGCATGGAGCCGGCGGCCTTCTTCAAGGATCCGCGCTTCGGCCTCTCGATGATGAAGGGCGTCAGCCACGTCGCCCTGGTGACGGACGCGCAGTGGCTCAAGATGCTGGCCGAGACCTTCAGCTTCGTCTCGCCCGCGCAGATCAAGGTGTTCGAGCGCGCCCGCATCGACGAGGCCCGCTCCTGGCTCGCCGCCGCCTAGGACGCCGCGTCCGGCCGAGCCGGACGCCCGCGTCGGCGGACCAGGCCGGCGCGTTCCGCCGCTGCGGATGCCCGGTCCCGCAGCGCACCGCGATCGGGGCCGACCCCTTGCGTGACGGGGTTGCCCGCCTCCGGTCGCGGACGGCCCTCTAGGCGCAGGCCGAGGCCTGGAAGCGGCGATGGCGCTCCTCCAGGTCGGCGCGGTCGTCCGGATCCGCCACGTCCCGGCATGCCGCCGCGATGACGAGGCCGGCGTGGCGGGCGAGCTCAGCCCGGCGGTCGGCGCGGCGCTCGATCTCGGCGACCCGCGTCAGCACGTCCAGCATCCGGCCGAGCACGTGCACGGAGCCCGCGGCGTTCTGCCGGATCATGTGGAACATCGCGTCGCAGAGCCCGCCGTAATCCGTGACCGGATGCACGAGGACGACGCGCCCGTCCCGCGCCACGGCGCCCGTCGGCAGGTGGCGCGGGGCGATCCTGGCGAGCGCGTCCCCCATGTGATCGACCACGCTGCCGGCCGTGAACGGATCGTTGATCCCGGGCGAGAGGGCCCGCACGGCGATCTCGCTGAGCTGGCGCACCGCGTATTCGAGATCCTGCAGCGCGGCCGGGCGGCGCCCGAAGGTCAGGGCGGCGTCGAGGATCTCGGGCAGGTCCGCCACCGCGCGCGAGGCCTGGGCGACGGGGTAGCCGGCGGGTACGTAGGCGCCCGGGCGCACGCGCAGCGCCACGACCACGCCCTTCGCCGCCGCCCAATCGGCCAGGGCGGCGGGGTCGAGGGCCTGGAGGTAGCCGCTGCCCGTGCCCGCGACCGCGCCGCCCCGCGGCGGATCAGCCGGCGGCGCGAGATCGGCCGCGTCCAGCGTCCGGGCGGCGACCGCCGCGCAGAGATCGCGGTGTACCGCGTCGACCACGGTCTCGACGTTGATGCTGGCGGCGATGTGGTGGACGAACCAGACCAGGGTGCCGAGGCAGATCAGCGCCAGCCCGATCGCCCCGGTGATGGCGAGGTGCGGCACGAAGGACTGCTCCGCGACGGTGCGCACGGTGCGCAGCACCGCCAGGGCGTAGGCGAAGGTGCCGAGGAAGATCCCGAGCACGACCTGGTTGCGCGCGTCGCGGGTGAAGTTGCGCAGCAGGCGCGGCCCCATCTGACCCGATGCCAGGGACAGCGCCGCGATCGTGATCGAGAAGGTCGTGCCGGCGACCCCGATGGTCGAGGACGCAATGGCGCTGAGGAGCGCGCGTGCGCCCTCGGCGCCGCCGGAATAGCCCCAGTGCGCGGCCGACGCATCCGGGCCGAGGTCCCGGGCGGCCTCGAACCCGATCCCGATCTGTCCCAGTAGCAGGCACGCGCACACGATCAGGGCCGGCCGCAGCCAGAACTGATCGCCCAGGATCTCGAGCCACGCGGCGATCCGCGACCTCATACCCGGGCTCCGACGACAGGCGCCGCGCCCGGCCGCGGAGCCCGAATCCGCTCCGGCGACACGTGCTCCGGCCGTGCCGCGGCCAGGGTCGATGGCTCCACGATCGTCTCCTCGACGCAGTGTCGGGCCGGGACGGGGGGAAGCCCGCGCGCGACGGGTCGGCTGCCGACCGCGGGGTCGGCTGCCGACCGAGGGGCACAACGTGCCGCGCCGAGGAATGTTCTCCGGGCCCGCGAGCCACTGCCACAGCCGCGCTCGACGCGGCGTCAGGCCAGTCGAGGACGCACGTGCGGTCGGACGGATTGGCGAGGGCGGATCACGATGGATCTACTTGTCGGAAATGCCCGTGCGCGCAGAGGGACGAGGCGTTCCGAGAAGCATCCGGAGCCGCGCCGTGCGCCGATAGGCTGCCGATGTCTCGAACAGATCCGCCGTTTACTGAAAACCTGCGCTGTTCGTGGTGCCGGTGGAGAGGATCGAACTCCCGACCTTCGGTTTACAAAACCGCTGCACTACCGCTGTGCTACACCGGCAGACGCATCGAACCCGTTGTCAACTCTGGCGGTTTCGGGGCGTCGGAGGCGCGTTTGACTACGTTTGGAGGCGCTTCGTCAAGGCACAAGGTCTCCCGCACGGTCCGGTCCCGGCCCTTTCGCACGGATCCGTCGGGCGCACCGGGAGACCCGCCCTGACCAGGGCAGGGATCTAGGCAGGGCGTATACGGCGCAGAGGGCCGGATCTCCTGGCAACCCGGCCCGGAGGGTGCCTCCCGGCGCGCCTGCGGGTTCGGCGGTCCGCGGCGTACGACCTACCGCCAGTCGTACGGATTGACCGGGGCCAGGATGTCTCTCAGGGCCTTCTCGGCGGGCCTGCGCTGCAAGGCCAGCTCGTGATCGATGGCCCGGACGAAGGCGTCTCGCCCGGCCTGCAGATCACGGCCGAGGCCGTCCAGCGGCTCCGCGAGCGCGACGTGCGTCGGATCGACGGCGACGATGTAGTCGATCCCGCAGGTGGGCTGGGCCGGGATGCCGGGATTGCGCAGCCAGTAGCAGAGGTGGACGCGCATGAAGGGCTCGCCCGCGCGCCTCTCGGCCCAGATGCGATCGACCCGGAAGCTCTCCGGCCGGAGCCGCTGCGCATAGGCGAGGGTCTGCTCCACGGTGACGAAGCCGTTCGTGACGTGAGCGCGGACCAAGCGCGTGGCCTCGGAGGCGGACGGCCGAACGGGATCGACGGATGCGCGAGCGCGCCCGGATGCCACGGCGTCAGGGCCGCTGGCGATGGCGCCGAGCATGGCGATGAGGACGAGGGCGGAACCGGCCAAGCGCATCCGCGGCACTGTATGGACCGGAGCGCGGCTGTCGAGGCCGGCGGACCCTTCGCCACGGGGTTTCGGAGGGCGACGCCGCCGTCTCACCCGGGCCGCCTCCTCATGCCGAGCGCCTTGCCGGAGCAACGGGCTGCATCGGCCGCTTCATGTCACCTCGCGATCAGGCCGTCTCGGCAGGGGACGTGGGCCGCGTCGCCGCGCGATCGGGACCCTCTCCGGGGGCGGAGTCCCCAGTATCCGCGCCGATTCGGCCGGCCCCTGGATCGCGCGGCCCGCGTTCCGAGGCCCGCCGCAGGCCGAGCGGGCCTTGCAGCCGCGCGCGTCGCGCGCCCGCGCGGGGGCGGGTTTTGACATCGGCGCCGGCTGCGGCTCTGATGCCCCGCAACGAGCGGCAGATCATCAAGGTCGCCGACACACCGACGCGGGGGCGGAGACGATGCAGGATCTAGCTTCGCTCGATGCGCGCGGGTCCGACCCGGCAATCCACGATGCCGAGCGCTTGGCGAAGGCCCGTCAGGCCTACGCGCGCAAGCGGGCGGCGGAAGAGGCGCGTGCGCGCTGCCTGGCGTTGGGCAGCGTCGTTCAAGCCGAGATCATCCCGCGGCTGGTGCTCCGGCACCGCGGCCTCGTGCCCGATCAACCCAAAGCCCTGGCCAAGCTCGAACCCGCACAGGTCGCCGGGTTCACGGACTTGGTGCTCGGCCCGGACGTCGCGCCCGCGGTCGATGCCTTCGCCGCGCTCGTCGAGAAGGGCTACGCCGTCGAGCACCTGTTCCTCGATCTCCTGGCGCCGGCGGCGGCCCTGCTCGGCCGGATGTGGGATGAGGATCTGTGCGATTTCCTCGAGGTGACGACCGGCGTGGCCCGCCTTCAGCTCCTCCTGTCGCGGTTTCGCGCAGACGGGCGTGCCACCGCGACCCTCGGTATCCGGCAAGTGCTCCTGATGAGTGCACCCGGGGAGGAGCATACGTTCGGCGTGCGGATCATCGAGCAGTTCATGCGCCGGGCGGGCTGGGCGGTGGCGAACGGCCTGGCGTCCCAGCCGGAGGAGATCGCCCGGCTGGTCGCCTCCGAATGGTTCGCCGTCGTGGGCCTGACGCTCAGCCACGAGGGCCGGCTCGAGCAACTCGCCACGGCCATCCGATCCGTCCGGAAGGCGTCCCGCAATCCCTTCATCGGCGTCATGGTCGGCGGTCCGGTCTTCCTGGCCCATCCGGATCTGGTCGAGCGGGTCGGAGCGGATGCATCGGCGGTCGATGCGCCGACTGCCGTGCTTCTCGCGCAACGATTGTTCGATGTCGGGCAGATCGCTTCGCAGAGTCGGGCCGTATAGGCCGCGTCGTCTCAGCCTCTCAGCCGAGGCGGCGAAGCCGTCCCTGCGCTGTGCTCAAGCCGGCATTGCCGCGAGACGCTCGAAGATCGTGAGCACCTGCTTCGGCGTCGCCCCTGCGAGCGCGCCGTCCGCGACCTCGGCCTGGGTCCACATCAACGACCGCGCGGGATCATCGCGCATCGCCCAGCCGGGAAACAGGCGTTCGCGCACCGGTTCGTAGGACAGCCGCTTGACTTCCAGGTGCCGATCGTCGCGCTCGATCCGGCCGTAGGTGGCCATCAGCGCCTCTTCGGAGCCCTCCAGCATCTGCAGATAGATATCCGCTCGGCAGATGAGGGCGCCCGTGATGCCGTCCCGGGTATTGCATCGGCGCGACTGCGAGAGGATGCCGTTGAGGATGGATTGATCGAATCCGAACGGGCGCGACGCGTAGATGAGCTGAAACACGATCATCGCAGCACCATCCCCCGATGCGATCGTCGCCCATGCTAGGACACGGATCGGTGCGAGGCTACCCTTGCAGCCGCCCTCCGGCTGCAGATGGGGAGGGCGGCCGAACCGGGCCGGCATGACCCGGGCTCTCGGCTCGCACCACCGCCGGAACCGGCCCCGGCGGCTTTCGTCGTGCCGCGCCCAGCTTGCGGCGCCGCGGCCCTATCGTCAGCTCTGCGTCTTGAGATAGGCGATCAGGTCGGTGATCTTCTTGTCGTCCGGATAGCCCTGGAAGACCATCTTGGTGCCCGGCACCTTGGCTTTCGGGTTCTTGAGCCACTCGTGCAGGTTCGCCTCGTCCCAGGTGAGGCCGGAATTCTTCAGAGCGGCGGAGTAGGTGTAGCCCTCGTAGGTGCCGGCCTTGCGCCCGACGACGCCCTTCAGGTCGGGGCCGACGCCGTTCTTCTGGAAATTGTGGCACGCCTTGCACGGCGCGAACGCCTTCTCACCGGCCGCCGGGTCGCCCGCATCCTGCGCGTGGGCAGCGAGGGGAAAGAGCAGAGCCAGACCAAATCCGACGATCGATGCGCGCATCATGTGTCCTCCAAGTGTTGTTTTGTCCCTGACAAGTACGGCGCAGCCTGCAAAGGACCAGCGGCCCAGCTGTCGCGGGGCGCCGTCGGCGCAGGGATTTCGCGGAGGCGTTGGATCAGCCGGCGGCAGAATCACTCGTCGCGTTGCCGCGGTCGCAGCGCGGCGGGCCGGCCTTCGTGCGTCCTGAGGTCTGCGATCACACGAATGTGTGACCCATCTCACAGAGCGCGGGTGGCCCGCATCCGGAGAAGGTCGAGAACGGCGATCCCCAGCGGAGGCAGGATGAGAAGTAGAGCGAAGATCAAGGCCACGATTCGTCTCCTATCGCGTGAGCAAGAACAATGCGCCGCGCAGCGGTCCTGTTCGACGGCTCTGGAGCGCCAGCGGATTTGCCGCAGCGCGAGCCGTCCGAGCCCGGACCGGCGCAAAGCACAGCGCTGAACATCCTTGGTGGCGGGCCGGCCCAGGCGGCGATCCTCGACCGGGAGACCGAACTCGTCGCAGGGATCCGACGCACTCGGAGCAGCACCGCGCCCTAACCGCGCGCAGGCGCGATCGCTCGGCCAGGCTTGCGGAACACTTGCGGAACGTTTAACGTGTTCGTGGTTTGTTTCCGAGGCCGTGGTTCGCGGTCGTCCTACCCGCTTGGTCCGAATGCGAGTGCCGCCCGATGCTGACGCGTAAACAGCTGGATCTCTTGCGCTTCATTCAGCAGCGGATGCGCGAGAGTGGCGTCCCGCCGTCCTTCGACGAGATGAAGGATGCGCTCGATCTCAAGTCGAAATCCGGCATCCATCGCCTGATCACCGCCCTGGAGGAGCGCGGCTTCCTGCGCCGCCTGCCGAACCGGGCGCGGGCCATCGAGGTGATCCGCATCCCCGAGAGCCTCGGCGAGATCGCGACCGCCGCTGCCGCCCAGGCCACCCCGCCCGAGGCGCGGCGCTTCACCCCGAGCGTCGTGGAGGGCGGCAAGGGCAAGACCCCGCCGCGCCCGGCCACGACTCATGCGACCGACGAGAGCGGTCGCGCGATCTCGATCCCCGTCATGGGCCGGATCGCGGCCGGCACCCCGATCGCCGCGATCCAGAACCAGAGCTCGGCCATCACCCTGTCGCCGGACTTCCTGGCGGGCGGCGAGCACTACGCCCTGGAGGTCCGCGGCGACTCGATGGTCGAGGCCGGCATCCTCGACGGAGACCTCGTGGTCATCCGCAAGCAGGACACGGCCAATACGGGCGACATCATCGTGGCGCTGATCGACGACGAGGAGGCGACGCTGAAGCGTCTGCGCAAGCGCGGCTCCTCGATCGCCCTGGAGGCGGCCAACCCTGCCTACGAGACGCGCGTGCTCGGGCCCGACCGGGTGCGGATCCAGGGCCGCCTCGTCAGCCTCGTCCGGCGCTACTGAAGCGATTCGTTCGCGGGCGCCTCGCTCTCGCCGGGTTCCTCGGCCGGTCCGCCCGGCTCGTCGGGGGGCGATCCCCGGATCGGCGGCTTCGGCGGTGCCGGATCCGGTGCGACCGCCGGATCAGACCTGCGAGCGGCGCGCGCCCGTGCGACGGCGAACCCGTCCGGGGTCGGGCGCAGCCCGACGGCGCCGTGCCGCGCGAGGTAGCGGCGGTCGATCACCAGGGACGCTTCGCAGCCGACGGGGGCCGCGAGGCTCGAGATCACGAGGGCGGCCCGGGCGCAATCCTCCGCGAAGGCGCGTCGGTCCTTGACCAGCGCCACGGCGCGCCCGTTCGCGAGCCGCGCCACGCAGCCGACCGGGTCGCAGCGGCCGGCACTGGCGAGTTCCGCGGGTCTGCGCCCGTCGCCGTCCGCCTTCAGCCATTGCTCCAGCACGAATCCGGACGGTTTCCCGAGGATCGCGAGCCGGCCATCCGTCCCGCGCAGCACCGCGCCGGAGCCCTGGCGATCGACGTAGAGGTCGTAGCGCTCCGGCACGGCGGCCAGCCCGAGCCCCGCGAGGCCCGGCGCGAGCGCGAGCCAGCGCAGGCGCGATGCCGGCAGGGTGGAGAGGACCAGCGCCCCGGCGAGCAGCCCCAGGGCGGCGGAACCGAAGGCCGGCACCACCAGGATCGCGCCGCCGAACCCGGCGATCCAGCCCGAGATCGCCAGCATGCCGCGCACCGCCTGCCCCATCAGCCACCAGACCGGCAGGTCGAGGCCGAACGGATAGGCGAGGATGCCGATCACCGCCGAGGGCATCACCGCGAGCGAGACCAGCGGCAGCGTCAGCGCGTTCCCGACGATCCCGAAGGGCTGGACGGTCTGGAAGTGGAACGTCGCGAAGGGCGCCGTCGCGACCTGCGCCACCAGCGTCGTGGCGAGGGTGCCGACGATCCCCGAAAGGGCTCCGGCGACGATCCGCCCGAGCCGGCCGGCGCCCTCGCGCCGGAACAGGCGCCCGTCGAACAGCCGGGCGCAGGCGATCAGGCCCGCGACCGCGCCGAACGACATCTGGAAGCTCGGTCCGAGCAGCCCCTCGGGCTCGCGGGCCAGGGCCACGAGGGCCGCGAGCGCGAGGTTGCGAATCGACAGGGCCGGGCGATCGACCAGGATGGCCCCCAGCATGATCAGGGTCATCACCAGCGAGCGCTCGGCCGCGATGTCCCAGCCCGAGAAGGCGCAATAGGCGCTGACGCCCACCATCGCGACCGCGGCGGCGATCTTCTTGATCGGCCAGAGCAGGGCGAGGTGCGGCACGAGGGCCAGCGCCGCGCGCACCAGCCAGAACACGACGCCGGCCGCCAGCACCATGTGGAGCCCGGAGATCGAGACCACGTGGTAGATCCCGGCGGCGCGCAGCACGTCGTTGGTGCCCGGCGCGATCAGCCCGCGTTTGCCAGTGACGAGCGCCGCCGCGACGGCGCCCGCCTGCCCCCCGTTCGCGTCCGCGATCCGGCGCGTCAGCGCGTTGCGGGCCGCATCGATCCCGGCGGCGGTGCGCAGGGCGAGGCCGGGCGGCTCGGCGGGCGGCACGATCTCGATCGGGCCGATGAGCGAGCCGACCGCGCCGATCCCCCGGAAATAGGCGTCTCGGGCGAAGTCGTAGCCGCCCGGCCGCGCCGCTTCCGGCGGCGGCAGCAGACGCGCTTTCGCCCGCAGGGTGTCGCCGGGCCTGAGCGGCGGCGCCTTGCGGAAGGAGACGCGCACCCGGCGCGGCCGGGCCTCCGGCGCGAGCGTGCCGAGGCTCGACACCACGACGACGAGGCGCGCCCCCTCCTCGCGCTCGTCGAGGGATTCGATGATGCCGGACAGCGGCGCGATCAGGGGACGGCTCAGCACGGGCGCCGCGACGCGCTGCATCCGCCAGGCTGCGGCGGCGAAGCCGAGGAAGCCGGCGGCGAGCGCCAGTGCGAGGGCTAGGGCCGCCGGCCGGGCGCCCAGGAGCGGCGTCAGCCCGAGGCAGAGCCCGGCGCATAGCAGCGGCGCGGCGAGGACGGGCGCCCCGTCGGCCAGCCCGAAGAACACCAGGATGCCCGCCCCGAACGCGACCGCCAGCCAGGGGAACAGGCGCCGCTGCTCGGCCTCGACCGCGAGGCCGGCCGCTGTCCAGCCCCGGAGCGCGGGCACGAGGCGGCCCAGCGCCGGACGGGCGGGGCCGAAGAGCGCCAGGGCGCCGCCCGCGCCGCCTCCCGCGCTGCCTGTCCCGATTCGCCGCATCCCTGCGCCGCCCTGCGGCGTGACCATTCGCGCCGTGCAACGAATTCTTAACGCATCGGCGGGGCCATGCTACAGCCGCCCGCTCGGACGGCCGGATCCGCCCCTTCCGCCCGCGCTCCCGCGTCCGTCGCCCGTATCCCCTGCTCGTGCCCGCATGCCATGCGGTCCGAGCGTCCGCATCGCACCTGCCATCCGAGACCGATGTCGTCACCCGTCGTCACGCGCTTCGCGCCCTCGCCCACGGGCTACCTCCACATCGGAGGCGCCCGCACCGCGCTGTTCAACTGGCTCTACGCGCGCCACACCGGCGGCCGGATGCTGCTGCGCATCGAGGACACGGATCGGGAACGCTCCACCCAGGGGGCGATCGACGCGATCCTCGACGGGATGCGCTGGCTCGGCCTCGACTGGGACGGGGACGTGATCTTCCAGTTCGCCCGGGCGGAGCGCCACCGCGAGGTGGCCGAGAGCCTGCTGGCGGCGGGCCACGCCTATCGCTGCTACGCGACGCCCGAGGAACTCACGGCCATGCGCGAGCAGGCCCGCGCCGAGGGCCGTCCCGCCCGCTACGACGGCCGCTGGCGCGACCGCGACCCGTCCGACGCGCCGGCGGGGGCCAGTTCCGTCATCCGCCTGCGCGCGCCGACGGAGGGCGAGACGGTGGTGGAGGATGCGGTGCAGGGCCGCGTCACCTGGGCCAACCGCGACCTCGACGACCTCGTCCTGCTGCGCTCGGACGGCACGCCGACCTACATGCTCGCGGTGGTGGTGGACGACCACGACATGGGCGTCACCCAGGTCATCCGCGGCGACGACCATCTCACCAACGCGGCCCGCCAGAGCCAGATCTTCGCGGCCCTCGGCTGGGCGGTGCCGCTGATGGCCCATATCCCGCTGATCCACGGGGCGGACGGCGCCAAGCTGTCGAAGCGCCACGGGGCGCTCGGCGTCGACGCCTATCGCGATCTCGGCTACCTGCCGGCGGCCTTGCGCAACTACCTCGTGCGGCTGGGCTGGAGCCACGGCGACCAGGAGGTGTTCTCCACGGACGAGATGATCGCGGCCTTCGACCTGAAGGCGATCGGCCGCTCGCCGGCCCGCTTCGACTTCGCCAAGCTGGAGAACCTCAACGGCCTCTACATCCGGGGGGCGGACGATGCCGCCCTCGTGGACGGGATCGAGGCCGTGCTGCCGAACGTCGGTTCCGCCCGGGGCCTCGCAGCCCCGCTCCCGAATCCCCTGCGCGAGCAGTTCATCCGGGCGATGCCGGGCCTGAAGGAGCGCGCCAAGACCCTGATCGAGCTCCTCGACAGCGCCTACTACCTCTACGCCGCCCGCCCCCTCGCCCTCGACGAGAAGGCGAAGGCCCTCCTCACGCCGGAGGCGCGCGCCCGCCTCGGCGCCGTGCTGCCCGACCTCGAGGCGCTGACGGCGTGGACTGCTGCGGAGACCGAGGCCGCCCTGCGCCGATTCGCCGAGGCCGGCGGGCTCAAGCTCGGACAGGTCGCCCAGCCCCTGCGGGCCGCGCTCACCGGACGCACCACCTCGCCGCCGCTCTTCGACGTGATGGCGGTGCTCGGGCGGGAGGAGAGCCTGGCGCGGCTGCGGGACCAGGCCGGCAGCTAGCGCGCCTCCCGCCGGCGGGGATGCCGATTCGGCGCGGGAGGGCCCGTCACGACGGAGGTCGGGAGCCGTGCCCCGTCGCGCCGCGATCGGGACCGGCCCCAGGCGCGCGGCCGATTCGATTGCGGCGCACAAGGCCGACGGAAACCTGACAGCACGGCCCGGATTTCGCTACGGCCGGAAGGGCGGAGCGATCCGCCCCGTTGAAGGCGCAGGGACGATCCGCTAACCCGGTGGCCTGTGAGCACCTGCAGCAAAACTGCCGTGCTCAGGGTCCTGGGCCGCCGGATGACGCGACCTTGGGCCGGCACCGCCCCGTTGCGAGGAAAGGTCCACGTCCTATGAGCGCATCCAGCACGATCACCGTGGACGGCAAGCAGGTCGAGCTTCCGATCAAGAAAGGCACGATCGGGCCGGACGTCGTCGATATCGGCAAGCTCTACGCCAAGACCGGCACGTTCACCTTCGATCCCGGCTTCACCTCGACGGCCTCCTGCGAATCGAAGATCACTTACATCGACGGCGACGAGGGTGTCCTGCTCTATCGCGGCTACCCGATCGAGCAGCTCGCGGAGCAGGGCGACTTCCTTGAGACCTGCTACCTGATGCTGTTCGGCGAACTGCCGACCCCGGCCCAGAAGGCCGACTTCGATTACCGGGTCACGCGCCACACCATGGTGCACGACCAGATGAACCGCTTCTTCACCGGGTTCCGCCGCGACGCGCACCCGATGGCCGTGATGGTGGCCTGCGTCGGCGCGCTCTCGGCCTTCTATCACGACTCGACCGACATCTCGGACGAGAGCCAGCGCATGATCGCCTCCATGCGCATGATCGCCAAGATGCCGACGCTCGCGGCAATGGCCTACAAATACTCGATCGGTCAGCCCTTCGTGTATCCGAAGAACGAGCTCGACTACACATCGAACTTCCTGCGGATGTGCTTTGCCGTTCCGTGCGAGGAGTATCAGGTCAACCCGATCTTCTCCCGAGCGCTCGATCGGATCTTCATCCTGCACGCCGACCATGAGCAGAACGCCTCGACTTCGACGGTGCGCCTCGCGGGCTCGTCGGGAGCCAATCCCTTCGCCTGCATCGCGGCCGGCATCGCCTGCCTGTGGGGGCCGGCGCATGGCGGCGCCAACGAGGCGGCGCTGAAGATGCTGATGGAGATCGGCACCCCGGACCGGGTCGATGCCTACGTGGCCAAGGCCAAGGACAAGAACGATCCCTTCCGCCTGATGGGATTCGGCCATCGGGTTTACAAGAACTACGATCCGCGCGCGCGCATCATGCAGCACACCACCCACGAGGTGCTGAAGGAGCTCGGCAAGCAGAACGATCCGCTGCTGGAGGTCGCCGTCAAGCTCGAGGAGATCGCGCTCAAGGACGAGTACTTCATCGAGAAGAAACTCTATCCGAACATCGATTTCTACTCGGGCATCACCCTCAAGGCGATGGGCTTCCCGACCGACATGTTCACGGTGCTGTTCGCGCTGGCCCGCACCGTCGGCTGGATCGCCCAGTGGGCCGAGATGATCGAGGACCCGTCCCAGAAGATCGGTCGCCCGCGCCAGCTCTACATCGGTCCGGATCGTCGCGAGTACGTGCCGATCACCCAACGCGGCTGAGACCCCGCGCGGCGCGGCGAGAAGAGCGTCTCCGCGCCGCGCCGGACAGCGTCCGACGGTGCGGGCCGCGCCCGTGGCGTCAGCCGCCGCGCCGCACCGGGAAGGGAATGATCGTCGATCTCGACGGCTCTTCCGGCGGCGGCTCCGCATCGGCTGCCCTGCGGCGTTGCCCCGCCGCGATGAGCAGCTTGATGTGATCCGGAAAGCGCCGCCTGCGCAGCCACGCCGGAATGTCCTGCTGCTGCCTCATCCATCGCTCCCCGCCCGGCGCCCTGCGGCACACGGACCGAGAAGAGCCATCTCGGCGCAGTCAGGGGAATGACCGAGCGTCCCAAGTTCTTGCTCGAGCGTTCCGAAGGATTTCTGCGGCGCCCGCCGCACCGCCGCACCGCCGCACCGCCGATCCGCGCCTCGGCGCCGACCGGGCGGCCCGGTCCCCGTCGGTCGCACCGCTGCGGGCGCCGCCGACGGCGCGCTGCCGCGAGCGGCCGGAGCGCCGTCCGCGGATCCCGACCGGACAGACCCGGCTCGGGATGCCCTCACTCCTCCGGGGGGCGACGGTCCACGCTCGCGGATGCGCCGCCCTGCGATCCGGACCGTCGCGGCTCGGCGCGGGACTCGCGCCCGATCCGGCGGCCCTCCGGCACCCGGACCGTTGCCGCCGCCTGCCGCTTGGGGCGCCGGATCGGGCCGGGCTCCGCGACCGCTCCGCGCGTCGGCGATCGTGCGGACACGGCCTTGTCGTCGGGCAGGGGCCGGGTCGCGGCGTCCGCCGTCGCGACCCCGGACGCCGCTTCGGTCCGGAGGGCGTCCGGCAGCGGGAGATCCGGGTATGCGGCGAAGCGCAGCCCGGCGACGGGCGCGCTCTCGGCGGGCGGGGCTTCGGCCACGGGCGCGATCGGTTCCAGCCCCTCGGGCGGCGGGATGACGTCCGGGGCGGCCTTCTCGAGTGCGGCCTCGGCGGCCAGACGTCCGCTCCGCGCCTCGGCCGCGGCCTCCAGGGCGCTGTTGCGCGCCGCCACGGCAGCGGCGAGTTCGCGGCGCAGCGCCTCGGCCTCGTGCCGCGCCTGGGCGCTTCCGGCCTCGGCAACGGTCACCTGCTCGCGCATCCGCGTCTCGGCGGCCTGCGCCGCCTCCTCCGCGGCCCGGCGGGCCTCATCGGCCTGCTCGGTCGCCTGCTTGGCAGCCTTCTCGGTCGCCGCGATCTGCCCCGCCGTCTCGCGCAGGCGCAGCGTCTCGCCCTGGGCCGCGGCGATCGCGGATCGGGCCTGCGCCAGTTCGCGGGCGAGGTCCGCCGCCCGCGCCTCGCCGGCCTCTGCGCGTTGCAGGAGGGCCGCGGATCCGGCACCCGGTTCGTGCAGCGGCAGGGACGATCCCGCTAGGGCGATCGCTCCGGTCCCGAGCGCCAGCGCCGCGAGGGCCGCGCCGGTCCGGACGGCCCGGCCCGCGCCCGAGGCCGGTCTCGGCCCGCGCCCGACGAGATCGGGATAATCCCGGCGCAAGCTCTCGGCCCAGTCCTGCCGGTCGCCTTGGGGCCGGCGCGCCGGCCCCGTGGGTGCGGAGGAAGCGAGGGCGGCGGAGGTTTGAGGAAGCATGGCGTGTCTCGTGCCGGCACTATCCGATACGATCATCATAGAATCCGCGGCCGAGATCCGGCGTTGCAATCTGGTCTAATCCGAAAGGCTGATGGTTGCGCCGAAGGTCGGGCCTCTAATCCTTAAAATGTCTCTTCGTCTCCAGAGCGCTTGACTACGGTGGATCTGCCGCCGCGATTCGCCGCTCGGCACGGGAAATGCGTGGATCCCACCTCCCGCACCGGAGCGTCGAGGAGGGCCGCCTCGACCGAGTCCAGATTTTCGAAAGGTCCGTAACGAGAAGAATCTACTGATCGGCGAGCGATTGTTAATTTAGTTTAGTGTGCCCCTGTAGAAACTTCTTCTAGCTCTTCGTAAGACAAACAGGGAGTAGGTGTAAAAACCTAAAGGAGCCTTTCTTCGGCAGCTCGATACGCTGCACCCGACCATCGCGGAACCTGAAGGATCGAGTTGTATCATGATCGACTTGGTGCACAGCGGTGACGATGCCCAGGCATCGCGCAACGATCCGGTCCCGACCGTGATCCTGGGCGGAACGGTCCTGTTCCGCGACGGCCTGCGGCGCCTCCTCGCCCCCAAAGGGTTCGCGGTGATGGCGGCGGACGAGAGCGGGTGCGGGCTGGGATCGGGGGACCGGGTGCCCCGCGTCGCCATCCTGTGCGCGCAGCCCAGAGTCGAGCTGTCCCTGGTCGAAGTCCGCGCGGCCCGCGCGCGCTTCCCCCAGGCGGCCCTGCTCTGCCTGTGCTCGAGCTTCGACGAGGAGCAGGTGGTGCCGATGCTGGAGAGCGGCGCCGCGGCGATCCTCACGCACACGACCGGCATCGACATCCTGATCCAGACCCTGGAACTCGCCCTGCTCGGGCACCGCATCGTCCCGAGCCTGCCACCCGCCGCCGAGCTCGGCCCCGAGCCGCTCTGCGAAGCGGCCGCACCGGTGCAGGAGAGCCGCCTGGATCCCGTCGCCGAGGCGGGCGCCTTCCGGCCCTCGCCGCGCGAGACCAAGATCATCGCCTGCCTCGTGCGCGGCGCCTCGAACCGCGATATCGCCCTGCAGCTCGGCCTGCCCGAGAACCGGGTGAAGGGCCACGTCAAGGCGATCCTGCGGAAGATGCGGGTGCGCAACCGGACGCAGGCGGCGATCTGGGGCATGACGACGCCCCTCGGCAACGCCGCGCCCCTCGGCGTCCTGAGCGACGCGCACCCGGACGCAGCGGACCCGGAGGCGGCCGACCCGGCCTGGAACGGCACGGACGACGATCCGTTCGGCAGGCTGGACCAACCGGCCGCGGAGCGTCCGCTGTCGATCGCCCCGATCCCCGGCAGGCTGATACGGCCGATCCAGCTCTGATCGGGGCGCGACCCGGCCCCTGACGCCGCCCCTCGGGCCGGCGGCAGACGGTGGTTGCCGTCCGCCGAACGGGATACCGGTTCGGCGCACGAGAGCCCCCGTCACGACACCGGTCGAACGCTGGTCGCGGGCGCAGAGCGACGCGGACCGGCTCAGGTCACCCGACACGGGCACGAGGCCGGCGCCCCCGGCCCCGTGCCCGTTCGCGTTCTCCGCGACGTCTCCGGCATCCCGCGCGACGCCCATCGTGATCTCGCACGCGCCGGTCGCGGGCGCGCCGCGACCCCCGCCCTGTTGCGGTGCACGATCGGGCTAATCCCTGATCTCACTTCCCAATCGCGGCGCGGCGACGATCCATTGGCAGCGATCCGATCGACCTGTCGGACCCGCCCCTGCGGGCCGGGCAGCCGGGCGATCCGCGATCGGGTCTGCGCGAGTGAGGGCGGGATGAACTGGGTTCCGGAGCAGCCCAACGCGGGTTCGAGCCTCAGCCTGAGACAGGTCTACGAGGCCCAGAGCCTCGGACTGGTCCGGGCGGTCTGGCGGCGGCGCCGGCCGATCGCGATGCTCGTGGCCGGGGTGCTCGTCGTGGCCGCCGCGATCAGCCTTCTGCTGCCCGATCGCTACACCGCCGAGACCCTGATCCAGGTCGATCTCGGCCGCTCCTTCGCCCCACAGGTCGGCCAGCCCGCCCAGGCGCCGACCGCGAACCTCGACGCGGCGGCCATGGTCGAGAGCGAGGCGCGCGTGATCCGCTCCCGGGCCATCGCCCGGCGCGTGTCCGAGGATCTGCGTCTCGCCGACGATCCGACCTTCGCCCGCGGCTTGGGGCTGCTCAGCCGCCTGCTCGGCCGCGACCCCGGCGCACCCGGCGACCCGGCGCTCGCCGCCGAGCGGGCGGTCAAGGCGCTCGCCGCCAATCTCGGCGTCACGAACGACGCCCGGGCCTACCTGATCTCGGTCACCTACACCGACCGTGATCGGGAGCGCGCCGCGCGCATCGCCAACGGCTTCGTGGAAGCCTATCAGCGCAACCGCCTGGAGATCGGCGTCGCCGATGCCGAGCGCGTCAGCACCTGGCTCGAAGCCCAGGTCCGGGCCACTCGCCTCTCGCTGGACCAGGCCGAGGCCGCGGTCGAGCGCTATCGCGAGGAAGCGCGGTTCGTCGAGGGCGCGGGCGGCTCCAACCTGCCCCAGCAGGCCCTGCAGGATGCCCAGGCGCGGCTCGCGAGCGCTGGGCAGGCCCGCCTCGCCGCCGAGGCCCGGCTGGCCCGTGCGCGCGAGATCTTCGCGGGCGGCGGCGTGCCCTCGGCGCAGGACCTCGCCGGCGCCCCGGTGATCCAGCGCCTGCTGGAAGGCGTGGAGACGGCCCGGCACGAGATCGCGGCCCTGGGCTCGGCCGGACCGCGCCATCCCCGCCTGCTCCAGGCGCAGGCGGCGCTCTCGGAGGCGCAGGAGCGCCTGCGCCAAGAGGTCGACCGGGCGATCGGCAACCTGCAGAGCGAGCTGCGCTCGGCCGCCGCCGAGGAGGAGGCGACCGCCGCGCGGGTCGAGACCCTCAAGGCCGCGGCGATCGGCGAGATGGGCCGCGAGGCCAAGCTGCGCAGCCTCCAGGCCGCCGCCCTCTCCGTCCGCGACCGGCTGAAGCTGCTCAATGACGGCCATGCCCAGGCGATCGCCCTCGCCGGGGTGAAATCCTCGGCGGTGCAGGTGGTGATGCGGGCCGAGCCCACCCTGGTGCCCTCGAGCCCGAACCGTCCGCTGATCGTCGGGCTCGCCGGCGCGGGCGCCGGCGTAGCGGGCATCGCGGGCGCGCTCCTGCTCGCCCGGCGCGATAACGGCTTCCGCTCGGGCACCGAGGTCGCCGAGTTCACGGCCCTGCGCTGCCTCAGCATGGTCCCGGCCATCACCGCCGATTCGGACGCGTCCGCGATGCGGATGTTCGACGAGGCGATCCGGCTGGTGACGGCGGGCCTCGGCTGGTCGCGGCCTCCCGCGACCTCGCAGGTCCTCCTCGTCGCCTCCGCCCTGCCGAACGAGGGCAAGTCCCTGCTCTGCATGGCGCTCGCGCAGTCGCTGGCCGGGCGCGGGACCCGCACCCTGGTGATCGACGCCGCCGGGACCGGCCCGGGCGACCCGGACGGGCGCACCGACCTGCGCACCGTTGTGCTGGGCGATCCCGCGGGCTTCCTCGACAGCGTGCGGGAGCGGCGGGTGGTGCGCCTGCGCGGCGGCGGCTGGCCCGAGGCCGGCGACCTTCTGGCGGGCGAGCGCTTCGAGCGCTTCCTCACCCTCGCCCGGACGCGCTTCGATCTCGTGCTGATCGAGGCGCCCCCCGCCATGCTGGTGCTGGACGCGGTGCACCTCGCCCACCTCTCCGACGCGGTCGTCCTCGCCGTCCGCTGGGGCGCCACACCGCGCCGGACGGTGGTGGCGCTGCTCCGGCGCCTGCAGGAGCTCTCGGTGCGGGTCCGCGGCGTCGTGCTCACGGAGGTCGATCTCGACGAGCACCGGCACGACCGCTTCGCCGACCAGTGCGGCCACTACGTCGCGCACCGGGCCTTCTTCGCCCGGAGCGCCCTCGCACGGGATGCCCAGGCCGATCCGCCGACCGAGGCCGCGGCGGTGCCGTCGTCCGCCGGATCCGGGCCGGCCGCGGGGGCGCAGGCCGAGGCGGCCCCGCGTCGGCCCCCGGCTCCCGCACCGCCCGAGGGCGGAAAGCTGCCCTCCGGCGCCCGTACGGCCTGATGCGCCGGGCCAGACGACCGACGCGGCGTCCCGGCCGGGCCGCCGCGATCCGACAGGGATCGCACGCCATCCGGCGAATCGAGGGAGCGGGTTCGATGAGGATCATGGTGATCGGTGGGAACGGGTTCGTGGGCAGGCCGCTGACGCGCCTGCTCGCGGCGGAGCACGCCGTCTGCGTGCTCGACGCGCTCCGCTACGGGGAGAGCCGCTTCACCGCGGCCGAACTGGCGCGGATCCGGCTCGTGCCCTGCGACATCGCCGATGCGGCGGCGGTGGAGGCGGCGATCCGGGACTTCGCCCCCGAGGCGATCATCCACCTCGCGGCGATCCACTACATCCCGGAATGCGAGCAGGACCCGGTTCTGGCCGTGCGCACCAACGTCGCCGGCACCGTCAACCTCCTGGCCGCCTGCCCGCCGGGCTGCCGCTTCGTCTTCGCCAGCAGCGGCGCCGTCTACCGGGCGGAGGACGACCCGCATACCGAGGCGGCCTCGCCGGTCGAGCCCTCCGACATCTACGGCTTCACCAAGCTGCACGGGGAGCACTACGTCCGCTACATGGCGGCGCAGCGCGGCTTCCCGGCCGTGGTGGTCCGCCTGTTCAACGTGATCGGGCCGGGCGAGACCAACCCCCACCTGATGCCCGAGATCGTCGCCCAGCTGAAGGCCGGCCGGACCGGGATCCGGCTCGGCAATCTCAGCCCGCGGCGCGACTACGTCCATGTCGAGGACGCGGCCCGCGGCTTCATGGCGGCGGCCCTGGCCGGCAGCGTCGAGCGTGGCGCCTGCGTCACCGTCAATCTCGGCACCTCCCGGGCCTACTCGGTCGAAGAGGTCGTCCACCGTCTCCGCCGCATCGCCGGCACCGACTTCGCCGTCGAGTCGGAGCCATCCCGGGTCCGGGCCGTGGACCGGCCGGTGCTCGCCGCCGACATCGCCCGCATCCGCGCGCTGTTCGGCTGGGCGCCCGCCTTCGGGATCGACGAGGCGCTGGCCGACCTGTGGGCGCGGCCCGAACTCTCGGCGCACCTCACGGCGAAGTACCCTCTGGCGGCCGAGCCGCGTCCGGAGACCCGGCAAAGGACGCGGCGCGAGAGCCGGCAGGCGAATCCGCAAGAGAACCCGCGAGAGACCCTGCGAGAGAGCCGGAAGGACCAGCGGCAGGCGCTCCGGGCCGCCGCCCTCCGAGCGTCCGGGCTCAGCACCCCGAAGGTCCGCGCCCCGCGCGCGCGCCGCCTCCCGGCCCCGGCGCCCTGAGCGCGGCCGTCTCCCCTCCGTCCCCGCTTCCCTGTCCGAGAAGGTGTGCCCCATCATGTCCGCGAAATCCGTGAGCCCCACCGGCAAGCCCCGCCTCGCCATCATCGGCTGCGGCGCGGTGGTCGACCACCACCTGCTCCCCGCCCTGAAGCGGCAGGGCTGGGCGCCGAGCGTGCTGATCGACCGCTCGCCCGAGCGCCTCGCCCTGCTCGCGGGCCGGGCCGGGCGCAAGCGCGCCGAGATCGTCACGGCCGCCGACTGGGCCACGGTCGCCGACCAGTTCGACGCGGCTCTCGTCGCGACGCCCCACACCACGCACGGCCCGATCGGGCTGGCGCTGCTGCGCGCGGGCAAGCACGTCTTCATGGAGAAGCCGCTCGCCACCAAGAGCGCCGAGGGCGAGGCGATGATCGCCGCCGCCGAGGCAGGCGGGCGCGTCCTGGCGGTGGGCCTGCTGCGGCGCTACCTGCACGTGGCGCGCTGGACGAAGGCGCTCATCGCCTCCGGCACGCTCGGCGAGATCCGCCGGGTCGAGGCGCGCGAGGGCTTCGTCTTCAACTGGGCGACGAGCTCCGACGCGCTCCTGCGCCACGACCTCTCGGGCGGCGGCGTGCTGATGGATACCGGCGCCCACACCCTCGACCTCCTGGGCTACTGGCTCGGCGACATCACGCCGACCGCCTATCGCGACGACGGCGACAGCGGCGTCGAGGCCGATTGCGTGCTGGAGTTCGGGATCGCGGGCGGCGGGCGCGGCCGGCTGGAGCTGAGCCGCACCCGCGACCTCGCCAACACCGCGCGCATCGAGGGCAGCCGCGGCTTCGTCGAGGTGGCGCTCTACGCCAACACCGTGCTGGCCGGCTCCGCCGAGGCGATGGCCTTCGCCCACGAGGGGCTCACCCCCGCGACGATGAAGCCCCAGCTCTTCCCCGAGCTGTTCGACGCGGAGATGCGCGATTTCCTCAGGAGCGTGACCGGGCCGGAGCGGGTCTCGGTCACGGGCGAGGCGGGACTCGCCTCCGTCCGCCGGATCGAGGCCTGCTACGCCATGCGCGCGCCCCTCGACCTGCCCTGGGACGCGGCCAACGCCCTGCCGGCCGGCGGCATCGCGCCGGGCGCCAAGGTGGTGGTGACGGGCGCGAGCGGCTTCATCGGCGGTCGCCTCGTCGAGCGGCTGATGCGGGCGGGCGCCGAAGTCACCTGCCTCATCCGCGAGATCGGCCATGCGGCCCGCCTCGCGCGCCTGCCCGTGCGCCTCGTCAAGGCGGATCTGGCCGATGCCGCGCAGATCCACGCGGCGCTCGCGGGGGCGGAGTACGTCTTCCACTGCGCCTACGATCCGCGCTCGCGCAAGCAGAACCTCGACGGCGCCCGCAACCTCGTGGCGGCCTGCGGCGCCCACGGGGTGCGCCGCCTCGTCCATGTCAGCACCTTCTCGGTCTACGAGCCCTTCCCGGCCGGGCCCCTGACGGAGCAGACCCGGGACGGCGACCGCTCTTGGATCTACGTGCGCGACAAGCTCGCCATCGAGGCGGAGGTGCTGGGCGCGGCGCGCGACCGGGGCATCCCCACCACGGTGGTGCAGCCCACCATCGTGTACGGGCCCTTCTGCAAGCCCTGGACGAACGCGCCCGCCGAGATGCTGATCTGCGGCGAGGTGGTGCTGCCCGACCGCGGCGAAGGCCTGTGCAGCGCCGTCTACGTCGACGACCTCGTGGACGGGATGCTGCTGGCCGCGACCCGGCCGGAGGCGGTGGGTGAGCGTTTCATCCTGTCGGGGCCGGACGCCGTGACCTGGGCGAGCTTCTACGGTGCCGTCGCCCGGGCGCTCGGGGTGAAGCCACCGGTATTCTGGCCGGCCGCCGCGGTGTCGAAGGCGAACCAGGGCCTGATGCGCGACATCAAGCTCGTCGCCCGCAACCCGAAGCGCATCATGCAGATCATCGTGCGCTGGCCGCCCGCGCGCCAAGTCCTGCAAGCGGGGCTCGACGCCCTGCCGAAGCCCCTGCGGGCTCTGGTGGACCGCTACTATTTCGGCACCGGCGGGCGCGCCTTCGGAGAGGTCTTCGTACCCGATCCGCAGAAGGCCGCCCTCTACAGCACGCAGGGCGCAGCGCAGATCGGGAAGGCGCGGGCGCTGCTCGGCTACGCCCCGCGCTTCAGCTTCGCCGCGGGCATGCGCGAGACGAAGCCCTATCTCGAATGGGCCTTCGGCGATCTCCGCCGCGCCGCCCGGCGCGCCACCGGCCCGTCGGAGCCGCCGGTCGCCCCGGTCGCGCCCGAGATGGCCGATGCCCGCTGAGACCGGGGCAGGCCGCAGCCTCCGCGTCCCGTTCGCGGGGCGCACCCTCTCGCCGCGGCTGCGCTCCGCCGCCGCGCGGGTCGGCTGGCCGCTGGTCGATCAGGGGATCGCCAGCGTCGGCACGTTCGGGATCACCATCGTGCTGGCGCGCAGCCTCCCGCCGGACGCCTACGGCGCCTTCGTGCTCCTGCTCGGCTGGCTGATGCTCGTGCAGATGGCGACGACAGCGCTGCTGTTCTACCCGCTCTCGATCCGGGCCGCCGCGCCCGAGCAGGGGGCGGCGCTGATGGGTGCGGTCCTTGCCGGCGTCGGGGCCGTCTGCGGCGCCGCCGCGATTCCCCTCGGCCTCGGGCTCCATGGCCTCGGCCGGGACGAACTCATCCTTCCGGCCATCGTCTACCTCGCCTCCTGGCAGGTGCAGGAGGCTTTCCGCCGCTGCCTGTTCGCGCAGCTCCGGTTCTCCGCGGCGGTGCCGGGCGATGCCGTCAGCTATCTCGGCCAAGTGCTCCTCGTGCTCGGGCTCGACCGGGCCGGCCTGCTGAGCCCGGCCTCGGCCCTCGCCGCCATGGCCGCGACCTCGGCCGCCGCGGCCCTGCATCAGGCGGCGGTGTCCGGCCTCGCGGTCCGACCCGCCGCGGCCGCGCTCGCCGCGCGGATCGGCGATTTCTGGCGGCTCGGACGCTGGTCGCTCGCCAACAACCTTCTGGGCCTCCTGCGCAGCCAGGTCCTGCTCTGGGGCCTCGTGGCGCTGGCCGGGACGGCGACGGCCGCCGAGCTCCAGGCCGGGATGAACCTCGCGAATCTCGTCAACCCGCTGGTGATCGGCCTGTGCAACATCATCCCGCAGACGGCTGCCCGCGCGATGGGTGCGCAAGCGGGCGGGAAGGCGGCGGCCTGGCGGGCGGCACGGCCCTTCGCCCTGGCAGGCGCGCCGATCATGGGCCTGTTCTGCCTCGTCCTCGTGGCCGCGCCCGAGCTCGCCCTGCGCGCCGTGTACGGGGCCGGCTCGCCCTATCTCGGCCTCGCCCTGCCGGTCCGTCTCCTGGCGCTCGCCGCGCTCGCGGGCTACGCCGCCGACATGGTCTGCTCCTACCTGCACGGTGTGGAGGCGGCCCGGCTCGCCCTCGCCGTCAACGCGGCCGGCACGGGGGCGACCTTCGCCGCGGCCGGCATCCTCGTCGCGGGCTACGGCGTCACGGGGGCCTGCCTCGCGCTCTGCCTCGCGGCGCTGGTGCGCCTCCTCGCGGCGCGCTGGCTGCTCGCCCGGCTGATCGCCGGGGACGCGCCGGCCGCACCGCGGCGCCCGGGCGGGCTACAGGCCGCAGCCGGGACGCCGCTCAGGGCAGGCTCCTGAGCCGGTCGAGGAGCGCGGCATCGGCATAGCCGTCCGGCACCAGTCCGACCGAGCCTTGGTAGGCCCGCACCGCCGCCCGCGTCTTCGGGCCGACCTTGCCGTCGACGCCGCCCGTCGCGTGGCCGAGCGCGCTCAGCCGGGCCTGGAGGTCGCTGCGCTCGCCGGCGTCGAGCATGCGGTCGCCGCGGGGCCAGTCCCGGGCGAAGGCCGGCGCGCCGCGCAGGCGGTCCGACAGGTGGCCGACCGTGAGGGCGTAGGACAGGGCGGTGTTGTAGCGCAGGATCGTCCGGAAATTGGGGAGCAGCAGGAAGGCCGGCCCCCGTGCCCCGGCCGGCAGGATCAGGCGCGCCGGGGCGTTCGCATCCGCCGGGCCGGGCTCGCGCACGGTCCGCACGCCGAGCCCCCGCCACTCCGCGAGGCTGCGCTCGGTGCTCTCGTCGGCCAGGGCGTAGTCGAAGCCCTCGGGCAGCAGCGCTTCGAGGCCCCAGCTCTCGCCCGGTCGCCAACCCGCCGCCGCGAGGTAATGCGCCGTCGAGGCGAGGGCGTCCGGCACCGAATTCCAGATGTCGCGCCGGCCGTCGCCGTCGAAATCGACGGCCTGCGCCTGATAGACCGTCGGCATGAACTGCGTGTGGCCCATCGCGCCGGCCCAGGAGCCGGTGAGCCGGTCGGCGGACACGTCGCCCTGCGCGAGGATCTGCAGGGCCGCCATCAGCTCGTCGCGCCAATAGGGGGCCCGCGTCGGATCCCCGCAGGCGAGGGTCGCGAGCGCGGGGATGACCGGGCGGACGATCCCCGCATCCGCCAGAACCGCGCCGTAGCTCGATTCGACGCCCCAGAACGCCACCAGCGCGAAGCGGTCGACCCCGTAGCGCTGCTCGATGCGCGCGAGCACGTCCGCCCATGCGTCGAGCTGGCGCCGGCCCTCGGCGACGCGGGCTTCGGTGATGGCGGCATCGAGATAGGCCCAGATCGGCCGCGCGAATTCCGCCTGCTGCCGGGTGGCCGCGATCGCCCCCGGATCCGGGGCGAGGTTTGCGAGCTGCGTCTCGATCAGCGCGTGCGGGAGGCCGCGCTCCCGCGCCTGGTCCGCGAGTGTGTCGCGGCAAGCGGCGAAGGGCGCGGGCTGCTGCGGGGCCGCCTGGGGGGCCGATCCGGCCTGCGGGCCTTGTGCGGCCTGCGGCGCCTGATCGGCCTCCGGCGCCCGCGCTTCCGGGGCGGCCTCGGCCATCGGGAGACCGAGGGCCGCGGCGACCAGGACCGGCTGGAGGCATCGGTGCAGAGCGACCCGCAACACCCGCATGATCCTGGCACCCTCGACCGGCCGTGGCGGGCCGGAGGCTAGCGAAGGTCCTGGCCGGGCGCAAAGGGCGTGATGGCCCCCGCCCGAAGGCGGGAGCCGCGAAGGCGTCAGCGCCGGGTGGTGGAGCCGCCGGAGGTCGAGCCCGTGGAGCCGCCCGTGGAACCCGTCGAGCCGGAATGCGAGGTGGTGCCGGTGGTGTCCGACTTCATCTCGTGGCCCGGCGCGTAGCCGGAAGCCCCGGGACTGCCGGCGCGGCTGCCCTTGTCCTGCATCTCGTGGCCCGGGGATTTCGCCGACGCGCCGGGGTTCTCGGCCGCCAGGGCGGCGCCGGTCAGCGCGAGGGAGCCCAGTAGAGCCAGGGTCAGGTGCCTCATGATCGTCTCCTCCATTGAAGGCGCTGAAAACGTCAGCTCCGCCGAAAGCGTTCCACGAACATATCGCGCGCGGAATTTCGCAACGACGACGTTTCAAGTCTTTCGTTTTTCTGAGCTGGGCCGCGGAACGCTTTTCCGGGGGTCGCCGTTGCTGGGCTCAGTCAACCCAAGGAGCGATCCCCATGCGGAATATCCTGATTGCCGGCGCCGGTCTCGTGGCCCTGTTCGGCGTCGCGTCCTCGGCGAGCGCCGAGGAGACCACGGTTGTCCGCCGCGACAGCGCCCCGAGCGTCTCCGTCGAGCGCCGCGAAGGCGTGGTCGAGCACCGGGACGTCACCACCGGCAGCGTCGATTGCGGCTCGAAGACCGTCCACAAGGAGGACGGCGCGGGCAATTCGAAGACGGTGCACAAGGAAGGCTGCTGATCCGGTAGGCCGCGCGACCGAGAGGAGCCCCCGATGCGCTTCCGACTTCTGCCCGCCGCCACCACCGCGCTGATGCTCGGTGCCGGCCTGCTCGGCACCTCGACCGCCGCCTTCGCGGATCCGCCCTGGGCGCGGGACGGCTACGGCCACGGCTATCGCCATGGCGGCCCGCCGCCCTGGGCGCCTGCCTATGGCCGGCGCCGGCACGAGGGCTGGGGCGGTGACCGCCCCTACCGGGCGATGCGCTTCCGCGAGGAGCGGCGCTCGTACGGCTACCGCTACTGAGCGCGCTTCGGGACGGCCCGCCCAGGGCCGTCCCGTCCGGAGAGAGTCTCCCGCAGCGGGCCGGTGCGCGTCGGGTTGGGGGCCGCGCTCCAGGGATGCACGCAGAGTTCGCGCAGCCGCTGCGCCGAGCGCGTCCAGTCGCCGATCTCGAGGGCGAGGGCATGGGCCGCGCGCGACATCGCCGGCCACGCCTCCGCGGGCATCCGCGCCGCCCGCGACAGGACCGCGGCCACGCCCGCAGCCGAGTTCGTCTCGATCACGAAACCGGCGCCCGCCCGCTCCACCGCCTCGCCGAGGCCGGTGGCCCGCGAGACGATCAGGGGCAGCCCGTTCAGGGCGGCCTCCAGCGCGCCGACCGGCTGTCCGTCGAAGCGCGAGGCCTGAACGAAGTAATCCCAGCTGCGCAGGGCCCGGACCTTGTCGCGCCCGAAGACCGGGCCGCCGACCGTCACGCCGTCGGCCGCGCCGTGCTGGGCGGCGAGCGCGGCGAGCGCGGCGGCCTCCGTTCCGATCTTGCCGAGCCCGGCCAGCGCGAGGCGGCCCGCGCCCCCCGCCGCGCGGTGCCGCGCGAAGCCCTCGACCAGGAGATCGAGCCCCTTGTGGGCGATGGCGTAGCGCCCGCAGAATCCGAAGGCCGGATAGATCGCCGACGGGCCGGCCCGCTCGGGCCAGGCCGGGATGCCGTCGAAGGCGCTCGAGTAGGCGGCGTTCCCGACGATCTCGATGCGCGCCCGGGGCGCGATCCGGCGGATCGTGGCGGCCTCCGGCTCGTTCAGGGCGTGCACGAAGGCCGCCTCTTCCAGGAACCGGCGCTCGAAGGCCATCAGGTAGAGGGCGGCCGCCGGCCGGACCGGCCGGTCGCCCGCGAAGACGTGGGCGTAGCGCCCGTGCACGGTGACGACGTAGCGGAGGTTTCGGCGCGTCAGGGCGCGCCCGAGCGCGGGCAGTAGCGGCCTGCGCCCGCCGTGGACGTGCACGAGGCTGCCGGGCCCGGCCCCCGCGGCGAGGGCCTCCACGATGGTGGGCGCGGGTTGCACGATGTGGCCGAGGATGCGTCGGCCGCCGAGCGGCACGGTCCGCACCGGGGCCTGCCAATGCGCGAGATCCAGGCTGCGGCCGGGCTCGTGCAGGAGGACGATCCCGGCCGCATCCCCCATGCGGATCTGCTCGCGGGCCAGGAAGTTGGCGACGTGGTGGACGCCGTTGGTGCGCGAATCCTCCACTTCCTCCACGACGAGATGGCGGACATCGAGGGCGCGGGTCGCGCGGGGCAACGCGTTCGGGGGCATCGGAGAGGTCCGCGAGGAAGTGGCGGAAGCCCGGCCGTGCGGCCGGATGCGGCCGGAGCACGCGGCGTCTCCGCGGAGTCCGCCCCATGCACCGGGATCCTGTGATCGACCGGCCGTCCCGGAGCGCCGGTTCCCGACCGGCGCCACCGCGGCCCCGGTCGGACGGGGTCGCGTGCGATCGAGGGCGGCCGGGTGCGGCCGGCGGCGCGGGCGATTAGCGATCCCGCCGCATCGGCCGGCCGCCGCCCTTTGCGGCCTGATCCGCGGCCTACTCCGCGGCCTGTGGCAGCGGCCCGGTCTCGGCCGCGCGCGCCAGCTCGCTCTCGATCCAGCGATAGGTCGGGACGAGCCCCTCGCGCACAGTGGTCCGCGGCTCCCAGCCGAGCACGTGGCGGATCAGGGTGTTGTCGCTGTTGCGGCCGCGCACGCCCTGGGGCTTGGTGACGTCGTGGCGCAGGTTCACCCGCTTGCCCGAGATTTCGCTCGCGATCGCCACCAGCTCGTTGATGGTGATCATCTCGTCGGTGCCGAGGTTGAGCGGCGCGCCGTAATCCGACTGCATCAACCGGAACAGGCCCTCGACGCAATCATCGATATACATGAACGAGCGCGTCTGCAGCCCGTCGCCCCAGACCTCGATCGTGCCCCCGTCCGGGCACAGGGCCACCTTGCGGCAGATCGCGGCCGGGGCCTTCTCGCGCCCGCCGTCATAGGTTCCGAGCGGCCCGTAGACGTTGTGGAAGCGCACCGTGCGGGTCGGGATGGCCCAATCCTCGCTCATGTATTGGCACAGCTTCTCCATGTAGAGCTTCTCGAGCCCGTAGCCCTCCTCGGGCTGGGCCGGCCAGGCCACGTCCTCGCGCAGCGGCGTCACGTCGGGCGAGGTCTGGAGGTGCATCGGGTAGACGCAGGCCGAGGACGAGAACAGGAACTGGCCGACGCGGGCGTCGTGGGCCGCCTTGGCCATGTGGGCGCTGATCAGCGTGTTGTTCAGCGTGATCTCGGCATGCGAGCCGCTGATGAAGCCGATGCCGCCCATGTCGGCGGCGAGGTGGTAGACCTCGTCCATGTCCGCGACCACGGCTTGGCAGGCGTCGTGCTCGCGCAGATCGCAACGGACGAAGTCGTGAGCGGCTGACGGCGCGTATTCGGGGTACTTGATGTCCGCGCCGCGCACCCGGTAGCCGCGCTCCACGAGAAAATTCACGAGGTGGTGTCCGATGAAGCCGCCGGCACCAGTCACAAGAACGTTTTTCATTTGGACTGTCCTCTCCTGCAACTCGTACAGGAGTGTCGTGACATGGCTTCGACTAGGATTTCTATTTGCATTGGGGGCTACAACCGAATCGCCCACCTCTCAGACGGAAGACGATCCGTGTCTTCGTCGGGGCGCCATGCGACCTCGGCCGGAATCCCGATTCGCTGGTCACGGGCCGCCGTTCAGGCGAAGGGTCCGATCAGCCGGCGGTACTCGGCCTCGGCGATCCCGTAGCTCTCGCCCGCGGCGGCCACGAGGCGGCTGCGGTCGCGGATGCTGATCCGGCCGCGGCTGGTGGCGATCGCGTCGGCATTCTCGAGGTTGCGCAGCGCCACCGTGACGGCCGGGCGATGGGTGCCGAGCGCCTGGGCCAGGGCCTCGTGCGTCAGGGCGATGTCGTCGCCGTCGAGCCGGTCGGCCGCCAGGAGCAGCCAGAGGGCGAGCCGCTCGTCGAACCGGCGGCAATAGGCGGCCAGCGCCATCTGGCTGGTCCAGAGCATCACCACCTGGACGTAGCGCATCAGGATCTCGTGCAGGGTGCCGCTCTGCGCCATCAGGCGGCGCAGCGTGCCCGCGCCGATCCGCAGGGCCGTTCCGGGGGTGCGCACCTGCACGTCGAGGGGGGCGCACTCGACGCCGAGGACGAGGGCCGTGCTCACCATGCCCTCGCGCCCGACGAGGTGGGTGTCGATGAGGCTGCGCCCGGCCGCATCGATCAGCACCGAGACGAGCCCGCTCTCGGGGAAATAGGCGTAGCCGATCGATTCGTTGGCGATCACGATGCGCTCGCCCGCCACCAGGGCGACCTCCTCGAAGAGGGGCCGCATCAGGTTGAGCATCTCGGCGGGCAGCGCCCGCAGCAGGCGGTTCTGCACGCCCGGTCCCTGCAGGGAGGAGACCGGCGGCATGCTGGACCCGCCCGTCGACGGCTTCGCCGCCTGGGGGTCGGGTGTCGCGGCCCGGCGGTTCTCCGGCGAACGGACCGGATTCGCGTCGAGGGAACGCCGCGCCCGCCCCTCGCCCGGAAAGGGGGTCCGAGCGGCTCGGGCGGCGGCGAGGTCACTCGGATAGGAGGGCGCCACCGGCTCCTCCCGAGGGTGCGGAGGTGGGCGGGGCGGCGACGGGCGCGCGCGAGGCCTGGGCGGCGCGCACCGGCTCCCGGGCGAGGACCCGCAGATAGGTGCGGTGGGCGGCCTCCGCCGCCGCCGCCCAGGTGAAGCCCGCGGCGACGCGGGCGCGGGCCTGCGCGCCCATCCGGCGCAATTGCGCGGGATCGGCGGCCAGGGCTTCGAGGCTCGCCCTGAGAGCCTCGACGTCGCCCGCAGGCACGAGCCGCCCGCAGCCGGCATCGATCTGGTGGGGGATGCCGCCGACGTCGGATGCCAGCACCGGCAGCCCGTGCGCCATCGCCTCGAACACCACGAGCGGCAGGGTGTCGGCGAGCGTCGGGAACACGAACAGGTCGGCCCGCCGCATCAGGGCGCCGACCTCCGCGTCGGTCAGGCGCCCCGTCACCACGATGCGCAGGCCCGGACCGGCCGCGCTCCGGGCCGCCGCGTAGTCGATCTCGGGCCGGGTCTCGCCGCCGACGATCAGGGTGAAGGGGCGGTTCAGGGCGCGGCAGGCGCGCAGCAGCACCGGCAGGCCCTTGTTCGGGGTGTGGTTGGCCAGGAACAGCCCGGTGACCGCCCCGGTGCCCGGTTCCTCCAGGCCGAACCGGGCCCAGGTCGCGCGGTCGGCTTCCGGGTCGGACGGTTCCGGCAGGGCCACGCCGTTCGGCACGATGTCGATCGCTCCCGTGAAGCCCATGCCGCGGATGATCGGCACGTCGGCGGGCGAGAGCGCCAGCATGGCGGCGGCGCCCCGCACCGTCTCGGCCACCGGCCCCTGGACGAGATGGCGCCACGCGGCGCGGCGCAGGGCGTCGAAGCCGTAGATCGCCCCCCCGTTGGCGACCTCGTTGAATCCGTGCGTCGAGACCACGTAGGGGAGGCGCGAGGCCCGGCAGGCGCGGGCGATCCGCGCCATCTCCAGCGCCGGCATCGGGTTGTGGAGGTGGACGAGGTCGTAACCGCCCGCGCGCACCGTCCGGGGGATGTCCGAGCGGTAGAACAGGGTGCTGTAGCGGTTCGACAGCCGCGACCACGGCACCAGCGGCGGCAGGGTGGTGCGGACCGGCAGCCGCCGGATCTCCGCATCGCCGGCCGAATCCGCCGCCATCATGCTGGCGACCGAGACGGCGCAGTGGCGCGCCAGGGCGGCGCTCAGGCGCTCGCCGGCCCGGGCGCCCCCGCTGACCGAGAGATGGGGCGGTACCACGATGGCAGAGAGGACGCGGATCATCGGGAATCTCCTTGAAGCCTTGGAGTCTTGGCGCCGCCTGCGAGCTCTCGCCCGGGGCGCCGTCGGCCGCCGGTGATCTGCTTCCGCGCGCCGGTGATCTGCTTCCGCGCGCGGGATGGGATCCGGGAACCCGCTCGGGGCAGGATCCGCCGGCCGGGGGGCCGACCCGGCCCCGGCGCGGAACGGCCCTAGGCGCCCGCGTCGATGTCCTCGATCCGCACGCAGTCGTCCGTGCCGGGATCAGCGCAGGATCCGGCGCCGCTGCGGCCACGGCCGCGTTCCGATCGCGCCGTACATGATCAGCGGCCTGATCTCGCTCATGATCGCCTCCTGTCCGCGAACGATTCTTGCTGGAGACCGCGCTCCACCGAAGGTTCTGCAGCGATATGCTTGCTGATCGCCAATCGGTTTGGAACGGGGGATTTGGTGTTACCGGATGCGGGCATTCGGGCGGCTCCGCGCCCCGAAGTCTTTCTGCGGGACGCCCGGGACCGGGCACGGACCCGCGCGGCGTCGGGCGCTCGGCGGGGCGGCCTCCCCTCTGGCGGACCGCAACCTACCGCAGGGCGGCCGTCTCCCGCGCCGCGCCGCGCACCGCGCTGGCCTCGGCGGCGGTCTCCGGGCCGCCGCGGCGCACCTCGACGATGTCGCCCGGCATCAGGGCCGCGCGCATGTCGGACTCGATCGTCTCGGTGCGGCCCTCGGACGTCCGGGTGATGCTGACGGACCGGGATGCGGCCGAGGCACCCGGCAGGGCGCTGCCGCTCTGGAGGCGCGCTTCGCGGATCTCGCGGGCGCTGGGGAGTTGCGTGCGCGTCTCCTCCAGCCGCGTCACCGTCTCCTGGAACTCGGCCATGACGCGGCGGTGATAGGTGTCCTTCATCTCCTGCACCCGCAGGGCGAGGTCTCCGAGCCCCAGGTCGAGGCGCGCGAGATCGGAGTTGAGCCGGGCGATGCTGCCCTTGTTGCGCGCCTCCTCGCGCTGCAGCTCGATGCCCTGGTAGCGTCGGGCGAGGCCGTTGGAGATCAGCTTCTCGTAATCCTCGAGATGGGCCTGGATCAGGCGCAACTGCGTCTCTTCGGCCTCCCGCTGGGCTTTCACCCCGGCGATCTCGGCCTCGATGCGGGGCTTCTGCGCCTCCAGCATCGCGACGGACTGGCGCAGCGCATCCCGCTGCGTCCTCAGGATCATCCGCTCCTGCGCCACGAACGCGTCGGCCGCGTCCCCGCCTCCGGGCGGCGGCTCGAAGGTGTCCCGGTCGAGCCGCTGCGCCTCCAGCCGGGCGCGGCGGACGCCGTAGAGGCGGAAATTCGTCTCCAGCACGCGCAGGCGCTCGTCGGCGAGCAGGAAGTCGGTGCGCTGCGTGATCTGCACGGTCTCGGGCAGGGGAAATCCCCCCGCGAGTGCGATGCCGCTCAGCACCGAGAGGCCCGGCCGGAACGGGTAGCCGCCCGGCAGCCGCACGTCGCCCAGCACGTAGATCGGCCGCAGCTCGGCGATCCGCAGGCTGACCACCGGCTGCTGCAGGTAGCCGTCGGCGAGCCGCTCGGCGATCCGCGCCTGCGCCTCCGGCAGGGTGAGCGCCGCGACCGCGATCTCGCCGACGAGGGGCAGGACGATGCCGCCGCCGGAGCCAACCGGGAACTCGCCCGACAGGTCGGACTGACCGTAGACCGAGAGCGTCACGCGGTCCCCGGCCGTCAGGCGGTAGCCCGCATCCTGGGCCGAGGCCGGTCCGGCGAGCAGGCCGCCGAGCAGCAGAGCTCGGGCGAGGCCGGATGCGCGCTGTCGGGCCGTGGGATGGGTCGTCCTGGCTTTGGTCATGGCAGGGCCGCTCGCGATGGATGGCGCGGGAATGCCCGGTCGCCCGGACCCTGGAATCCTAGGCAGAGCCCGGTGCGGCCCGCAGAGCCATTCGGAGGAGGCGGCGCGCGCGTTGGGATTAGGCCTCGCGCGGGGATGCGGCCCTGCTGCCCCGGGTGATCCCGGGGCGACGGGGCGCGGAGCGGAAGGCGCGCGGAGCGGCGTCCGCTCCGCGCGCGGCTGGGGATCAGCCCTCGATGATCCGCTCGTCGAGCTTGCGGTCCACGGTCTCGACGGTGCGGTCGATCTCGGGGTCGGGCTCGCCGAGCTGGTGCGAGATCAGCTTCACCAGGAGATCGACCCGCTCGATGAAGGGCGCCCCGTTCGCCACCGCCCGCGCCGCCGAGGACGGCTTCAGCAGGCTCTCCGCCGCTCGGGCGTATTTCTCGAAGGGGACCTGATCCGCCGGATCGGCGCCGAGCCGCCGGGCGATGGCGTCGACGTGCTCGTAGATCGCGCGCGAGCGCGCCAGGTCGCCGTGCACCGCATCGTGGATCGAGCGGGGCTCTCCGGGCGTGATGCAGCGGTAGTTGCCGGTCAGCAGCATCGACCACTTGGCGAGCGGCACGAACAGCGAATCGAACACCTTGAGCTTCACCGGCACGTCCTGCCCGTCGAGGCGCACCGCGTCGATGTCGGCCTCCAGCTCCCGGAGCAGGCTGTTATGCGCCTCGTCCGCGAAGGTCGCCGCCTTGAAGTTCGTCGGCAGCCCGACGTGGAGCACGTTGGCGCCCTCGTCGGGCGGACGGAAGGCCTGGGGATCGGGCGAGCAGAGCGACATCAGCCCCGGCTCGAACCGGTCCCACACGCCGGCATTGGTGTAGGCCGTCTCGAGATCCATGCTCGCGAGCGCCGGGATGCGCTTGAGGTAGGGCAGCGGCGGCATGTTCATGATCGAGAGGCACGGCAGCTTCGCCGCGGCGATCTTGATCATCAGGACGCGGATCGTGTGGTTGTTGTATTGCGGCTCCTGCATGGCGAGCCCGACGAGATCGTAGCGCGAGACGTCGACGTCTTCCGGCGGCATCGCATCCAGGGTTCCGGGCAGGTCGCGCGACAGGATCGCCCGATGGTCCGGCTCGTCGCGCAGCTTGATACGGACCTCGGTGCCCTCGGCGTTGATCAGGTCCGCGGTCTTCCTGCGGCAGACCAGAGTCACGTTGTGCCCGGCCATCAGCAGCTTGGTCGCGAGCAGGGAGCCGTAGGAGGCCCCCAGAATCAGAATGTTCCTCGGCACGTCGTCACTCCCCGGTTCTTGTAGCGCTGTTCTATGTATTGGCTGCCGGACGCCGCGCCTATACGTCACGGCGCCCGCGCGCACAGCCGAGGGATGGCAGCCGGTCGGACGGAAGGCAACCCGAGCCCGTCTCGGCGCAAGCCTTCGGTCGCGACCGCTCCTCTCAGCGCCGGATCAGGACCACGCCGCCGATCAGGAGGGCGACGCCGACCAGCCGCGGGACATCGACGGGGCGCTGGGCGAGGCCGAGCCAGCCGAAATGGTCGGCCGCCGTCGCCGCGAGCATCTGGCCGGCGACGAGGAGCCCGACGAAGGCGCTCGCCCCGAGTCGCGGGACGAGCACGATGGCGAGGCCGACATAGATCGCTCCGAAGACGCCGCCGCTCCAGGCCCACCACGGCAGGCGCGCGGCCAGGCTCAGGGCGGGCAGGGGCTCGCGCGCGGCGAGGGCGAGCAGGACCATGCAGGCGAGGCCGGTGCCGTAGCTCGCAAGGCCCGCCCAGACGGCCGAGTTCAGCGCCGCGCGCAGGCTCGTGTTCAGCGCCTGCTGAACCACGATGCTGACCCCGGCGAGCGCGGCGAGGAGGGCGGGAAGCAGGAGGCCGGGCATCGGATCGGGACCTTTCCTCGGCCGCCGTCGCGACCCACCCGCCTTGACAACCACCGCCGGGCCATGCCGTCAAATGCCCGCGCGCGCCGTTTCGATGCGGATAGGGCATGGCAGCCAAGGCATGATGAGCCCCGGGCAGATCGACCTGTTCCGCGCCGTGATGCGCCACGGCGGCATGACGCGGGCGGCGGCCGCCCTCGGCATCGGCCAGCCGCATGTCAGCCGGGCGATCGCGCAGCTCGAGGGCGCGCTCGGCTTCCGCCTGTTCGTGCGCGGGCACGGCAGCGCGCTGCCGACCCCTGAGGGGGAGGCCTTCGCCCGCGAGGTCGAGCGGACCTATGCGGGGCTCGATCATCTGCGCGAGGCCGCGCGCCAGATCCGGGAGCTCGGGACCGGACCCCTGCGGGTCGCCTGCCAGCCCTCGCTCGCCGCCCGCCTGCTGCCGCGCGCGATCCGGCGCCTGTGCGCCGAGCATCCGGGCGTGCGCGTCGCTCTGCACGTGCCGGCGCCCGACACGATCTGGTCCTGGGCCGCGTCGGGACAATGCGACATCGGCCTGGCGCGGCCGCGCCCGGGCTTTGCCGGCGTCGCCGCCGAGCCCTTCCTCACGCTCGATGCAGTCTGCGCCCTGCCGCGCGGCCACCGCCTCGCCGCGCGCCGGACGCTCGGTCCCCGCGATCTCGCGGGCGAGCCAATGATCGCGGGGGGCGCGGGCGTGTTCCAGCAGGCGGTCGAGGCCCGCTTCGCGGAAGCCGGGCTCCAGCCGCAGTTTCCCCTGATGGCGCAGTACACCGCGGCGCGCTGCGGGCTCGTCGCCGAGGGACTCGGCCTCGCCATCGTCGATCCCGTCCCCGCCCGCGAACTCACCGGCCTGCCGATCGTGCTGCGGCCGTTCCGGCCCCGCCTGCCGATCGAGACCCTGCTGCTGCGCCCGGCCCTCAGGCCGCCCGGCGCCCTCGTCGCGCGTCTGGTCGCGATCCTGACCGCGGAGCGCGACGCCCTCTCGCAGGCACGGTGACGCCCGGCATCGTCAGGGCGCGTGGAGCGTCCGGACGATGTGGGACCGGAGGCCGGTGTTCCGCAGCAACATCCGGTCGGCGATCGGGGCCGCTACGTGCCGGATGCTTTCCTGTCTGTCGGTGAGCGCTGGGATTACTGCTCAAAGACCTGACGACGCACCGGATCTCCACCGGATGCGCCCATTGCCGCGATCCGACCGGCAGGACCATCCTCGACCCCGCATTCCGGCCCGCGGCGGCACTGCCGGGCAGGGATTTCCTTTGGGGACGAAGAGGATCGCAGGGATGAAGCGCATTCTGGTGACGGGCGGGGCCGGCTTCATCGGCTCCCATCTCTGCGAGCGCCTGCTGCGGCAGGGCAACGAGGTTTTGTGCGTCGACAACTTCTTCACCGGCACCCGCGCCAATTGCGAGGCGCTGATCGGCAACCCGTCCTTCGAGCTGATGCGCCACGACGTGACCTTCCCGCTCTACGTCGAGGTCGACGAGATCTACAATCTCGCCTGTCCGGCCTCGCCGATCCACTACCAGCGGGACCCGGTCCAGACCACGAAGACCAGCGTCATGGGCGCGATCAACATGCTGGGACTGGCCAAGCGGGTGCGCGCGCGCATCCTTCAGGCCTCGACCAGCGAGGTCTACGGCGATCCGGAGGTGCATCCCCAGACGGAGGGCTATCACGGCTCCGTCAGCATCGCGGGGCCGCGCGCCTGCTACGACGAGGGCAAGCGCTGCGCCGAAACGCTGTTCCACGATTATAGGCGCCAGCACCGGATGTCGGTGCGCGTCGCGCGGATCTTCAACACCTACGGGCCGCACATGCACCCGCAGGACGGCCGCGTCGTCTCGAACTTCATCATCCAGGCCCTCAACCACCAGCCGATCACCATCTACGGCGACGGCTCCCAGACGCGCTCGTTCTGCTTCGTGGACGACCTCGTCGAGGGGTTGCTGCGCCTGATGGCGGTGGACGAGGAGCCGGGCCACGCGGTCAATCTCGGCAACCCCACCGAGATCACCGTGCTCGAACTCGCGCAGCGCATCGTGGCGCTCTGCGACTCGCGCTCGTCGATCGTCTGCCATCCCCTGCCGCAGGACGATCCGCGGCGGCGCTGCCCCGACATCACGGTCGCCCGCGAGCGCCTGCACTGGACGCCGCGCGTCGACCTCGAGACGGGCCTCACCCGCACCATCGCGTATTTCGACGGGCTGCTCGCCCGCAACGCCCCGCAGGTGCAGCTCCTGCGCCCCTCCGTCCTGCAGCAGGCGGGCGTCCGGTGAGCGGCTCCCTCCCGTCCCGGACGAGCGCCGACTCGTCCCGGGAAGGCCCGGAGCCTCCCTGGGAGGGCCCGCGGGCGAAGGTCCTCGGGCTCGGCGTCAGCGTCATCACGCTGGCGGACGCGGTCGCGGCGGTGGAGGCCTTCATCCGGTCGCGCCGGCCGCACTACGTCTGCATCACCGGCGTCCACGGCGTCATGGAGAGCCGCAAGGACCCTCGGCTCCTCGCGATCCACAACGCGGCCGACCTCGTCACCCCCGACGGGATGCCTCTGGTCTGGATGGGGCGCCTCCTCGGCTTCCGGTCGATCGGGCGGGTCTACGGGCCCGACCTGATGCGGGCGGTCACCGCGCTCTCGCCCGGGCGCGGCTACCGGCACTTCTACTACGGCGGCGCGCCGGGCGTCGCGGAGACGCTGGCCGCGCGGCTCTCGGCCCGCCATCCCGGGCTCGACGTCGTCGGCACCTACTGCCCGCCGTTCCGCCCGCTGACGGCGGCCGAGGACGCGGCGATCGTGGCGGCGATCAACGCATCGCGCCCCGACATCGTTTGGGTCGGGCTGAGCACGCCCAAGCAGGAGGCCTGGATGGCGGCCCATCGCGGGCGCATCGAGGCCCCGGTGATGATCGGGGTCGGCGCAGCCTTCGACTTCCTGGCGGGCACCAAGCGCCAAGCCCCGGTCTGGATGCAGCGCTCGGGCCTCGAATGGCTCTACCGGATGTGCAGCGAGCCGAGGCGCCTGTTCGGGCGCTACGCCCGCATCGTGCCCCACTTCCTCCTGCTCGCGGGCGGCCAGCTCCTCGCGCGGCCCTTCGCCTCCGAGCCGCTCCCGCGCCGCTGAGCCCCGCGCGGGCCGCCGGCCGGGACACCGCCCCGGCCCTCGCCGGCCCCGCCGTCTTCCCTCCCGGAGTCCGGCCATGCCCCCGACCGACACCGTCGCTTCCGCCCTCGCGCGCGTTCCCGACCCCGCGCGCGGCGGCGCGCTTCCGACCGGACGGCGCAGCCGCCTGCGGCTCTCCCGCCGGGCGACGGTCGCCGCCACCCTGCTGACGGCCGACCTCGCGGTCGCGCTCGCCGTCGGCGCGCTCGCCTCGCTGACGGCGCACGCGCTCGCGGCGCCGGACCTGCCGCTGGCCCCCGTCACGATCCTGCCGATGCTCGCCGCGGTCGGGCTCTACGTCGCCTTCGGGCCGAGCCCGCCCGAACGGCTGCGCCTGCGCGCGCTGGCGACGCTGCTCTACGCGGCTGCCTGTCTGCTCCTCGTCGGCACGGTGCCGGACCTCCCGAGCCTCGCGCGGATTGCCCTCGTCTGCGGGCTTCTCCTCGTGCTCGGCTTCTACGCCGAGCTCGCCGCCCGCGGATTCCTGATCCGCCGCGGGTTGTGGGGCGCGCCCACCGTGATCGTCGGTGCCGACGCGGCCGGACGGGCGCTCGCCGAGCATCTCCGCGCGCAGCCGGAATACGGCCTGCGGCCCGTGGGTCATCTCGGCGAGCGGGGGCGCGAGGCCGCGTCCCGGACGGACGACCTGCGCACCCTCGCGGCGTTCGAGGGTGCCGAGGGGCCCGTCGAGGTCGCGATCTTCTCGTCCTGCGCCGATCTCGCGCGGCACGATCTCGGCCGCGCCGGCACGCTGCCGGAGACGCGCCTCGTCCTCGCGCAGCAGATCCAGGATCTGCAGAACATGTGGGTGCAGGTCCGTCCGCTCGGCAGCGCGGTCGGGCTCGAGATCCGGCGCGAGCTCTACCGTCGGCACAACCTGATGCTGAAGCGGACGCTCGACGTCACCCTCGCGGGCCTCGGGTTGATCCTCGTCGCGCCGCTCGTCGCGCTGCTCGCGCTCCTCGTCTGGCAGCGCGACCCGGGCAACCCCTTCTACGCCCAGCTTCGGGTCGGCTGGAACGGCAGGCCGATCCGGGTGCTCAAGCTGCGCACCATGTTCGGCGACGCCGAGCAGCGCCTGCGCGACCACCTCGAGGCCTCGCCCGAGGCCCGGGCGGAATGGCAGCGCTTCTTCAAGCTCGCCCGGGACCCCCGGGTGCTGCCCGGGATCGGAGCCTTCCTGCGCCGCACCAGCCTCGACGAGCTGCCGCAGCTCTGGAACATCGTGCGCGGCGATATGAGCCTCGTCGGCCCGCGCCCCTTCCCGGGCTACCACATGGACGGCTTCGAGGCTCCGTTCCGGTCCCTGCGCACCAGCGTGCCCCCCGGCATGACCGGCCTGTGGCAGATCTCGTCCCGGAGCGACGGCGACCTCACGGTCCAGCAGAGCCAGGACACCTACTACATCCGGAACTGGTCGCTCTGGCTGGATCTCTACATCCTGCTCGCCACCATCCCGGCGGTGCTCGGCGGCAAGGGAGCGCGCTGAGCGGGCCTGCGCTCCGATCGGCGCGCCCTCGCCGCGTCCCGCTGCCGCGTGCCGTACCGGGCTGCTCCTGATCGCACCGCGAAGCGCACGACCCTGCCCGGTCCGGCCGCGGTCCGCCGGGTCCGGGTGTGCCCCGATGGCGCGGCTCCATCGACCGGATGACGCCCGGGCGCCGAGGCGAATCCGCGCCCAGACAGGCACGGGCCGTCCGGGGCGGCGACCGCGTCTCGTCGGGCGCCGTACCGGTTCCGGCGATCTCTCCGGAAGGATGGGCTTCGGCTGCGCTCGGGCGCCCGCGCCGCCTCGGAACGGCTCGCTCAGGGAGCTGCGCAGGGGAAGCGGAGGGGTCCGCGGCCGAGCCGCACCGGGCGGCCTCGCGGCCCGCCGCGCGGTCTCGGCACGAATCCGGAGAGATAATCCCGTTCGCCCCGCTCAGGCCGGAGCCCGGTCGAGCCGGAAGGCGCGCGGGGCGCCGACGGGCCGGGCCATTCGGCGGGAGGCTGCGCGGAGCGGGGAGCCGTGCCCGATCGCGACGGGAACGGCTCCTCGAGGGTCGGTTGCCCCTTGTCGGTGCAGGCGCGGGCGGGTCTGGATCGGCGCAGTCAGGCCGCGCCGCTCCGGGGCGTCGCCGGGAGGATGCCGCGCCGGTGGGTCCAGATCGCGGCCTGGGTGCGATTCCGGACACCCGTCTTGCGGAGGATGTTCTTCACGTGGATCTTCACCGTGGCCTCGGCGATGGCGAGGCGGCGAGCGATCATCTTGTTCGGCAGGCCGCCGGCGAGGCAGGCGAGAATCTCGGTCTCCCGGCCGGTCAGGGAATCCGAGGGCGGCGGCAGAGCCGGGGCGGGCGTGGCCGGGCTCGCGCTGGGCACGCTCCCGAAGGAGCGCTGGCCGAGATGCGGGACGGCCTCCATCGGCAGCACGATGTTGCCGTTCATCACGACGTTGAGCGACTTGATCAGCGCGGAGGGCTGCGTGAGATGGTCGAGACAGGCCTGGACGCCCGCTTTGAGCAGGTAGCTCAGCGTCGCCGGGTCCGAGGGCTCGGTCAGGATCGCGATCCGGGCCTGCGGGGCGAGATTGCGTAGGAACGGGATCGCCGATCCGTTGATCTCCTCCGCGCCGAACTCGCTCAGCAGGAGCAGGGCCGGCTCGCTCGCCGGGTCGAAGGCGTCCACCCGCTCGATGGCGTCGACGACGTCGTAGCCGTGCTCTTCGAGGATCCGGATCAGTCCGTCCTGGTAGAGACCGCCAGCTCCGATGAGCACCGTCGCGATGCCGGCCCGCGCGGGCCTCTCGACGACGCGCGCGACCGGGGGGACCGGCGCGTTCTTCGGTAGGAAATCAGACTGCGGTTCGATGTGACTCAGCATCAAACAAACTCCCTTCGCGTGAGGCCTGCTTCCGGTGCCCCGAAGAGTTCGGAGCAAACCGCATGTCGCCGAGAAGGACGCGAGTAGCCGTCGTGTCAGTGGTAAACTTAACGAAAGTTACCATCTGCAGGAATGGCTGAGATATTTTATTTACCAATGGGTGATACGGCGCTTGCTTGATGTCAAGTGCCGTCAGGTCTCTGATTCCGGCCTGGTCTCTTCAGTCCTCGGCGGTCCGGAGAAACGACGGTCGCCATTTCGAGACGTCGTCCCCTACGATCTGGTTCGGTTGGCGAACCTCAAATAAACGGCTCCGCCGCCGGTCATCAGTGGATCCGCCGCTGTTCCGGGGCCTGAATAAGTCCTTTGCTCGTTCGAATGGCGGTCAAAAACCAGAACATGTTCGGTTTTTGACCGCATCATTTTGCAAGGTCGAGGACTTCGCGTCGTCGGGCGCCTGTCGACGTCGGTAAGAAAAACTACAGATTGGCACATTTAGACGACCAATTGTGCAATCCGAACGGTTGTGCCCAGGCCAAGATGCGAAAACTGTGCCGTAGAGACCGTCGCTGTGCGTCCGCAGTGAGCCGTTAGGCGTTCGTATTGGTCCGTGTCCCGCGCGAACCTTCCGCAATGGCGTTCCGATGCGCCTTGATTCAGCGCATGCGAGACACCGCGACCGAAACGCTGAACCTGCGCGAAGGGAGTAGGCCGCTTTAGCTGATCGACGACGCCCAGCTTCGGCCTCGGCACCGCTCGGAATCAAGAATTCGTCCACAGAAGACGGCATTGATTCGCGATGATGCACAGTACACTAGTGCACGATGAATCTGCCGGCTACTGGAAAGTGCGGCGCGCGACGGGCCGCGCGCCTCAGCCCTGGCGTTGGGCCTGGGTGACGGCCACGTGGATCAGTTCGGCGAGGGTTCGTACGCCGAGCTTCTGGCGCATCTGAGAGCAGGTATTCGTCACAGTCTTATAGCTGACCGAGAGATCCTGCGCGATGGCACCATAGGATTTGCCCTGTGCCAGTCGCGCCAAGATCTGTTGCTCGCGCGGTGTCAACTGGGTCTCCGGCGCGCGCCGCGCGTCGGTGCGCAGCATCGCGACTTCCGTTGCTAGGCGGCGGTCGAGGTAGACTTCGCCGGAGCGGACGCGCGCGAAGGCTTCGTAGAGTTCCTGCGAGGCGTGGTCCTTGAGCACGTAGCCGAGCGCGCCCGCTTCGAGCGCCCGCGCGACGATGACGGGGTCGTTGTGCATGCTGAAGACGAGGATCCGGGTCTCCGGCGCCACCGCGCGCATCCGCCGGATCAGCCCGAGGCCCGCGAGTCCGCTGCCCTGGAAGGTGAGGTCGCAGATCACGATCGGCGGGCGCAGGCGGTGGAAGATGCGGTAGCCGCCGACCACCGTGGTGGCCTCGGCCACGGTCTCGATCCCGGCATCCTCCAGCACCCGGCGGCAGCCCTGCAGCACGATCGGATGGTCGTCGATCACCAGGACCGGCAGGCGCGTGCCGGCGATGTCGGGTCTCGTGGCGAGGGCGTTCATGCGAGGGCGTTCACGCGAGGCGGGTCATGACGGCGCAATCGGGTCCGCATCCCCGCCCCGGTCGCCCGGAACCGGGATGCTGATCCGGACAACAGCGCCCCGCGTGCCGTTGTCAAGGGCAAACCGTCCGTCGAGGGCGCCGACGCGCTCGCGCATCCCCGAGAGACCGAGCCCGGTATCGTGGCCCGGCGCGAGGCCCGCCCCGTCATCGGCCACCGTCACCTGCAGCAGCCCGTCCCGCGCGCCGGCCTCCGCCCGGATCAGGGTGGCCCGGCCGTGGCGCACGGCGTTGGTCATGCTCTCCTGGATGCAGCGGAACACCGTGAGGTCGACGAGGTCGCCGTAGCCCGCGCCGAGCTCGGCGAAGCGCCCCTCGAAGCGGGTGCCGGGATGGCGCCGGGCGAAGTCGCGGATCAGCAGGTCGAGGCAATCGGGCAGCGGCACTTGTCCGAGCGCGTGCGGGCGCAGGCGGTTGAGCAGATCGCGGTTGCGGCCCTGCACCTGTCCGACGATCGCCGCGATGTCGGCGGCGCGCGCGGCGAGCTTCTGCCGGTTCGGCTCGGCCTCCCCGGCCGCGATGCGGGCGATCGAGGCGGCGTTGGCCTCCAGGGCGAATAGGCAGGGGCCGAACTCGTCGTGCAGCTCCAGGGCCGTGCGGCGGCGCTCGTCGTCCTGGGCGGTGAGGAGCTGCCGGTTGAGCCGGCCGTTGGCCGCCCGGGTCTCGCCGAGGGCTTCCGCCACCTTGTTGAACCGCCCCGCGATCACCGCGAGCTCGCGGGTGTCGGGCGGCGGCAGCCGCGCGGTGTAGTCGTGCCGCTCCAGCTGCGTCAGGCCGGCGGCGAGGCTGCCGAGCGGGGCCAGCACCCGGCCGAGGGCGAGGTAGAGCGCGGCCAGCATCGCGGCGTTGATCGACAGCGTGGTGATGGCGAGGGCCCGCGCGTAACTCCAGATCTCGTCGATCTCGTCCATCGGCTGGGTGGTGATGCGGGCCGAGCCGATGGTTCGCCCGCCCGCCACGATCGGCAGGACGTGCTGCTCGATCGGCGGCATGATCAGGTCGGCGAACCAAGCGGGCGCCGTCCGCTCCGGACGCGGCCGGCTGAGCGGGCTGCCGATCCGGTCGCCGTCCGTGTCGAGAACGCCGACGCGCACGTGGCGCAGCGCCTGGAAGCGCAGGTCGAGGGTCTGCAGCAGGGTGTCGGGCGCGACCGAGTCGGACAGCCGGATCGTGTCGGCCACCAGCGATTCCACGGTGCTGAGCGAGGCCCGCGTCTCGACCTTCACGGCCGAGCGCGCGTTCAGCACGATCACCGCGCAGGAGACGAGCGCCGCCAGCACGTCGATGACGAGCACCACGGCGATCAGCCGCCGCCGGGTGGACCAGCCGGACCAGGGCAGGGGCCGCGCCTGGGCGGGGCGGGGCGGCGTCTCGATGCGGGTCGATGGAGCGTTCACACGGACGAGCATTGATGAAGCCGGGCCGCCCTGTCCACCGGCCCTCCAGGGGGCGACGGGCCGGTCGCGGCGTCGAGGCGCCCGCCGGAGCGGTCGAGCCGCAACGCAAGTCACCGATTGTTAAACCCCACGGCTCTACACACGGTTACCTGTTCCTGAACGGAATCCGGGTGCAATGGTCCGGCCGACATCTTTGTGCCGTATTGTCGGCCCTGATATCCGCGGTCAGGATTCGCCTCGAAAGCAAGAGGCGGGCGGCCGGGTTTCGGGGGAGCGGCCGTTCAGATCCGCGTCGCGTCAGAGACCCCGCCTATGAACGATCTCGCTCTCGACCCGTCGGAAACCCGTCCGCCCCGCGCCGGCCGGGAAGCCGCGCCCGCCCGCGTCGCGAGGGCGCCGAAGCCGAGCGCCCCGCGCGCGCGCCTCCTGATCGGCGCCGCCTCCCTCGGCGCGCTCGGCCTCGCCGCCTTCGCGGGCGCGACGACGCTGATGTCGGGCCTTGCCGGGCCTGCCACGCTGCGCCGGCCCGTCCCGCCCGCCACGCAGCTGAGCGCCGCCGATTGGCCGGATCTCAAGGACGGGCAGCCCGCGCTCGCCGCTCCCGCGCCCCTCGCCGGCCTTCCGGCGGCCGAGCCGACGGGTCCGGCGCGACCCGCGACCGCCGCCCTGCCGCCGGTCGTGACCGGAACGCCCGATCCGCTCAAGGCCGGCAGTATCGGGAGCGAGGTGACCCAGGTCGCTTCCGACAAGGTCGCATCCGCCAAGGTCGAGCCGGCTCCGGCGAAGGCCGAGCCGGCATCCCGGCCCGCACCCGCCCTGGTCGAGGCGCCGGTGATCGGCCCCGTCCGGCAGGTGAGCGTGCTCCCGGCGGGCCGGACGGTGCCGCTCGTCGCGGCCCGACCGAGCGAGACGATCCGGGCCCGCAGCGCGCCCACCGCCTTCGCGGCGCTGCCGCCCGAGGCGCCGGCGGCGCCCGGCGTCGCCGCTCCGGCCACCTCCGTCGAGGAGGCGTCGCGCGAGCCGGCTCAGGACGCGCGGACGGCCCGCCCCAGGGCCGCCCTGCCGGCCGCGAAGCCCGAAGCGGCGGCGAAGGAGCCGGCCAAGGAATCGGCCAAGGAATCGGCGAAGCCGAAACCCAGGACGGTCGCCGCGCGCAAGCCGCTCGCGGCGCCGGCCGGTGCGGTCGCCGAGGCGACCCCGGCCGAGCCCGAGGAAACCGAGGTGCTCGGGATCCGCATGCCGACCCTCTCCGCCGCCGGCCGCAAGATCGGCGCGGGCGTCGAGGCGCTGGGCGACGCGGTGAAGAGCCTGCCGGATCGGTTCTGATCGGCCCTGGGTGAGACCGCGCGGTCGCATCGAGCCTTCATCGGCCCTCGGCGGCGCGTCGCAAGCCGTGCCGTGATGAGCGGCCGGCGCCGATGATCGCGATCAGGCAGGCGGACAGGAGCGCGCGCTGATGGCGATCCGCATCATCGCCGGTCCCCTTCGACCGATCGTCGCCCGAGATTGCTGAAGAAGCGAAGCAGGTAGCCATCCGGGTCGATGACGACGAATTGCCGGTTGCCCGCCTCTTCGACACCCTGGCGATACCAGCGCTCCTCCAGGGGCAAGTAGAACGTCGCGCAGGCCCGCGTCGCCTGGTCGTGAAGGCTATCGACGTCCGGCACCTCGATCTGGAGGTTGATCCCGCGTCCGAACGGGTACTCCAGCGGCGCGGTCCGGAATCGACGTCCCGGGCCATCCGCCTGTTGGAGCATCAGGTGGACGGGGCCGCGCGTCAGGTAGGCGAAGCGCTCTTCGGGCCGTTCGACGCGGCAATCAAACCCGAGAGCCTCGACGTAGAAGCGCAAGGAGCGGTCGAGATCCGCGACGTCGAGTTCCGGAACGACGGGCGGGGCGGCGTGCGACATGCCGAAATGTATCGGATCAGGGGCCTGGGGCTCGCCGAGGCTCGCCCGAACGCCGCGTCTTCCCACGGCCTCGACCCGTCGCAAAGCCCCACGCCGACGCTCGGGCGTGCCGCGCCGCGGCGCGGATGGTCATTGTCCCCGCCATGATCCCGATAGCCCGCAGAGGCGCCGCGGCCCTATCCGGGCGGATGCGGGATTTGTGGGCCGCGGAAACCCGCGCGGGCGCTACCGTGGCCGGCGCGCGGGCCTGGCATCGGCGGATTTAGGGCCCGCCTTCTCGACGTGGCGGGCGTGCTTGCTCGAGCGCGGGCTCTTGGCGTCTCCGCGCGGTCCGCGCGGGGCCGGGGCCGCCTCGCCGGCGAGCGGCTCCACCTGGATCTCGGGCGAGCCGTTGCGGGCGAAGGCGGCGGCGAACTTCTGAGCGGCGCCGCCCCGGATCTCGAACTTGGTCTCGCGGTCGAAGATGCGGATCGCCCCGATCACCTCGCGGTCGACACCGCCGCGGCGGGTGAGGAGCGGCAGCAGGCGGCGCGGGTCGGCATCGTCGCGCCGGCCGAGATTGAGCCGGAACCACACCGCCGGGCCGAGCGCCGCAATGCGCTCGGGATCCATCGGATCGTAGGGCGGCCGGGTGCCGCGCCCGCCCGTGTCGCCCGGATCCGTCACCTCCTCGGGGGCGGGCAGGCGGGTGCGGTAGACCCGGGCGAGGAGCGCGGCGAGGTCGGCGGGGCTGCGCTCGGCCAGCAGCGTCTCGGCCAGCGCCTGATCCTCCTCGGAGGGGGGCTCGGAGAAGAGCGGGTCGGCCAGCATGCGCTCGCCGTCGAGGCGGCGGATCTCGTCGGCCGAGGGCGGGGGCGTCCAGTCCGGCGTCACCTTGGCGATGGCGAGCATCTGCTCGGCCCGGCGGCGGCGGGCGTTGGGCACCAGCAGCACGCTGGTGCCCTTGCGCCCGGCGCGGCCGGTGCGGCCGGAGCGGTGCTGCAGCACCTCGGCGTCGTGGGGCAGGTCGGCGTGGATGACGAGGCTCAGCGTCGGCAGGTCGATGCCGCGGGCGGCGACGTCGGTGGCGACGCAGACCCGGGCCCGCCCGTCGCGCAGCGCCTGGAGCGCGGCGTTGCGCTCGCCCTGGCCGAGCTCGCCAGAGAGCGCCACCACCGAGAAACCGCGCTCGGTCAGGCTCGCCTGCAGGTGACGGACGGCGTTGCGGGTGTTGCAGAACACGATCGCGGTCGGGGCGTCGGCCTCGCGCAGCACGTTGAGCACCACGTGCTCGATCTCGCGCGGCACCACCCGGATCGCCCGGTAGGCGATGTCGGCGTGGCCCCGGGTCTCGCTCTTCACGGCGAGCCGAAGGGCGTTGCGCTGGTAGCGCTCGGCCAGCGATTCGATCGCCTTCGGCAAGGTCGCCGAGAACAGGAAGGTCGCCCGCTCGGCGGGCGTGCCCGAGAGGATGAACTCGATGTCCTCGCGGAAGCCGAGATCCAGCATCTCGTCGGCCTCGTCGAGGACGACGGTGCGCAGGCTGCGCGGGTCGAGGTTGCGCCGCTCCAAGTGGTCGCGCAGGCGGCCCGGGGTGCCGACCACGATGTGGACGCCGTCCGAGAGCATCCGGGCCTCGCGGCGCGGATCCATGCCGCCGACGCAGGCGACGATCCGGCCCCCGGCCGCGGCGTAGAGCCAGGACAGCTCGCGCTGGACCTGGAGGGCGAGCTCGCGCGTCGGCGCGATCACGAGGGCGAGCGGCGCGCCGGGCTGGGGCAGGGCCTCCTCGGGGCCGAGCAGCGTACCCGCCATGGCGAGCCCGTAGGCGACGGTCTTGCCCGAGCCGGTCTGGGCGGAGACGAGAAGGTCACGGCCGTCGGAGGCCGCCTCGAGCACGGCGCTCTGAACCGGGGTGGGCTCGGCGTAGTCGCGCTCGGCGAGCGCCCGCGCGATCGGGGCGGGCAGGGTAGGAAACGGCAAAATCAGGCTCTCACGACCGGGCATCGGCCGGCCGCGCGGATTCTCGCGCGGATCGCGGACGGGTTCAGCGGTCTCGAATCGGGTTGCGGAGCTTGATCCTTTATCCGGTTCGCGCGGATTGCGCCACGGCCTGTGCCGCATGGCGCGCTTGCGTGCACACGGGTCGGCTCCCGTGCACCCGCTTTGTGAACGTTCGCGCATATTGTGAGCGACCGCACTTGCGCCAGCAACCGCCCGGCCCGCAAACGCTCAATGAGCGGACGAGGAGACATGATGGGCGCGATCCTGAGGTTGGTGGTGGCGTGGGCGAGCGTCGCCGCCTTCTGGTGGTTCGGCAAGGGCTGGCTCGCCGATCTTGCGAGCCCGCTCTGGGCGGTCGCCCTGTTCGCGTGGCTGCTCGGGGTCATCCTGTGGTCGGCCTTCGGCGTGGTGCACGAGGCGGAGGAACTCGCCGAGATGCTGGGCGAGCCGCTCGGGACCCTGGTGCTCACGCTCGCCATCGTCATCATCGAGGTGGCCCTGGTCTCGGCCGTGATGCTCTCGGCCAAGGACGCGCCGACGCTCGGGCGCGACACGATGTTCGCGGTGCTGATGATCGTGCTGAACGGGGTGGTGGGCCTCGGGCTGATCCTCGGCGGGCTGCGCCATCACCAGCAGAGCTACAATCTGCAGGGCGCCTCGGCCTTTCTCTCGGTGATCATCCCGCTCGCCACCATCGCGCTGATCATCCCGAACTTCACCAGCTCGACCAGCGACGGCTCGCTGACCAAGGTGCAGGCCGTGACCTTCTCGGTCTTCACGGTGGCGCTCTACGGCGTGTTCCTGCTGATCCAGACGGGGCGGCACAGCGACTTCTTCAAGGATCCCCGCGCCCAGGCGGAGGCGGCCCGCAACGCCGCGCGCGAGGCGCCCGCCAAGGCCTCCGCGGCGCCGGGTCAGATCCTGCTGCACATGGCCCTGCTGCTCGCCAACATCCTGCCGATCGTGATCCTGTCCAAGAGTCTCGCCACGATCCTCGACCACGGCATCGCGGCGCTGGGCGCGCCCTCGGCGCTCGGCGGCGTGCTGATCGCCGCGATCGTGTTCACGCCCGAGGGCATCTCGGCCCTCAAGGCCATCGCCCGCAACGAGCTGCAGCGGGCGCTCAACCTCTGTCTCGGAGCCGCGACCTCGACGATCGGCCTCACGGTGCCGGCGGTGCTGGCGGTGGGGCTGATCACCGGCCAGGCCGTGGTGCTCGGGCTGAAGCCCGCCGAGATGGCGCTCCTCGCCGTCACCTTGATCCTCAGCACCCTGACCTTCTCCGGGATCCGGACGACGGTGCTGGAGGGCGCGGTGCACCTGATCGTGTTCTTCGTCTACGTGGTGCTGATCTTCAGCCCGTGAGGGCGTTTCCCGGGGCCGCGCCGGTCAGCCGCCGAAGCGCTCGGTGCGGATCGCCCGCTCCGGGACAGCGGCGTGAAGGAGGAGCGCGCTCGCGGCGGCGACGAAGGGATTCGAGCCGCAGACGAAGCTGCGGGCGGGCATCCCGAGCCGGGCGAGCGCCGCCGAGACCGTCCCGGCATCGATGCGCCGGCCCTCGCCCTCGCGTGTGGTGAGCAGGGTGAGGCCGAAGCCCGGCTCGTCCCGTGCGCGGCCCTCGAGCTCGGCCAGCGCGATCGCCTCCGTGCGGGTGCGCACCGAGTAGATCAGGTGGCAGGGCACCGCCGGCGCGGCGCGCGCGCGATGGCGCAGCATCGCGAGCAGCGGCACCACGCCCGAGCCGCCGCCGACGAGGAGCAGCGGCCCGCCGTCATCCGGCTCCCAGACGAAGGCTCCCCCGATCGGACCGCGCAGCTCGATGGCGTCGCCGATCTCGGCCACGTCCTGGAAGAAGCCCGAGACCTCGCCGCCGTCGAGCCCCTCGATCATCAGCTCGATCGTGCCGGAGTCGTCCGGCGCCGAGGCGATGGAGTAGCTGCGCTGCGCCTGATAGCCGTCCTCGGCGGTGAGCCGGACGTCCACGTGCTGGCCCGGCCGGAACGCGTCGGCGAAGTCGACCCGGAGCCGGAAGCGCCGCACCCGCGGCGTCACCGGCGCGGCCTCCACGATCACCGCCTCGCGCCAGGCCTGCCAGGGCAGCCGGTCGGGCGGCGGTCGCTCAGTCACCGGTGAAGCGCTGCTCGCGCCAGGGATCGCCGTACATGTGGTAGCCGCGCAGCTCCCAGAACCCGGCCTCGTCCACTTTCGTGAAGCGCAGGCCCTTCACCCACTTGGCGCTCTTCCAGAAGTAGAGGTGGGGCACGAGCAGCCGGGCCGGGCCGCCGTGATCGAGGGGGATCGGCTGACCGTCGTAGAGCGTCGCCACCATCGCCTTGCCGCCCGTGAGGTCGGCCACCGGCACGTTGGTGGTGTAGTCGTCGTAGCCCTCCGCGAGCAGGAAGTCCGTCGGCGCGGCGATGCCGGCATCGGCCAGCAGATCGTCGACGCTCACGCCCTCCCAGGCGGTGTCGAATTTCGACCACTTGGTGACGCAGTGGATGTCGCCGCCCCAGCGGGTGCGCGGCAGGGCCTGGAAATCGTCCCAGCTCCAGGATTTGATCGGGCGCGCGCCCTCCCGCAGGGTGAAGCGCCAGGTCGCGAGATCGATCCGCGGGTTCGGCCCGATCTGCAGGACGGGAAAGTCCTCGGTGAGGTATTGTCCCGGCGGCAGCCGCTCGCGGGTCGCCTCGGGCGGACGCCGCCCGGTGAAGCCTCGTGTCGCCAAGCCCGCCTCCGTCGTGGATCGTTCCGCGCCCGTTTCAGGCCGGATCGGCGGTCGCCGTCAAGCGGGGAGGGCGGCCCGCCCCGGCGGCTCCCGAGAATCAGCACGAGGTCAGCCGTGAGCGACACGCTCTTCAAGGACCATTTCTCGGCCTCCGCCGCGGCCTACGCGGCCCATCGCCCGACCTACCCGGCGGCCCTGGCCGAGCATCTGGCCGCCGTCGCGCCCGCACGCGGCCTCGCCCTCGATTGCGGTTGCGGCAACGGGCAGCTCTCGGTGCTGCTCGCCGACCGGTTCGCGCGGGTCGTCGCCTGCGACGCGAGCGCCCGGCAGGTCGCCGAGGCCGAGGCCCATCCGCGGGTCGAGTACCGGGTGGCGCCCGCCGAGGCGAGCGGCCTGCCGGAGGCCAGCGTCGACCTGATCACGGCGGCCCAGGCCGCGCACTGGTTCGACCTCGACGCCTTCTACGCCGAGGTCCGGCGCGTGGCGCGGCCGGGCGCGGTGCTGGCACTGATCTCCTACGGGGTGCTCCACCTCGAGGGGGCGGCGGAGGCCGCGCTGCGCCACTTCTACGACGAGGTGGTCGGGCCCTACTGGCCGCCGGAGCGCCGCCATGTCGAGGCCGGCTACCGCAGCCTCGCCTTCCCGTTCGCCGAGCTGCCCGCGCCCGATCTCGCGATCGAGGCGGAGTGGAGCCTGGACGATCTCGTCGCCTATGCGGGGACGTGGTCGGCCCTGCGCGGGGCGCGGGCCGCCCTCGGGACCGACCCGCTGCCCGCCTTCGCGGAGGCGCTCGCCGCCGCCTGGGGGCCGGCCGGGGCGCGCCGCCGGGTGCGTTGGCCGCTGGCGCTGCGCGTCGCGCGGCTCTGACCGCAGACACGCCTGGGGTGCGCGCGTGTGTCGCCGCACCCTGCCGGAGCTGCGGCCGAAGAATCGCCTAAAATCCGCGCTGTCTTAACCGTCCCGCAGGCCGACTCCCGGAAAGCTGCTTCCGCGCGGCCGGCTCGGAGGACAAGGACATGGTTCGCAGTTTCGCAATCGCTCTCGTCGTCGGGGGGCTCGTGGCCGCCCCGGCCGCCCAGGCCCGCGACGGGATCAGCCCCGGCGGGGCCGCCGCCCTCGGCGTTCTCGGCGGCCTCGCGGTCGGGGGTGCCATCGGCGCCGCCTCCGCCGATCCCTACTATCCCGGCAAGCCGGTCTACCGCGCCCCGCGCCCGGTCTATGTCGAGGAGGATTACGGCCCGGTCTGCCATTTCGAGCGCCGCCGCTACGTCGATCCCTACGGCGACGTCATCTTCCGGCGCGTCCGGGTCTGCGAATAGGGCCGACCCCGCGGCGCGGCCGGCCTCGACGGGCGGTCCGCGCCGCGGCTCTCACGGGCCCGGCCGGGATTCCGGCGCCGCCTCCGTCGGCGCTAGCGGGCGCGCCCGCAGGCGCTCGGCGCAGGCGATGCCGCCGACCACGAGGGCGAGGGCCACGGCCTCGGTGCGGCCGAACGGCTCGCCCACGATCAGCACCGCGAGGCCCGCGCCGAACAGCGGCACGAGGTTGACGAACAGGCCGGCCCGGTTGGGGCCGATCATCTCGACGGCCTGCAGGAACGTCAGCTGCGCCGCGAGCGAGGGCCCGAGCGCCACGTAGGTGACGATGGCCCAGCCGGTCGGGCCGGGCCAGATCAGGCGCCCGGCCGCCCACTCGGCGGCGAGCGGCGGCAGCGAGGTGATGAAGGCGGCCGCCGCCAGCGCGGCGAAGAAGCTGAGGCCCGAGACCTTCGGCCGCCCCGGCAGCGCCACGGTGTATCCGGCGTAGAGCAGGCAGGCGACGAGCATGAGCAGGTCGCCCCGGTTGAGGTCGAGGGCGCGCAGGGCGGCGAGGTCGCCGTGGGTCGCGGCGATCCCGGCCCCAAGGAGCGTCGCGGCGACGCCGAGGCCCTGCCCCCAGGAGACCGGCTGACGAAAGACGAGGTAGTTCAGCAGCAGCACCAGCACGGGGATCGCGCCCTGCAGCAGCGCGATGTTGACGGCGGTGGTGTAGGCGCCCGCGGCGTAGAACAGGCTCGCGTAGGCCGTGTAGCCCACGCCGCCCATCAGCAGGATGCGCAGCCATGCGCGGGCGAGGGGCTGCCGCTCGGCCAGGATGCGGCGGTGCGCGGCGATCGCCAGGAAGGCGCAGGGGAAGGCCCAGCGCAGGGTGGTGAGGGCCTGAGGCGAAATCTGCCCCGGGGCCCAGCGGGCCGCGATCGCGTTGCCGGCCCAGACCAGCATCGTGAAGACGAGGAGCAGGTAGGCGCGCGCGGCCCGCGGATCCATGTCGCCAGAATCCTCGGGTGCTCGCGCGCCGCGGTGCGTCCGCCGGGGTTCAGCGGCGCCGGAACTGGCCGCCGCGGACGGGGGGGCGCGGGCCGGAGGAGCGCTCGTCCTTGTGCCGGAACACGAGGCGGCCCTTCTCGAGGTCGTAGGGCGACATCTCGACGGTCACGCGGTCGCCGGCCAGCGTCTTGATGCGGTTCTTCTTCATCTTGCCGGCGGTGTAGGCGACGATCTCGTGGCCCTGGTCCAGCTGCACGCGGTAGCGCGCATCGGGCAGGATCTCGAGAACGAGACCGTCGAATTGCATCAACTCTTCTTTCGCCATTCACCTTCTCCAGTCGGACCGTCTGGAAACAGGCGTTCCGGCATTCTTCTCGTCTTGCGTTGCGATCTCTAGAACGCTGCGGCGGCGGCTCCGATCCGTGACGGGGCACGGGGCGCGCGCTTCGGCAGGCGTGCCGGATGTAATCGCCGCACGCCCCCGCGGCAAGCGCCCACCCGTAACGGTGGCGGGCGGCTCCATAGGAATCCGCGCGGGCGGCCTCCCGCAGCCCGCGCACCGGCCGGCTAGGGCCCGGCCTCGTTGCCCGCGTAGTCGAGCCGGCCGTCGGGCGTCCGGCGCCAGACGCGCAACGCCACCGCCGCCTCCGGCGGATCGCCCTGCCGGTCGAAGCCGACCTCCCCGGACGCGGTGCGGATCGCGCCCGCGCGCAGGATCTCGGCGACCCGGCGGCCATCGACGGTGCGACCGGGGGGCTGCGCGAGGGATGGGGCGAGGGATTGCGCGAGGCCCTGCGCCAGCACCTCCACGGCCGCGTAGGCGGAGCCGGCGACGAGGTCCGCCTCCGCCGTGCGCGGGGGCGCCTTGCCGCGGGGCTCCGGCAGGCGGCGCTCCGGCCCGACGGTCATCACCGTGCCCTCGCCGGCCGGGCCGGTCGCGGCGAAGTCCCGGTCGAGGATGCCGTCGCTCGCCACCAGGGTCGCCGAGAGGCCGGCCTCGCGCATGACCCGGACCAGCACGGCGGCTTCCGGGGCGAGGCCGCCGAAATAGACCGCCCGCACCCCCGCCGCCTTGAGGCGGGCGACGAGATCGCCCGCGTCCCGGCTGCCGCGCGGCAGGCTCTCGAACACCGTTTCGGACCTGTCCCGCGCCTTCAGGCGCCGCGAGACCGCGTCGGCGAGACCGCGCCCGAAGGTCGAGCGGTCGTGCAGGACGGCGATCGGACCGCCTGCGTGATCGGCGAGCCACGTGCCCGCCGCGGCGCCCTGCTGGGCGTCGCCCGGGTTCAGCCGGAACAGGTTCCACAGCCCGCGTCCCGTCAGCGCCGGATAGCTCGCTCCGGGCGCCACCACGAGGGCGCCCCCCGCCTCGTAGACGGGTGCGGTGGCCGCCACGAGCGAGGATTCGAGCGGCCCGACGACGAGGCGGATCCCGTCGGCCAGGAACTTCCTGGCGACCGCGAGCCCCTGCTTCTGGTCGCCCGCATCGTCGCCCACGACCAGCGCGAGCTTGCGCCCGCCCGCGCCGCCGGCCCGGTTGATCTCGGCGACCGCCTGCTCGGCGCCGAGCCGCAACCCCTGCCCGAAGGCCGCATCCGGCCCGGACAGGGGCGCCGACAGCCCGATCCTCACCGGCGCGGGCGCCTGGGCGGCGGCGGGCGGGGCGAGCCCGAGCAGGGCGGTCAGGAGCAGCGGGACGCGGAGCATGGCTTCAGGACACCGGAGGCGCAGCATCTCCATAATGCGGATCCGGCGCCCTGTCCCGGATCGCGTCAGCGGCGGATGCCGAGCAGGCTGCCGGAGGCCGGGGCTCCGAAGGTGCGGCGGAAATCGTGCGCGAAATGAGCCTGGTCGGCGAAGCCGGCCTCGTGGGCCGCCCCGGTGAAGTTCGCCCCCGCCACGACCGCGCGGAGCGCGAGCCGCATCCGGGCCCAGGCCCTGTAGCGGCGGAACGGCACGCCGACCGCCTCGGTGAACAGGTGCTGCAGCCGCGACTCCGAGAGGCCGACCATCCGGGCGAGGACCGGCGCCGACCGGTCCGTCTCGGGCCGGGCGGCGAGGCTCGCGACCACGCGGGCGATGCGGCCGTCGAGGGGGCGCCGGGCGCGCGCCGCGGAGAAGGCCGTCAGGTCGGCGAGCGCCGGGCCGGCCCAAAGCGGCGCGTCCCCGGCCTCCCACAGCGCGCGCAGGGCCGAGATCTCGCCGCCATCGCCGACGAGGGCGCCGCCGACTTCCCGGGTGCCGCAGAGAAGCGGCGCCAGCGCTGCCGCGCCGGCCGCGCCCGGCTCCAGGTAGAGCACCCCGAGCGGGGCGCCGCCGAGATCGAGCTCGTGCACCACGCCGGCCGGCACCAGCGCCGTGCGGCAGCGCGTCCAGGGCGCCCCGCGCATCCGGATGGCGAAGGTCCCGTAGAGCCCGGCGAGGTAGACCGGGGCGCCGTGCTGGTGGGCGGCGTTGTAGTGCAGCGGCCCGGCGAAGAAGGTCCGGTCGCCCTCGACGTGCCAGATCGGCCCGGTTCCCGCAGCAGGTTCGTACAAGGAGCGCCCCTCCGGCTCCTGCTACGCCTCGTCCGACGCAGCGCGGACCGCCAGTCTATCCGCATCTGCGCGGGAGGATATCGGGATGATCGCACTCACCCGGCGGCGACTCGCCGCCTCGGCGGCCCTCGGCTGGGCGGCGCTCGCGGCCCCGCGCGCCACGGCCGCCGAGACGGCCTGCGCGCCGCGGCCCCAGGACCGCTTCGCGCTCGGCGCCTTCACGGTGACGATGCTGCCCGACGCCGCCGGGCTGATCGACGGGCCGTGGCCGATCGTCGGCGAGGACCGGCCCCGCGCCGAGGTCGAGGCCCTGATGCGGGCCAGCCGCCTGCCGCCGGACCGCTTCCAGCCGGGCTTCACCCCCGTCCTCGTCGAGACCGGCCGCGAGCGGATCCTGTTCGACACCGGCAACGGGGCGGTCGGCTTCGTGCCGCGGCCCGCGGGCGGGCGCCTGCTTGAGCGGCTGCGGGCGGCGGGCTGCGCTCCCGAGACGATCGACGTCGTGGTGCTCACCCATTGCCACACCGACCATATCGGCGGCCTGATGGAGGACGGACGGACCGCCTTCCCGAACGCGCGGTTCGTCGTGGGCGCCGCGGAGTTCGATTTCTGGTCGAAGCCCGAGCGCCTCGCCGCGGCACCGGAGGGCAACGAGTATCGGTCGGCGCGCGTCTTCCGCAGCCACCTGCTGCCGCTGGCCGAGCGGACCCGCTTCGTCGGCCCCGGGGACGAGATCGCGCCGGGCATCCGGGCGCTCGCCGCCTACGGGCACACCCCGGGCCATCTCGCCTACCACGTGGAGAGCGCGGGCCGGCGCCTCCTGATCTGGGGCGATTGCGCCCACCACGAGGTCGCCTCTCTCGCCCGGCCGGACTGGCACGCGCTGTTCGACATGGACAAGGCGGCAGGCGCGGCGACGCGCGCCCGGATCTACGGCCTCGCCGCCGCCGAGGAGGTCCTGGTGGCGGGCTACCACACGAGCTTCCCCTCGCTCGGCTACGTCGTGCCGGCCGGGGCGGGCTACCGCTGGATCCCAGTCAGCTACCAGCTGCTCTGAATGCCTACTCGGCCGCGATCAGCTCGCGGCGGCGCACCCGGTCGAGGGCGGCGGGCCTCGGGCCGCCGGTCGCCCAGTCGAGGAGCTCCACCGTGTGCACGATCGGGATGTCCGTGCCCTTCCCGATCTGCGTGGCGCAGCCGATGTTGCCGGTGGCGATCAGGTCGGGGGCGGTGCGCTCGATGTTGGCGACCTTGCGGGCGCGCAGGTGGCTGGCGATCTCGGGCTGCAGGATGTTGTAAGTCCCGGCCGAGCCGCAGCAGATGTGGCCCTCCGGCACGTCCTTCACGGTGAAGCCCGCGCGCTTCAGCAGCGCCTTCGGCTCGGTGCGGATGCCCTGGCCGTGCTGCATCGAACAAGCGGAGTGGTAGGCCACCACGAGGTCGGTCTCGGCCGCGGGCTCGGCGAGATCGAGCGTGGCCACGTACTCGGTGACGTCCTTGGCGAGGCCCGAGACCCGGGCCGCCTTCTCGGCATAGGCCGGGTCGTCCCGGAACATGAAGCCGTAATCCTTGATCGTGGTGCCGCAGCCCGAGGCCGTGACCAGGATCGCGTCGAGGCCGCCGCGGTCGATCTCGGCCGTCCAGGCGTCGATCGCCTGCCGGGCGTGGGCGTGCGCCGAATCCGCCTTGCCCATGTGGTGGGTGAGCGCGCCGCAGCAGCCCTCCTGGGCCTGCACCACCGTGACGCCGTGCCGGTTGAGCAGGCGGATCGCCGCCTCGTTGAAATCGGGGCGCAGCACGCTCTGGGCGCAGCCGCGCAGCAGCGCCACCCGGCGCGCCGGCGCCTCGGCGCGGGCCGCCGGGAAGGTGCCGGGCCGGTCGGTGGGGTTGCGGCCGGGCATCTCGGCGGGCGCGAGGTCGAGCATCGCCGCGAGCCGGTTGCCGACGCGCGGCAGCCGCGCCACCAGCCCGCGGAACGGCTGCCCGAGGCGCGCCGCCGCGATGGCGAGGCGGAAGCGGCGCGGGTAGGGCAGCACGAAGGCCAGCAGCGCGCGCAGGGCCCGGTCGTCGGCCGTGCGGTGGTGGGTCTCCTCGATATGCGTGCGGGCGTGGTCGACGAGGTGCATGTAGTGCACCCCCGACGGGCAGGTGGTCATGCAGGACAGGCAGGACAGGCAGCGGTCGACGTGCTTGACCACCTCGGCGCTCGCGGCCTTGCCCCCCTCCAGCATGTCCTTGATCAGGTAGATGCGCCCGCGCGGCGAATCGAGCTCGTCGCCGAGCAGCAGGTAGGTCGGGCAGGTCGCGGTGCAGAAGCCGCAATGCACGCAGGTGCGCAGGATCTTCTCGGAAGCCTTCATCGCCGGATCGGCGAGCTGCGCGAGGCTGAAGTTGGTTTGCACTGGCCTGTCCTCCGCCGCGCTCCCGTCCGGGAGGGGCGTTCCCGTGTCCTGAGTTGGAGCATCATCCCGAAAGGCGGTTCGCGGCTTTCGGAAAAAGAGGATGCACCATCAATATCTTAGCCCATCGTCCCGGATGCCGTATCCGGGACGATGGGCTAGACGCTCGCGTACATCCGGCCCGGGTTGAGCACCCCGGCCGGGTCGTGGGCCGCCTTGATGCCCTGCGTCACCCGCATCAGGGGGTCCGGCAGCGGCTCGAAGACCGGGACGGCGGCGCGCACGGCGTCGGGCGCCCGCACCAGCGTGGCGTGGCCGCCCTGCGCGCGCGCTGCGGCCCGGATCGCGGCCGCGCCGGCATCGCCTGCGGCCGGAGTCTCGAGCCAGATCAGCCCGCCGCCCCAATCGTAGTACCAGCGCGCGGGGATCGCCCGCGCCACGGCGGCGGTGAGCGCCGGCCCCTTCGTCGGGGCGGTGGAGATGCGCCAGACCGCGCCGTCGCCGCCCGCGAAGGGTGCCACGTCCCGGACCGCGTCCCAGAGGCCCGGCGCCTCCACGGTCTCGGGCGCGCCGTAGCGCTTGAGCAGGCGGCGCAGCTCGCCGAGCCGGTAGGCGACCGAATCCGCGAAGCCTTCGAGCCGCATCAAGGTGCGGGCGACCTCCCCGGTGGGGACGCCCGGGGCGTCGAGCCCGGCCGGCAGGTGGGCGGCGCCGGTCAGCTCGAAGGGGGAGCCCAGCGCGGCCGCGAGCGCCTCGACCGCGCGGGCGTCGTCGAGGCCGGAGAAGACCAGCGTCGCCGTGCGCTCGGAGACCGGCAGCACCTTGAAGGTGACCTCGGTGAGAAGGCCGAGCGTGCCGTAGGAGCCGGCCATCAGCTTCACGAGGTCCAGGCCGGTGACGTTCTTCATCACCCGTCCGCCGGACTTGATCGCCTCGCCGCGCCCGTTGACGAAGCGCACGCCGATCAGGCTGTCGCGGGCGGCGCCCGCGTTGATCCGGCGGGGCCCGGAATTGTTCACCGCCGCCACGGCGCCGAAGCTCGGCGCGCCGGTGGAGCCCAGCAGCGCCCGGTGGTCCATCGGCTCGAAGGGCAGCATCTGGCCGCGCGAGGCGAGCAGCGCCTGCACCTCGGCGAGCGGCGTGCCGGCGCGCGCGCTCACCACCATCTCGGCGGGCTCGTAGAGGGTGATGCCGGCGAGCGCCGCCGCCGACAGCGTGGCCTCGTCCTGGGCCGGGCGGCCGAGCCGCGCCTTGGTGTCGCCGGCGACGAGCCGAAGCCGCTCGCCGCGGGCGGCGGCGGCACGGACGATCTCGGCCGCCTCGCCCTCGTCGCGGGGCTCGTATGATTGCATCGTTTCCTGCCCTGGCCGGCGCACCCGTCCGGCGGGGCACCTTTAAGGCCGGATCATGCGGGATTGTAGCGCCGATTCAAGCGCGGCCGCTGCCTCATTCCGCCGCGACGACGGGCCGGCGCCGGAAGCGGGCCTCCACGTGGCCGCGCAGGCCCGCGATGTCGAAGATCCAGACGAGCGCTCCGTACAGAGCGACGCCCGTCGGCACGCTGAGCGCCAGCGCCCGAACCGGCTCGAGATGGCGCAGCGGCGCGAGCACGAGGGCCATGAGGAGGCTCGCCACGGCCGCGACCGCGAGGTCCCGCCAGGGCAGGCGCAGGCGCTCGCGCCCGGTGAGCGCCCGGGCCGCGAGCCAGGCGAAGGCGGTGGCGAGGCCGAGCGACTGCGCCATGGCGATGCCCGCCGTGCCGAAGACCGGCGGCAGCAGCAGGAGGCCGAGGGCGTCGCCGCCGAGCCCGAACCCGGCCGCCGCGATCACCGGCAGAGTGCGCCGGCGGATCTGGAAGACGGGGTTCAGAGCGAAGAACATCATCGAGAGGCAGAACAGGCCCGGGATCAGCAGGCCGGCATAGAGCGCGAAGGGGCCGCGATAGGCCTCCGGCACCACGAGCGCCTGGAGCGCCGGCAGCACCGCCCAGAACCCGACCGCGCAGGGCAGGATCAGGGCGAAGACCACGGCCGCGTTGCGCCCGACCTGCGCCTCGGCCGCCGCCCGGCCGTGCTGCTCCTCGGCCCGCACCGCAAGTTGGAACAGCAGCAGGTCGAGGGCGGTGCCGAGCGTGGTCAGGCTGCGCCCGGCGACGTCCGAGGCGAGCGCGAAGTAGCCGGCCTCGGCGAAGCCCGCCTGCGCCGCGATGGTGCTGCGGTTGAGGAACGGCATCAGCTGGTAGACGGCGTTGGCCGCGATCAGGGGCAGGCCGTAGGTCATGAACAGGCGCCAGATCGTGCGGACCTGATCCCGCATCACGGGGGCCGCCGGATCGCGCAGGGGGCTGTAGAGCAGGAGCACCGTGAGCACCGGGCCGATGCCGGCCGCGGCCAGGACCCAGGCCGGGCTCCTGAGGAACCACGCGGCCCCCGCCATCAGGCAGAACGCCAGGGCGTTCTTGGCCGCCACGAGCCCGAGATAGAGCCGTCCGTCGAACCGGGCGCGGGCCAGCGCGGTGTGGTAGTCGAACACGCCGATGCCGAAGGCCGCCAGCATGGTGGCGGCCAGCATCGAGCCGCGCGCCTCCGGCCCCGTGCCGGCGCCGAACGCGAAGGCGACCGCCGCCGCCGCGATCAGCCCGAGGCTGACCAGCGCGTAGGCCCGGTCGAGCCCGTGCCGGATCCAGGGCTCGTCCGTCCGCACCCGGCCGGAATAGAACCGCGTCGCCGACAGCCGCAGCCACTCGAACAGCAGGGTGTTCAGCACGATGGCGCCCGCCGTCGCCAGGGCGAAGCGGCCGAAATCGGCGGGCCCCAGCAGCTTCGCCAGCAGCAGGCCGAGCGCGAAGTTCAGCCCCGCATTGAGGACGAAAGCGGCGATCACGGCCATCCGGCAGCCTCGCATCGCCCGCGCACGGGCCGGTGACAGGGTTCGTGCCGTTGCTCTAGCGGCCGAGCCCGTAAAAATCCCCTAATCGGGGCAAGGATGGGGCCAACCTGCATCTCATGATTGTATGGCCCCGGCAGCGGAACCGTAAGGCGAGGCTTGCCGTTGCACGCGCCGAGATCACATCCCTCACGGAGTCATTCCCATGCGCCTCCTCGTGCCCGCGACCGCGGCCCTCCTGACCCTCGCCGGCCTCCAGGCCGCCAGCGCCGAGACCACGGTGATCCGCCGCGACGCGCCCGACACGGTGGTGGTCGACCGGCCGGCGGTCGAGCATCGCACCGTCGAGACCCGCGAGAGCAGCGACGGCTGCGCCTCGAAGACGGTGACGAAGACCAACGAGGTCGGCGACCGCACGACGGTCCACAAGGAGAGCTGCGACTGAGCGGCGACCCACCGGCCGACACGCCTCGTCTCCGCGCGGGTTCTCCGCACGGGGAGGGGGCTGCCCGGTGCCAGCTGGCGCCCGGGGCCCGGCCGTCAGCGCCCCCCGGTTTCCTTCCGGCGGTCGAGCGCCTTCTCGTAGCGCCACGCCTCCATCCCATCCTCGTAATAGTCCGGCCGCACCGTGAAGCGGACGTAGCCGCGCCGCTCGTAGAGGCGGATGCCGGCGCCGTTGTCGGCGCGGACCTCGAGGCGCAGGCGGTCGCAGCCGTGGGCGCGGGCCTCGTCCTCGGCCGCGTCGAGCAGGCGGCCCCCGATGCCGAGCCCGCTCCGGGCCGGCGAGACCGCGATCGAGGACAGACGGGCGATCCGGCTGCGCCGCCGCCGCTCCAGCACCGCCGCCCCGACCAGCAGCGCCCCCGGCTCGTCCTCGATCAGCGCCACGATCACGCTCATGGTGTCGGAATCGATCGCGTGACGGATGGCCCGGCGCTCCGCCCGGTCGGTCACGAAGGCGGCATGCTCGAGGGCGACCAGCGCATCGAGGTCCGCGCGCGTGGCCGTCCGCAGCACCAGGCGGGCCTCTTCCGGCGGCTGCCGCCTCGACCGGGCCACGCTCACGGGCGGGACCGGCGCGTCCGCGGGATCGGGGTCGGCAACGTCATGGCGTCTTGCTGAGCTCCGGACCGGCCCGCGCCTCCTGGGAAGTCCCGTCGGGAGGCCGCGGGCGCGGAGCCCAGCACATGCCCGCTCGGCGCCCCGTTGGAAAGCCCGCGCGCGTCCCTGCCGCGGCGTTTGTGCAACATCGGTGGGATTCGGCCGATCGCGGTGGATTTCACCCCGGAATCCCCGGTCCGCCGCTTGCGGCCCGGGCCGCCGATCCGTATATCGCCTCTGCCCAATTTCGCACGTGCCTGTGGCCGCGTGCCGGTTGGTGGGCATCCGGTCAACTGCCGGACAGCCGCCAGGGGTCATAAAGGATCGATGGTCGCAAGGGTGGATCCCTACGGCCGGCATCCAGGTGGAAACACCGGACCCCGACAACAACCGGCAGCCGGAGGCGAAACCGGCGAACCCCGCTCTCCACGGGGGACGCAGCTTAAAGCAACGACGAACGGGCTTTTTTGGTCTCGTCGGCCCTCCAAAGGCCGGCACCGAAGAGGCTTGTTTCTCTTTGCCCGGCGTGCGGTTGGGGTTCCCCCATCCAATCCACGGCAGCTTCCGGGTGCTCTGCGCCCGCACGGATCCGCGTGTCTCCAAAGCACGCCGGGCCCGCGCGTCGCATCGCCCCCTGACGCCGGCGGCTCGCACGAGTCGCCCGATCTCGATCTTGCGCGCCCCGAGCCGGGCGCGGTCGACCTGTGGGGGAACGCTCATGACCGATCGTATCCGTGACTTCCTGCGCCTGCGCCGCGACCTCGGCCAGGACGAGGGCCCGGTGATGGTGCTCGACCTCGACGTCGTGCGCGACAACTACACCGCCTTCGCCCGCGCGCTGCCCGACACCCGCGTGTTCTACGCCGTCAAGGCGAACCCGGCTCCCGAGGTGCTGGGCCTCCTGGCCGAGATGGGCTCGTGCTTCGACACGGCCTCCGTCGTCGAGATCGAGATGGCGCTCGCCGCCGGCGCCACCGCGGAGCGCATCTCCTTCGGCAACACCATCAAGAAGGAGCGCGACATCGTCCGGGCGCTCAAGCTCGGCATCCGGCTGTTCGCGGTCGATTGCGAGGTCGAGGCCGACAAGATCGCCCGGGCGGCCGCGGCGGCCGGCGTCGACACGGCGGACGTGCAGGTGTTCTGCCGCATCCTCTGCGACGGCGCGGGCGCCGATTGGCCGCTCTCGCGCAAGTTCGGCTGCGTGCCCGAGATGGCGGTGGACGTGCTGGAGCACGCCCATCGGCAGGGGCTGCACGCCTACGGCGTGTCGTTCCACGTCGGCTCGCAGCAGGGCAACACGGAGGCCTGGGACGGGGCGCTCGCCTCCGCCTCCACGATCTTCCGCGAGTGCGCGCTGCGCGGCATCGGCCTCTCGATGGTCAATCTCGGCGGCGGCTTCCCGACGAAGTACCTCAAGGCGGTGCCGGGCGTTGAGAGCTACGGCGACGCGATCTTCCGGGCGCTCACCAAGCACTTCGGCAACCAGATCCCGGAGACCATCATCGAGCCGGGTCGGGGCATGGTCGGCAATGCCGGCATGATCGAGGCCGAGGTGGTGCTGGTCTCCAAGAAGTCGGCCGCCGAGGACGAGGTGCGCTGGGTCTATCTCGACATCGGCAAGTTCGGCGGCCTCGCCGAGACGATGGACGAGTCGATCCGCTACGCGATCCGCACCGATCACGACGCCGACCGCATGAGCCCCTGCGTGATCGCCGGCCCGACCTGCGACTCCGTCGACGTGCTCTACGAGAAGCAGCACTACCCGCTGCCCGTCTCGCTCTCGATCGGCGACAAGGTGCTGATCGAGGGGACCGGCGCCTACACCACGACCTACGCGGCGGTGGCCTTCAACGGCTTCCCGCCCCTGCGCCAGATCGTGATCTGAACTCTTCGCGCGGGCCGGAACTCCGGACCCGCGCGGGAAGTTTTCAGCCCCACCCGAGCGAACGGCTCAGGCGGCCCTCCGGGCGGTCCCGAGCCGGCCATGTCCTCACCCCTCCGCAGCCTCGGGGATGACCGCTCATGATCGAGATCCGCGCCGAACACGCCGCCGACGTCGCCCAGCGCGAGCGCCTGCTCGACGCCTGCTTCGGCACGTGCCGCTTCGCCAAGACCTCCGAGCGCCTGCGCGAGGGCCGGATCCCGGCCCGCGGCCTCGCCCTGTCGGCGACCCGCGCCGGCCGCCTCGTCGGCACGGTCCGGCTCTGGGACGTCGAGGCCGGCCCCGGCCGTCCGGCGCTGCTCCTCGGCCCCCTCGCCGTCGATCCGGCGATCCAGGGCCAGGGCCTCGGCCGGGTGATGATGCAGGCGGCGCTCGGCCGGGCCGAATCCCTCGGCCACGCGGCGGTGCTCCTCGTCGGCGACGCGCCCTATTACGGCCGCTTCGGCTTCGATCAGGCGCTCGTCGCCGACCTCGCCATGCCGGGCCCGTTCGAGCGCGCGCGCTTCCTCGGCGTCGAATTGCGCGAGGGTGCCCTCGCGGGCGCCGCCGGGATCCTGCGGCCGGCCGGCCGCCTCGCCCCCGCCGAGGCCGTGCCGGCCTACGCGGCGGCAGCGCGACGACGCGCTGCGTGAGCGCTGAGCGCGTCTCAGGCGCTCTCCGCGTCCGGAACCAGCCGCGCCAGGAAGGGTGAGGCCGCCGCCTCCGCCGCGCGCTCGATCGCGCGGTACTGGGCGACGAGATCCGTCCCGAGCGCCGAGAGCCGGGCGCCGCCCCCCGCCTTGCCGCCGGTCTGCGCCTCGACCACGGGCCGGCCGAACCCGCGGTTCATCGCCTCCACCAGGGTCCAGGCCCGGCGGTAGGACATGCCGAGTGCCCGGCCCGCGGCCGAGATCGAGCCGTGCTCGGCGATCGCCTCCAGGAGCCGGATCTTGCCCGGCCCGACCCGGTTCTCGGGGCCGAGATCGATCCGGATGCTCAGTCGCGCCATGCCCGTCCTCCCGCCGGCCCGACCGCTCGCCGCGCCCCTGGCCGGAGCTATAGCGGGTCGTATATAACGCGTCGCGGCGGCCACGCGCGGGCCCCCTTCCGTCCCACGCCTGCCGAGGATCGACCCGATGCGCAAGCCGACCCGCGCCGCCGTCCTGGCCGGCCTCGCCGCCTGCCTCCTCGCCACGGGTCCGCGCGCCGCGGAGGCCCCGACCGTGTTCGCCGCGGCGAGCCTGAAGAACGCCCTCGACGAGGCCGCCGCCGCCTGGACCCGACAGGGCAGGCCGGCGCCGCGAATCTCCTACGCGGCCTCGAACACGCTGGCCAAGCAGATCGAGCAGGGCGCACCCGCCGATCTGTTCTTCTCCGCCGATCTCGACTGGATGGACTACCTGCAGACGGGCGGGCTCATCCGCACGGCCACGCGGGTGAGTCTGCTCGCCAACAGCCTCGTGCTGATCGCCCCGAAGGATTCGACGGTGCGGGTCGCGATGGGCCCGGGCCTCGATCTCGCGGCGGCCCTGGGCTCGGGCCGGCTCGCGATGGGCAACGTCGAGGCCGTGCCGGCCGGCAAGTACGGCAGGGCGGCGCTGGAATCCCTCGGCGCCTGGGCGGGCGTGCGGGACAAGGTCGCCCAGGCCGAGAGCGTGCGCGCGGCGCTGCTCCTCGTGTCGCGCGGCGAGGCCCCGCTCGGCATCGTCTACGCCACCGACGCGGCGGCGGACGCCAACGTGCGCATCGTGGCGACCTTCCCGGCCGACAGCCACCCGCCGATCGTCTACCCGGTGGCGCTCACGACGGCGGCGGCGAGCCCCGACGCCGCGGCCCTCCTCGCCTATCTCCGCGGTCCCGAAGCCAAAGCGGCCTTCGAGCGCCAGGGCTTCACGGTGCTGAACCGCGCGAGTTCGGCCGCGCGTGACTGAGTGGCTGACGCCCGAGGAATGGGCGGCGCTCCGCCTCAGCCTGCGTGTGGCGAGCGTGGGCACGCTGGCGAGCCTGCTGCCCGGGATCGCCGTCGCCTACCTGCTGGCGCGCGGCCGGTTCTGGGGCCGGAGCGTCCTCGACATGCTGGTGCATCTGCCCCTGGTGCTGCCCCCGGTGGTGACCGGCTACCTGCTGCTCCTGGCCTTCGGCCGGAGGGGACCGGTCGGGGCGTTCCTCGCCGATCATCTCGGCATCGTCCTGGCGTTCCGCTGGACCGGGGCGGCGCTGGCCTGCGCGGTGATGGGCTTCCCCCTGCTGGTGCGGGCGATCCGCCTGTCGATCGAATCCGTCGATACGCGGCTCGAGGAGGCCGCCGGCACCCTGGGCGCCGGGCCGCTGCAGGTCTTCGCCCGCGTGACCCTGCCGCTGATCCTGCCCGGGATCATCGCGGGCCTCGTGCTCGCCTTCGCCAAGGCGATGGGCGAGTTCGGCGCCACCATCACCTTCGTGTCGAACATCCCCGGCGAGACCCAGACGCTGCCGTCGGCGATCTACACCCTGACGCAGGTGCCGGGCGGGGAGGCGGGGGCCCTGCGCCTCACCCTCGTCTCCGTCGCGGTCTCGATGATCGCCCTCGTCCTCTCCGAGGTCGCGGCCCGCGGCGTCGCGCGCCGGAGCGCCGCGTGAGCGAGCCGGCGCTCACGGTGGCGGTCGAGCACGCGCAAGGGACATTCCGGCTCGCGGCGGCCTTCGCGGCGGAGGCCGGGATCACCGCGCTGTTCGGGCCCTCCGGGTCCGGCAAGACCACGCTGATCAACGTGATCGCGGGTCTCGTACGGCCGGACCGGGGCCGGGTCGTCCTCGCGGGCACGACGCTCCTCGACACGCAGGCCGGGATCGCCGTGCCTCGGCACCGGCGCCGCATCGGCTACGTCTTCCAGGAGAGCCGGCTGTTCCCGCACCTGAGCGTACGCGGCAACCTGCTGTTCGGCCGCCGCTTCGCGCGCGGGCAGGACGGGATCGGCCTCGACGCCGTGGTCGATCTCCTCGGCCTCGGGTCGCTTTTGACGCGCCGCCCCTCCGGCCTGTCCGGGGGCGAGCGCCAGCGTGTGGCGATCGGCCGGGCGCTCCTCGCCCGGCCCCGCCTGCTCCTCATGGACGAGCCGCTCGCCGCCCTCGATGCGGCCCGCAAGGCCGAGATCCTGCCCTTCCTCGAGCGCCTGCGCGACGAGGCCCGGGTGCCGATCGTCTACGTCTCGCACGCCCTCTCCGAGGTCGGGCGCCTCGCCGACCGGATCGTGGTGCTGGAGGCGGGCCGCGTCGTCGCCGACGGGCCGGTCGCCGAGGTGAGCGCGCGCCTCGACATCGCGGCCTTCCGGGAGGCGCGGGAGGCGGGCGCCGTCCTCGCCGCCCGGATCGAGGGCCACGACCGCGCCTTCGCCCTGACGCGGCTCGCGACGCGGGCCGGGCCGCTCCACGTGCCGCTCCTCGACCGCCCGGTCGGCACGCCCCTGCGCATCCTCGTCTCGGCCCGCGACGTCACCCTGAGCCTGTCCCGGCCCGAGGGCTCCAGCGCCCTCAACGTGCTGGAGGGCCGCGTCGCCGAGATCGCCGAGGGCCGGGCCGCTGACCCGAGCACGGCGGTGCGGCTCGATTGCGCGGGCGCGGCCCTCGTGGTGCGCCTCACCCGGCGCTCGGTGGCCGAGATGAAGCTCGCGCCGGGCCTCGGGGTCTTCGCCGCGATCAAGAGCGTCGCGCTGATCTGAGTCGGCCGGCGTTTCGATCGCGGTTTCGTTTGCACTGGGCGCGAGCCTCCGCCATCGAGGGGGCACCGGAAAGCTCACGGAGCGTCTCGCATGGATACGGCCGCCCTCGCCCGCCACGCGCATCAGGTCCTGGCCGAGGCGAGCCTGCCCGAATTGCCGAACCATTACCGGGGCAAGGTGCGGGACAATTACGACCTGCCCGACGGGCGCCGCATCCTGATCACCAGCGACCGGATCAGCGCCTTCGACCGGGCGCTCGCGGCGATCCCGTTCAAGGGACAGGTGCTGACCCAGACCGCGCGCTACTGGTTCGAGCGCACCGGGGACATCTGCCCCAACCACGTGCTCGCCTATCCGGACCCGAACGTGGTGGTGGGGCGCCGCCTCGCGATCCTGCCCGTCGAGGTGGTGGTGCGGGGCTACCTCGCGGGCACGACTTCGACCTCGATCCTGACCCAGTACAAGGCCGGTTCGCGCACGCTGTACGGCCACACCCTGCCGGACGGGATGCGGCCGAACGAGCGCCTGCCGCAGGCGATCATCACGCCGACCACCAAGGCCTTCGACGGCGGGCACGACGCGCCGCTCACCGAGGCCGAGATCCTGGGTCAGGGCCTGCTCACCGAGGCGCAGTGGCGCACCGTGTCGGCGGCGGCGCTCGCGCTCTTCGCCCGCGGGCAGGCGCTCGCCGCCGAGCGCGGGCTGATCCTGGCCGACACCAAGTACGAGTTCGGCACCGACGCCGAGGGCCGGATCGTGCTCGCCGACGAGATCCACACCTCCGACAGCAGCCGCTACTGGTTCGCCCAGAGCTATCCCGAGCGCTTCGCCGCGGGCGCCGCGCCCGAGAGCTTCGACAAGGATTTCGTGCGCAACTGGGTGGTGGCCCGCTGCGATCCCTACGCCGACCCGATCCCCGAGATCCCGGCGGACGTCGTGCTGGAGACGGCCGCCGTCTATATCCGCGCCTACGAGACCATCACGGGCGCGACCTTCACCCTGCCGGACCCGTCCGAGGTGCCGCTGGAGCGGATCCGCCGGAACCTGTCGGCGTATCTGCGGACCGAATAGGCGCGCCGCCTTCCCGGCCCGGCTCCGTCCCTCAACCGGCCAGCGCCCGCTCGACGAACCGCGCCGCGGCGAGCGCCCGCCCGTCCTCGCCGAAGCCGGCGACGATCTGCGCGCCGAGCGGCAGGTGATCGCCGGGCACCGGGACGGTGACGCAGGGCACGCCGAGGAGCGTCCAGAGCCGGTTGAAGCGCGAATCGCCCGTCGAGGCGTAGCCGGCGGGCGCCGCACCGGGCGCGGGCAGCGTCAGCAGCACGTCGAGGTCGGAGTTGCGCATCAGATCCTTGAAGGACCGGCGGGCGCCGTGGGCCACGCGGCGGGCGGAATCGTAGGCCGCCGCCGGGATGTCCTGCGCCGCGTCGAGCTGCGCGCGCAGCAGCGGCGGCAGGGCCTCGCGATGGGCGGCGTATTCCCAGGCGAGCGCCTGCGCGCCCTCGAAATCCTGGATGGTGCCGTGCTGGGCGAAGGCCTCGCCGAAGAGCGGCGGCAGGCTGACGCGCCGCACCCGCGCCCCCGCGGCCTCGGCGGCGCGGGCCGTCCGCTCGAGGGCGGCGAGGCCCTCGGCCTCGGGCGCGGCGCAGAACTCGGGCACCAGCACGCCGATGCGGGGCGCGTCCACCGTCGCCGGCAGGTCGATGCCGGGGCGGTCGGCCAGCAGCGCGAGGGCATGGGCCGCGTCGGCGACGCCCGCTGCGAAGAGGCCGAGGGTGTCCAGCGTCCAGGAGAAGCACTTCATGCCCACCGTCGGCAGCAGCCGGAACGAGGGCTTCACCCCGACGGCGCCGCAGAAGGCCGCCGGGCGGATCACCGAGCCGCCGGTCTGGGTGCCGAGCGCCAGCGGCAGCATCCCGGCCGCCACCGCCGCGGCCGAGCCGGCCGAGGAGCCCCCCGGCGTGTGGCCGGGCGCGTTGGGGTTGCGGGTCGCGGTCGGGTCCATGAAGGCGAAGGCGGTTGTGGTGGTCTTGGCCAGCGGTACGGCGCCGAGCGCCCTCAGCCGGGCCACTGCCGGCGCGTCGGCGCGGGGACGCCAGCCGGCATAGATCGACGCGCCCATCTGGGTCGGCAGGTCGGCGGTGTCGATCACGTCCTTCACGCCGACCGCGATGCCGGCGAGCGGCCCCGAAGCCGGCACGGGTGCCGCCTCGGCGAGGCTCACGAGGGCGCCGATCTCGGGCTCGCGCGCGGCGATCGCCTCGCGGGTGCGGGCGATCGCGCCCTCCGGCGAGAGGCGGCCGGAAGCGATCTCGGCGCGCAGGTCTTTCAGGGACAGCATGGGGCGACTCGCGGACGGGGAGGGATCGGCCTGCCGCGCGGAAGAGCCCAATCCTCCGCGCCGCGCAAGCGCGGCGGCGCCGGAAACCGGGCTTCCCCTCCGCGCGTCAGGCGGAGGGGAAGCGCACCGCCCGGTCGAGCACCTGCTCGCACCAGCGCGCGGTGCGCAGGAGGCGCAGGTCGTGGCGGTAGGGCGCGACGAGCTGGATGCCGAGGGGCAGGCCCGCAGCCTCCCCCGCGGGAAGCGTGAGGCAGGGCGCGCCGAGGAAGGTCCAGGGCACGCAGTGGGACGCGTCCCCCGTGTAGGCGGTGCCCTCGGGCGCGGGGCCGGGCGCCGGCAGCGTCAGGATCGCGTCGAACCCGTCGAGGGTGGGTCCGAGCGCCGCGCGCAGGTCGGTCTGCAGCGCGAGCGCCGCGATATAGGCGGGGGCCGCGATTCCGGCGCCCTCCTGCACCAGATCCGTCAGCACGGCGCTGACCGCATCCGGACGCGCCGCGACGAGGCCGCCGAAGATCGCCGAGGCCTCGCAGGCCAGGATCGTGCGGGCCGCCTCGGCCATCGGCGCGAAGGCGGCGGGCAGCTCGAAGGTCTCGACGGTGCCGCCCGCGGCCGCGAAGCGCTGCGCCGCGCCCTCCAGCACGGCCCGGGCGGCGGGCTCGGCCGCGCTCCAGGGCCCGCTCTGGACCAGGGCGAGGCGGGGCGCGGGCAGCGGCGCGATCCCCGCCTCTGGATCGACCCGGAAGGGCGGCAGCGGCCGGCCGTGCGGGTCCGCCGCGCTCGTCCCGGCGAGGAGCGAGAGCGCGAGTCCGGCATCCGTCACCGAGCGGGTGAACAGCCCGACATGGTCCAGGGAGCCCGCGAGCGGGTGCACCCCGGCGCGGGGGATCGCACCGTAGCTCGGTTTCAGCCCGACCACGCCGCAATAGGCCGCCGGGCGGATCACCGAGCCGAAGGTCTGGGTGCCGAGCGCCAGCGGGGCGAAGCCGGCCGCCACCGCGGCGGCCGATCCGCTCGACGAGCCGCCCGGCGTATGGCTCGGGTTCCAGGGGTTGCGCGTCGGGCCGGGATGGCGCCACGCGAACTCGGTGGTGACGGTCTTGCCCATCACCCGGGCGCCGAGATCGCGCAGGCGGGCGACCACCCAGGCATCGGCCATTGGCACGTGGTCGGCGTAGACGGGCGAGCCGTAACCGGTCGGCAGGTCGGCCGTCGCGATCAGGTCCTTGACCGCGACCGGCACCCCGGCGAGCGCCCCGCCGCCCGAGGCCGCGGCCTCGGGCTCGGCGAGGCGCACGAAGGCGCCGATCGCCGGATCGAGCCGCCGCGCCCGTGCGTGGAGGGCGGCTGCGTAGGCCCCCGCGTCGAGCCGCCCGGCCCGGATGTCCCGGATCGCCTCGGCGAGGCCGAGGGCGTGCATCGGCGCCGCGTCCCGCATCATGCCCTCAATTCCCGGCCATCGCCTTGGTGATGAAGTCCCGCCGCACGAAGGTCGCATAATCGGGCTGCGCCGCGAGGTTGCCCAGCGCGATCTGCGTGTCGAGGCCGAGCTTCAGCGCATCCGGCGCGATGTCCACGGTCTCGGGATAGACCTTCTCGGCCATCATCCGCTTCACAGCCGCCTCGACCACGGCCGGATCGAGGTTCGGGAACTCCTTCTTGGCCACCGCCACCGCCTTGGCGGGCTCGGCCTGCATCAGCCGGATCGCCGCCTGCATGCCGTTGACGAAGGCCTGGGCCACGGCCGGGTCGACGTCCTTGCGCGCGCTCACCGCCGAGAAGGCGTAGGGGCCGTACTTCTCGGGGAAGCCCAGCACCACCTTCATGCCCTTGGCCACCACTTGGTCGAGGCCGGGCTCGTACATCACCGCGACCTTGGCCTGGCCCGCGAGGAACGGGCCCGGCTCCGTGCCGAGCGCCACCTGCGTCAGCGTCACGTCGTCCTTGCTCATCCCGTTCTCCTTGAGAAGCTTGAGGAAGAGCGAGGTCGAGGTGGTGGGCATCAGGCCCGTGACGATGGTCTGGCCCTTCAGGTCCTTCACGTCCTTGAAGGGGAAGTCCGGCGCGGCCGCGATCCAGACCGCGGCACCGTTGACGACGTTGGCCACCACGTTGACGGGCGCGCCCTTCGAGGCCGCGACCGCGGTCCATTCGGGCCCGTGGATCGAGAATTGCGCACTCTTCGAGATCACCGCCGAGAGGGCGACGCTCGGGGCGCCCGCGGTCTCCTTGGTGACGTCGATGCCGGCCTTCTCGAACAGGCCTTCGTCGATGGCGACGTAGAGCGGCAGGTAGAGCATCGACTGGAAGGCCTGCGAGACCGTGGCCTTCAGGGTGGCCGCCATCGCGGGCAGCGGGCTGGCGCAGGCGAGGAGCGCCGCGACGAGGGCGACGGGACGGAAGGGCTTGGTCATGTCTCGGGGCTCTCGGGCTGGGAGGGGGCAAGGGGCTGTGGGCGCCGCCGGCGGGGGCCGGCGGGCGAGGGGGCTGGGATCAGACCTGCACGCCGCCCGCGGTCGAGACCTGCCGCCAGGGCAGGATCCGGCGCTCGGCGAAATCGATGACGTGGTAGAGCACGAAGCCCACCGCCATCAGCACGAACAGCCCGACCCAGACGGTGTTGAGGTCGTAGAGCGAGGAGGCGTTGTAGATCAGGTGGCCGAGGCCGCGCTGGGAGGAGATGAACTCGCCCACCACCGCGCCGACGAGGGCGAAGCCGATGTTGATGCGGAACATCCCGATGATCGCCGGCAGCGTGGAGGGCACGATCACGCTGCGGAAGATCCGGTTCTTCGAGGCGCCCATCGAGGCGAGCAGCGCCTGCAGGTCGGGATCGGCGTCGCGGGCGGCCTGGTAGGCCGCGATCAGCGCGACGAGCGCGGTGAGCGAGACCGCGAGCGCCACCTTCGAGACGAAGCCCGTGCCGAACCACAGGATCACGATCGGCGCCAGCGCGATCTTGGGCACCGAGTTCACCGCGACGATGAAGGGCTCGACCACCCGGGCGACGAGGACCGAGTACCAGAGCCCGAGCCCGGCGAGCGACCCGATCGCGGTGCCGATGACGAAGCCGATGAGCGCCTCGATCACCGTGTACCACGTGTCGACGGCGAGGCTGCCGTCGAGCACGCTGGCGCGGAACACCCGCCAGATCCCCGACGGCGCGCCGACCAGGAACTCGGTGAGCCAGCCGGCATCGACCGCGACCTCCCAGGCGGCGAAGAACATTGCCACCGCCGCGATCTGGATCAGGGCGCGGCCGAGCGTGGTGTCGATGGCGCGCGCGAGCGGCCCCGGGCCGCGCCGGATCGCGGCGGCCTCATGGGCCTCGTCGGCCTCCGCGGCGCGCTCGATCGCGGGGCCGGTCATGAGATGCGTCGTCATCAGGCGGCCTCCACGCGGGCCGCCGCGGGCGCCCGGGTCTGGATGTCGAGTTCCCCGCACAGGGTGTGGAAGTGCTCGGAGAAGCGCGGGTCGCTGCGGGCGCCGATCGGCGAGCGGTCGCCGAGCTCGATCCGGTGCACGTTCTTGACGCGGGAGGGACGCCCGCCGAGCACCACCACGCGCTTGGACAAGGCCACCGCCTCGTCGATGTCGTGGGTGACGAGGACCACGGTCTTGCCGAAGGTCTCGACCGCGTCGAGCAGCACGCCCTCGAGATAGAGCCGGGTCTGGTAGTCGAGGGCCGAGAACGGCTCGTCGAGAAGCAGGATGTCCGGGTCCATGATCAGCGTCCGGATCAAGGCCGCGCGCTGGCGCATGCCGCCGGACAGGGTCTTCGGGTAGGCGTTCTCGAAGCCCGAGAGCCCGAAGCGGGCGAGGTACTCGCGCGCGGTGTCGCGCGCCTCGGCCGGATCGACGCCCTTCATCTCGAGGCCGAGGGTGACGTTCTGGATCACCGTGCGCCAGGGAAAGAGCAGGTCCTTCTGCATCATGTAGCCGACGCGCCCGCGCAGGCCCGTCACGGGCTTGCCGCGGAACAGCAGGGTGCCGGCATCGGGCTCGAGCAGGCCCGCGATGACGTTGAACACCGTCGTCTTGCCGCAGCCCGACGGGCCGATGATGCTGACGAAATCGCGCTCGTGGATGTCGAAGCTCAGCCCGTCGAGCACCGGCACCGGGCCGCCGCGGGCCGGGAATGCCTTGCGCAGCCCGCGCACGCTGAGCTGGACCGGGTCGGAGGCCGTGTCGGCTGCCGTCATGGAGGCTCCTTCGCTACGGAGCCGCCCTCAGCAAGCCGCGGGCCAAGTTGCATACAGAATATGTAAGCGAGCCCTGCCGCGATTGTCGCGGACGCGCCGCGGAGCCCCGTCGGGATACGGAGATCGGCCGAAGCGTGGCCGCAGTCGACAGGAGGCCGGGGCCGACCGGGCCTTGCTACTTCAGCGCCGCCTCGGCCTCCGGCGCCGGTGCGGACCGTCCCGCGCGGCCCGCGGCGCGCTGGCGCGCGACCGGCCGCAGCAGCGCCAGCGCGAGGCGGGCGAGGCGGATCTGGCCGGGCAGGTGGCGCGGTCCGATCGGCCGGTAGGCAAGGCGGGCGCTCAGGCGCTCGATCTCCGCGATGGCGAGCGCCGCGCGGGGCAGGCCGGCGATGCGCGCCATCTCCGCGGCTGGCACGCCGAGGATCCGGGCCCAGCCGGGCAGGCGCCCGTCGGCGTGCAGGCGGCGGATGCGGCGGCGGAGGGCGTAGCGCAGGATGGAGCGCGGGATCCGCTCCATCCGGGCGTCGCAGAGGGCGTCGGGCTCGTCGCAGCGGGCCCTGATGGTGTCGGCGACCCCGCCGGGCGCCCGGCCGGTGAGGCGGGCCGAGATGATCGCCACCACGTCGCGCGGGTGGCGCACGCGGAAGCCCTGCTGCAGCAGCGCCGCCACGAAGGCGCCGTCCTCGCCGAGGGGGATCTCCGGCATGCCGCCGACGGCCCGGTAGGCGGCGAGGCGCACGCCGAGGGAGGCGCCGATGGTGGTGCGGTGGCAGGGCCAGGGATCGTGCGGGTCGGGGTCGAGATGGGTCTCGACCTCGGTGAGCAGCGCGTCGTAGGCGTCCTCGAGCCGGCCGCGGGCGGGCAGGGAGGGCGGCAGCAGGGCGGCCTCCTCGGGCGCCAGCTCGACCCGGCCGGCCACCGCGTCGGCGCCGGCCTCCAGGGCGGCGAGGTTGCGCGCGACCCAGTCCGGCGGCACCCGGCTGTCGGCGTCGGTGGTCAGCAGCGTGCCCCCGCCCGGCCCGGATTCGATCCAGGCGGCGGCGGCATCCATCGCGGCCCGGCGGGCCCAGCCCGCATGGGCTTTGTCGTAGGTCGCGGTGATCACCCGCACGGGAATCCCGAGGCCGGGCCGCGCGGCCTCGACGATCTCCGGCGTCCCGTCCGTGCAGTTGTTGAGGAAGAGGACGAGGCCGAGACGGCCCGGAGCCAGCTCGGTCTGCGCGGCGATCGCCCGGAGGCAGGCCGCGATGCGCTCGCACTCGTTGCGGACCGGGATCGCGATCACGACGTCGGGGCCGGCGGCGGATGCGGGGCGCATCGGGTCCGCGGCCGGTAGGGTGGTGGGCGACACGCGCGGCTCCGGTCGAGTGCGGGCCCTGGTCTGGGCCCGTCGGTCCATGATCGTCCCGGGGCTCCGCGTGCGAATCGCACCGGCGCAGCCCGAGGCTGGCACCCCTCTAGCCGGCCCAGCCTGTACGGTTACCGAACGGATCGGGCAATGCCGTGGCCAAGGCGATGCAATGCCGATGCAATGCCTGCGCAACCCCGGGACGGCGCAAAGGCGCTCCGCGCCCTCGACGCCGCCGGGCGGCTTCGCGTAGAAGCCCCCCGGTTCAGGGGCTCGCCGCCCGCGCGGCCCGGCGACGGGGATGATCGATGCCGGAGATGAGTTTTCGCCGTGTCCTCGTGAAGCTCTCCGGCGAGGCTTTGGCCGCCCCGGACGGCTACTGGCTGCACCCGCCGACGCTGGCGGGGCTCGCCGAGGACATCGCCCGAACGATCGCGACCGGCATCGAGGTCGCCCTCGTCGTCGGCGGCGGCAACATGATCCGCGGGGCGAGGATCTCGCAGGCGGGCTTCATCGACCGGGCCACCGGCGATTCGCTCGGCATGATGGCGACCGTGATGAACTCGCTGGCGCTGGAGACCGCGCTGAACGCCGCCGGCGTCCAGGCGCGGACCATGTCGGCGGTGTCGATGCCGACGATCTGCGAGACCTTCGCGCGCCAGCCCGCCCTGCACCACCTCGACAAGGGACAGGTGGTCGTGCTGGCCGGCGGGACGGGCAACCCCTTCTTCACCACCGACACCGCGGCGGTGCTGCGCGGCGCGGAGCTGCGCTGCGACGCGGTCCTGAAGGCGACCCAGGTGGACGGCGTCTACTCCGCCGACCCGAAGACCGACCCGAGCGCGACCCGCTACGAGCGCATCACCCACGACGAGGCGATCGCCCGCGACCTCAAGGTGATGGACACCGCGGCCTTCGCGCTCGCCCGCGAGAGCCGGCTCTCGATCGTGGTCGGCTCCGTCCACGCGCCGAGCTCGATCACCGCGATCCTCACCGGCGGCGCGCCCTGCACGCACGTGGTGCCCTGACGATCGGCATCCGTTTGCGGGCGACCGGGTTTTCGTTCATTGAGGCGCCGACTTGTGACGCGCTCGCCTCTGACGCATTCACCTGGCCCCGCCGACCGGCGCGGGCCTGATTCCTCCGCAGAATGTCGGGACCTGACGACATGGCCACACCGGACTTCGACCTGAACGACATCAAGCGCCGCATGCAGGGCGCGGTGGCCTCGCTGTCCAAGGATCTCGGATCGCTGCGCACCGGCCGCGCCACGCCGAGCCTGCTCGACCCGATCCAGGTCGAGGCCTACGGCGCGACGATGCCGATGGCCCAGGTCGCCACCGTGAGCGTGCCCGAGCCGCGCCTGCTGTCGATCTCGGTCTGGGACCGCAGCATGGTGACCGCCGTCGAGAAGGCGATCCGCGCCTCCGATCTCGGCCTCAACCCCCAGACCGAGGGCCAGACCATCCGGCTGCGCATCCCCGAGATGAACGAGCAGCGTCGCAAGGAGATGGTCAAGGTCGCCCACAAGTACACCGAGGAGGCGCGGGTGGCCGTCCGCCACGTCCGCCGCGACGGGCTCGACCTCCTCAAGAAGCTCCTCAAGGACAGCGCCATCTCCGAGGACGACGAGAAGCGCCAGTCCGCCGACGTGCAGAAGGCGACCGATCAGTTCATCGCCGAGATCGACGGCGTCCTCGCCACCAAGGAGAAGGAGATCATGCAGGTCTGAGGCTCGGGCGCGCGCCGTGACCGGCTTGCATGAGAGATCCGCCGCGCGCCGGTTCCGGGCATCGGACGGCCGTCGGCGGCGGGCGCCGTGATGGCCGGCGGGGCGGCGCCGTCGCGGCGGTCCTTCGGCGATCTCGGCCTGCGCGTCCTGTCGGGCGTGGTGCTCGGCGCCCTCGTCGTCTCGGGGCTGGTGCTCGGCGGCTGGCCCTTCGCCGGCATCTGGCTCGCGGCGGGCATCGTCGGCGCCGCCGAGTGGATCGGCATGAGCCGCACCGGCCCGCGCCGCCTGCTCCTCGCCGTCGTCGCCGCGACGCTCGTCGGCCTCACGATCTGCCTGGAGCGCGAGCTGCCGCTCGGCGCCGCCCTCGCGCTCCTCGGGGTCGGCAGCCTGCTCTGCCTCGGGCTGGCGCAGGGCGGGGGCGCGGCGCGGCTGCGAGCGCTCGGCGCGCTCCTCGGCGGCGGCGTGCTGGCCCTGGTGCCGCCGGCTCTGCGCGACGCGCCCGAGATCGGCATCCTGGGGCCGGCCTGGATGTTCGCTGTGGTCTGGTCGACGGACATCGTCGCCTACTTCACCGGCCGCACCCTCGGCGGGCCGAAGCTGATGCCCGCGGTCTCGCCCAAGAAGACGTGGTCGGGCGCGCTCGGCGGACTCGTCGGCGGGGTCGCGGCCGGCACGCTCGTGGTGGCGCTCGCGCGGGCCGAGGGCTGGAGCCCGCTCGCGGCGACGGCGCTGCCCCTGGTCGCCTTCGTCAGCGCCGCGGCCTCGGTGCTGAGCCAGGCGGGCGATCTCCTCGAATCCGCCCTGAAGCGGCATTACGGGGTCAAGGATTCGGGCCGGGCGATCCCGGGCCACGGCGGCGTGATGGACCGCTGCGACGGATTTTTCGCGGTCGCGCTGCTGGCGGGCCTCTACCTCGTCCTGCACCGGCTCGGCCCCTGAAGGAGACAGCGACCCCGTGACCCTCACCGTCACCGTCCTCGGTGCGACCGGCTCGATCGGCCGCTCGACCATCGACCTGCTGCTCCAGCACCCCGACCGCTTCCGCATCGGCGGCCTCGTCGCCGGCCGCGACGCGCAGGCGCTGATCGCGCTCGCCGGCGATCTCCGGCCGGATTTCGTGGCGCTCGCCGACGAGAGCGCCGGCCCGGCGCTGCGCGAGGGCTTGGCGCAGACCGGCATCGCGCACGGCGCGGGCGAGAGCGCCGTGCTGGAGGCGGTGTCCCGCCCCGCCGACATCGTGGTCGCGGCGGTGAGCGGCGCGGCGGGGCTCCGGCCGACGCACGCGGCGCTGAAGCTCGGCCGCACCGTGGCGCTCGCCAACAAGGAGAGCCTCGTCTGCGCGGGCGAAGCCTTCATGCGCGACGCCAAGCGCTACGGCGCGACGCTGCTGCCGGTGGATTCCGAGCACAACGCGCTGGCCCAGGCCCTCGGCCACGGCCCGATCGCGGACGTCGCCAAGATGACGATCACGGCCTCCGGCGGCCCCTTCCGCACCTGGACCCGCGAGCGCATCGCGGGCGCCTCCGCCACCGAGGCCGCCGCCCACCCGACCTGGTCGATGGGCATGAAGATCAACATCGATTCGGCCTCCCTGATGAACAAGGGGCTGGAGCTGATCGAGGCGCACCACATGTTCGCCCTGGAGCCCGAGCGGCTCGACGTGATCGTGCATCCCCAGTCGATCGTGCACGGCCTCGTCTACTGGCGCGACGGCGCGGTCACCGCCGGGCTCGCCATGCCGGACATGCGCGTGCCGATCGCCCACTGCCTCGGGCTCGGCGAGCGCCTGACCATCGCGCGCGGCCGCCCCCTCGACCTCGCGGCGGCCGGCAGCCTCACCTTCGAGCCGGCGGACGAGGCCCGCTTCCCCTGCCTGCGCATCGCGAAGGCGGCGCTCGCGGCCGGCGGCTCGGTGCCCACCGTGATGAATGCCGCGAACGAGATCGCGGTCGCCGCCTTCATCCGCGGCGAGATCGCCTTCTACGGCATCGCCGACCTCGTGGAACGGACCTGCGAGCATTTCGCGCCGATCCACCGCGCCGCGCCCGCGGACGTGGACGAGGCCCTGGCGATCGACGCCGAGGTCCGGGCCTGGAGCGCGGCGGCCCTGCCGCGGATGCGCGCGGCAGGCTGAGACTCAGGCCTCGGGCCCGTATCCGGCGAAGAACATCCGCACCGCCTCCCGCACGCGATGCTCGATCTCCGCCTCGGTCGGGGGCCCGCCCGCGTTGAACAGCAGCCGCGTCAGCAGGCCGGCCTGGCAGAGATGCAGGAACTGCTTGGCGGCGAGTTCGGTGTCGGCGACCCGCAGCCGTCCCAGCGCGACCTGCGCCTCGAGATAGGCCTGGAGCCGCCCGACGCCGCAGACCGGGCCGGCCTCGTAGAAGGCCTGCCCGAAGCGCGGGAACTTCTCGCTGGCCCCGATCACCATGCGGATGATCGAGACGTGCTCGGGCCGCGCCATCATGCCGAGATAGCTCGTGCCGAGGCGGGTCAGCACGGCGCGCACGTCCGGGTCGTCCGCATCGAGGCGGAACAGGGCCTCGGCGAGGCCGCTCTTCTCCTCGACGGTCAGCGCCTCGAACAGCGCCTCCTTGCTGTCGAAATAGACATAGAGCGTGCCCTTCGAGACGCCCGCCGCCCTGGCGATCTCGCCCATGCTGGCGCCGTCGAAGCCTGCGGCCATGAACACGCTGCGGGCGCCTTCCAGGATCTGGCGGCGCTTCTCGCTCTCCGCCGGATGCGCCCCCTGGTCTCGTTCCAGCGTCGCCGTTCCAGCCATCGCCCTGCCCCGATTGACCGAACCGTTCAGTCAATGTTATCTAGCGCCGCGTCGGCCCGGACGTCAACTCGGTCCGGCGAATGACCGAACGGTTCGGTCAATGCGGTGAGGATGGTTGGCATGTCGTTGCGCGAAGACGCCGGTCGACCCGAGAGCGCGGTCGAGATCGCCGAGGACGAGCGCGCCGAGCGCGGACCCATTCGCCCGGCGCCGCCTGCTGCCACGCCTGCGCCTGCTGAGCCGCAGGCAGCGGCTCCGAAGCGCAAGCGCCCGCTCCGGCGCGCGCTGCTGCTGCTGATCCTCGCCGGCGCGCTCGGCGGCGGCGCCTATGCGGGCTGGCAATGGTGGACCGTGGGCCGGTTCTTCGTCTCCACGGACGACGCCTATGTCCAGGCCGACATCTCGGTCCTGGCCGCCAAGGTTTCGGGTTATCTCGACGCGGTGCCGGTGGTGAACGGGCAGGCCGTGCACCGGGGCGACGTGATCGCCAAGCTCGACGACGGCGATTACCGCCTCGCGCTGCGGGCGGCCGAGGACAAGCTCGCCACCCAGGAGAGCACCATCGCGCGGATCGCCCGCCAGGCCGAGGCGGCCCAGGCTCAGGTCGCGCAGGGCGCGGCGCAGATCGATGCCGCCAGGGCCGACGCGGTGCGGGCCCAGGCCGACTACGTCCGCGCGACCCAGATGCAGTCCGACTTCGTGGCGAAATCCAAGCTCGACCAGACGCGGGCCGACCGCGACCGCACCGACGCCGCGGTCAAGGGAGCGGAGGCGGGGCTGCTCGCCGCCAAGGCCAATGTCGAGGTGCTGAAGGCTCAGGCGCGCGAGGCCGAGAGCCTCGCCGCGGAGCTGCGCACGGCGGTCGACCGCGCCCGGCGCGACCTCGACTTCACCGTGGTGCGCGCCCCCTTCGACGGCGTCGTCGGCAACAAGGCCGTGGAGGCCGGCGCCTACGTCGCCCCGGGCTCCCGCGTGGCCGCCCTCGTGCCGCTGCAGAGCGCCCGCGTCGACGCGAACTTCAAGGAGACGCAGCTCGCCCGGGTGCGGCCGGGCCAGACCGTGCACATCGCGGTCGACGCCTATCCGGACCGCGACATCGTCGGCACGGTGGAATCGCTGTCCCCGGCCTCGGGCTCGGTCTTCAGCTTGCTTCCGCCCGACAACGCCACCGGCAACTTCACCAAGATCGTGCAGCGCCTGCCCGTGCGCGTGCGCGTGCCGGAGGACGTCGCCCGCGAGGGCCTGCTGCGCCCGGGCCTCTCGGTGGTCGTCAGGGTCGATACCCGCGCGGGGGCCGACGCCCCCGTCCAGAGGCTCGCCGCCCATCCCTGATGCCCATGCCTGAGGCGGCGCGCCGCCCGATCCGAAGAGGGTAGAGCCGTCATGGCCGCCACCGCCACGATCCAGGGTGCGCCTCCGCGGGCCGTCCCGGTCGAGCCCCCGCTCGACCGCCGCCGCATGGTGGCGTTCCTCTGCATGGTGTTCGGGATGTTCATGGCGATCCTGGACATCCAGATCGTCTCGGCCTCGCTGAACGAGATCCAGGCCGGCCTCTCGGCCTCCGGCGACGAGATCCCCTGGGTCCAGACCAGCTACCTCATCGCCGAGGTGATCTCGATCCCGCTCTCGGGCACCCTCTCGCGGGTGCTCTCGACGCGCTGGATGTTCGCGATCTCGGCGGGCGGCTTCACCCTGATGAGCCTGATGTGCGCCACCTCGTCCTCGATCGGCGAGATGATCGTCTGGCGCGCGCTCCAGGGCTTCATCGGCGGCGGCATGATCCCGACGGTGTTCGCCTCGGCCTTCACGATCTTCCCGCCCTCGAAGCGCTCGATCGTCTCGCCGATGATCGGCCTCGTGGCGACGCTGGCCCCCACCATCGGCCCGACGGTCGGCGGCTACCTCACCGACCTGTTCTCCTGGCACTGGCTGTTCCTGATCAACATCGTGCCGGGCATCTTCGTCACGGTCTCGACCTGGATCCTGGTCGATTTCGACAAGCCCAACCTCGACCTCCTGAAATCCTTCGACTGGGCCGGGCTCGCCTTCATGGCGGGCTTCCTCGGCTGCCTCGAATACGTGCTGGAGGAGGGGCCGAACCACGATTGGATGCAGGACGAGGCGGTGTTCGCCTGCGCCATCGTCTGCGCCGTCTCGGGCCTGCTGTTCTTCGCCCGCGTGTTCACGGCGCGCCAGCCGATCGTGGACCTGCGCGCCTTCTCCGACCGGAACTTCGCGGCGGGCTGCATCTTCAGCTTCGTGCTCGGCATCGGCCTCTACGGCCTGACCTACCTCTACCCGGTCTATCTCGCGCGGGTGCGCGGCTACTCGGCGCTGCAGATCGGCGAGACCATGTTCGTCTCCGGGCTCTGCATGTTCGCCACCGCGCCGATCGCCGGGCGCTTCCTCAGCAAGGCCGATCCGCGCCTGCTGATGGCGCTGGGCTTCTCGGGCTTCGCCGCCGGTACCTGGATCGTCACCGGCCTGACCAAGGACTGGGATTTCTGGGAGCTGCTCTGGCCGCAGGTGCTGCGCGGCTGCTCGCTGATGCTGTGCATGATCCCGATCAACAACATCGCGCTCGGCACCCTGCCGCCGGCGCGGATGAAGAACGCCTCGGGCCTCTACAACCTCACGCGCAACCTCGGCGGCGCGGTCGGCCTCGCGCTGATCAACACGCTGCTGAACGATCGCTGGGACCTCCACCTCGCCCGGTTGCACGAGCGCTTCACCTGGGCGAACGGCGCCGCGGTCGAGCGGCTCGATGCGATGCGCCGGCAGTTCGAGGCGATGGGGGGCGACGCCGCCGGCATGGCGCTGAAGGCCATGACCAACACGGTGCGGGTGCAGGGCCTCGTCATGAGCTTCGAGGACGTGTTCCTCGTCCTCACCGGCCTGTTCCTCGCCATGGCCTGCGCCACGCCGCTGATCCGGCGCCCCACCGCCGCGGTCGGCGGGGCGGGGCACTGAACCCGGCGAGGGGCCGCCGCCGGCTCAGCGGGCCGGGCGCGGCTCCGGCCTATCCCGCCGGGGCCGAGGGGGGGAGGGCGGCTCTCGCTCCGGCCCCGCGCGGGCCCTGCGGGCGGGATCAGACCGCGACGGTCAGACCGTGACCTGCGTACCGACCTCGACCACGCGGCCCGTGGGAATCTGGAAGAAGTCCGTGGCGTCGTTGGCGTTCTTGGCCAGCGTGATGAAGATCCGGTCCTGCCAGAGCGGCATGCCCGAATGGGCGGCCGGCCGGATCGAGCGGCGCGAGAGGAAGAACGACGTCGCCATGATGTCGAACTTGAAGCCCTGGCGGCGCAGCAGGGTCAGGGTCTTCGGGATGTTCGGCGTCTCCATGTAGCCGAACTTCATCACGACCTTGTAGAAATGCGGACCGATCGGCTCGATGCGGACCTTGTCGGCCTCGTTCGAGCGCGGGCTGTCGACCGTCTCCACCGTCAGGACGACGTTCTTCTCGTGCAGGACCTTGTTGTGCTTGAGGTTGTGCAGCAGCGCGGCCGGCGCGATCTCGGGGTCGCTCGTCAGGAACACCGCCGTGCCGCGCACGTGGTGGGGCGGGCTCTTCTCCAGCATGCCGACGAGTTCGAGGATCGGCACGTCGGTCTTGCGGGTCTTGTTGAACAGGATCGTGACCCCGCGCACCCAGGTCCACATCAGCACGATCAGGACGCCCGCGAGCAGCAGGGGCACGTAGCCGCCCTCGAACACCTTGAGCAGGTTCGAGAGCAGGAACAGGAACTCGATGGCGATGAAGGGCAGCATGATCGCCGCCGAGGCGATCGGCGACCACCGCCACAGGCGCCACATCACCAGGAAGGTCATGGTGGCGGTGAGCAGCATCGTGCCGGTGACCGCGATGCCGTAGGCCGAGGCCAGGGCCGACGAGGTGCGGAACAGGACCGCGAGGGCCACGACGCCGATGAGCAGGAGGCCGTTGATCTGAGGCAGGTAAATCTGCCCCGAATGGGCCTCGGAGGTGTGGCGGATCTCCAGCCGCGGCAGCAGGCCGAGCTGGATCGCCTGTCGCGACAGCGAGAAGGCGCCCGTGATCACCGCTTGGCTCGCCGTGACGGTGGCGAGCGTGGCCAGGATCACCATCGGCAGCAGGCCCCATTCGGGCACCATCTGGTAGAACGGGTCCGAGGTCTCGGGCTTCTCCAGGACCAGAGCGGTCTGGCCGAGATAGTTCATCGCCAGCGCCGGGAAGACGAGACCGATCCAGGCGATCTGGATGGGCTTGCGCCCGAAATGGCCGAGATCGGCGAAGAGCGCCTCGGCGCCCGTCACCGCCAGGAAGACGGCGCCGAGCGCGATCAGCGCGCCGCTGCCGTGACCGAGCAGGTAATGCACGGCGTACCAGGGATTGACGGCCTTGAAGACGACCGGGTGGGCGACGACGTGCGGCAGGGCGGCGGCGGCGAGCGCCAGGAACCACACCACCATCACCGGCCCGAAGAAGGCCGCGACCTTGCTGGTGCCCCGGCTCTGGACCAGGAACAGCGCGACGATGATCGCCACCGTGATCGGCAGCACCGAGTTCTCGAAGGCGGGCGTGACGAGCTTCAGGCCCTCCACCGCCGAGAGGACCGAGATCGCGGGCGTGATCACGGCGTCGCCGTAGAACAGGGCGGCGCCGAGCAGCCCCAGCGTCAGCACGATGCGCGAGCCGCCGACCGCCTTGCGGGCGAGCGCCATCAGCGAGAGGATGCCGCCCTCGCCGTTGTTGTCCATGCGCAGCAGGATCGCCACGTACTTGACCGTGACGATCAGGAACAGCGCCCAGAGGATCAGCGAGGCGGTGCCCAGCACCTCCTCGGGCAGCAGGATGTTGTCGGTGCGCGCGGGCCCCAGCGCCTCGCGGAAGGCGTAGAGCGGGCTGGTGCCGATATCGCCGTAGACCACGCCGACGGAGCCGACCACGAGGCTCCAGAAGCCCGCGTGACGGTGGCCCTCCGCGTCGAGGGCGCCCGCGGGTGTGGCGAGGGCCTCGGGCATCGCCGGTTGCGGCGCGGCCTCGGGCTGAGCGGCGGTGGCGCCGGGTGTGGCGGAGTGGGTCATCGGATCTGATCGAGGCTCAGGCCTGCCCGGCGCTTCGCTGAAAATCGGGATCCTCGCCGGAGGATGCGACGGGGACGCGAAAAGCTTGCCGGTGCGTGCGCGGCGCGGGGCCGGTTCGCACAAGGGATCGTGACGGTCTGGTTATCATGCCGGCGCGCGGCCGGAAACAGCCACCGCTCCGCGAGTCGTCGCAGGCGATGGCTCGGTCCGGTTGTCCTCGCGCGGTCGGGGAGAGAGCGGCGGCCCGGCGCGGCCGTCGTCCGGCCTATTCGGCCGCGCTGCGCGTGCCCTGGCCGAAGCGGCGCTCGATGTAGTCGATGACGATCGCCTCGAAATCCTTGGCGAGCGTGTTGCCGCGCAGCGTCATCGCCTTCTTGCCGTCGATGAAGACCGGCGCGGAGGGCGTCTCGCCGGTGCCGGGCAGCGAGATGCCGATATCGGCATGCTTCGACTCGCCCGGGCCGTTCACGATGCAGCCCATCACCGCGACGTTGAGGCCCTCGACGCCCGGATAGGTCTTCTTCCATTCCGGCATGGAGGTGACGATCCAGTTCTGGATGTCGCGGGCGAGTTCCTGGAACGTGGTCGAGGTGGTGCGGCCGCAGCCGGGGCAGGCGGCCACCAGCGGCACGAAGGTGCGGAAGCCCATCGTCTGCAGCAGTTCCTGGCTCGCCTTGACCTCCAGCGTCCGGTCGCCGCCGGGCTCGGGGGTGAGCGAGTAGCGGATGGTGTCGCCGATGCCCTCCTGCAGCAGCACGCCGATCGCCGCCGAGGCCGCCACGATGCCCTTCGAGCCCATGCCCGCCTCGGTGAGGCCGAGATGGATCGCGTAGTCCGAGCGGCGCGCCACCTCGCGGTAGACCGCGATCAGGTCCTGGACGGCGGAGACCTTGGCCGACAGGATGATCCGGTCCTTCGGCAGGCCCAGATCCTCGGCGCGCCGGGCCGAGGAGAGGGCCGATTGCACCATCGCCTCGCGCATCACGGCGCGGGCATCGATCGGGCGCGCCGACCGGGCGTTCTCGTCCATCAGGTGGGTGAGCAATTCGCCGTCGAGGGAGCCCCAGTTCGCCCCGATGCGGACCGTCTTCCCGTAGCGTATCGCCTGCTCGATGATGGTGGAGAACTGGGTGTCCTTCTTCTCCTTGAAGCCGACGTTGCCCGGGTTGATCCGGTACTTCGCCAGCGCCTCGGCGCAGGCCGGATGGTCGGAGAGGAGCTTGTGGCCGATGTAGTGGAAGTCGCCGACCAGCGGCACGTGCACGCCGATGCGGTCGAGGCGCTCGCGGATCTTCGGCACCGCCGCCGCCGCCTCGTCGCGGTCGACGGTGATGCGCACGAGCTCCGAGCCGACGCGGGCGAGCTGGGCCACCTGGGCCACCGTGCCGTCGATGTCGGCCGTGTCGGTGTTGGTCATCGACTGGACGACGATCGGGGCGCCGCCGCCGACGGTGATGGCCCCCTCGCCCTCGCCGACGCGCACGCCGACCGTGCGGTGCCGGGGCGCCGGGCCCGCGATCTCCGGCCCTGTGCCGGCGAGCGGGTTCGCGGGGCGGGTGTCGGCTTCCATGGCTTCCATCGGGGACCTTCGTTCGAGGCCTTCTGGCACGTCTGACGGAACCGCGTCGGCGGGACCTGTCCGTCCCGTGCCGTGTGGGGGGCCGCCGCGCGCGGTGATCCGGTTCGGGCTCCGTGCGAGACCCTGCGCACGGCACCGTTGAGCTGCGATCGACGGCGCGCCGCGTCAAGGCCGGACGCGGCGCAGCCCGAGTCTGCGCGCGTGTCATGTCCCATCCGGCCGCGGATGTCGAGTTCGCCGCCGCCGCATCACCCCTGCAGACCCGCGATGGACGAAATGCTGCACTGCAACCGTTGCTCCCGCGCTGCGGTATCCCATGTTGGACGGCATGACGCACGCACATCCCCACGGCGACGAGCCGCATAACCCCGTCACCGCGGTGCCGGGCTCCGATCGCGTCCGCACCTCCGCGCAGGCGGTCGGCGCGGACACCGCCCCCGCCGACACGGCGGTGGGGGACGACCCGGCCCGCCACCCGCCCCTGCGCATCCTGGCCGGGCCGCGGGCCGAGAAGACCGTGGCGCTGGCGCTCCAGGGCGGGGGCGCGCACGGCGCCTTCACCTGGGGCGTGCTCGACGCGCTGATCGAGGACGGGCGGCTCGGATTCGAGGCGGTGACGGGGGCGAGCGCGGGCGCCATGAACGGCGTGGTGATGATCGACGGCTGGCTGAAGGGCGGGCCCGAGGGGGCGCGCGAGGGCCTGGAACGGTTCTGGCGCGAGGTCAGCCTCGACGGCGATCTCGGGCCGGCCCAGCGCAGCGTCGTCAGCAGCCTGCTCGGCTTCTGGAAGGGCAACCCGGTCGCCGAGTTCTGGGCCAAGGCGCTGACGCCGAGCCCCTACGTCTCGAATCCGCTCAACATCAACCCGCTGCGCAAGGCGCTGGCCGCCCAGGTCGATTTCGAGCGCCTGCGCGAGGCCGAGACCGCCGGCATCTACATCTCGGCGACCAACGTCTGGACCGGCAAGCTCGCGGTGTTCGAGCGCGAGCGCCTCACCGTCGATCACCTGATGGCCTCCGCCTGCCTGCCGACCGTGTTCCAGGCCGTCGAGATCGACGGGGTGCCCTACTGGGACGGCGGCTATCTCGGCAACCCGCCGCTCTACCCGCTCCATCGCGGGGCCGAGACGCGGGACATCCTGCTCGTCCAGATCAACCCGGTGGAGCGGCGCGAGACGCCGCGCACCGAGCGCGAGATCCAGGACCGGCTGAACGAGATCACCTTCAACGCCAACCTCATGCGCGAACTGCGCGCCATCGACTTCGTGGACGGCCTGATCGAGGAGGGCGTGCTCGGGCAGGGCGCCTACCAGCGGGTGCTGGTGCACCGGATCGACGGCACCGACGCGCTGGAGCACTTCAACGCCGCCTCGAAGCTCGATGCCCGCTGGCGGGTCTTCGAGAGCCTGCGCGACAAGGGCCGCGCGGCGGCGCAGGCGTGGCTGGCCGAGCATTACGATGCGATCGGCCGCCGCTGCAGCCTCGACCTCGAATCGGCCTACGGCTAGCCTGCGTTCCGCCGCGGGGATGCGGGCTCGGCCCAGGACGTCGCGTCCCCGCATCCGCCGCGGCGCGCGGAGCCCCGCGAGCGCCGCAGGGTCCGCGGTCGGGATTAACCCCGCGCTCCGGCCGTTGATGTCTGTATGAGCTCCGACAAGACGCCGCGCCCGGACATCGTCGACCTGCTGGTGCCGCTGCGGCGCTACGCACGGTCCCTCACCCGCGACACCCTGCGGGCGGACGACCTCGTGCACGACACCCTCGTGCGCGCCCTCGAATCCCAGGGCGGCCTGCGGGCGAACACCAACCTGCGCACCTGGATGATGACGGTGCTGCACAACGTCTTCATCGACGACCAGCGCCGCAAGCAGGTCGAGGCGCGCCACGCCGACGTGCTGGTGCAGCTGAGCGAGGAGACCGTGCCGCCCGCCCAGGAGGGGCAGGTCCGCCTCTCCCAGATCCGCCAGGCCTTCATGACGCTGCCGGAGGAGCAGCGCGCGGCCCTGCACCTCGTCACGCTCGAGGGCATGGCCTATGCCGAGGCGGCCGCCGTGCTCGGCATCCCGATCGGCACGCTGATGTCGCGCCTCGGCCGCGGGCGCGCGGCGCTGCGGGCCTTCGAAGAGGGTCGGCAGGGGGGCCGGGCGGCCGACGAATCCGCCGAGCCGCCCCGGCCCGAGCGCGGGGGCCTGCGCCTCGTCTCGCGCGACGGACAGGCGGAGACGGACGGCCCGGTCTTCCGCCGGGCGCTGCGCGGCTGGTAGCCGCCGGCCGGAGGCCTATCGGCCCTTGACCGGCGTCGCCCTCAGACGAAATCTGGACGGACAGGACTGCGCGCGATGATCGACCCGATCACAGACAGCGATCTCACCGCCTTCATCGACGGCCAGCTCGACGTGATGCGCCGGCTGGAGGTAGAGGCCCATCTCGGCCGCAATCCCGAGACGGCGGCCCGCGTGATGGCCGAGATGCACGATCGCGATGCCCTGCGGGCCGCCTTCTCGCGCCTTCCCGGCCCCGGGCCGGAACGCAACCGGCAGGCCGCCCGGCGCCTCGACCGCTCCCTGCGCTGGCGCCGGATCGGCGCCCGCCTGAAGCGGGCGGCGGCGATCGCGGTGCTGGTCGGGGCCGGCTGGCTCGCCCACGACGAGGTCGGCAGCTTCGGCGTCCCCGGCACCTTCGCAGCCACCATCGATCCGACCCTCGTGGAGGATGCCCGGCAGGCCCGCGAGGTCGCGCGGCTGCGGGCCGGCATCGCCTCGCAGCGCAGCGCCGCCTACGACCGCGACGCCATCGCGACCGCGACCGGCATCCGCCTGCCCGCGCTCCCGGCCGACTGGATCGTACGCGACGTGCAGGTCTTCCCGTCGCGCCACGGCACCGGCGTCGAGATCGCCCTCGATGCGGGCACGGACGGCGAGATCTCGCTCTTCGCCACCCACCGGCGCGGCAGCGGGCCGGCGACCGAGCCGGCGGCCTGGCCGAGCGAGGCCGACGGCGACGCCGTCTATTGGAGCGCCGGCAGCTCGGCCTACGCGGTCAGCGGCGGCCGCGACGAGGTGGCCCGGCGCAACGCCGCGGCGGCCCTCGCCGTCGCGACGCCGTAGGGGTCGAAGCCCGGCAACCCGCTCCCGCATCGCGGGGCGACGCTTCGCGAGAACGTGACCGAACCGCGCGGCCTCTGATCTCGGCGTTCGCGGTTATCCCCTGCCGGCCCCGGGCGGCCAGCGTGGGAGGGTTCCATCATGCATTCCGCCACAGGTGTCGTGACCGCGCTCGCCCTGGCCTTCCTCGGCAGCGGGAGCGCGATCGCAGCGGGGCCCGACGCCCCCGCGACCGGTCAGACGGCAGCCCCTGCGGCCAACCCCGCCGCCCTCAAGAGCGACGGCCCGACCCAGCCGGCCAAGGTCCAGGACGGCCAGTACACCGACACGAACGGAGATCCGACCTATCACGTCACCGAGGATGGCAAGAAAGTCGATTGGTACACGATGTCCGGATATGTGCGCTACAGCGCCAACTGCATCGTCTGCCACGGGCCGGACGGCATGGGATCGACCTACGCACCCTCTCTGGTCAACGCGCTGAAGGGTATGGACTACGCGCATTTCGCCGGCATCATCGTCGGCGGCAAGCGGGACGTGAATGCTTCGCAGGAACTGGTCATGCCGGCCTTCCGGGATAACAAGAACGTCATGTGCTACATGCCGGACATCTACACCTACCTGCGGGCCCGCTCCGACGGTGCCCTCGGCCGCAATCGTCCCGCCGAGCACGAGGCGAAGCCCGCCGCGTTCGAGAAGGCCGAAGACGCCTGCATGAAGTGAGCGAGCGGGCGGCCGACCTGCTGGCGGCCGCGCCGATGTGGCGCCCGATCCCCGCGCCGCGTGCGGCGGGGCTGCGATGCCCTGTCGTCCGCGCTCGTCCGTTCAATTGGCGCCACACGGCCGTTTCCACGGATCGCACGACCGTTGCGGTCTTTTAATCAATCGGCCATGCCGGCGGAAAGTCATCGGTCTATTGTCTGAACACGGAATGAAGAAGGCGGATATCCAATAGAGCCTTCAATCCGGCGTTCAGGTGGAGATAGGACGATGGCTTATCGCAGATCGACGACTGCCGCGCTCGTGCTCACCACGATCCTCGGCGGCACGGCCTTCGCCGCCGAGCAGGCGGCCCAACAGGGCGCGGCGCAGACGAGCGCGGGCCGGACGGCGGTCGACAAGGATGTCGGCAGGCTCTCGAAGGATGGCGCCCAGGCGTTCAGGGATCTCCAGCTCACCCGCCTCGCTATCTTCGAGGCCGATCCGGCCCAGGCCAAGGCCATGATCGGCAAGGCTCGGGCGGCCTTCGACAAGGCGAAGGCCGACGATGCGGTGTTCAACAAGGCCGAGGCCGACCTCAAGACCGCGGCCGATCTCGCCGGCGGGACGGCGTCTGCACCCGCTGCGAAGCCAGATGCCGCGCCGGCCTCGAAGGCGCCGGTCGCCTGGGTGCCGGTCGATGCGCAGCTGGTGCTGGCGGACGACTTCGTGGCGACGCCCGAGAAGGCCTCGGCCGTGACCGAGGCGAACAGGAACCTCGCCCACGGTGACCAGAAGGGCGCCTTGGAGAAGCTCAAGCTCGCCCATGTCGATGTCAGCGTCACGATGGCGGTGCTGCCGCTCGACAAGACCCGGGCCGACGTGGACCAGGCCGCCGCGCTGATCGACCAGGGCAAGTACTATGAGGCCAACGCGATCCTGAAGACGGCCCAGGATGGGATGCGCTTCGACAGGATCGATGCGGTCGCCGTCCCGCGGAAGGCCGCGGCCGCGACGGCCGACACGGCCTCCCCGCAGGCACCCGGCGCGAAAGCCGGACACTGACCGATCGGGGATCGACACGGGCTCGATCCCGGCAGGGTCGGCGCACCGAAGGGCGCGCCGGCCGCTATCCAAGCCGCCCGAGCCGCCACCCGGGCTGAACACCCTCCGAGGCCACCCGACTGTGTTCCGCCCGGGCGCCGGCCCGAGCGACGCTCAGGCCGATCCGCGCCCCAGGCCATAGAACTCGTCGTTCGGACGCAGGCTGGTGAAGTTGGCGAGGCGGTTCGACATCCCGAAGAAGGCCGCGATCGCCGCGATGTCCCAGATGTCGTCGTCGCTGAAGCCGTGCGCGCGGAGCGTGACGCTGTCGGGCTCGCCCGTCTCGTGGGCCTGCTGCGAGACCTTCAGGGCGAAATCGAGCATCGCGCGCTGGCGGGGGGTGATGTCCGCCTTGCGGTAGTTGCTGGCGACCTGATCGGCGATCAGGGGGTTCCTGGCCCGGATGCGCAAGATCGCCCCGTGGGCGATGACGCAGTACTGGCACTGGTTCGCCGCCGACGTCGCCACCACGATCATCTCGCGCTCGGCCTTGGTGAGGCCGCCCGGCTTGTCCATCAGGGCGTCGTGGTAGGCCATGAAGGCGCGGAACTCGTCCGGCCGATAGGCGAGCATCAGGAAGACGTTGGGGACGAACCCGGACTTCTCCTGCACCGCCAGGATGCGGGCGCGGATATCCTCCGGCATCGCATCGAGCGCCGGGATCGGGTAGCGGCTGACCGGGGCGTTCGTCTCGTCGGGCATGGGGCGACCTGCAGGGGGTACGGACCAGTCTAGACCGCTTTCCGCCCCAGGGGATCCCGGATCGGTTCAGGAGGGCCGATCCCGACGAAGCCGTCGCGGTCGGGGTCGCGCACTCGCAGGGGCGACCGGGCTCGCGCGGAACGGGCCTCGCGGCCTCGACAGGCCGGCCCGCGGGATGCCAAACAGGTCCCCATGCGGGCTGACCCCGAACAGACGCGCGGGACCGGCGCCCTCGATGCCCTCTTCGCCGCGGCCGCGGCGGTGCGGGCGCGCGCCCACGCGCCCTACTCCAATTTCCGGGTCGGCGCGGCCCTCGTCGACGAGCGGGGCGCCGTCCATGCCGGCTGCAACGTCGAGAACGCGGCCTACCCGGTCGGCACCTGCGCGGAAGCCGGCGCGATCGCGGCCATGATCGCGAGCGGTGGGCGGGCGATCCGGGCGATCCTGGTGCTGGGCGACGGCGCGGGGCTGGTGACGCCCTGCGGCGCCTGCCGCCAGCGCATCCGCGAGTTCGCCACCGGGACGACGCCGATCCACGTCGCCGGCCCGGAAGGCGTGCGCCGCAGCTTCAGCCTCGACGAACTCCTGCCCGTCTCGTTCGGCCCGGAGACACTCGGCGAGACGATCGATGAGACCGCCGGTGGCTGATCCCGTCGCCGCCGCCGTGGCGGCGCTCCGTGCCGCGGGCTTTGCCGGTCCCCATGCCTGCGCCGTCGTCACCGGCACCGGCCTCGGGCGGATCGCCGAGGATCTCGAGGGGCGGACCTCGCTCGCCTACGCGGAGATCCCGGGCTTTCCCGAGCCCGGCGTCACCGGCCACGGCGGCCGGCTCCATCGCGGGCGGATCGCCGGGCGCGACGTCCTGGTGCTGGAGGGCCGGGCCCACGCCTACGAGCGGGGCGACGCCGCCGCCATGCGCGTGCCGCTCGCCGCGTTGGCCGCGCTCGGCACCGGGGCGCTGCTCCTCACCAACGCCGCCGGCTCGCTGATGCCCGAGGCCGGCCCCGGCCGCCTCGTGATGCTCACCGACCATCTCAACCTCTCGGGGATGAACCCGCTGATCGGCGAGGCAGCGGACGCCCGCTTCGTGCCCATGAACGCCGCCTACGACCCGGACCTGCGCGCGCGCCTCGCCGAGGCGGCGCGGGCCTGCGGGGTGCCGCTCGCCGAAGGCGTCTATGCCTGGTTCTCGGGGCCGAGCTTCGAGACCCCGGCGGAGGTGCGCATGGCCGGCCGGCTCGGCGCCGACCTCGTCGGCATGTCGACGGTGCCGGAGGTGATCCTCGCCCGCTTCCTTGGCCTCCGGGTCTGCGCCGTCTCGGTGGTGACGAACTGGGCCGCGGGCGTCTCGGGGGGCGCACCCCACCACGCCGAGACCAAGGCGGCGGCGCGCGCCGCCGCGGACGATCTCGCCCGCCTGATCCGCGCCTTCGCCGCCGCCCTGCCGGGAGCCGATCCGTGACCGAGACGACCGATCCGCGGGCCGTGGCCGCCCGCGCCCTGCCGCTCCTCGACCTCACCGACCTGTCGGAGACCTGTACCGAGTCGCGCATCGACACCCTCTGCCGCGACGCCCGGGCGGGCGGCGTGGCGGCGGTCTGCGTCTGGCCGCAATTCGTGGCCGCCTGCGGCCGGGCGCTGGGCGGCGGGCCGGTGCGCATCGCCACGGTGGTGAACTTCCCCGACGGCGGCGAGGACATCGACCGGGCGGTGGACGATGCCTGCGAGGCGATCCGCGACGGCGCCAACGAGATCGACCTCGTCCTGCCCTACCGCGCCCTGCTGCGCGGCGAGCCCGAGATCGCCCGCCAGATGGTGGAGGCCGTGCGCGAGGCCTGCGGGCGGGTCTGCCTCAAGGTGATCCTGGAGACGGGCGCGCTGGAGACGCCCGAGCGGATCGCGGCCGCCTCCCGGCTGGCGCTGGAGGCGGGTGCCGACTTCCTCAAGACCTCGACGGGCAAGAGCCCGGTCTCGGCGACGCCCGTGGCCGCCGCGGCGATGCTGGGCGAGATCCGGGCCTGGACCGGGCGCCCGGCCGGGCTGAAGGTGTCCGGCGGCCTGCGCGGGGTGGAGGATGCCGCAACCTACCTCGCCCTCGCCGACCGGATCATGGGGCCGGCCTGGGCGGGGCCGGCGACGTTCCGGCTCGGGGCCAGCAGCCTCTACGGCGCCCTCGTCGCGGCGCGGGACGGCGGCGCATGACCTCTCCGCGCGGGCTCCCGCAGGAGACGATCCGGCGCAAGCGCGACGGCCACGCCCTCGATCCGGCGGAGATCGCCGCCTTCATCGCCGGCCTCACCGACGGGTCGGTCACCGAGGGACAGGCCGCGGCCTTCGCCATGGCGGTGTTCTTCCGCGGCCTCGCCCTGCCCGAGCGGGTGGCGCTGACGCGGGCGATGACGGAATCGGGCCGCGTGCTCGTCTGGGACCTGCCCGGCCCGGTGCTCGACAAGCACTCAACCGGCGGGGTCGGCGACGCGGTGAGCCTGCCGCTCGCTCCGATGGTCGCGGCCTGCGGCGGCTACGTGCCGATGATCTCCGGACGCGGCCTCGGCCATACCGGCGGCACCCTCGACAAGCTCGGCAGCATCCCGGGCTACGACGCCGTCCCGGGCCTCGCCCGCTTCCAGGCGGCCGTGCGGGAGGCCGGCTGCGCCATCATCGGCCAGACGGCCGACCTCGCCCCGGCCGACCGGCGGCTCTACGCGATCCGGGACGTGACCGGCACGGTCGAATCCCTCGACCTGATCACCGCCTCGATCCTCTCGAAGAAGCTCGCGGCCGGGCTCGACGGGCTCGTGATGGACGTGAAGCTCGGCTCGGGTGCCTTCATGACGGGGCTCGCCGAGGCGCGCGCGCTCGCCCGCAGCATCGTCGACGTCGCCACGGGCGCCGGCCTGCCCACGGTCGCGCTCCTCACCGACATGGACGCGCCCCTGGCGAGCAGCGCCGGCAACGCGCTCGAGGTGGCCTACGCCCTCGACTATCTGACCGGGCGCTCCCGCGAGCCGCGCTTCCACGCCGTGACGCTGGCGCTCGGGGCCGAGATGCTGGTGGCGGGCGGGCTCGCCGCCTCCGTCGCGGCGGCCTCGGACCGGCTCGAGGACGCCCTGGCGACGGGGCGCGCGGCGGAGACCTTCGGGCGGATGGTGGCGGCGCTCGGAGGCCCGGGCGATCTCGTCGAGCGGCCGGAGCGCCACCTGCCCGCCGCGCCGGTGCGGCGGGAGGTCCGGCAGGCGGGAACGGTCGCCGCGATCGACACCCGGGCGATCGGGCTCGCGGTGATCGGGCTCGGCGGCGGCCGGACCCGACCGGAGGACGGGATCGACCCGCGGGTCGGGTTCAGCGCGCTGGCGCGGCCCGGCGATGCGGGCGGCCTCATCGGGATCGTGCACGCGGCCGACGCCGCGGGGGCGGACCGGGCGGAGGCGGCGCTCCGCGCGGCCTACCGGATGGGAGCCGCGGCGCCCGAAGGCGCCGCGGTGCTGGAGCGGATCGGCTGAGGCTCACCAGCCGCGATGGTGGCCGTGGCCCCAGCCGTGATGGCGGTGCCCCCAGCCGCGGTGATGGCCGAAATGCGGGCGGTGCCCCCAGCCGTAACCGTGGCCGAAATGGCGGCGATGGCCCCAGCCGCGATGGTGGCCGAAATGGCGCGGGCCGTATCCGTACCCGTACTGGACGGTGACGAGGCCGGTCTCGGAGGCCACGGGCGCGACGGCGAGGGGCGCCGCGTTCGCGGCGGGCGCCGCGGCGAGCAGGCCGCCCGCCAGCCCGAGGACGGCGAGGACGCGGGGGACGATCGACATGGACGTTCTCCTGGGTCTTGGTGCCGGCACCGTCCGGCACCGGCTTCGGACCCCGGTCTAGGCGTGCGGCTCTGAACGGCGCCTGACGCCCGCGGACAGCCCGCGTTCGGATACGAACGGGGCCGGCGCTCGGAGGCGGGCCGCCTCAGCGCCCCGCCGCGACCCGCATCTGGGGCAGCCCGAGGGCCGGCGCGGGCGCCGCATTCGGGAGGGGCGCGGGTTGAACCGTCCGCGCGGCGACGCCGTGGCCGTAGAGGCCGCGATGCTCGGGGTTCGGGCTCAGCCGGTCGGTCAGGCCGATCACCGTCTCGGCGGCCCCGAGCACCAGGGCGCCGCCGGGCGCCAGCGCGGCCGCGATCCGGTTGAGGATGTCGGCCTTGGTCGGGGCGTCGAAGTAGATCAGCACGTTGCGGCAGTAGATCACGTCGAACTGGCCCAGCGCCTCGAACCCGTGCAGCAGGTTGAGGGGTCGGTAATCCACCATCGCACGCAGGGCCTGGGAGATCTGCCACTGCTCGCCGACCTGGGTGAAATGCTTGATCAGCCACTGCACCGGCAGGCCGCGCTGCACCTCGAAATGGGTGTAGATCCCGGTCCGGGCCCGCTCGATCACCTCGGTGGACAGGTCGGTCGCGACGATCTCGGTCTGCCAGCCCGCGAGCCGCGGGGCGGCGTCCTGCAGCAGCATCGCCAGCGAGTAGGGCTCCTGCCCGGTCGAGGCGGCGGCGCACCAGATCCGCAGCCGGCGCCGGGCGGCGTTCCGGTTCAGGGCCTGCGGCAGGAGGACGTCGCGGAACAGGTCGAACGGCGTGCGGTCGCGGAAGAAGAAGGTCTCGTTGGTGGTCATCGCCTCGACGACGGCGCGCTCCAGCGCGCTGTCGCGGCCGAGGCGCAAAGCGGCGGCCAGGTCGCCCAGGGCCGGCAGGTTGAAGCGCCGGCAGACCGGGGTGAGGCGACTCTCGACGAGATAGCGCTTCTCGGCCGTCATCGCGAGGCCGGAGCGCTGCTTGAGGTAGCCGCGCAGGAAGTCGAACTCGTGCTCGGTCATGCCGACTGCCCCGTGATCAGGTTGCGCAGGGCATTGCCGATCTCGGGGAGCGGCAGGACCGCCTGGGCGAGTCCGGCCTTGGCCACGCTGCCGGGCATGCCCCACACCGTGCTGGTCGCCTCGTCCTGGGCCAGGACCGGGCCGCCGGCATCGACGAGCGCGCGCGCGCCGTGGGTGCCGTCCGAGCCCATCCCAGTGAGGATCACCGAGACCGTCGCGGCCCCGAAGATCTGGGCGGCGTCCTTGAACAGGACGTCGACCGCAGGGCGGCAGAAATTCACCGGCGGCCCGTCATCGAGGCGGATCACCGGCTCGCGCCCGTGGCCGCCCACGAGCCCCATGTGGCGCCCGCCCGGCGCCACGTAGATCCGGCCGGGCTGGAGCGCCTCGTCGGCCTTGCCCTCGGCGGCCACCAGCCCGGTGCGGGCCGCGAGATGCTCGGCGAACACCGCCGTGAAGATCGGCGGCATGTGCTGCACGATCAGGGTCGGCAGGCGCCGCAGGGTCGCGGCCCCGATCTTCTCCAGAACCTCGCCGACCGCGCGCGGGCCACCGGTGGACGAGCCGATCAGCAGGACGCGCGGCGTGCCGGGGCGCGCCTTCGGGCGCAGGGTGAAGGGCGCGGACAGTCGCGAGAGCGGGGGCGGGGCCGCCGCGGCGCCGGGGGCCGGGACGCTGACCGGGGCGGTGGCGGGTGCGCTGGCCGGCACGGGCTTGCGACCGCGGGCGCGAACCGCCCCGAACAGGCGGACCCGCTCGACGAGATCGGCCCGGAAGGCGTCGGAGGTGGTGACGCCGCGATTGCTCTCGGGCTTGGCGAGGTAGTCGACGGCGCCGAGCGCGAGGCATTTCAACGAGATGTCGGCATTGCGGGTCGTCAGCGTCGACATCATCACGACCTGCAGGCCGGGGCTCGCGGCGAGCATCCGGGGCAATGCCTCGGTGCCGTCGAGCTCCGGCATGTCGATGTCGAGGAGCACCACGTCGGGGTCGTGGCGGCTCATCATCTCGAGGGCGATGCGGCCGTTCGAGGCGGTGCCGACCACGTTGAACCCGGCCTCGCCGATCCAGCGGGCGACGAGCCCGCGCACCACGGCGGAATCGTCGGCGATCAGCACCCGGATCAGGCCCGGCGCCGGCTGGCCCACGCCGCCCGGGGCGGCCGTGCCCGGCGCCTTCGGCACGGGGCGCGGCGCGAGATTCGCGGGGGATGCCAACATGGGGTCACGCCTCGGTCACGGGTCGTTGACGAAAGGGCCGACCGCGCGGACCCGCGTTCGGGCGCGTACGGGTCGAGCCCGGGCAGAGGAGGCGTCGTGCCGACGCCTCGGGTCGTCTCGCTCCGGATCCGATCGTGCCCTTGCGGATCACGGATCCGGGCCTCGCTCAGGCGGGGAGGGCGTCGACCGCGACGACGCCGACCTGCTCGAGCTTGGCCGTGAGGATGTCCCGGTCGAAGGGCTTCATGATGTACTCGTCGGCGCCCGCCCGCAGCGCCCGGGCGATGGCGCCGACATCGTTCTCGGTGGTGCAGAACAGGATCTTCGGGCGGTCTCCGTCGGGCATCTGGCGTACGGCCTGGAGGAAGGCGTAGCCGTCGACCTTGGGCATGTTCCAGTCGAGCAGGATCGCCTCCGGCATCGCCGTCTTGCAGATGTCGAGGCCGTCCGAACCGTCCTCGGCCTCGGCGGCGTTGAAGCCGAGCGTCTCGACGATGCGGCGGGCGACCTTCCGGATCACGGCGGAATCGTCGACGATGAGGCAGGTCTTCATGGGCGGGGCTCCCGGAATCCGCTCAGGCGGCGCTGGCCTCGGGGCGCTCGGCCCCGAACTTCAGGAGGCCGTCCACGTCGAGGATGACGAGGAGACGGCCGTCGAGGCGGTGGACCCCCAGCGTCAGGTCGCGCCAGCGGGCGTCGAGGTTGATCGGCACCGGCTCGTGGGTGTCGGGCCCGAGCTTCATCACCTCGCCGACGCCGTCGACCACGAGGCCGAAGGTCTCGCCGGCCTGCTCCAGGCCGATCGCCATCCCGGACCCCTGCGTCTCGGCCGGGGCCATGCCGAGGCGCCGGCGCAGGCAGATCGCCGTGACCACGCGGCCGCGCAGGTTGAGCAGGCCGACGATCTCGGGCGGCGCCAGGGGCACCGGCGTGATCCCGGTCGGGATGAAGACGTCGTGCACGCGGTTGATCGCGAGGCCGAACATGGTCTCCCCGACGAAGACCGTGACGAACTCGTGCACGGCGTCCTTCAGGGCCTCCTTGTCGGCGTCCTGGGATCTCCTGGCCGCGCCGTTGCTGTTGGCAGGCTGCATCATGGGTGTGTCGTCCGGTGAGCGGGATCGCGGGGAGGCGCGGACAGAAAATTACGAGGCGGTGCGGGGGGGAGCGCCCCGCGCCGCGTGCGGTCAGGCCGCCCGGGCGGTGGGGGCCTCTATCTCGCCGAGCGCGGCGATCAGGCCGGACCGGTCGAACTTCGCCACGATGTCCGAGATCGCGAGGCGGCGGGCCTGCTCGACCATCTCGGTGCCGACCGCGCCCGATAGGCCGATCACCGGCAGGCTCGTCAGCGCCGAACCCGTGCCCCGCATGGCGGCGACGAGGTCGAAGCCGCTGCGGCCCGGCATCTCCAGGTCGGTGACGACCACGTCGATGCGGGCCTCGCCCTGCATCAGCGACAGCGCCTGCTCGGCGCTCGCCGCCGCGACCACGCTGTAGCCCGCCGCCTTGAGCACGGGCGTGAGCATGTCGCGGAAGAAGGCCGAGTCGTCCACGAGGAGCAGGGTGCGCGCGCGGGTCTCCGGGCGGCGCGGGCCCCGGGCCCAGTCGTCGTAGGCCAGCGGCAGGAAGTGGGCGATGTTGATGATGTCGGTCGCGCGGCCCCGCAGCACGGCCGAACCGATCAGGTCCGAGCGCTCCGCCGAGATCTCGATGTCCAGGCGCTCCTCGACGATGTCGACGATCTCGTCGACCACGAGGCCCATCGCGCGCTCGCCGTCGGAGAACACCACGAGGGCCTGGCTGCCCTCGCTGCGGATCTGGATGGCCTCGTCGGCCACCACCAGGGGCATCAGCCGGCCGCGGTACTGGATCAGCGGGCGCCCGCCGAGCCACTCGACCTTGGCGGCGTCGATCTCCTCCAGGCGCGTCACCAGCGAGAGCGGCACCGCCTTGAAGGCGCCGTTGCCGCCCTTGAACACCAGCAGCGTGGTCTTGGCCTCGCCCGCCTCGATCTCCTCCGCCTCGGCCTCGGCCGGGATCTGGCCCGATTGCGTGCTCTGGCTGACCTGGCGCGCCATGCCGTTGGGGTCGACGATGAGCACGACGGCGCCGTCGCCCAGGATGGTGTTTCCGGCAAACAGGGGCAGGTGGCGCAGCTTGGAGGACATCGGCTTCACGACGATCTCCTCCGTGTGGAAGACCTCGTCGACGAGGATGCCGAAGCGCTGGCGCCCGACCTGGGCCACCACCACGAAGCCCGACTGGGTCTGGCCCGCATCCAGGCCGAGCAGGCCCGTGAGCGTGACGATGGGCAGGAGCCGCTCGCGCAGGCGCAGCACCGGCGCGCCGTTGATGCGCTCGATCGTCTGGGCCGAGGCGGCGTCGACGCGCACCAGCTCCAGCACCGCCACCTGTGGCAGGGCGAAGCGGTTCTCGCCCGCCCGCACGATCAGCGCGGCCACGATGGCCAGCGTCAGCGGGATCTTGATGGTGAAGGTGGTGCCGCGGCCCGCCTGGGTGTTGATGTCGATGACGCCGCCGATGGTCTCGATGTTGGTCTTGACCACGTCCATGCCCACGCCCCGGCCCGAGACCGAGGTGACGGCCGCCGCCGTCGAGAAGCCGGCATCGAAGATGTACTTCGAGACCTGGGCGTCGGTCATCTTCTCGACGTCGGCCTGGCCGGCCAGACCCCGCTCCACCACCTTGCGGCGGATGGCGGCCAGATCCAGGCCCTTGCCGTCGTCGGCGATCTCGATCGTGATGGTGCCGCCCTCGTGGTAGGCGGCCAGCCGGATCGTGCCCCGCGCGGGCTTGCCGGCGGCCACGCGCACGGCGGTCGATTCCAGGCCGTGATCGGCGGAATTGCGCACCATGTGGGTGAGCGGGTCCTTGATCACGTCGAGGACCTGGCGGTCGAGTTCGGTCTCGGCGCCGACCATCACGAGGTCGATCTGCTTGCCGAGTTCGCCCGAGAGATCGCGCACCACCCGCGGCAGCTTCTGCCACGCGTTGCCGATCGGCTGCATGCGCGTCTTCATCACGCCTTCCTGCAGCTCGGCGGTGACGTGCGAGAGCCGCTGCAGCGGCACCTTGTAGCTCGAATCCTCGTGGCGGCGGGCGATCTCGAGGAGCTGGTTGCGGGTCAGCACCAGCTCCGAGACCATCGTCATCAGGTGCTCGAGGGTGTCGACGTTGACCCGGATGGTCTGGACCTTGGCCGGGCCCTCGCCCTCGGAGGCGGCCGGCGCGGGCGCCTCGCCGCGGGACGCCGCCGGGAGCGCCGCCTCGACCGGGGCGGGCGCGGGGGCCGGGCGGGCCGGCGCGGCGGCGCTCGGGGCGGGAAGCGGGGCCGGCTCGTCCTCCGGGCCGGGCGCGGCATTGAAGGCGGCCTCGAGATCCTCGAGGCTGACCTCGCCGGGCTTGAGCTCGCGCTCGACGGGCGGCGGCAGCACGATGGCGGGAGCGGCCACGGGGGCGGGCGCGGCGACCGGGGCGGGCGCCTCCCCGAGGGACATGCGCTCGAGGGCGTGGATCAGGTCGTCGTCGGAGCCGGCGGGCTCGGTGCCGGCGATCTCCAGATCGGCCAGGATCGCCTTCAGCCGGTCGAGGGTGGCGAGGATCAGGCTGACCGAGGCGCCGCTGACGGGCAGCCCGTCGCGGAAGCGGCCCATCAGGGTCTCGGCGGCATGGGCCAGCGCCTCGAGGCGCGGCAGGCCGAGGAAGCCGCAGGTGCCCTTGATCGTGTGCACCAGGCGGAAGATGTTCCGCAGGATCGTCTCGTTGTTCGGATCCTGCTCGAACCGAACGAGCTCGGTATCGACGGTGTCGAGATGCTCACTGCTCTCGGTCAGGAACTCACGCAGCAGATCGTCCATCGGCGACACTCGAACTCATGACCGACCTGTCGTCGGTTCAAGCGTCACTGTGAGGCCGGCGGGTTAGGAAAGCGTTGCAAATTTCCGATGCGTTGCGGGCCGAAGCGACAGTTCCTGTCATTCCTGGCCCGACCCGGCGATGGATTACAGGCCCGGATCGGTCCCGCAATCCTCTTGATCGCGGTGCGGACGCGGGCGCTGAAGCAGTATCGGGCCGGGCGGGCGTCGCGCCGGGCCGAGATGTGCTTGCGGATTGGCGGCGGCGTCAGGCCAGCGCGGTGTCCGACGGCTCGCTGTCGGAGGGGCGCGCCTCCTCCGGCGCGTCGGCGGGCGCCTCCGGGGCTGCCGGGACGGCGGCGGGCTCGGCGCGGATCGTGACCGTGTCGCCCTCGATCGAGAAGGCCACCTGCATCGCCGCGGCGCGGGCGACGAGCCCGGCATAGTACGCCACGATCCCGTGCGCATCGACGGTGCCGGTCTCCGAGGTCCCGGCCATCAGCGCCTCGACGTGGGGCGGGATGCGGGCGTGCGAGCCCTTGGAGACCAGGAGCAGCGTCGGGGCGTCGCCCTCGCCGCTGACCTTGACGTCGATCAGGCCGCCGCGCGGGATCGCCGCGGTGGCGAGCATCACGAGGTTGAGCAGCAGCTTGACCTTGTTCTTCGGGAACAGCGCCTGCGGCGCGCTCCAGGTGAGCTGGGTCTTCTCGTCGGCGAACATCCCGCGCGAGACCTTCTCGGCATCCGCCAGATCGATCGAGGACCCGGCGGAGCCGGCGGCCCCGAAGGCGATGCGGGCGAATTGCAGCCGGGCCGAGGCGTGGCGCGCGCTCTTGCGGATCAGGTCGAGGGCGAACTCGCGCATCGATTCGTCCTGGTCGTCCTCCAGAACCTCGAGCCCGTTCACGATCGCGCCGACCGGGCTGATCACATCGTGGCAGACGCGCGAGCAGAGCAGGGCGGAGAGGTCGAGCGCTTCGAGGTTCACGGTGGTCATGGCACGCTCCGGGCGTTTCGGATGATCCGGCCCCGCCGTGCCGTCGGCCGCGCGGCTCCCACACGGGTCGCGAGGCGGGTTCGCCGGGTGTCTCACATCAGGTCTCGGGCTGCACGGATAGAGTCCCGCGCGAAGTTTGGAAAGCGCCGGCTCGACACCGGACCGCCCCTCGGGCATGACGGGGGCATGGCGGGCGCGGCGGCATCCGGGACGGCGGCGGAGACGGGCGAGGATCCCGGGACCGTCGCCCTGCGCCTCGCCGAGATCGCTTGCGCGGCGGGCGAGATCCTGCGCCACCATCACCGCCACGGCTGCAGCCACAGCCTCAAGGCCGACGGATCCCCCGCGAGCGTCGCCGATCTGGAGGCGGAGGCGCTGATCCTGGCCGCCCTCGCCGAGAGCTTCCCGGGCCTGCCCGTGATCGCCGAGGAGACCTGCCGCGACGTGGCGCCGGCCGGCCACTTCTTCCTCGTCGATCCCCTCGACGGGACGCGCGAGTTCCTCGCGGGCAGCCCGGAATACACCGTCAACATCGCCCTCATCGCGGGCGCGCGGCCGGTCGCGGCGGCGCTCGCCGCGCCGGGTCTCGGCCGGGTCTGGCACGCGGGCCGAACCTGCTTCGAGGCGCCCGTCATCGACAGCCGGCCGGGCGGCCCGCGGCCGGTCCGCGCGCGCGCGCTGCCGGAGGCGGGCCTCGTGGCGCTGGGCAGCCGGCGGCACGGCGACCCCGAGACCGCGGCCTGCCTCGCCACCCTGCCCATCGCCGAGGAGCGCGCGGTCGGCTCCGCCCTGAAGTTCGGGCTGCTCGCGGCGGGGGAGGCCGATCTCTACGTGCGCTGCGGCCCGACCATGGAGTGGGACACGGCGGCGGGCGACCACATCGTCACCACCGCGGGCGGCTGCGTGGTGACGCCGGCCGGCCGGGCGATCGCCTATGGGGGGCTCGCCGCCGGCTACCGCAACGGCGCCTTCGCGGCCTTCGCCGACCCGCGCCTCGCCCCGCGCCTCGCCCTGCCGGTGCGCGCGGCCTGAGGCGCGCCGGGCGGCGCCTCGGCGGACGGCCCCCTAATCGCGCCCCGGCCGGTCGAGCCGGGACCAGGCCGCCTCCGTGCGCGCGACCAGGTCCGGCTGCTCCGCGAGGTCGGCGAGGAAGCGCGCGCGGCGCGCGTCATCCCGGAACAGGTAGAGCCGCTCGCCGACGAGCGCGAAGACGAGGGGGTCGGCGTCGACCCGCCGCCCGACCAGCACGCCCGCCGCGTCGTAGCCGCCCAGCCGCGGCGCGTAGACCTGCGGTGCGCCCAGGAAGGCCGCTCGGTTGGCGCCCGAGACGAAGCGCCAGGCGAGACCCCGCCACGGCGTCTCGAAGCGGGCGAGCCCGGCCTGCGGGCCCCTGGGCAGGAAATAGCTCACCGGATCGAAGCCGCGCAGCGCCAGCGCCGCGGCGGGCGGCTCCGCCAGGGCCGGCCCGGGGATCGCCAGCAGCGGGAGGGCCCGGAGGCTACGGCGCGTTAACCACATTTTCACTCCGTTCCGCCGTGATGACGCCGATCCGGCGGCGGGAGGGCCCGGCGCCAACCGGTCGCGGATCGCGACCGCCGGTTTGCCGCAATCGCGCGGCCGAATCGACTGCCGGGCGCGGCGATCGGGCGATTGGGCCGGGCGAAGTGACGGGGCAAGATGGCCGCGCAAGCCGGGCAGGGCGGTCAGGCGGGCAGGGCGGTCGGGCCGGGACGGCGCCGAGGAGGAAGCACCATGGCACCAGAGCATCACCGCGCCGGACGGCGCCGCGTCCTGTCGGGCCTCGCCGCGCTCGCCGCCGGCCTCGCCCTCGGGGCGGGACCGTCCGAGGCGCGCCCCGGCGACGATCCGGGCATGCCGGATTCCTTCCGCCCCGGCGAGATCGTCGAGAGCGGGCATCGCTTCTTCGGCTCCGTCTCCCGCGGGCTCGCCCTCACCGTCGAGGAGGCGACCCGGCGCTGGGGCGAGCCCAACGGCTACATCCTGGGCCAGGAGGCCTCCGGGGCCATCGTCGGCGGCCTGCGCTACGGCGAGGGCACGCTCTACACCCGCAATGCCGGCCAGCGCCGGGTCTACTGGCAGGGCCCCTCGCTCGGCTTCGACCTCGGCGGCGAGGGCGCGCGCACGATGATGCTCGTCTACAACCTGCCGGCCGTGCGCAGCCTGTACCGCCGCTTCGGCGGAGTGGACGGCTCGGCCTATCTCGTCGGCGGCTTCGGCATGACGGCGGTGACGAACGGCAAGATCGTGGTCGTGCCGATCCGCACCGGCGTCGGAGCCCGCCTCGGCATCAATGTCGGCTACCTGAAATTCACCGACCAGCCGACCTGGAACCCGTTCTGAGCCCTTTTGCGGGCCGAGGTCGACGCGCCCATGGCCTTCCGGCACCGGGGTTCGCCGGGGGGATGGCCGGTTCGGCAAGGCAGACGCTCGCCGGGGCCAAGGTAGCGCGCAGGTCTTTCTCCGGATCTGCGGGTCACGGCCCAGTATCGGCCCGTCCAGACCGGGCTGGCCCCCGGCAACCTGCTTCGGCTAGAATGAGGCCCGGCCCGGCCCCGGGCCGCGCCGGGCCCGGCCGCCCGGCGCGATCGACGAGCGGTCCCAAGGCGTGATCGAAACCCTGATGATCTTCGCTCTCGGCTTCCTGGCCGCGAGCCTGTTCGGCCTCCTGTTCCTGCCGGTGCTCAACGCGCGCGCCGCGCGCCTCGCCCGGCGTCGGGCGGAGGCTCTGTTGCCGCTGGCCCCGTCCGAGATCGCCGCCGAGCGCGATTTCCTGCGCGCGCGCTTCGCCGTCCAGCAGCGACGCCTGGAGCGCACCGTGGAGGCGGTGCGGGCCAAGCGGCACGCCGACATGGCCGAGATCGGCGCCCGCGCCATGGAGGTCTCCCGCCTCGCCCAGGAACTCGACCGGCGCAGCGCGGCGGTGGCCGACGGTCTCGCGCACAAGGCCCGCCTCGAGGCCGAGCTGGAGACGGCGCGCGCCGACGGGTCGCTGAGCCTCGCCACCCTGCGCGCCCTGGAGGAGGCGCATGCCGACCTGCTCGAAGGGCTGCTCGCCGCGCGGCGCGCGGTGCCGGCGTCCGAGGCCGCCGGGGCCGATCCGGGAGCCGATGAGCGGGCGGATCTCCGCCACCGCCTCGCGGCGGCCGAGGACGCGCTGGCCCAGGCCCTGTCGGCGCGCGGGTCCGAGGTCGAGCGCGAGAACGCCGAGCTCCGGGCCCGCATCGGCGAGGTCGCCGATGCCCTGACCCGGCGCGAGCGCATGCCCGCCGTCGGCAGCTTCTCGCCCGTGGTCTCGGCCGGCCGCTGAACCCGCGCCGGGGTCCAGGCATTCCTCTCCCGACGGACGGCCGGCCCTCGCGGATGCGAGCGGGCCGCTCCGCGCCGTCCGGGCATCCCGTCCGGACGTCCTGCCCTCCCGACTTCCGCTCTCCCGCAGTCTTGCCCTCCCGACGTTTGCCCTCCATCAGGCCTGCCGAGAATGCAGGACGCCCGCGCGAATCACGGCGACGATGCCTTGTTTCGACCACGCGAAGGCATCATCGCAGCGTCATCTCCTCCCGACTCGCACGAATGGAACCAGCCACCATGGTGTTGAAGCGTACGATCGTCGCCCTGGCCCTGGGTGCCGCCTTCGTCCTGCCGGCCGCGGCGCAGCAGACCAAGCGCGGCAACGAGACCCTGAAGAAATACTGCACCGGCGATTATCTGAACTATTGCGGCAACCTCGCTCCGGAAGATCCGGCCCTGGACGCCTGCTTCGAGAAGAACTGGAAGCAGCTCTCGGAGAACTGCCGCCGTGCGATCGACGCCTATCAGGCGAGCCAGACCACCAAGGGCAAGCGCGGCTAGAACCTCGTCCGCCGGATCCGGCTCGGCCCGGGATCGCACCTTGGCGACGACGGGGCCGGATCCGCGTTTCGCCGCGGCATCAGCCCTCGCGGCGGTCTGGGCCCGGGACACGTCCCACCCGGCGCCGCCGGGCCGGGTCAGTCCTTCACCACCAGCGGGCCGAGGCGCTCCGCCGCCGGCTGTCCCGCGGGGACGAGCCCGCAGCGGGCGGCGGCGTCCGGCGGCAGCAGGGGGTCGAGCAGGCCGCGCCGGGCGGCGAAGTCCGTCACCGCCCGCTCGGCCTGCACCGCCTCCGCCGCGGGCAGCGCCGCGAACAGGTGCTCCAGGGCGTAACGGTAGCGGCCGATCCGCGCGCCCGTCTCCAGACGGACCCAGGCGATCAGGCAGCGGTTCTCGGCGACCCGCAGGGCGGCCCGCCGCACGTCCCAGTCGTCGAGCGTCCGCGCGAGGGGCAGGGCACGCAGGCGGCGCGCATCGGCCGCGATCACCCGGGCGGCGATGTCCCCGAAGGGCGCCACCAGGCGCGCATCCGCCACCGCGTCGTCCGCCAGTCGCCGGTAGAGCGGGACGGGCGACTGCACCGGCCCCGCGGTGAGACCCTCGAGATAGGCGGCCGGATCCTGTGGGAACCAGCCCGGCGGCACGACCCGCGCCCGCGCGAGGTTCGCCGCCGCGTCGAGGAACGCCGCCCGCGGCGCGGCCGGCATCAGGAAGCGCCAGGCGCGGTCGCGCAGGGCGGCCTCGTCGTCGGTGAAGGGGGCGAGCGAAGCGGGCTCGCCGCGCTCATGCGCCGCGATCGTGCCGGTGGTGTCGACCAGGGCGTTCCAGGCGCCCGCGCGCGGCCGGCCGAAATCGCCTTCCTGCGCGCAGGCCGCGAGCAGCGTCAGCAGCGCGGCGAGCACGGATCCGGCAGCCATCCGCGAAGCCGCGCCGGCGCTCCCACCCTTTGCCTCAGGCGCGGTCTCGGCCATGGCCACCGTCTCGCTCAGCTCTCCGTCCGGGCGCCGCGCCCCGCGGGAGGAATACGGGTTCAGGAGGCCCGGCGCTCGTAGCGCACGCCGAGGAACAGCAGGATCTCGCCGCGATGCCCCCCGGCCTCGCGCCGGATGCGCGGTCGCTGGGCCGCCGGGAACGGCACGATCGTCGCGGGGCGCGCCGCGGGCCGCCGCGGCGCGACTTCCTCGTTGGCCGGGCGCGGGAGGGTCGGGGGCAGGGCGAGGTAGGACGAGAGCAGCATTCTGGCACCTGTCGGCGATCCGGACGAGGTCGCCCGGGCCCCTCGAAGGGCGTCGGCAAGAGCGATGGCGGCAGATCAGCATGCGGTGGTTAACGGAAGCTTGATGGCCCGGCCCCGGCGGATCGCGGGCGTCGACCGCGTCCGCCGACGTTGCGGAGGCGCCACCCCGCCGGGATCGCGGCCCGCCCCGGCGACCTCCGGCCGGCGCGCGGACGGGGCTTCGGGGCGTGCTGGCGCGGCGCTTGCATCGGCTTCTCAGCCCATGGCGGGCGTTTCCTCCCTAAGACTGGCCCCGCACCCGATCCTGGGGCGGGGCCATTTTCTTGGCAGGCCCGGATCCCCGCCCGGGCACCGGCTCCGCCGGCGGTCGAACCCGGCACCGCGGCCCGGAACCGCCGCGCTATCCTGACGCTTGCCTACCGGCGCTGCGGCCCGATATGCCGGGCCACGCACGAACTTCGCCATCGAACATGCAAGGACACGGCTGGATGCGATTGGACACGGCACGATTCCCGCGCTCGGCAGCGGCCCGCACGATCCTGTCCCTGGGCCTCCTGCCGCTCGCGCTCACGATCCTCGCGGCGGCGCCGGCCCAGGCCCAGCGCGACGATCAGGGCCTGCAGCTCGGTTGCGCCAACGACTATTTCCGGCTCTGCGCCGGCGTCGATCCCAACAGCCCCGATGCCGAGCGCTGCATGACGCGCAACCGCAAGCGCCTCTCGCCCGAGTGCCGCTCCGCCATCGGCGATTACGACCGCCGGACCGGCAGCAAGTCGATGCCCGAGGAATAGGAGCCGATCGGAGCCGCCCGCGAACCGTCGCCGCGCCGACGCGTGCAGAGGCTGCAGACGGCGGGAGGGCTCCCGCTGATCGGGGGTTTGGTGTGAGGCGCTCCTAACCCGGCCCCTTCGGGTCGGCCGCCCTCGCGTCCTCCGGCTCTCGCGGCCTGCGCGCACCGTCCCGATGGGCGGCATGCCCGTCCCCGCGCGAGCCCCTCGCGCCGAGCGGTCGGCGGCCGCCTCCGGCCCCGCAGGACACGAGCCGATCCCGCCGGGTGCAATCCCGATCGGCGGTTCCCATCTCAGGACCCCGGAGGGGCCGGCGGCACCTCCGTCTCGCCTCTCCCCGCGCGCCCGCGCTCCGCGCCCGCGCGGGTCCGACCCCCGCGCCGCGGCGCAGATCCGACAAGGCCCCGCTCATGGCCCTCACCGTGGCTGTCCAGATGGACCCGATCCAGGCGATCAAGATCGCCGGGGACACCACCTTCGCGCTGCTGCTCGAGGCGCAGGCGCGGGGGCACCGCCTGCTCTACTACACGCCCGACCGGCTCTCGCTGCAGGGGCGGCGCGTCGTCGCGCGGGTGGAGTCCCTGACGGTGCGGGACGTCGAGGGCGCGCATGCGAGCCTCGGACCGATCGAGCGCATCGATCTCGCCGAGGCCGACGTGGTGCTGATGCGCCAGGACCCGCCCTTCGACATGGCCTACGTCACGGCCACGCACATGCTGGAGCGGATCCACCCGCGGACGCTGGTGGTCAACGACCCGGCCGAGGTGCGCAACGCCCCCGAGAAGCTCTTCGTCCTCGATTTCCCCGAGCTGATGCCCCCCACCCTGATCAGCCGCGACAAGGCGGAGATCGAGGCCTTCCGGCGCGAGCACGGCACCGTCGTGATGAAGCCGCTGCACGGGCACGGCGGCGCCGCGGTCTTCCGCGTCGCCGAGACCGACCCGAATTTCGGTTCGATGTACGATCTCTTCGCCACCACCTTCCGGGAGGCCTGGGTGATCCAGCGCTTCCTGGAGAAGATCACCGAGGGCGACAAGCGCATCATCCTCGTCGACGGGGAGCCGATGGGGGCGATCAACCGGGTGCCGGCCCTCAACGACATCCGCTCGAACCTAGTGCGGGGGGGCGCGGCCAACGCCTCCGAGCTCACCGAGCGCGAGCGCGAGATCTGCGCGACGATCGGGCCCGAGCTGCGGCGGCGCGGCCTGATCCTCGTCGGCATCGACGTGATCGACGGGCACCTGACCGAGATCAACGTCACCTCGCCCACCGGCATCCGGGCGATCCGCCGCCTCGGCGGGCCGGATCTCGCGGTCTCGGTCTGGGACGCGATCGAGGCGCGGCTCGCCGCACGGGCCTGACGGGCCCCGCCGCTCAGCCGAGGGCCTGGGGCAGGGCGGCGGCGGGCCTCAGATAGGCGTCGTTGAATTCGGCGATCGCCCGCAGGCGCTCCATGTCGCGGATGACGAAGCGCCGGCCCTTCAGCTCGATCAGACCCTCGCGGCGCATCTCGCGCAGCGTCCGGTTCACATGCACGCTCGTCAGCGCCAGGGTGTCCGACAGGTTCACCTGCGTCAGGGGCAGCTCGTAGGAATCCGAGCCCGCGAGCCCGACCGCCTGCAGCCGCACCAGCAACTCGCAGAACAGGTGGGCGAGACGCTCGCGGGCCGAGCGGCGCCCGAGGCTCACCAGCCATTCCCGGGCGATGGCGGCATCGACGGTCTGCGACAGGCGGAGGGCCCGGTCGATGTTCGGATGCATCTCGAGCAGCGTCAGGAAGGTCTCGCGCGGGATCCGCGCCACCGTGCAGGTCGAGAGCGTGCTGAGGACGTGGTCCATCGGCTGGGCGAAGGCGAGGTCCGGTTCGCAGAGGTCGCCCGGCAGCAGATAGGCCAGGATCTGGCAGGCGCCGCTCGGACGATGACGGACGCGGCAGGCGAAACCGCGCAGGACCACCACGGCCGAATCCGCCAGGGCGCCCTGCCGCACCAGCTCGGTCTGTCCCGCGATCCCGCGTGGCCGGCCGCAGGCCCGCGCCAGCGCGGCGCGGTCGGCCTCCGTCAGCGGAACGAAATGCGCGAGCTTGCGTATCAGGGGAAGATCCGTGCCGAGCCCCTCGCCGCCCGGGAGCCCGAGATCGGGCAGCGGGTGCGCCGGGCCTGCCCCGGAGCCCGGATCGTGGCGGTCGCCCACGGATCCGGGCTCCGGGTCTCCGAACGCCGGTGCGGCAAGGCTATGGGGATCCGAGAGCCGCATCACGGGTTCACGCGTGGCCGGCGGCCCTGCGCCCGCCCCCGTTGCACGCCGTGAATGAACGATTGACGCGTCTGGATAGTGTCATGCCGCAGTTTCTAGGAAGGCGACAGACGCCGCGCCAGAGGCGGAGGTGCTTCTGTTCGATACCGAACCAAGGAGGCAAGAATGGCTTGAGGTTTAACATGGATCAGGTCTTCAGTTGTTCATGCTGACAATTCACGCCTGTTCGATGTGCTTCGCATTCGATTAAGACCTCTGATGGCCCGGTAAGAGAACATCGGTGGAGAGGATGATCGAGCTTTCGCCCGAGCCCGATCGGATGGGTGACGGATTGCCCCAGCAGGCGCGGCTCCGGAACCGGCTCCTGCGCGCCCTCCCTCCGGCCGATTTCGCGCTGCTCGCGCCGCATCTGCGCCGGGTCTCGCTCCCGGCGCAGGCCGCCCTCCTCGTCCCGAACGAGACGGTGTCGAACTGCTGCTTCATCGAATCCGGCTTCGCCTCCCTGGCCCTCGTGCACCGCGAAACCCGGGTCGAGCTCGACGTGGTGGGGCCGGAAGGGCTCGTCGGCGCCGCGCCGGTGCTCCTCGGCGATGCCCGGCTGTCGCAGGCCTGCACGGTGCAGATGCCGGGCGAGGGCTGGCTCGTCGCGGCTCCCGATCTGCGGGCGGTCCTGGCCAGCAGCGGAACCCTGCGGGCCCGGCTGCTCGCCTACATCCACACCCAGATGCTGCAACTCGGCGAGGCGGTCTTCGCGCAGGCCGCGCTCAACCTCGAGGGGCGGCTCGCGCGCTGGCTGCTCATGTGCCACGACCGGCTCGGCGTCGACGAATTGCCGCTGACCCACGCCTTCCTGTCGATGATGCTCGGCACCCGCCGCGCCGGGGTGACCCTCGCGCTCCAGGCACTAGAGGGCGCGCGCCTGATCCGCGGGCGGCGCAAGCGGATCCTGATCCTCGACCGCACCGGCCTCGCGGCCTTGACGGAAGGGAGCTACGGCGTGGCCGAGGCCGCCTATGCCCGGCTGATCGGCGAGCCTCAGGCCTCCGCGCGCGGCGTGGCGTTCAACTCGGCCCAGTCGAACTCCTCTTCCAGCCTGTAATAGGCGTCGTCGCCGATGCGGCCCTCGCGGCGCAGGCGCAGCACCGTGTCGCGCGCGGCCGCGATCGCCCGGCGCCGGGCGGCGTCCGAGGGCAGGCTCTCGGGCGCGAGGCCCTCCTCGTGGCTCTCGGCCTCCTTCAGCGCCGCCGCGAACTCGGCCCGCAGGGCCGCCACGCTGTCGTCCGCCGCGTCGCCGAGGCTATCGAGGGCCGCCGCATAGGCGTCGGCGCGCGCCTGGCCGGTCTCGCGCCCGACCAGGTCGTCATCCTCCAGGCGCAGCCAGCGCAGCAGCGGGCTCAGCGTCAGGCCCTGCACCACGAGGGTGCCCAGCACGGTGCAGAAGGCCACGAAGACGATGAGGTCGCGCTTCGGAAAGCCCGACGGCAGGGCGAGGGCCGTGGCGATGGTGACGATCCCGCGCATGCCCGCCCAGGCGACCGCGAAGGCCGGCCGCAGGCCGATCGAGGCGTCGGCGCCCGACGTCCGCCCGCGCCCGCGCAGGCTGTTGGCCGGCAGGACCCAGAGGATGCGCACCAGCACGACGGTGGCGAAGACGGCGGCGGAGAGCATCAGGGCCGTGGCGCGGTCGGCCCCCGTGAGCCGCTCGAGGATCGGTCCGATCTGGATCCCGATCAGCACGAAGGCCAGCACGTTGAGCACGAACACCGCGGTGTCCCAGACCGCGTAGGAGATGATGCGGGTGCGCGGCGTGGTGATGCCGGGGCTGTAGCGCGCCACCGTGATCGCGAAGGTGACGACCGTGAGCACGCCCGAGAGTTCGAGCCGCTCGGCCAGGATCCAGATGCCGAAGGCCGCGACGAACTGCATCACGATGGCGCTCGCCGCGTCGGGGAAGCGGTGGGCGCCGATGGTGAACAGCCGGGCGAGGCATGGGCCCGCGATCAGGCTGCCGACGACCCCGAGCAGGAAGGTCGGCGCCACCTCGGCGGGATCGAAATGTCCCGCCAGCACCGCGGCCACGCCGAGGCGGTAGATCAGGAGCGAGCCGGCGTCGTTCAGCAGGCTCTCGCCCTGCAGGATGGTGGTGAGCCGGTGGGGGAGGTTGACGTGGCGCAGCACCGAGAGGGCCGCCACCGCGTCCGGGGGCGCCACCACGGCCCCCAGCACGATGCAGGCGGAGAACGGCATCTCGGGCACGAGGAGATGCGCCACCACGGCGACCGCCAGCGTCGTTGCCGCGACGGCGCCGAGCGCCAGACCCCCGATCGGGCGCCAATTGGCCTTCAGGTCGCGCAGCGAGATGTCGTAGCCCGCATCCAGCAGGACGGGCGCGAGGAACAGCGCCAGCGCGAGATTCGGGTCGAGGGCGAGGTTCGGGACCCCCGGAGTGAAGGCGAGGGCGACGCCGCCGAGAGCGAGGAAGGCGGGGTAGGGAGCGCCGACCCGGCGCGCCAGCGACGCGAGAAGAACCGCGCCGAACAGCACGCCGACGACCCATTCGAAGATCAGCATGCTCAGGAAAGGGTCTCGTCGCCGGCCCGTTCCATCGATCCGAGGGCCGGCGCGTCTCTTTTATAGGCACTTCCCGGCGTCGCGAGCCTAAGCTGCGCGCAGACGCCGCCTCGTCCGGGAGGGGCCGGCGTTCCCCCGCCGGCACCGATCCCGCCTCAGCGCAGGGCGGTCCGCTGCCCGCCCTGGGCGCGCGTGCCGCCGTCGAAGGCCGCGCGACAGCCCGGGCTGAGGCTCGCACGCTTCACGCTCATGCAGGCGACGATCCGGCCCCGGTCCGGGATCTCGCTCATGCAGAGACGCATCACGTCGCCCCGGCACAGGGCGGCCTGTTCCTCCTCGCCCGCGCGGGACGGCGCCGTCCCAATTCCCAGGAGGGCGATCCCCGTCGCCAGTACCAAGATGCCGCGCATTCGCCGCCGTCCTTGCTGCGCCCCCACCGACCTGACCGGGCCCGAGGCGGCCGGATCCTGTCCTGGGGCGATTGAGTGCCGAGACGACAGAATGCAAAGGTCCCGGGGCGGTTCCTTTTGCCCGTCCGCCGGATCACGCCGCGCCCGGCGGGCAGGGCGCCTCGTGCAGGCCCTGGCTCGGCGGGACCGCGGCGCTGGTATCCGGCCGACAGGCCCGCAGGAAGAAATCGATGGCGCGCCGGAGCGCCTCGCGCTTCACATGGGTGAGGCCGGGCCGCTCAAGCCCGAGCTCGGCGCGGTCGATGAAGCCGCGCACCGTCAGGCTCACGAACATCTCCGCCGCGTGCCGCACGTCCCGGACTGCGATCTCGCCGGCCTCCGCGCCCTCGTCCAGGCAGCGCTCGACCAGGGAGAGCACGCGGGCGATGCCGACATCGTTCAGCAGCCGGGCGAGCTGGGGGAAGCGGCCCGCTTCGGCCACGATGATGCGGCGCATGGCGATGGCATCCGGGGTGAGGGCGACCTCGAGCAGGGCGAGCGCGACCCGCTGCAGGCGCCCGGCGACGGGTCCGCCCGCGATGGCCACCCGCTCGATGGCCGGCACGTTCTCCTCGATGAAGCGCACGCAGACGGCCTCGAACAGGTCCACCTTGGAGGCGAAGCGCGCGTAGATCGTCTTCTTCGAGATGCCGGCCGCCGCCGCGATCGCGTCGAGGCTCGCGGCTTCGAGGCCCTGGGCCAGGAACATCGGCCGGGCCGCCGCCAGGAGGCGCAGCGTCGCCTCGCCCTCGCTCCCGCGCGGCGGCCGTCCGAGGCGGCGCGGCGCAGTCAGATCCTTCGCGCTCACGTCCCGGTCCCCTTGTCCGAGCCCTCCGGCCCCGGACCGGCCGCAGGACTGCCGGTCCCGTCGCCCCGAAGGACCGACACCACCGAAGGTTGTGGTCTCGACAAATCGCCGGCCGGTCAAGGCGGTTCCGGGGCCGACCAAGACCGAAACCGAGACCGCGATCGAGACCCGGCCCGGTTCCGGTCCCGAGCGGCGCTGCCGCCGGCGCGCGGCCGTCGGTTCAGGGCGCCGTGACCGTCAGCATCGGCAGGCTGATCGCGAGATGGCCGGCGGTCTCGCGCGGCACCGCCAAGGCGGTGAAGGCGGCGAGCACCAGCCCCAGGGTGAGGCCGAGCAATCCGGTCTCCAGGCCGTGATAGATCCGGTCCATCGCGCGTCCTCCCGCTGCGGGTGCGGGAAGCATCGCCGACGCGGGTTAACGGCCCGCTTCCGCGCGCCGGCCCGGGGACGCGTCAGGCCTTGTCGAGCTCGGCCGCGATCGCCGCGATCACGCGCGGATCGGTCGGCTCCACCTGCGTGGCGAAGGCTCCGGCCAAGCTGCCGTCGCGGGCGACGAGGTACTTATGAAAGTTCCAGCGCGGCGTCTCGCCCGGCCGCTGCTCGGCCGCCCAGGCGTAGAACGGGTGCGCGCGCGGCATCTTCACCCGTGTCTTGGCGGTGAGCGGGAAGGTGACGCCGTGGTTCTTCCGCGCGGCCTCGGCGATCGCGGGGCCGTCGAGGGGCTCCTGGTTGCCGAAATCCGGCGAGGGCACGCCGATCACCGCGAGGCCCCGGTCCTGGAACCGGGTCCACAGGGTCTGGAGGCCGGAGAGCTGGCCGGCGAAGCCGCAGGCGGTGGCGGTGTTGACGATGAGGATCGGGCGCCCCGCATAGGCGGAGAGCGGCATCGCCCCGCCCTCGGGCCGGTCGAAGGCGAAGGCGGTGGCCCGTTCGCCGGCCGCGCGGGCGCCCCCCGCCAGGGCGGCGCCGATCAGGACGAGGGCCTCGCGTCGCAGAAGGGTCATGGCGTGATTCCCGGAGGCGGTTCTTCGCCGCGTCGGCGAAAGTCTAGCGCCGCGGCGGCGCAGGTCCACGCCCCGCGACATCGCGGCCCGCGCGGAGGCGCCCGACGGACGGACCGCATTCCCGGTCCCCCGCGATCCCTGCCCCGGGCCCGGCGCTGGACCTGCGTCGGGCGGGGCTTTCATGCGCCGGGCCGGCATCCCCTTCGGCCAAAGGCACTCTAGGTGAACGGAGAACGATCCCTCCGGGAGGAGAGACTCCGATGCCGCCCACCTATGTCACCGCCTCGGGCATGCCGCGCTACCATCCGGTCTCCCAGGCGCTGCACTGGCTCACCGCGCTCCTCGTCGCCGCCGTCCTGCCTCTGGCCTGGGTCGCCACCAGCCTCGCGCCCGACGCGCCGAGCAAGGGCCCCCTGTTCGTGCTCCACAAGTCCGTCGGCCTCACCCTCCTCGCCCTCGTCGCCGCCCGCATCCTCTGGCGCGCCCGGCAGCCCGCCCCGCCCGAGCCGCGGATGCCCACCGCCCTCGCCGTGCTCGGCCGGATCAACCACTGGCTGCTCTACGCGGTGTTCCTGGTGATGCCCGTGAGCGGGTACCTGCTGAGCGCCTTCGGAGGCCGGGCCACCCCGTATTTCTGGCTGTTCACCATCCCGGGCCTGACCAAGGACGAGGGCCTGCAGAAAACGTTCGCCGCGATTCATCTCGTCGGCCAATGGGCGGTGTACGGGCTCGTCGGCCTGCATATCCTGGCGACCGTCTGGCACGTGATGGTCCGCCGCGACGGCCTGCACGAGCGCATGATGCCGGTGCAGGACCGGGTCGGCTGAGGCCCGGGCTCAGGGATCGAGGCGACGCAGGATGAAGGTCGCGCCGGTCTCCGGGTCGCGCCGCCAGGTCCCCTCGCCGCTGGGGACGAGGCTGACCGTGTGGCCGCGCTTCGCCTTCAGGGTCAGGCGTCCGTTGGCGAAGGACCACGAGACCGGGGCGAACACCTCGATGCCGCTGTCGCGGCAGCCCGGCAGGAGGCGCACGCCCGCGGCGGCCTCCAGGTCGAGCCGGCAGACGTCCTGGTCGCGGTAGCGGTCGAGCGCGTAGAGCCCGGGCGCCGGCCGCACGCCCTCCGCCGCCGGCAGAGCGGCGGGCTGGCGGAGCGTGCCCGCAGCGCCTGCCGCGCCGTCCGGCGCGGAGGGCGCGGCGGGCGGCGCGGCGGGTTCGGGCTCGGCCGGGCGCATCGCCGCGATGTCGAGGGGCACGAGGCTGTAGACCTCGCCGCTCTCGGCGCGGGCGACGAAGCTGCCCTGGTCGGGCCGCCGGGTGAAGATCAGCAGGGGCCGCACGTTCCGGTCGACGAGGCGCACGCCGGCCTCGGTGAACAGCCAGCCGGCCATGGTGGCGGTGATCGGCAGCGCCCGGCGGCACCCGGCCGGGAAGCCGAGGCGCCGGCCCGCCGGTCCGCTGTCGAGGCCGAGCGTCATCACGCAGCGCATGTTGGTGCCGTCGCGCGAGAGGTCCCAGGTGCCCGGCACCCCGGTGACCCGGTCCGGCAGGCGCCCGGCCGCCGACGGCTCGGGCGGCGCCGGCGGCGCAGGGACGGCAGCGTCCGGAGCCGGCGCCGCGTCGGGGTTCGGAACGGCGTCGGGCACGGGCACCTGCGCCGCCGCCGGGCCGGCGGCCAGGAGCGCGAGGCCGACGAGTGCCGCGCGCCGCCTCACGAGCGGGCCGTCCAGGGCGTCTCGGCCACCGGGGTCAGCGGCCCGCGGCCGGCGAACCAGGCGAGGAGGTTGTCGATCACGAGCTGGCCCATCGCGGCCCGGGTGTGGTGCGAGCCCGAACCGACATGGGGCAGCAGCACCACCTGGTCGAGGGCGGCGAGTTCGGCCGGCACGTGCGGCTCGTTAGCGAAGACGTCGAGGCCCGCGGCCTGGATCGTGCCGTCCCGGAGCGCGGCGGCGAGCGCCGCCTCGTCGACGAGGCTGCCGCGGGCGACGTTGACAAGCACGCCCTCGGGACCGAGCGCCTCCAGCACCGGGCGATCGATGAGGTTGACCGTCTCCGTCCCGCCCGGCGCCACCACCATCAGCACCTGCACGGCCTCGGCGAGGCCCAGAAGGGTCGGGTGGTAGGCGTAGGGCACGTCCGCCTGCGGGTTGCGGCCGTGATAGGCGATCTCGACGCCGAAGCCCTCGAGCCGCCGCGCGATCGCCCGGCCGATCCGCCCGAGACCCAGGATGCCGACCCGGCGCCCGCGCAGCGACGGGCTCAGCGGGAACGGGGCCTTCGGCCAATGCCCGGCCCGCAGGTAGCGGTCGGCCTGCGGGATGCGCCGCAGCGTCGCCAGCAGGAGGCCGACGGCGAGGTCGGCGACCTCGTCGGTGAGGACGTCCGGCGTGTTGGTGACGACGATGCCGCGGGAGGCCGCCGCGTGCGCGTCGATCGTCTCGTAGCCGACGCCGAAATTGGCGACGATCTCCAGCTTCGGCAGCCGGTCCATCAGGGCGCCGTCGACCCGGGTCTGCGCGCCGACCGCGAGGCCGCGGATGCGCGGGCCGACCGCGGCGAGCAGCCCGTCCGGGTCGGGCGCCGTATCGAGACGGTGCAGGGTGAAGGCCTTGGCGAGGCCGTCGATCACGGCCGCATGCATCGGCCGGATCAGCAGGATGTCGGCGGGGTCGGTCAACGCGGGTTCAGCCTCCACTGGGCCCGGCATGCGGGCCTCCGTGCTGTGTCCCTCGCGGCGCCCGGATGCAAGCGCCGGTCGGAGGCGCGGAGCGCCGCCACGCGCTCACTGGCAGGATCCCGGAGCGGAGACGTCCCGAAACGCGTTCGGCCGGCCCCTCGAGCAGGACCGGCCGAACGACGGCGTCATGGTGCGCCGCAAAAGAAAACGACGGCGGCGGATGGCCCGGCGGCGGTCAGGCGGCGTGCGCGGCCTTGCCGGCGGAGAAGCCGCGCGAGGCGGCATCGGCGCCGTCCGTCGGGCTCAGGCGGTCGGCCACGTAGGCGACCAGCGAGATGTTGGCGGCGGCCGCGGCGATCAGGGAGGCGAGGAGGAGAGCGGTCATCGGAGCGATCTGGTGGCGGTTGCGATGCAGCGGATATGGCACCGCACCATCGACCTTGGTATGCCACATCCCACTGATCAGATCTGCAAAGCCTGCATAGCCAGCCGGGCGGCGACCCGGAGCCCCGCGCGCGACCCGGATCGCCCTATTGCAGCGCCTCCACCGAGATCCCGATCAAGGGGGAGAAGCCGTAGTAATCGTCGATGATCGCGATGGTGGAGAGGATCAGGCCCAGGGCGCAGATGTAGCACACCAGGAGCAGATCCTTGTGCTTGCTCTGGACGAGGGCCAGCCCGGCGAAGGGGATGCTCTGGATGGCCAGGATCGCGGGTACGTTCATGCCGACCTCGTTGCCTGCCGGAGACGGCGATGCCGGGCGATGGGCTGTCGGCCGCCGATCCCGGGACAGGGGGTGGAGGCGTGCCCGGCGCCGGGCCGGGCACGGGTTCCGGTCGACGCTCCCGCCCGCGGGCGGGAGCGCCGGGGATCAGGCTCAGGCGAGCTTGATCGACTGGGCCTCGCGGGCGGCGGGGGCCGCCTCGGACGCGGCGAGGTAGCGGTTCCGCATCGGCTTGAGCACGAACATCGCCAGCGCCGCCGCGACCACGTTGAGGCAGATGATGATCGTGAACACCGCCGACCAGCCGTAGCGGGCCGAGATGATGCTCGCCACCGGCACGAGGAAGGATGCGGTGCCCTTGGCCGTGTAGAGCAGCCCGGCATTGGTGGTGGCGAATTTCGAGCCGAAGGTGTCGCCGCAGGTCGCCGGGAACAGCGAGTAGATCTCCCCGAAGACGCCGAAGTAGATGGCCGTGGCGAAGATGAAGATCAGCGGGTTGGCGCCGTAGGTGGTGAGCACGATGATCGCCAGCGCCGCCGTGGAGAAGGCGATGAACATCGTGTTCTCGCGGCCGATGTTGTCGGAGACGAAGCCGAAGAACGGCCGCCCGAAGCCGTCGAAGATCCGGTCGAGGGAGATCGCGAAGGTCAGCGCCGCCATCTGCAGCCCGAACAGGCTCACCGGCACGTCCGCGACCTTGTAGTCGTGGGCGATGGGCGCGATCTGGGCCGCCGCCATCAGGCCGCCGGAGGCCACCATCACGAACATCGCGTACATCACCCAGAAGACGGGCGTGCGCACGGTCTCGCGCGGGGTGCGGTCGACCTTCGACTGCGGCAGGCGCAGGCTCTTGCGCTGCACCGCCACCGCCACCGACGGCTTGCGCAGCAGGAAGGACAGCAGCACCACGACGATGCCCTGGCCGAGGCCGAAATACAGGAAGGCGGTCTGGTAGCCGCTGGCCGCGATGGTCTTGGCGATCGGCACCACCGTGACGGCGGCGCCCGCGCCGAAGCCCGCGGCGGTCGCGCCGGCCGCGAGGCCGCGGCGATGCGGGAACCACTTCAGCGCGTTGCCGACGCAGGTGCCGTAGACGGAACCCGCCCCGATGCCGCCGATCACGGCCGCGAGGTAGAGGACGACGAGGGACGAGGCGTAGGCGTTGAGCACCCAGGCCAGCGCGATCATGACGCCGCCGAAGCAGACGACGATCTTCGGGCCGTACCGATCGACGAACCACGCCTCGACCGGGACGAGCCAGGTCTCGGTGGCGACGAAGATCGTGAAGGCGAACTGGATCGCGGTGCGGCCCCAGTGGTGCTGCGCGTCGATGGGATCGACGAAGAGCGTCCAGCCGTACTGAAGGTTGGCGATCATCGCCATGCACAGGATGCCGAAGCTGAGCTGCCACCACTTGGCGGCCGGCGGATCGTGGCGTTCCATCCGGGATTCCCTTTCGTCGTTTTCTCCCGGCCCCAGAAGAGCATTAAATTTCGTTGTATGCAATATACCACGGATTAAATTGCAACCACACCCGTACATGCCTCGCGGCTGCGGTCAACCGGTGGGCGAGGTCGCCCATCTCTGCGACGGGCGCCACCCAGGCATCGCCGCGCCGCGCGCCCGCCCACTTTCGAAACCGGCCCGGAATCCCTAAACAGAAGGGCTCGACCGTCCGGTGTCCCGCGAGGCGCCGGCAGCCTCCGCAAGCGAACACAGCCATGGCCAACCCGCGCACCCTGTACGACAAGATCTGGGACGACCACGTCGTCGATGTTCAGCCGGACGGCACCAGCCTCCTCTACATCGACCGCCACCTCGTGCACGAGGTGACGAGCCCCCAGGCCTTCGAGGGACTGCGCGCGGCCGGCCGCCGGGTGCGCCATCCCGAGAAGACCCTGGCCGTCGTCGACCACAACGTCCAGACCTCGGACCGCAGCAAGGGCATCGAGGATCCGGAGAGCCGCACGCAGCTGGAGGCGCTGGCCGACAACGTGCGCGAGTTCGGCATCGAGTTCTACGACGCGCTGGATCGCCGCCAGGGCATCGTCCACATCATCGGTCCCGAGCAGGGCTTCACCCTGCCGGGCCAGACCATCGTCTGCGGTGATTCGCACACCTCGACACACGGCGCCTTCGGCGCGCTCGCCCACGGCATCGGCACCTCGGAGGTCGAGCACGTGCTCGCCACCCAGACGCTGGTGCAGAAGAAGGCGAAGAACATGCGCGTCACGGTGGACGGCCGCCTGCCGGCCGGCGTGACCGCCAAGGACATCATCCTGGCCATCATCGGCGAGATCGGCACCGCGGGCGGCACCGGCCACGTCATCGAATACGCCGGCGAGGCCATCCGCGCCCTCTCGATGGAGGGCCGGATGACGATCTGCAACATGTCGATCGAGGGCGGCGCGCGCGCCGGCCTGGTGGCGCCCGACGCCACCACCTTCGCGTACGTCAAGGACCGGCCGAAGGCGCCCAAGGGCGAGGCCTTCGCGCGGGCGCAGGCCTACTGGGAGAGCCTCGTCACCGATGCGGGGGCGCAGTTCGACCGGGAGGTCCGCCTCGACGCCACCGCCCTGCCGCCGATCGTCAGCTGGGGCACCAGCCCCGAGGACGTGATCTCGATCCGGGGCCGCGTGCCGGACCCGGCCGCGATCGCCGACGAGAACAAGCGCAAGTCGAAGGAGCAGGCCCTGTCCTACATGGGCCTGACGCCGGGCACCCCGATCACCGACATCACCCTCGACCGGGTCTTCATCGGCTCCTGCACCAACGGGCGCATCGAGGATCTGCGGGTCGTGGCCAGGATGGTCGAGGGCCGCAAGGTCCATGACGGGGTCTCGGCGATGGTGGTGCCGGGCTCCGGGCTGGTGAAGGCGCAGGCCGAGGCCGAGGGGATCGACCGGGTGCTCAAGGCCGCGGGCTTCGACTGGCGCGAGCCGGGCTGCTCCATGTGCCTCGGCATGAACGCCGACCGGCTGAACCCGTTGGAGCGCTGCGCCTCGACCTCGAACCGCAATTTCGAGGGCCGCCAGGGCCATCGCGGCCGCACGCACCTCGTCTCCCCGGCGATGGCCGCTGCCGCGGCGGTCGCCGGCCGCTTCGTCGACATCCGGGAGTGGCCGCAGGGCTGAGGCCCCAGGGTCGAGGCTCCCGGTCAGGGCCTCGGCGCGCCGGCCCCATCCCGGGGCGGCGCGCGCCGCCTCAGAGGCCCAAAGCGCCCCCGTCCGAGCGCGGATCGTGCATCGCCTCGATCCGGCCGTCGCGGGGGTGGCGCACCAGCATGCCGGCATGGCCGAGCGAGTCGATGTAGGGGGCGTCGAGCTCCTCGATCTCGTGGCCGAGGCGGCGCAAAGCCGCGATGCAGCCGGGATCGAAGCGGTCCTCCACCTTCACGCTGAGCGAGGGCGCGCCCCAGGTCCGCCCGTAGAGCAGGCGCGGCGCGTCGATCGCCTCGGCCACCGACATCCCGTAATCGGCGTAGCGCGCGAAGATCTGGGCCTGGAATTGCGGCTGGCCGTCGCCGCCCATGCTGCCGTAGGCCATCGCCCGGCCGTCGTCGAAGGCGGCGAGCGCCGGGATCAGGGTGTGGAACGGGCGCCGCCCCGGCTCCAGCGGGTTCACGGCGGCGGGATCCAGCGAGAAGGACATGCCGCGGTTCTGCCAGCAGATGCCGGTGCCCGGCAGCACCGTGCCCGAGCCGTATTCCCAGTAGACCGACTGGATGTAGGAGACGGCGAGCCCGTCGTTGTCGATCGCTCCCATCCAGACCGTGTCGCCGTGGCCCGGCGCCGGCAGGGGCACGCGGGCCGCCCGGCGCATGTCGATCTGCGCCGCCTCCCGGGCGAGGGCGTCGGCCGTCAGGAACGCTGCCGGATCGTGCCGCAGCCGGCCGAAATCCGTCACCACCGCGTCGCGCACCGCGAAGGCGCGCTTCGTCGCCTCGATCAGGCCGTGGTAATGCGCCGCGCTCTCGGCCTCGGCGATGGCGAGCCGGTCGAAGATCCCGAGGATCATCAGCGCGGCGAGGCCCTGGGTCGGGGGCGGGAAGTTGTAGAGCGTGGCGTCGCGCCGCCGGATCGTCAGGGGCGCGCGCTCGGCCGCGCGGTAGGCCTCGAGATCGGCCCGCGTCACCGGGGCGCCGAGGCGCTCGAGGTCGGCGGCGATCTCGCGGCCGAGATCGCCGCGGTAGAAGTCGGCGAGCCCCGCATGGGCGAGCTGCTCCAGGGTGGCGGCGAGCTTCGGGAGGCGGCGGATCTCGCCCGCCGGAAGGGGCTTGCCGTCCTTCAGGAAGGTCGCGGCGAAGTTCGGGGCGTCGTGCAGGCTGTCGAGCTCCTGCGGCACGTAGCGCGCCTCGGAGGGCGAGACCGGGACGCCGTCGCGGGCTTGGCCGATCGCGTCGGCCAGCAGCGTGTCCAGCGGCAGGCGCCCGCCGAGCGCGTGGGAGAGCTCGAGGGCGAGGCGCCAGCCGCCGACGGCGCCGGCCACCGTCACCATCGCGTCGGGGCCGCGGGCCGGGATGGCGTCGTAGCCCTTCTCCCGGTAGCGCGCGCGGGTGGCGCCGGATCCGGCCGGCCCGCAGGCCTCGATGCCGCGCACCCGGCCGCGCCGGTCGCGCACCAGCCAGAAGCCGTCGCCGCCGATGCCGTTCATGTGCGGGTAGACCACCGCGATCGAGGCCGCCATCGCCACCATCGCCTCGATGGCGTTGCCTCCTTGCGCGAGCACTGTCCGGCCCGCCTGCGCGGCGAGGCTGTGGGGCGCGGCGACGGCGGCGTGCGCGAAGACGGGGGTCTCGGACATGATGCGTTCCTGAAGGCCGATCGTGCCTGAGGGTTACGGGAGGGCGCGCCGCCTGGAAAGACGTCCGGTGGATGCGGGCGCCGCGCCGTGCCAGGATGCGACCTCTCGTTGCAAGGTTCCGGCCGCAGATCCCCACCGCGCATGTCCCGCCCGCGCCTGTCCCGCTTCTCCCTCCGGACCGCCCTCTGCCTCGCGCTCGCGGCCGGGCCGGCGGCGGCCCAACAGGCCGGCCCGGCGGCCCCGCGGCTCATCCCGGTGATCCGGGAGGGCGCGGGCGCCGATCCCCGCACCTCGGTGGCCCAGCCCGAGACGACGAGCCAGGCCTCGGGCGGCTATGTCCGCTCGGTCGAGCCCTATCTCGGGCCGCTCGCCGATCCCCTGGGGATCCGCCCGGAGCTGAAGGCGCGCGGCATCGAGTACAGCCTGACCTACATCGCCGACGTGCTCGGCAACCCCGTCGGCGGCCTGCGCCGGGGCGCCATCGCGGAGGACCGGCTGAACCTGCGGCTCAATCTCAACCTGGAGCGGATCGCCGGCTGGGAGGGCGCGACCGTCCACGCCAACGCCTACTTCATCCACGGCACCGGCCTGTCGCGCTACTACGTGGGCAACCTGCTGACGACGAGCGTGATCGAGGCGCTGCCGGCGACCCGCCTCTACGTGCTCTGGTTCGACCAGAGCCTGATGGACGGCAAGCTCGGGATCCGCATCGGCCAGCAGGCGGCCGACACCGAGTTCATCGTGAGCCAGACCGCGACGCTGTTCGTGAACTCGACCTTCGGCTGGCCGGCCATCACCGGGCTCAACCTGCCGAGCGGCGGCCCCGCCTATCCGCTCTCCACGCCGGCGGTGCGGATGAAATACGAGGCGGGCGGGGGACTTTCGCTGCAGGTCGGGCTCTACGACGGCGATCCGGCCGGCGCCAACCGCCCCGGAGACGACCCGGAGGCGCAGCGCCTCAACCGCACCGGCACGGATTTCCGCGCCCACGACCCGGCGCTGATCGTGGCCGAGGCGGCCTACGCCTACAACACCGAGCGGGGCGGCACGGCCCTGCCCGGGACGGTGACCCTCGGCGGCTGGCAGCATTTCGGCCGCTTCGACGACCCGCGCCTCGACACGGCGGGACGCGCGCTCGCCGACCCCGCCTCGACCGGGCTGCCCCGGCGCCTGCGGGGGAATGCCGGGTTCTACGCCCTCGTCGACCAGAGCCTCTTCATCGAGAAGGACAAGGACGACGAGGGCCTGAGCGTGTTCCTGCGCGCCGCGGTCTCGCCGACCCGCTCCAGCCTGATCGACGCCTATGTCGACGGCGGCCTCGCCTACAAGGGGCTGTTCCCGGGCCGCGAGGACGACACGATCGGCCTCGGCCTCGCCTACGCGCGCATCGGCGACGCGACGCGCCGGGCCGACAGGGACGCGATCCTGTTCACGGGCAATCCGATGCCGGTGCGGCGGGCGGAGGCGGTGATCGAGGCGACCTATCAGGCCCTGGTGGTGCCGGGCTTCACGGTGCAGCCGGACGTCCAGTACGTGATGCATCCCGGCGGGGGCGTGGCGGGCCCGGACGGGCGCCGCCTGCGCAACGCCGCCGTGCTCGGCGTCCGGGCGACCGTCCAGTACTGAGCGGCGTGCCTGGGCATCGTGCCTGAGCCTCCTCCGGGCGGTGCCGGAACGGAAAAGGCCCGCCGTGGGGCGGGCCTTCGTCGGGAGCCGGGATCTGGGCGGGTGCGCCCGGGCGCCTTCAGGCGGTCTTGTTCAAGTGGTCTTGGTCAAGCCGTCTTGGCGTGCGCGGCCGGGCGCACGCCCTCGGCCGGCGGTCTCGCCCGGTTCCGCATCAGGTAGGCGCCGAGGCAGGCCAGCGCGATCAGCACCAGGGCGCCCTGCGTCCCCAGCGCCTCCCAGCTGCCGTTGAAGCCGAGATTCGTGACGAGGTCCGGCACGCCGTCGTTGTGGACCGGGATCAGGGTCTGCTCCTGGAACTCCTGGAACGCCTCGCCGATCATCTTCAGCGCCATCACGAACAGGAAGGCCGAGGTGATCAGGAACATCGGCCGCAGCGGCAGGCGCAGGGCCAGCCATTGCATCGCCACGAACATCGCCCCGAGCGCCACCACCGCGACGCCGAGGCCGGCAAACAGCGAGCCGTCGAAGCCGTTGCCGGTCTTGGCCAGGGCGTGCAGGAACAGGATCGTCTCCGCGCCCTCGCGGAACACCGCCAGGAAGGCGATGCCGGCGAGCGACACCACGGTGCCGGCCCCGAGCGCCCGCTCGGCCATGCGGTTGAGGTCCGCCTGCCACGCCCGCGGATCCTGGCGCACGAACAGCCAGCCGCTCATGTAGAACATCAGCGCGGCGGCCGCGAGCATGACGCCGGCCTCCATCAGGTCGTTGTGGTTGCCGTCGAAATAGGTCTCGAACACCCAGGCCATCGCGACGCTGGCGAGCGCCGCGACGCCGGCGCCGGCATAGACCGGCGCGATCCTGTCGGCCGCGCCGGCGCGGCGCAGGAAGGCGGCCAGTGCCGCGATCACGAGGAGCGCCTCGAGGCCCTCCCGGAACAGGATGGTGAAGGCCTGAACGAATGTCGAGCCATCCGCCATGATCGATCTCCAGTTTGGAAGCGCTAAAAACAAGGCCGGCGGCGGATGCTTCAGAGCATTCGTTGATTAGAAGCGTTCTGAAGAAGCCCGGCCGCGGGTCGAGATCTTGGAGCTTGCGAGGATCTGCTTGTCTCTGCGTCCCTAATCCCCGCAACGCCGTCCCGCAAGGGCGCCGATCTCCGCGCGCCCGCGAAATCGCGCTCCGATCGTCGCACCCGCGCGCGGCGAGGGCGGTGCGAGGGCCGTCTGGGGGCCGTACGGCACTCGGGCGGCGCGCTCGGATAGCTGTGGGCAACCGGCGCGGGCGCGCGCGGAAATGCGCGTCGCGGCGTGCAACCGAACGGCCGAGCCGTGCATTGAAGCAGGCGAGAGACGGGCGCGTCGCAGGACCGCCATCCCGCACCGGATCGCGGGGCGCCGCGCACCGATCAACGGACAGAATCGCCATGATCAAGTTTGCCCTCGCCGCGAGCCTTGCCGCGGGTTCCTTCCTCGCGCTCAGCGCCGGCCCCGCGCTGGCAGCCCCGAACTCGGACCACGCCGTGGCCAAGGTGGCCGAGGCGACGAATATCCGCCCGGCCTCGGTGAACGAGGGCGAGGAGGATGCCACGTGCAGCCGCGCCCGCCGCCGCCTCTGGGTCGAGGGCGAGGGTTGGGTGGTGCGGCGGATCACGACCTGCCGCTGACGCAGGGCCGTCGAATCGCGCCGCCGGACTCGCGCCGGTCCCCGCAAGCCCCCCGTCGATGCAGCCCCGGCCCGTCCGGGGCTTTTTCATGTGCGCAGCCGGCCGCCCGCGGGCGGGTACGCACTCTGCGCGGCTGGTCCGGGGCGCCCGGCCGGAACGACATCTCGGACCGGGCCGTTCCCGTCGGACAGCTCTCCCGTGCCGCGCGGCCCGTCGCGCGCGGCGCCTGCCCCGCCTTCTCAGCGCCGGAGGATCCGCCCATGTCCGTGCCGCACCCCCGGGCCGCCCTCGGCGCCCTCGCCGTCCTCCTGCTCGCCGGGTCCGGCGCGGCCCAGGCCCTCGAGGTCCGGCAGATCCCGCCGGCCTACGCCCCCGCCTACGGGTACGGCGATACCGGATACGGCCGCAGCGGCTACGGCTTCGCCGACGAGGCGGTGCGCGGAGCCTATATCGGCGCGCCGCTCACCCGGTTCCCGCGCCCGAGCGCCCTGGTTCCGCCGGCCTGGACCTACGGCACCTACGGCATCCCGACCGTCTCGGGCATCGCCCCGGCGCCCGTCGGCCAGCCGACCCTGACCCGGATCAACGCGCAGGAGCCCGTCCGCCGCCAGGCCAGGAGCGCCCGCGGCCCTCGCATCCTGGCGCGCGGCGGCGACGGCGGCTGGGTCGAGCAGGACGGCGGGGCGCGCAGCGCGGATCTGCGCGTCATCGAGGTCCGGGTTCCGCGACGCTGAGGGGATCCCGGGCGCCACCCGTCCCGGGGCAAATGGCCTGAGCCGACCTTCCTGAGAACCAACTGGCCTGAGAACCGACCGGCCTGACATGGCTCGGACCTGCGCCCTCAGGCCTCGTCCGGGAGCGCGGCGAACCACGCCGCGTAGCGGGTGTTGCGCGCCATGCGGCGGGTCTCGTCCGGCGCGCCGTCCTGCCACCAGACCGGCCCCCGCTCCCCGAGCGCCACCTTCGCGGCGTCGACCGCCGCACGCGCCGCCCTGAGCGCTGCGCCCGCCGCCGCATCGCCGTCGCGCTCGGCCTGCTTGGCCGAGCGCACCGCGCGCCGCGCCGCCATCAGGTCCGCGACCGCCGCGTCGCGGGCCGCCGCGCCGAGGCCGGGATCGGAGCGGCGCCACAGCCGCCCGCGCACCACGATGTAGCGTCCGTCCGGGGTGACGGGTGGGCCGCTTCCGTCGTCCGGCTCACGCATCGGCCGGCCGAGGAGAAGGCAGGAGAGGGCGGAGCATTAAGGACTCTGCGCGAGACTTGGACAGAAGCCCCGTCTTGGCTCGAAGGCTCCCCATGCAGATCGTCATCGTCGATTCCAGCCGTGTCGTGCTCAAGATCGTGGCGGGGCTGCTCGAACCGCGCGGTCACGACGTGCGATGCTTCACCGACTCGACCGAGGCGCTCAGCTTTCTACAGGACAACTCGAGCGTCCGCGTCCTGATCACCAGCCTGCAGGTGCGGCCGATCAGCGGACTGGAACTGTGCTGGTCCGCCCGCCTGCTCGCGGACGAGCGCCAGCCGCTCTACGTCATCACCATGTCCTCGGCGCGCAACGCCCGCAATCTCGCCGAGGCCCTCGATAGCGGCGCCGACGACTTCATCGAGAAGCCGCCGAGCGCCGAGGAGCTGCACGCCCGCCTCCGGGCCGCCGAGCGGCTGACCTCGCTGCAGGAGCGCCTGATCCACCTCGCCGACACCGACCCGCTGAGCGGCCTCCTCAACCGCCGCGCCTTCTTCGCGCAGGCGAGTACCGAGACGGAGCGCGCCGGCAATCACGGGCGGATGTCGATGGTGCTCGCCGATATCGACCACTTCAAGCGCGTCAACGACGAGCACGGCCACGACGTGGGCGACCTCGCGATCCAGGCGATGGCCAAGCTCATCGCCAGCGAGGGCCGGGCCGGCCGCCTCGGCGGCGAGGAGTTCGCGCTCCTGTTGCCCAACACCCATCTGGACGCCGCCGAGGCGGTGGCCAAGCGCCTGTGCGGCAAGACGCGCGACCTGCGCATCCGCGGCGCGCGCGGGCCCGTGCGCCTCACCGCGAGCTTCGGCGTCAGCACCTGGACGGAGGGCGATTCGGTCCAGGCCCTGATGAAGCGGGCCGACATCGCGCTCTACGAGGCCAAGACCAGCGGGCGCGACCGCGTGGTCTCCGCGGCCACCGACCTGATCCTCGCCCGGGCCGGCTGAGCCGCGATCCGGCGGCCCGACGCGCCGGTTTGAGTCAGAATGGGAGGGCTCGGCGCGCGCGGGCCTCCGGGCCCCACGGAAACGGCCAAGATCGGTACAGGTGGCGCGGAGGCGGGCCGCGGCGGGTTTCGGGATGGGACAGGTCTTAACGCATCGTCAAAGCTCAGCACTCTGCAGCGGCTGCGTATAAACCTTAATCAATTCAGAAACGGCTTGGAACAAATCTTGGAAATCCTACCCCGCAACCGGTGAAGACGTTTCATACCGGGAACAGAGGGTGTGGGGTGATGAGTACAGCTGTGGGCGTCCTCGTTTTCGACGGGCCGCACGTTCTAAACCCGACGCTTCGCGCCACCCTCGAGCACGCGCCGGAATTCCAGACGGTGAGCGAGGCCGATCTCGACGAGCCCGCCGTCGACCGCGTCGTCGCCCTGGTGGTCATCGACGCCGCGCACATGGCCGATTGCCTCGCCCGCATCGTCGCCCTGAAGGAGCGCCGCCCGCGGATGCGCGTGCTCGCCGCCATCCAGGTGCTCGCCGCCGACGACATCCGGGCCGTGCTGGCCGCGGGGGCCGACGCCCTGGTGGCGCGCTCGGCCAATCCCCGCGAGGTCTGCGCCGCGATGCTGGCGCTCGCCGAGGACGCGCCCTGCCTGACGGCCCAGGCGGGTGCCGCGGCGGAGGCGGGCGCCGCGGCGGATGCGGGCGGCGAGGCGCTCGGCCTCACGCCCCGGGAGGCCGAGGTGCTGCGCTTCCTCAGCGCCGGCTTCAGCAACAAGGAGGTGGCCCGGCGCCTCGCCCTCAGCGTGCGCACGGTCGAGACGCATCGGCTCAACCTGCGGCGCAAGACCCAGACCGGCCGCCTCAAGGACCTCGTCTCGCTGGCCCGCCAGCTCGGCCTCGCACCGGTCGTCGAGAGCGACCAGGGCCGTCCGTCGCGCCACTGAGCGCGACGGGCGGGCCAGCGCCCGAGGGCGCTTCAGGCCCCCGTCGGCTCGAGGGTCTCGGCGACGGCCGAGAGCGGCCGCTTCGGCTTGCGGGCGACGTCGTCCCCGCCGACCGCCTCCTCCAGCGGCTCCGGGCCTTTGCGCAGGAGCTTGGCGAGATAGTAGCTGCCGAAGCCGAAGATGATCGCGTAGGCGACGAGGAAGGCCACGAGCGAGATCGAGACGGCCTGCGTCGTCAGCGGCGACACGGCGTCCGCGGTGCGCAGCTGTCCGTACACGATGTAGGGCTGGCGCCCGATCTCGGCGGTGAACCAGCCGAACAGCACGGCGCCGAAGCCCGAGGGCGTCATCAGCATCGCGCAGGTGAGGAAGGCCCGGTCGGTGAAGAGCGTCTTCCTGCGCCGGAGCCACAGGCTCCACAGGCTGAGCCCCAGCATCGCGAGGCCGAGCGCCACCATGATGCGGAACGCGTAGAAGACCGGCCAGACCGGGGGGCGCTGATCCGGCTTCACGTCCCGCAGCCCCGGCACCACCCCCGAGAAGTCGTGCGTGAGGATCAGGCTCCCGAGCTTCGGGATGCCGATCTCGAAGTCGTTGCGCTCCGCCGCCATGTTGGGGATCGCGAACAGCAGCAGCGGCATGTCGGCCTGGGTCTCCCAGTTCGCCTCGATCGCCGCGAGCTTGGTCGGCTGCAGCTTCAGGACCGCGAGTCCGTGCGCGTCGCCGAGGAAGATCTGGATCGGCGTGCAGATCACCGCGAACCACATCGCCATCGAGAGCGAGAGGCGCGCGCCCGCGACCTTGCCCTCTGGCTCCTTGCGCCCGCGCAGGATCATCCAGGCCGACATGCCCGCGACCGCGAAGGCGGTGGTGAGGAAGCAGCCCAGCACCATGTGGGCGTAGCGGATCGGGAAGGACGGGTTGAACACCACCTTCAGCCAGTCGGTGGCGATGGCCCGGCCGTTCTCGACCACGAACCCGTCCGGGGTCTGCATCCAGGAATTGGCCGAGAGGATCCAGAAGGCGGAGACCAGGGTGCCGAACGCCACCATGCAGGTGGAGAGGAAGTGCAGCCGGTCGCCGACCCGCTCCCAGCCGAACAGCATGATGCCGAGGAAGCCCGCCTCCAGGAAGAAGGCGGTGATGACTTCGTACTGGATCAGCGGCCCGAGCACGTTGCCGGTGAAGTCGGCGTAGCGCGACCAGTTCGTGCCGAGCTGGTAGCTCATCACGATCCCCGAGACCACGCCGAGCCCGAACGAGACCGCGAAGACCTTCACCCAGAACCGGTAGAGGTTGCGGTAGATCGGGTTGCCCGACCACAGCCACTGCGCCTCGAGCCGGGCCAGGAACGAGGCCAGGCCGATGGTGAAGGCCGGGAAGATGATGTGGAAGGCCATGGTGAAGCCGAACTGGATGCGCGAGAGCAGCAGCGCGTCGAGTTCCATCCGGGCCATCCTCCTGGGGCGTGTCCCGCGGCCGGGACCGGCCGCGAGTAGATCCCGGTTCCGGTGCCCGTTGCAAGGCGCGGGTTCCGCCGAGCGCCCGCGGCGGGCGCCGGGATCGGGGCGTCAGGAGTGCGCGGCCTCGCGGGCGGACGCCGCGGCCGGGCGGCGGGCGCGCTTCGCCGCACCGGTCTTGGCTGCGCCGGCCTTCGCCTTGTGCGCCTTCGGCCCGCGCGTCCGCTTGGCCGGCGCGACGGGCGGGCTCGCCGAGAGCCGTTCGCGCAGCAGCGTCAGCACCGCCGCCTCCTCGGGCCGGAGCGCGGCGAGATCCTCGGTGAGCTCGGTCTCGACCGCCTCCTTGACCTGCAGCAGCAGGCCGCCCTCGAGGTAGCAGTCGAGCACCTGCGGGTGGACGTAGCACTTGCGGCAGATGGTCGGCGTGTTGCCGAGCCGGGCCGCCACGCTCTCGATCGCGGCGCGCACGTTGGTCTTGGCCTTGGCCGCGCTGTCGAAGGCCTCGAATTCCCGGAGGGCCAGGGCGGCGAGCACCGTGCCGGCCCAGGTCCGGAAATCCTTGGCGGTGAAATCCTGGCCGGTGATCTCGCGCAGGTACGCGTTGACGTCGGAGGAGGTGACGTCGCGCTGCTGGCCCTCGGCATCGAGGTACTGGAACAGCTCCTGGCCCGGCAGGTCCTGGCAGGCCTTGACGATGCGGGCGACGCGCCGGTCCTTCACTGAGAGGTTCCAGGTCTTGCCGCTCTTGCCCTTGAAGCGGAACGTCATCGCGGCGCCCGCGACCTTGACGTGCGGGTCGCGCAGCGTGGTGAGGCCGTAGCTCTTGTTGGTGCGGGCGTAATCGTCGTTGCCGACGCGGATCAGGGTGGTCTCCAGGAGGTGCACCACGGTGGCGAGCACCTTCTCGCGCGGCAGCCCCTGGCGCCGCATGTCGGCGTCGATGCGGGTGCGGAGGCCGGGCAGCGCCTCGGCGAAGGCCATGATCCGGCTGAACTTGGTCGATTCCCGCGCCTCGCGGAAATCCGGATGGTAGCGGTACTGCTTGCGCCCCTTGGCGTCGCGGCCGGTCGCCTGGATGTGGCCGTTCCTGCGCGGGCAGATCCAGACGTCGGTATAGGCCGGCGGGATCGCGAGCTTGCGGATCCGCTCCAGGGTCGCGGGGTCGCGCACCGGCCGGCCCTTGGCGTCGAGGTAGCGGAAGCCCGTGCCGCTCTTGCGCCGGGTCAGGCCCGGGCGGGCGTCGTCCACGTAGGCGAGGCCGGCCTCCGCGGCGGCGTCGCGCGGATCGACGACGCTGCAGCCCGCTTCCGGCTCGGCCACGACGCAGCCACCCATGACGCACCTCCCTCACGCTCTTGAGCCGACAACCGGGCGGCGGGGATCCGCGTTCCGGGCCGCACCGATCCGCCGCACACGTGCTACAGGCGCGTCATGGACGCCCCAGCCCCTCGCCACCCGGCCCCGGTGCCGATGCGCAACCTCGTCTTCGTCGTCACCGAGGACTGGTTCTTCGCCTCCCACTTCCTCGGCCTCGCCCGTGCCGCCGTGGCGGCGGGCCTGTCGGTCTCGGTGGTGACGCGGGTGCGCGACCACCGGGGGGCGATCGAGGCGACGGGCGCGCGCGTGGTGGCGCTCGAGGCCGAGCGTTCCAGCCTCAACCCGATGGCGGCGGGCTACGCCGCGGGCCAGCTCGCCGCGATCCTGAAGGCGCTCAAGGCCGACATCGTCCATTGCATCGCGCTGCGCGGCATCCTCGTCGGCGGCACCGCCGCGGCGATGGCCGGCATCCCGGCCCGGGTCTACGCGCTGACCGGGCTCGGGCTGATCGGCGCCCGCCAGGACCGGGCCGGCCGCCTGAGCCGCCTCGCCCTGCGCCAGCTGATCCGCGGCCCGCTCGCCTCCCGGCGCACCCGCTACCTGTTCGAGAACCCGGACGACGCCCGGGCGCTCGGCCTCGACCCGGCCGACACCGCCGTGACGGTCGTCGGAGGCGCGGGGGTCGATCCGGACGCCTTCGCGCCGGCGCCGCTCCCCGGCCAGCCGCCCCTGCGCGTCGCCCTCGTCGCCCGCATGCTCTGGTCGAAGGGCGTGGACGTGGCGGTGGCCGCGACGCGCCTCGCCCGCGCGCGGGGCGGCGCCGTCGAACTCGACCTCTACGGCGCGCCCGACCCCTCGAACCGCCGCGCCATTCCCGAGGCGACGCTGCGGGAATGGAGCCGCGACGGCGTGGCGTGGCACGGCCCGACCCGCGACGTGGCCGCGATCCATGCCGGCCATCACGTCGGCTGCCTGCCCTCGCGCGGCGGGGAGGGCCTGCCGCGCGCGCTGCTGGAGGCCGCCGCCTGCGGGCGCGCGCTCCTCACCACCGACGTGCCGGGCTGCCGCGCCCTGGTGCGCGACGGGATCGAGGGGCTCGTCGTGCCCCCCGACGACGCGGAGGCGCTGGCCGCCGCCCTCCTGCGGCTCGCGGCGGAATCCGATCTCGTGCGGGATCTCGGGCAGGCCGCCCGCGCCCGCATCCTGGAGGGCGGCTTCACCGAGGCCGCGGTGGCGCGGGCGGTGCTCGCGATCTACCGGGACCTGCTGCCCGCATGAGCGCCGCGCCCCGCCTCACCCCGGACAGGGCCGAGGCCTTCATCCTGGCCAATACCCGCCTGCGCCCGGTGCCGCACGCGCCCGAGATCGCGCTGCACGTGGCCGACGAGGCCACCGCCCTGTGGCAGCGGACCGAGGACGAGCTGGCGGAGATCGGCCTGCCGCCGCCGTTCTGGGCCTTCGCCTGGGCCGGCGGGCAGGCGCTCGCCCGTTACCTCCTCGACAACCCGGATCTCTGCCGCGGCCGGCGCGTGCTCGATTTCGCCTCGGGCTCCGGCCTCGTGGCGATCGCCGCCGCCAAGGCCGGCGCGGCGCGGATCACGGCGAGCGACCTCGACCCCTTCGCGATCCCGGCGATCCGCCTCAACGCCGCGGCGAACGCCGTCGCGGACCGGATCGAGCCGGTGGCGACCGACCTGATCGGCAGCGACCCGGAGGCCGACCTCGTGCTGGCCGCCGACATCTTCTACGAGCGCGACCTCGCCCTCCGGGTCGGGGACTGGCTGGCGGGGCTCCAGGCGCGGGGCACCACGGTGCTCCTCGGCGATCCCGGCCGCAGCTACCTGCCGCGGGACCGGCTCGACCGCCTCGCGAGCTACGCGGTGCCGGTGACGCGCGACCTGGAGGATGCCGAGATCAAGCAGAGCCACGTCTGGCGCTTCCGCGGGGCGCCGAATTGAGCGGGCTCGCGCCCCGTCGCGCCTTGCGCCAAACGGTCGGGGTTCCCACAGAGGCCCCGACACGCCAGATCAGAGGGGCGCCGCGCGGCGCCCGCACCGGGACAGCCCCGGACCAGACCGGAGTTCGTCGAAGGTGGCCCCTACGCCCGCGTCCCTGACCCTGCCCGCCCGCGTCGTCGCCTTCTCGGCGAGCGGCAGCCGCCCCTCGCGCACCCGCGCCCTGGTGGAGGCGGTCGCGGCCGATCTCGCCCTGTCGCGCCGGATCGACCTCGCGGTCTGGGACCTCGCCGATATCGGTCCTGGCCTCGGGGCGGCCACGCGGGACGACCTTCCGCCCCAGGGGCAGCGCCTCGTGGCCGCGATCGAGGACGCGGACGCGCTGATCGTCGGAACACCGGTCTACCAGGGCTCCTACGCGGGATTGTTCAAGCACGTCTTCGATTTCGTCCGGCCCGAGGCGATGCTCGGCAAGCCGGTGGCGCTCACCGCCACGGGCGGCGGCCTGCGCCACGCCCTCGTGGTCGAGCACGCCCTGCGCCCGCTCTTCGGCTTCTTCGCCGCCCATATCGCGCCGACCGCGGTCTATGCCTGCAGCGCCGAGATCGAGGACGGCCGCATCGTCGAGGCGGCGGTGGCCGAGCGCGTGCGCGCCGCCGCCGACGAGCTCGCCGCCCTGATCGAGGTCGGCCGCGGCCTCGCCAAGCTCCGGGCCGAAGCGCCTGCGGCTTGAGAGAAGCGCCTGCGGCTTGAGGGAAGCGCCCGCGGCATAAGAAAAGCGCCTGCGGCTCGAGAGAAGTGCCCGCGGCTTGAAGGAACGGCCCACGGCCGGAGAGAGGCGCCCGCGGCCCGAGCGGCCGCAGGCGCCCGGCGCGGCTAGGGCGCCAGGATCTTGTCGACCGTGATCGGCAGGTTGCGGATGCGCTTGCCGGTGGCGTGGAACACGGCGTTGGCCACCGCCGCCGCGGTGCCCACGATGCCGATCTCGCCGAGCCCCTTCACCCCGAGCGGGTTCGCCTTGTCCTCTTCGTCCACGAAGATCACGTCGATGTCGTGGATGTCGGCGTTCACCGGCACGTGGTACTCGCCGAGATTGTGGTTCATGAAGCGGCCGATGCGGTCGTCCATCATCGACTCCTCCTCCAGCGCCGAGCCGATGCCCATCACCACGCCGCCGAGGATCTGGCTGCGCGCGGTCTTGGGGTTGAGCACCTTGCCGGCCGCGATGGCCGAGACCACGCGGGTGACGCGCACCTGGCCCAGCTCCTCGTCGACCTTCACCTCCACGAAGATCGCCGAGTGGGTGTAGGCCTCGTACTTGGCGTTGAAGTCCTTGTCGGGCGCCGCATTGGCCGTGGCCTCGACCTTGTCGACGCCGGAGGCCCGCAGCACGTCCACCAGCGAGACGCTGCGCGCCGCATCGCCCGCCACCTCGATGCGCCCGTTCGTGAAGGCGACGCGCTCGAAATCGACGTTGGCCAGCGGCGAATCCTCCATCTGCCGGGCGAGCTTGAACACCTGCTCGCCGACGTCGCGGCAGGCCTTCATCACGGCGGTGCCGGACGAGGCCGCGGTCCAGGAGCCGCCCGCCACCGGCGCCTCGGGGAGCGCGGTGTCGCCGAGCTTCGTCGTCACGTCCTCCATCGTCAGGCCGAGGGTGTCGGCGGCGATCTGGGTGAGGATCGTGTAGGTGCCGGTGCCGATGTCGCCGGTGGAATTGCCGACCTCGAGCTTGCCGTCCGGCGTGAGGACGGCGCGGGCGCTCGTCTGCATCATCATCGATTCCCAGACACCCGAGGCCATGCCCCAGCCGACGAGCTCGCGGCCCTCGCGCATGGAGCGGGGCTCCGGGTTGCGCCTGTCCCAGCCGAAGCGGGCGGCGCCCTCCGAGAAGCAGCTCTTCAGCGCCTTCGAGCCGAAGGGCTTGCCCTCGGCGGTGGCGTCGGAATCCGTGAAGTTCTTCAGGCGGAGCTGGATCGGGTCGAGGCCGCTCGCGTAGGCGAGCTCGTCCATCGCGGTCTCGATGGCGAAGACGCCGGTGACGGCGCCGGGCGCGCGCATGTCGCCGGGGGTGTAGGTGTCGAGCTTGGCGATCTTGTAGGTCAGCAGGACGTTGTCGCAGCGGTACATCACGCCCGACCAGTTCACCACGACCTCCTGGTAATCCTCGAAGGTCGAGGTGGCGCCGACCGCGTCGTGGCGCAGCGCCAGGAGGGTGCCGTCCCGCTCGGCCCCGAGGCTGATGGTCTGGAGCGCCTCCGGCCGGTAGGTGATGCTCCACATCTGGTCGCGGGTCAGCACCACGCGCACCGAGCGCTCGAGGTCGCGCGCGGCCAGCATCGCCAGGAAGAGCTGGTATTGCGGGCGCAGGCCCGAGCCGAAGCCGCCGCCGAGATAGGGGTTGAGCACCCGCAGATCGTCCTTGGCGATGCCGAACACCTTCGAGAGGTAGGCGTGGCTGTTCGAGACGCCCTGGACCTTGTCGTAGACCGTGTACTTGCCGTCGCCCTCGAAGATCACCGTCGAGGCGTGGGGCTCCATCGGGTTGTGATGCTCGGTGGCGAGGCGATAATCCTGCCGCACCCGGATCGCCGCGGACTCGAAGGCGGAATCCGCGTCGCCCCAGGGCTTCGGGGGCGGCTTGATGCCGTTGCGCCGCATCGGCGGCTCGTACGCGAAGGCGTTGGCGGCCTCGAGATCGGTCAGCGGCTCCTCGGCCTCGTAATCGACCGAGACCAGCGTCGCGGCGTGGCGCGCCGTGTCGAAATCCTCGGCCAGCACCAGGGCGATCGGCTGGCCGCTGTAGTGGATCCTGTCGTCGTAGAGGGCGCGGAAGGGCGAGCCGGGGGGCGCGACCTGATCCTGGTAATTGTAGTCGAGCCAGGCGGTGCGGGTGCGGTTCTCGTGGGTCAGCACCTTGACGACGCCGGGCACCGCCTCGGCGCGCGCCGTGTCGATGGCCTTGATCCGGCCCTTGGCGATGCCGCTCGACACCACGTAGCCGTGCAGGAGGTCGGGAGCGGCGAACTCGCCCGCGTATTTGGCGAGGCCCGTCACCTTGGCGGGACCGTCGACGCGGCTGCGGGCGCTGCCGACGAAGGTGTCGCGGCCGGTGGAGGAGAAGGTCTGGGTCATCGATCTCTCACTGGATGCGCTTGTCGGTGATCGATTGCGGCGTGCCCGCGGCGGCCTGTTCCAGGCCCCGCACGATGGCGCGCCGCGCCAGCTCGACCTTGAAGGCGTTGCCGTCCTGGGGCTTGGCCTCCGCCACGATGAGGTCGGCCGCCGCCTGGAAGCTCTCGCGCGTGGCGGGCCTGCCCTGGAGCAGAGTCTCGGCCTCGCGGTTGCGCCAGGGCTTGTGGGCGACGCCACCCAGCGCGAGGCGGGCGGTCTTCACCGTGTCGCCGTCGAGTTCGAGGGCGGCGGCGACCGAGACCAGCGCGAAGGCGTAGGAGAGCCGGTCGCGCAGCTTCAGGTAGGTGACGTGGCTCCCGAAATCGCGATCGGGCAGATCGACCGCGACGATGATCTCCCCGGGCTTCAGGGTGGTGTCCTGCTCCGGGTTCTCGCCCGGCAGGCGGTGGAACTCCGCGAAGGGGATCGCCCGGTCGCCGTCCGGCCCGCTCACCTGGACCACGGCGTCCAGGGCCGCGAGCGCCACGCACATGTCGGAGGGGTGCGTCGCGATGCAGTGCGGGCTGGTGCCGAAGATCGCGTGGATGCGGGTGACGCCGCCGATCGCTTGGCAGCCGGAGCCGGGCTGGCGTTTGTTGCAGGGCGTGGACGTGTCGTAGAAATAGTAGCAGCGGGTGCGCTGGAGCAGGTTGCCGCCGGTCGAGGCGGCGTTGCGCAGCTGCGCCGAGGCGCCGGCCAGGATCGCGTTCGACAGCAGCGTGTAGCGGGCGCGGACGCGGTCGTCGTAGGCGACCGTGGCGTTCGTCGCCAGCGCGCCGAGGCGCAGGCCGCCGTCGTGCTCGGTGATCTCGCCCAGCGGCAGGCGGGTGATGTCGACGAGGCGGCCGGGCCGCTCCACGTCGTACTTCATCAGGTCGATCAGGTTGGTGCCGCCCGCGATGAAGCGGGCCCCGGGCGCCGCCGCGAAGGCCTGGACCGCCTCCGCGACGGTGCCGGCGCGGACGTAATCGAAGCGGTTCATCGGGCTCCCCCCTGCAGCACGTCCTCGATCGCGTCGACGATGTTGGTGTAGGCGCCGCAGCGGCAGATGTTGCCGCTCATCGCCTCGCGGATCTCGTCGCGGGACTGGGCGTGGCCCTCGTTCATCAGGCCGACCGAGGAGCAGAGCTGGCCCGGCGTGCAGTAGCCGCACTGGAAGGCATCGTGCTCGATGAAGGCCTCCTGGATCGGGTGCAGCCCGTTCGAGCCGGCGCCCGCGTTGGCGAGGCCCGCGAGGCCCTCCACCGTGGTGATCTCGGCCCCGTCCTTCATCACCGCGAGCGCGAGGCAGGCATTCACCCGCGTGCCGTTCACCAGCACCGTGCAGGCGCCGCACTGGCCGTGGTCGCAGCCCTTCTTGGTGCCGGTGAGGTCGAGATGCTCGCGCAGGAGGTCGAGCAGCGTGGTCCAGGGCGCGACCTGCAGCTCGCGCAGCTGGCCGTTGATGGTGAGGCGTATGCCGATCCGGTTGTCCGCCGCGACGGGCGAGCCGCTTTCGATGAGCATGGGCGTATCCAGCGAGGTATCCGGCCGCGATGCGGCCTCGAATTCGGTGACGGGCGGGGCCCGGCCCGGTGCGCGGGGCAGCGCAGGACGGACCACGCACGGGCACGGCGGCCCGGCGCGTTCACTTCACAACCGTTCCAGACTGCGCCTGTTCCATCGCGATCCTGCGGCGCGGCGGTCCGGCGTTCCGTTCCGGGCCGCCTTCGGGTAACGCTCGGGGCGACGATTTCCCGACCTACGAACCGGAGGCAGAGCGATGGCGGCCCTCGACGCGATCCTGAACGACATCGACCGGGACCTCGACGGCGCCCTGGAGCGGCTGTTCCGCTTCCTCGAGATCCCGTCGATCTCCACCGACACCGCCTATGCGGGCCAGTGCCGCGAGGCCGCGTCCTGGCTCGCCGCCGACCTCACCGCGCTCGGCTTCGACACCTCCGTGAACGAGACCGCGCTGCACCCGGTGGTGCTCGCCCACCGGCCGAAGCCCGGCACGCCGCACGTGCTGTTCTACGGCCATTACGACGTGCAGCCGGTCGATCCGCTGGAGCTCTGGGAGACGCCGCCCTTCGCGCCGCGCATCGCCGAGGGTCCCGACGGCGCCAAGCGGATCGTCGCGCGGGGCGCCTCGGACGACAAGGGTCAGGTGATGACCTTCGTGGAGGCCTGCCGCGCCCACATCGCCATGAGCGGCGAGCTGCCCTGCGGCGTCACCATCCTGGTGGAGGGGGCGGAGGAGAACGGCTCGCAGGGCCTGCCCGAATGGGTGGCCGCGAACCGGGACAAGCTCGGCTGCGACGTCGTCCTGGTCTGCGACACCAGCATGTGGAACGCCAGGACCCCGGCCATCACCACCTCGCTGCGCGGCCTCGCCTATTTCGAGGTCAAGGTCACCTGCGCCGACCGCGACCTGCATTCGGGCTTCTTCGGGGGCGCGGCGCGCAACCCGATCCACGTGCTGGCGAAGATCATCGCGGACCTGCACGACGCGGACGGCCGCGTCATGGTGCCGGGCTTCTACGAGGGCGTGCACGAGCGCCCGCCCGAGGTGCTGGAGCAGTGGCGCGGCCTCGGCCTGACGCCGGAGACGTTCCTCGGGCCGATCGGCCTCAAGGAGCCCGCGGGCGAGCGCGGGCGGATGCCGATCGAGCTGGTGCAGTCGCGCCCCGCCTGCGACGTCAACGGCATCATCGGCGGCTACACCGGCGAGGGCACCAAGACGGTGATCGCCAGCACGGCCTCCGCCAAGATCTCGTTCCGCCTCGTGGACGATCAGGATCCGAAGGCCCTGGCGACGAATTTCGAGGCCTTCGTGCGCGCCCGCATCCCTGCCGACTGCAAGGTCGAGGTGATCACCTACAAGGGCTCGCGGGCGATCAGCCTGCCCTTCGACATGCCCGAACTCGGCCTCGCCAAGGCGGCGCTCGCCGCGGAATGGGGCGCGGAGGCCGTGACGGTGGGCGCGGGCGGCTCGATCCCGATCGTCGGCGACTTCAAGCGCCTGCTCGACCGCAACACCCTGCTGATCGGCTTCGGCCTCGACGACGACCGCATCCACTCGCCGAACGAGAAGTACGACCTCCGCAGCTTCCACAAGGGCACCCGCTCCTGGGCCCGCATCCTCGCGGCCTTCGGCGAGGCCGGGCGGGGCTGAGAGTCCCGGTAAGGCCCTGCGCGGGCTGGACTCACGCTGCGCGGGCTTGCCTGACGCTGCGCGGGCTTGCCTGACGCTGCGCGGGCTTGCCTGACGCTGCGCGCTCGACCGAGCGGAAGCCCGATCGGGCCCCGCGGGTCAGGCGCCTGGGCCCGTGCGGCGGTCGATCCGGACCCAGAGCGCGCCGGCTTCCGCGGCGGCTCGGCCGTCCGGAGCGCAGTCGGTGACGCCGAGCGCCGACGCGTCTGCGCGCGCCCCGGGCCCGGCCGGATCGGTTCGCATCCCGGAGCGTTGAGCCGGCGATCCTGCGGGCGTCACGGCGCCCGCCGGCCCGGTTCTCGGAAGGTCGGAGGAGCATGTCGAACCCGCACAGGCGCGCCGTTCTGGGAGCCGGACTCGCCCTCGCGGCCTTCGGCGAGGCGGCCGGGGACGCCTTGGGCGGCGCCGGCGCCGGCGTGGTCCGGGTCGACGATCCCCGCCTCGCCGCGCTGATCGACCCCGACGCGCGGCTCGCGACCCTGTATGCCGAGGGGCGCTGGTGCGAGGGCCCGTGCTGGGCGCCCGCGCTCGGCGGCCTCGTCTTCAGCGACGTGAAGGCGAACCGGATGCTGGTGCTCGGCCCGGACGGCCCGGCCCGGATCTTCCGGTCGCCCTCCAACAATGCCAACGGCAACACGCTCGACGGGGCGGGCCGCCTCGTCACCTGCGAGCATCGCGGCCGCCGCGTCGTGCGCCGGGAGGCCGATGGCGGCCTCACTATCCTGGCCGAGTCCTTCGCGGGCCGGCCGCTCAACTCCCCGAACGACGCGACGCTCGGGCCCGACGGCGCGATCTGGTTCAGCGACCCGGTCTTCGGCATCACCGAGCCGGAGGAGGGGGTCCAGGCCAAGCCCGCCCAGGCGGCGCGGCGGGTCTACCGGGTGGCCGAGCCCGGCCGCGTCGAGGCCATGACGGACGCCCTCGACCAGCCCAACGGCCTCGCCTTCTCGCCGGACGGGCGAACCCTCTATGTCAGCGAGACGGGGGCGGCGCTCAACCCGGAGGGCGGCCGGGCGATCCTCGCCTTCCCGTTCGCGAACGGCCGGCTCGGGCCGGGCCGGGTCTTCGCCGAGATGGAGGCCGGCGTGCCGGACGGGCTCGCGGTCGGCCCGGGCGGCCACCTCTTCGCGGCCTGCATCGACGGCGTGCGCATCTACCATCCCGACGGGACGCGGCTCGGGCGGATCGCGACGCCGGTCACCGCGGCCAACGTCGCCCTCGGGGCGCGGGGCCGCCTCTACATTGCCGCCGCGCACGCGATCCTGGCGATCGACCTGCGGGCCTGAGGCCGCGGCGCCCGCCTCTCCACCGACCATGCGGAACACACGGATGAGCCTCGATCGCCGCCACCTCCTCGGCTCCGGCCTCCTGGCCCTCGCGGCAGCGCCGGCGCTGGCCCAGCGGGGCGAGCCCCCGCGCGGGGGCGCCGAGCCGGGCGCCGCCCGGCAGGCCTCGCCGAGCCGTCCGGTCGGCACCCTGGAACTCGCCCGTCTCGCCGACGCGCCCTCGACGCCGACCGGGCTCGCGATCTCGCGCACCGGCCGCGTCTTCGTGATGATGCCGCGCTTCACCGCCGCGGTGCCGTTCACGCTGGGCGAGGTGATGCCGGACGGGTCGGTGCGGCCCTACCCGGATGCCGAGAGCAACCGCCCCGATCCCGGCCGGCCCCAGGCCAGCCTGTTCCACGTGCCCAACGGCGTGTTCGACGCCGACGACACGCTCTGGCTGCTCGACGCGGCCCTGCCCGAGGGCAAGGGCGCGCCCGTGCCGGGCGGCGCCAAGCTGGTGCAGATCGACCTCGCCGAGAACCGGGTCCGCCGCGTCGTCCCCCTGGAGGCCGGCATCGTGCCGACCTCCTCGCTCAACGACCTGCGGGTCGGCCGCAAGGACGGGCGGGCGGTGGCCTACATCACCGACCAGGGCCAGGGCGAGAACGGGGCGATCCTCGCCGTCGACCTGGCGAGCGGGCTGGTGCTGCGGCGCCTCGCCGAGCACGCCAGCACCAAGTCGCAGAAGGGCCTCGTCAAGTTCGTGGAGGACCGGCCGGTGATGCAGACCAAGGGCGGCGCGCCGCCCGAGTCGCCCAAGGGCGGCGCCAACGGCATCGCGCTCAGCCCCGACGGCGCCCGCCTCTACTACGCGCCGCTGATGGCCCGCCACCTCTACGCCGTCGAGACCGCGGGGCTCCTCGACCCGACGGTCACCGACGCCGCGGTGGCGGCCACCGTCACGGATCTCGGCGAGAAGGGCATGACCGGCGGCCTCACCACCGACGCCAAGGACCGGGTCTATCTCAGCCTGCAGGAGCACAATGCCGTGGGCCGGCGCGACCCGGACGGGCGCATCGAGGTCCTGGCCCAAGATCCGCGCCTGGTCTGGGCCGACACGTTCTGGATCACGCCGGACCGCTGGCTCTACATCTCGGCCGCCCAGGTGAACCGGCGGCCGGAATACAACGACGGCCGCGACCTGCAGGTCCCGCCCTACGCGATCCTGCGGATGCGCATCGACGCCGATCCCGTCGACGGGGTCTGAGGCGTCCCGGGCCGCCGCAGCGTGCGTCCCGGGGCTTGGCGCCGAGGCTTCGTGCCGGAGCTTGGCGCCGGGGCCGGCGTCCGTCGCCGTCGGAGGCTTCGGAGGCCGCGCTCAGAGCCGCCCGCGCCGCGCATCGAGGCTGAGCGCCCCGGGGCCGGCGGCGCAGAGATAGAGGAAGACGAAGCAGAACAGGATCGCCGCGTCGCCGCCGTTCAGCGCCGGGAAGAAGCTCTTCGGCGCGTGGACCATGAAGTAGGCGACCGCCATCTCGCCGGCCAGCAGGAAGGCCACCGGCCGGGTGAACAGGCCGAGCACGATCAGGGCCCCGCCGAGGAGCTCGAGCGTGCCGCCGATCCCGAACAGCGAGGCGAGGTCGGGCGCCGGGCCGGTGCGGGGCGGGAAACCCAGGAGCTTCTGGGAGCCGTGCGCCAGGAAGAGCAGGCCGGCCATGATGCGCAGGGCCGCCAGCATCAGGGGCGCGTAGCCGTTCAGGCGGCCGAACAGGGAATCCATGGGGCGTCTCCGGAAGCGACGGTCACGGCTCCGCCGATTTCCCCCGACTGTCAAGCTTGGGCAGCCCTTCGCCTCGCCGCGAGGATCGGTTAACCATCCTTGTCTAGACACCACCGGTGGTGCGGTCGCCCTCGCGGGGCCGCCCCGGACGGCCGTCCTGGCCCGGCAGGGGCCGGCAAGCCCGCGCATGGCGGGTCGCGGAGGTATCGCAGTTGGATCAGGACGAACCGGCAGCGCAGGAGCCCCACCCGCCCGGCGACGCCTCGCCCGGCGAGCCGGCGCGCGCGCCCTGGGAGATCATGCTGCCCGAGGAGGGAGCGACGGAGGATCTCGGCCTGTTCCTCGCCGAGTTCCTGCTGCCGGGCGACCTCGTGGCGCTCTCGGGCGGCCTCGGCGGCGGCAAGACCACCCTCGCGCGTGCCATCATCCGCGAACTTGCCGGGGATCCGGACCTCGAGGTCCCGAGCCCGACCTTCACCCTGGTCCAGCCCTATGCGGGCCGCGACGGACGCGCGATCGTCCATGCCGACCTCTATCGCCTGCGCGGGGCCGACGAGCTCGTCGAGATCGGCTTCGACGAGATGACCGACGGGGCCATCACCCTGGTCGAGTGGCCCGAGCGGCTGCCTCCGCGCGAGACTCCGGTCCTCAGCGTCGACCTGTCGCTGCGCCCCGAATTCGGCGCGGGCACGCGCTTCGCCCGGATCGACGGGAGCGGCGGCATGCGCGCGCGCATCGACCGGGCCCGGGCCGTGCGCGGGCTCCTCGTCCGCTCCGGCTGGGATCTGGCCGAGCGCGCCCACATGCAGGGCGACGCCTCCTCGCGCGCCTATCAGCGCCTGACCAACCCGGACGGCGTCACCGCCGTCCTGATGATCTCGCCGCCCCGGCCCGACGGGCCGCCGGTGCGCGACGGCAAGCCCTACAGCGCCATCGTCAAGCTCGCGGAGAGCGTGCACGCCTTCGTGGCCCTCGACCGCGGGCTGCGGGCGCTCGGCTTCTCGGCGCCGCGGATCTACGGCGAGGATCTCGCCGAGGGCCTGCTCCTCCTGGAGGATCTCGGGAGCGAGCCCGTGATCGAGGCGGGCGCGCCCCGCCCCGAGCGCTACGCCGAGGCGACCCGGCTGCTGGCCAAGCTCCACGCCACCGAATTGCCCGCGGTGCTGCCCGTGGCGGACGGCATCGACCATCATCTGCCGACCTACGATCTCGACGCGCTGCTGTTCGAGACCGAGCTGATGCCCGAGTGGTACGCCCCCGCGATCCGCGGCGTCGGCCTGACCCCGGAGGCGCGGGCCGAGTTCGTCGCCCTCTGGGGCGAGGCGCTCCGCGCCGCGATCCCCGAGCGCCCGACCTGGACGCTGCGCGACTACCACTCGCCCAACCTGATCTGGCTCCCCGACCGCGAGGGGCTGGAGCGGGTCGGCCTGATCGACTTCCAGGACGCGGTGCTCGGCCACCCGGCCTACGACGTCGCCTCGCTGCTGCAGGACGCCCGCGTCGATGCGAGCGCGGAGTTCGAGCTGCGGCTGCTCGGCCTCTACGCCCGCGAGCGCCGGGCCCGCGAGCCGGCCTTCGACGTGCAGGGCTTCGCCACCGCCTACGCCCTGCTCGCCGCCCAGCGCGCCACCAAGATCCTCGGCATCTTCGCCCGCCTCGACCGGCGCGACGGCAAGCCGGGCTACCTCGCCCACCTGCCGCGCATCGAGGGCTACCTCGCGCGCAACCTCGAGCATCCCGCGCTCGCCCCCTTGCGCGACTGGCATGCCCGGCACCTGCCCGGCCTCGTGGCCCCTTCCGCCTGAGACCCCGGACCCCGACGTCAAGGACCCGCAGATGAGCGAGCCCAGCATCAGCCGTGCCTTCGTCCTCGCCGCGGGACTGGGCAAGCGCATGCGCCCGGTGACGGCGACGGTGCCCAAGCCCCTCGTCGAGGTCGCCGGCAAGGCCCTGCTCGACCACGCCCTCGACCGGGCGGCGGAGGCCGGCATCGGCACCGCGGTGGTCAACGTCCACTACCTCGCCGACCTGATCGAGGGCCACCTCGCGCAGCGGACCGGGGGGCCGAGCACCCTGGTCTCCGACGAGCGCGGCGCCCTGCTGGAGACGGGCGGCGGCATCCGCAAGGCGCTCGGCCTGATCGGGGACGCGCCCTTCGTGGTGATGAACTCGGATTCCTTCTGGCTCGAGGGCCCGACGCCCAATCTCGGCCGCCTGATCGCGGGCTGGGACGCGGAGCGGATGGACGTGCTGCTCCTCGTCGCCCCCACCGCCACCAGCCTCGGCTACGAGGGATCGGGCGATTTCGTGATGGATCCCGACGGGCGCCTGGAGCGCCGTGGCGAGCGCGCGGTCGCCCCCTTCATCTACGCGGGCGTCGCCATCCTGACGCCCGCGCTGTTCGCCGACACGCCCGAGGGCGCCTTCTCCCTCAACCTCGTGTTCGACCGCGCCATCGCGGCCGGCCGCCTCTACGGCCTGCGCCTCGACGGGCAATGGCTGCATGTCGGCACCCCGGACGCGATCCAGGCCGCCGAGGAGCAGGTGCGGGCGAGCGCGCGCCAGCCGTGAGGATCGCGGCCGCGGTTGTTGAGGAACAGAGCCGGAACGTCTAGACACGGACGGCGGTGCCGTTCCGCATCCCGGACCGAGCGCCGAAGCCCCAGAGATGTCTGAGTCCCACCTCTTCACCATCGGGCGCGGCGCCCCGTTCCTGCCGACGCTGGCCGACGCGCTGCTCGACGGGCGCCTCGTCGGCGATCTCGGCGGCGATCCGCTGGCGCTCGCCGGCGTCACCCTGTTCCTGCCGACGCGCCGGGCGGCGCGGGCGCTCGCGGCCCTGCTCGCCGCGAGGCTCGGGCCCGCCGCGCTGCTGCCCCGGATGATCCCGCTCGGCGAGGCCGACGAGGCCGAGCTCGACCTCGCCGCGGAGCCGCTCCTCGAGAACGGGCCGGACCCCTTGAGCGCGCCGATGCCGCCGCTGGAGCGGCGGCTCATCCTCGCCCGCCTCGTCCAGGGCTGGGCCTCCACGATCGACCGCACGCTGCTGCCGATGGAGGCGGAGGTGCCCTTCCTCGTGCCGTCCTCGCCCGCCGATGCGGTCGGGCTCGCGGGCGATCTCGAGCGCCTGATGGATGCGCTCACCGTCGAGGGCCTGCCCTGGTCGGAGATCGCGGGCGCGGTCGAGGCGGAATACTCGCGCTATTTCGGCCTCACCCTCGATTTCGTCCGCATCGCCGCCGAGAACTGGCCCGGCATCCTGGCCGAGCGCGGCCTGAGCGACCCGGTCTCGCGCGCCCGCGGCCTCGTCCTCGCCGAGGCGCGCCGCCTCGCCCGGGAGCGCCCCGGCGATCCCGTGGTGGTGGCGGGTTCCACCGGCTCGGTGCCGGCCACCGTGAAGCTGATCGCCGCCGTCGCCGCGCTGCCCCGCGGCGCCGTGGTGCTGCCGGGCCTCGACCGCGACCTCGACGCGGCGGGCTGGGACGCCATCGAGACCGGCGAGGGCTTCGACCGCGAGATCGCCCACGGCCACCCGCAGGCGGTGCTGCACCGGCTGCTCGGCCCCGCCGGGCTGAGTCTCGGCCGCGACGCCGTGACCGAGCTCGGCCGGGCGGACGCGGGGGCCGAGGCCCGCGCGATCCTGCTGTCGCAGGCCCTGCGCCCGGCCGAGACCACCGACGCCTGGGCCCGGCTCGACGCGCCCGCGCGCGACCGGATCGCGGCGCTCGGCCTCGCCGGCCTCGCGTTGGTCGAGGCCGCCGACGAGCGCGAGGAGGCCTTGGCCGCGGCGACGGCGCTACGCGAGACCCTGGAGCGGCCGGGCGCCACCGCGGCCCTCGTCACCCCGGATCGCGGCCTCGCCGCGCGCGTCGCCGCCGAGCTCGCCCGCTGGGGGATCGTCGCCGAGGACAGCGCCGGGCTGCCCCTCTCCCGCGCCTCGGCCGGCCGCCTCGCCCGGCTCGCGGCGGAGCTCGCCGCCGACCTGACCCGCCGGCAGGGCGACGCGATCCCGGCCCGGCTGATCGCGCTCCTCTCCCACCCGCTCGTCCATCTCGGCATGCCGCGCGCCGACGTGGTCCGGGGCGCGGCGGCCCTCGAGATCGGCGTGCTGCGCGGCCTCGCACCGCGGCCGGGTTTCGCCGGGATCCGGGAGGCCCTGGCCGACCAGCGCGCCGCCCCGCCCGAGCGCCAGCCGCGGGCCAAGCGCCGGCTCGTGGAGATCGACTGGGACCTCGCCGCCGCGCTGCTCGACCGCCTCGAGATCGCCTTCGCGGACTTCCCCGGCGCGGATGCCGACACCGTGGGCCTCGTCGCCCTGGCCGGCCGGCACCGGGCGGTCTGCGACTGGCTGACCGCCGTGCCCGAGGGCGCGCCCGGGCCGGAGGACGGCTCGCTCCACTGCCTCGACGCGCTGTTCGACGATCTCGAACTGACCGCGCCCGACCTCCTGCCCGGCCGCTTCGACGATTACGCCGCCTTCTTCACCGCCCTCGCCCGCGAGCGGAGCGTGCCCTGCGCCGGGCCGCCGCCGCATCCGCGCCTGCGCATCCTCGGCCTGCTCGAGGCGCGCCTCCTCAGCGCCGACCGGGTGGTGCTCGGGGGGCTCGACGAGGGCGTCTGGCCGCTGCGCACCGTCACCGACGCCTTCCTCAACCGGCCGATGCGGGGCCGCGTCGGCCTCGATCCGCCCGAGCGCCGCATCGGCCAGATGGCGCACGACTTCGTGCAGACGCTGGCCTGCCGGGACGCGGTGATCACCCGCGCGGCCAAGCGCGAGGGCGCGCCGACCGTGCCCTCGCGTCTGATCCAGCGGATGCGCGCCTTCGTGGGCGAGGCGCGCTGGGGCGAGGCGGTCGCCGAGGGACGCCGCTTCCTCGGCTACGCGGCGGCGATCGACACCCTGCCGCCGCAGCCGCGCCTGACCCAGCCGAAGCCGCGGCCGGACCCGGCGCTGTTCCCGCGCTCCCTCAGCGTCACCGAGATCGAGACGCTGGTGCGCGACCCCTACAGCCTCTTCGCCCGCCACGTGCTCGGGCTCGACCCGCTCGATCCGGTGGCGGCCCAGCCCGGCGCGAGCGACCGCGGCTCCCTCGTCCACGCGGTGTTCGGGGCGTTCGCCGAGCGCTATCCGGAGGATCTGCCGAGCTTCGATCTCGCGGCCGAGCGCTTGGCGGATCTGGGCGCCAACGCCTTCGCGGAGATCGAGAACACCTACCCGGAGCTCTACGCGGAGTGGTGGCCGCGCTTCCAGCGCATGGCGGATGCCTATCTGCCCTGGGAGTACGAGCGCCGCGCGGCCGGCCTGCGCATCCACCCGGAGATCTACGGGCGCTGGGAGATCCCGATGGGCGCGGAGACCTTCACGCTCCGCGCCCGGGCCGACCGGATCGAGCGGCGGGCGGACGGGGGCGCCTGCATCGTCGATTTCAAGACCGGGCAGCCGCCGAGCAACCGCGAGGTCTTCGCCGGCTTCTCGCCGCAGCTCACCCTCGAGGCCGCGATGCTGATGGCCGGCGCGTTCCCGGGATTCCGGCGCGCCAACACCGCGCCCGACCTGCTCTACGTCTACGCCTCGGGCGGCCGGAAGGCGTTCACGCCCCTGCCGGTGAAGCCGCCGCGGGGCGATCCCCGCACCGTCGAGGCGATCGTGACCGAGCACACGGAGCGCCTGCGCGGCCTGATCGCGCGCTTCATGACCGGCGAGGCGGCCTACGTCTCCCGGCCCTACCCGAAATACGCGCGCAGCTACGGCGCCTACGACCATCTCGCGCGCGTGCTCGAATGGTCACTGGCGGGGGAGGGGGAGGGCTGATGTCCGCGCTCGTCGTCGATGCCCTGACACAGGCCAACCAGCGCCGCGCCGCCGATCCCCGCGCCTCGGCCTGGGTCTCGGCGAACGCGGGCGCGGGCAAGACCAAGGTGCTCACCGACCGGGTGGTGCGGCTCCTCCTCGACGGCGCGGCGCCGGGGCGGATCCTCTGCCTCACCTTCACCAAGGCGGCGGCCGCCAACATGGCGATCCGGGTGTTCCAGCGCCTCGGGCGCTGGGTCACCCTCGACGACGCGGCCCTCGGGGCCGAGCTCCTCGAGCTGACCGGCGAGCGGCCCTCGCGCGAGCGCCTCGACGCGGCCCGCCGCCTCTTCGCCCGCGCGGTCGAGACGCCGGGCGGCCTCAAGATCGAGACCCTGCACGCCCTCTGCGAGCGGCTGCTGCACATGTTCCCGTTCGAGGCCAACGTGCCGGCCCGCTTCGTGGTGCTCGACGACGCCCAGTCCCGCGAGGCCTTCGAGGTCGAGACGAGCAACGTCCTGGCCGACGCGGTGGCGGGCCACGCCGCCCTGAGCGAGGCGCTGGCCCGCGTCGCCCCGGAGGCCACGGGCGACGCGCTCCGCAAGGCGATCCGCGGGGCGATGGCCGCGCGCGCCGTGCTCGGCGACCGGGCCGGGCTCGAAGCCCAGTTCGTGCGGCTGCACCGGGCGCTCGGGCTCGCCGCCGCGGAGAGCGCCGACAGCCTGGAGGCCGAGATCCTCGACGGCGGCCCGGCCGATTTCGACGCCCTGGCCGGTCAGCTGCGCACCGGCGCCAAGACCGACAAGGCCCTGGCCGACGCCCTGCTCGCGGTCCGCGACGCCCGCGAGACGGACGGGGCGCTCGATCTCTACCGCGGGGTGTTCTTCACCGAGAAGGACGCGCCGAAGGCCGACCGCAGCCTCGGCACCAAGGCCGTGCCGGAGGGCGCGCGCGCCGCGATGCTGGCCGAGCGCGACCGCCTCGTGCCCCTGTTCGACCGCCTGCGCGCCGCGCGCGCCCATGCCCGCACCCAGGCCCTGTTCACGCTGGCCGCCGAGATCCACCGCCGCGTCGAGGCCCAGAAGGCCCGGCTCGGGGCGCTCGACTTCGACGACCTGATCCACAAGACCCTCGACCTGCTCCAGCGGGTCGGCGCGGGCTGGGTTCTGTACAAGCTCGACCGCGGCGTCGATCACGTGCTGATCGACGAGGCGCAGGACACCAACCCGCAGCAATGGGAGATCCTGCGCCGGATCACCGCCGAGTTCGCCAGCGGCGAGGGGGCGCGCGCCCTCCACCGCACCCGCTTCGCGGTCGGCGACCCGAAGCAGTCGATCTACAGCTTCCAGGGCGCCGACCCCCGCGTCTTCGCGGAGACCCGCCTCGCCTGGGTCGGCGAGGCCCGGGCCGCCGACCTCGCCTTCGCGGACGTGCCGCTGACCCTGTCCTTCCGCTCGACCTACGCGGTCCTGCGCGCGGTCGACGCCACCTTCGCGATCCCCGACCATTACCGCGGCCTGTCCTTCGACGACGCCGCGACCGGCACCGTGCACGCGAGCGCCCGGCCCGCCGCCCCCGGGGCCGTCGAGCTCTGGCCGATCGAGGAGCCGGCCGAGGAGGTCGAGCCCGACGCCTGGGCCGCCCCCGTCGACGCGCCCGAGACCAGCGCGCCGGCCCTGGTGGCCGCCCGGCGCATCGCCCGCGCGGTGCGGAGCTGGACCACCGAGGGCGACGAGGGCGGCCGGGTCTGGCGCCCGGGCGAGATCCTGGTCCTGGTGCGCAAGCGCGGGGCCGCCTTCGAGGAGGTGATCCGGGCGCTCAAGGGCCTCGGCGTGCCGGTGGCCGGCCAGGACCGCCTCGACATCGCCGCCCACATCGCGGTCAACGACCTCGTGGCGGTCGGCCGGGCCGGTCTGCTCCCCGCCGACGACCTCACGCTCGCCACCGCCCTCAAGACCCCGCTCGTCGGCCTCGACGACGACGACCTCGTGCGGATCGCGGCCCGCCGCGACCTCTCCGAGACCCTGGAGGATGCCCTCCACCGCCACGCCGAGGCCGGCGATCCGGCCGCGCTCCGCGGGCGCGACGCGCTGCGCGGCTGGATCGCGCTCGCCGGCGCCGAAGGGCCGTTCGGCTTCTACGCCGCCCTGCTCGGGCCCCGGGGCGGGCGGGCGCGGCTGGTGGCGCGCCTCGGCGGCGAGGCGGGCGACGCCATCGACGTGTTCCTGGCCGCCGCCGCCCAGGCCGAGCAGGGCAACGACGCGCCCTCGCTCGGCGGCTTCCTCGCCCGCTACCACGGCTCGGCGGAGGGCCACACGGTCAAGCGCGACATGGAATCGGGCCGCGACGAGGTCCGGGTGATGACGGTCCACGGGGCCAAGGGGCTGGAGGCGCCCCTGGTGGTGGTGATCGACGGCTGCGAGCCGCTCGGCCGCAACGATCCGCCGCTGCTGCCGATGGGGGAGGGGGGCCTGCCGCCCGTCTGGTCGAGCGCGCGCGGGCAGGATTGCGCCGTCCTCTCCGAGGCGCGGGCCGAATTGCAGGCCCGGGGCCGGGAGGAGCACAACCGCCTGCTCTACGTGGCGATGACCCGGGCCGCCGACCGCCTGGTGATCGCGCCCTATCGTGGCCACGAGCGCGAGACCGAGGCGGCGTGGTGCCGGATGATCCGCAGCGGCCTGGAGCGGGCGCTCGGCGCGGGCGAGGCGCGGGAGATGCCCTACGGCGCCGCCACGCTCTGGCACGACGGCAGCGCGGCGCCGACGGCCGCGCCGGCCCGGATCGCCCCGCCCGCGCGGGCGGCGGAGCCCGACTGGTTGCGCCGCCCCGTCCCGGAGGAGCCCGCGGCCGCCCCGCCGCTGAGCCCGTCGGGCACGCTGCAGGCCGCCGACGGCCAGCGCCTGATCCCGCCGCGCCAGGCCGACGCGGAGGCGCGCCGCCGCGGCATCCTGATCCACGCCCTTCTGGAGCACCTGCCGCGCATCGAGGCGGCCCGGCGCGCCGAGGCCGCCCGCGCCTTCGTGCGCGCCCGGGCGCCCGGCCTGCCCGAGCCCGCCCGCGGCCGGATCGTGCGCGCGGCGCTGAGCCTGATCGATGCGCCGGCGCTGGCCCCGCTCTTCGCCCCCGACGCGCGTGCCGAGGTCAGCCTGTCGGGCCGGGTGCTGTCGGAGGGGACGGAGCGCGCGGTCTTCGGCCGGATCGACCGCCTGGCCGTGCGCGACGGGACCGTCTGGCTCTGCGACTTCAAGACCGGCCGGCCGCCGGAGCCGGGGTCGCCGCCGCCGCAGGCGGAGGCCGGCCAGATCGCCCTCTACGCCAGCCTGCTCGCCCGGATCTATCCGGGCCACGCGGTGCGGCCCTATCTCGTCTGGACCTCCGGGCCGGTGATCCGGCCCCTGGGCGAGGCGGAGATCGCGGAGGCGCTGGCGGCTTCCGGGCTGGCGCTGATCTGACCGGGCCGGGCGTGGGACGCCCGGATCTCGCAGTCCGGGGATCGATCGGATCCGGAGGGGCCGAACAGGTCCCGCCCCACGACCGCATCCTTCGAGGCCGACGCTGCGCGTCGGCACCTCAGGATGAGGGATCGGGATGGGAGAGCGGGGCCGGTCTCGCGGGAGGAGGCCGGCCGATCTGCGACCGTCGCGGCGGCGAGCCTCTCCGTCAGGCGATCGCCTGCGCCGCCCCGTTCCACTTGCGGATCACGCCCGCGACCTCGGTGTCGGGCACCGGCCGGCTGAACAGGTAGCCCTGGACCTCGTCGCAGCCCTCGGCCCGCAGCTTGGCGAGCTGGTCCTCGGTCTCGACACCCTCGGCGGTGGTGGTCATGCCGAGGCTCGTCCCGAGGCCGATCACCGCGCGCACGATGAAGTCGGTGCCGGCGGTGGTGCAGAGGTCGCGCACGAAGGACTGGTCGATCTTGATCTTGTCGAAGGGGAAGCTGCGCAGGTAGCTCAAGCTGGAATAGCCGGTGCCGAAATCGTCCATCGAGACGCGCACGCCGAGGGCGCGCAGGCTGTGGAGGATCGCGGTCGTCGCCCCCGGATTGGCGACGAGCACCGACTCGGTGATCTCCAGCTCGAGGCGGCGCCCGTCGAGGCCGGTGGCGCGCAGGGTCTCGCGCACCGCGGTCACGAGGCTCGCCGAGGTGAACTGCACCGCCGAGACGTTGACGGCGATCTTCAGGCCGTCCGGCCAGCGGCTCGCCTCGACGCAGGCGCGGCGCAGCACCCATTCGCCGAGGGGCACGATCAGGCCGAGCTCCTCGGCCAGCGGAATGAACTCGGCGGGCGAGACCGGGCCGCGCACCGGGTGGAACCAGCGCAGCAGGGCCTCGAAGCCGCAGATCCGCTCCGCACGCAGGTCGTAGATCGGCTGGTAGTAGACCGTGAAGGCCTCGGCCGCGAGCGCCTCCCGCAGGTCGCGCTCCAGCAGCCGCCGGGCCTGGATCCGCGCATCCATGTCGGGCTCGAAGAACCGGAAGGCGCCGCGCGCCTCGGCCTTGGCCCGGTCGAGCGCCACGTCGGCGTTCTTCATCAGGCGCTCGCAGCTCGATCCGTCCGAGGGCGCCAGCGCGATGCCCGTGGTGACGCCGAGGCTCACCCCCTGACTCGACAGGGTGTAGGGCGCGCTCAGGACCTCGATGATGCGCCGTGCCAGCACGGCCGCGTCCTCGGCCCGCTCGACGCCGCGCTGCAGGATCGCGAACTCGTCGGCGCCGAGGCGCGCCACGCAATCGATCTCGCGCACGCAGGCCGAGAGCCGGTTGGCCACCGCCTGCAGCAGCTCGTCGCCGACGACGCGCCCGAGCGAGTCGTTGATCGCCCGGAAGCCGTCGAGATCGAGGGAGTACAGGGCGAAGCCCGCCTCGCGGCCCGCCTGGGCGATCGCCGCCTCGACCTGCTCGTTGAACTTCACCCGGTTGGGCAGCCCGGTCAGCACGTCGTGATGGGCGAGGAAGGCGATGCGGGCCTCGGCGCGGCGCCGCTCCGTCACGTCCTCGTAGGTCGCCACGAAGCCGCCATCCGCGGTGGGCCGGCCCGCGATCGACACCACGCGGCCGTTCCCGAGCTCCTGGAACAGGGTGTTGGGCAGGCCCGGGCCGAAGGCCTCGCGCTCCTCGCGGATCAGGTCGTCGACCGTGCGCCCGCCGTGGAGGCCCGTCGCGATGTTGAGGTCCAGCACCGCCCGGGCGCTCATCCCGGGAACCACCGCCTGCGGCGCCAGCCCGTAGATCTCGCAATAGCGCCGGTTGACCACCATCAGGCGGCTTTCGGCGTCGTACAGGCAGAGGCCCTGCGACATGTTGTCGAGGGCCGCGTCCAGGCGCAGGTTGGTCTCGGTCAGGCGTTCCTCCTGCTCCCGGAGCAGGCTGACGTCGCTGCAGACGGCGACGAAGCCTCCGTCCCGCGTCGTGCTGCGGCTCACCCGCAGCCAGCGCCCGTCGGCGAGCCGCGCCTTGCCGTCGCGCGCCAGGGCCCGGGCGTAGTCTGTGGTGGGCGTCGCGCCCTCGGCGGGCATCACCGCGAGCCCGCTCTCGACCGCCGCGCCGAGGCCGTCGAAGAAGGCGAGGGCCTGCGCGTTCGCCAGTACGATCCGCCCGGCGCCGTCGACCACCACGATGCCCTCGCGCGAGCTCTGGAGCGCATCGGCGAGCAGCGTCTCGGCGGAGCGGCGCTGGCTGACCTCGCGCTCCATCATCGCCCGGATGTTGTCGCGCATGGTCGCCATCGCGGCCAGCAGCCGCCCGAGCTCGCCCCGGCCGTCCGCCGGGATCGCGTCGTCGAGGTGGCCGGCGGCGATCCGCTGCGCCACCGCGGAGGCCGCCGAGAGCGGCCCGACGATGCGCCGGTGCAGCAGCCACGCGACGACGCCCGCCAGCAGCAGCGCCGCGAGCATCGCCGCGGCGTTGAAGCGGATCTGGTCCGCGACGAGGGTGCGGGCGGCCTGCCGGAAGGTGAAGCCGTCGCCGGCCGTGTAGTTCACCAGGAGGTCGATCTGCGCGTCGACGGCGGCGGCCTCGCGGTCGAGGTCGGCCCAGCTCGCGCCGGGGGCGGCGCCCGCCGAGACGATGGCGTGGCGCACCCCGTCCCAGGCCGCGATCCGGTCGCGGACGGTGGCGGCGGTCCGCACCACCCGCTGCGATTGCGACCGCTCGACCGCGATGCCGAGATCCTCGCCGAGCGTCGCGGAGAGATCCGCGATCTCCGCGTCGAGGGTCCGCGCCGCGGCCGGGTCCTGCGCCAGCGCCCGCTGGGCGAAGGCCGCCCGCATCTTGGCGAAGTCGGCCGCGGTCGCCCGGGCGTAGTTGATGGACATCAGCGACTCGTCGTAGGTCCGATGGACCAGGCCGCCGATCTCCTGAATGCTGTCGATGGCGTAGAGCCCGAGGGCGCCGGTGAGCAGGCTCATCGTCAGGAACGCCGTGAGGATCCGGCCCCGGATCGTCGCGGCGGCGTCCGAGACGCGCAGCACCACCGCCGAGCCGATCCGTCCAGGCCGTTTGGTCCGTTCCTGTCTCAAGATCGATGCCTGCTCGCTGATCAGGTTCGCTCAAGATGCGCGGGATTTCTTAAGATCGCATGAGTCTCCGCCGCGGCGTCCGAGATCTCGGCCGGCGCCGGGCCGCGCGCCGCAGGTCGATCCGGATGGGCGGACGACGCAATACTTTCTCAAGGCGCGCGACCTTAAGCTGGACGGCCCCTTCGGAGACAGCCATGCGCCGCGCCGCCCTCCTGCCCGCCCGTTCCCGCCCGGCGATCCGGATCGGGCTGTGCGCGCTCGCCGCCACGGCCGCGCTCTGGGTGAGCCGGATCGAGGCCTCGGGCCATCTCGTCTCGCAGAAGGGGCGGGCGTTCCAGCCGGGCAGCCTCGTGGTCGGGCGCGGCGACACCGTCACCATCGTCAACGACGACAGCGACCTGCTGCACCACGCCTATATCGAGGCGGAGAATTTCAGCTTCGATTCCGGCGATCAGGCCCCCGGGAGCCGCACGCCCGTGACCTTCACCAAGAGCGGCACCTTCCAGGTGCTGTGCGGCATCCACCCGAAGATGAAGCTGCTGGTGCGGGTGAACTGACGCGCGCGGGGCCTCAGCGCGTGGCCGCCTGCATCGGGCGGTCCTTGGCGGGGTCGTCGCCGCGCTCGATCTCCTGGCCGTCGCGCAGGTCCGGCGGCGGGCTCAGCACCACGCGCTCCCGGCCGGTCAGGCCGCGGTCGAGCTCGATCGCCTGCCCGAAATCCCGCCGGACATGGATGCTGCGCCACTCGACCCGGTTGTCCTCGCCGGCCACCACCACCTGGGTGCCGCGCTGGTTGAAGACGAGCGCCTCGGCCGGGATCATCACCGCCGGCTCGCTCCGGGGGATCTTCAGGGTGACGTAGGCGTAGAGGCCCGCGCGCAGGACGCCGTCCGGGTTGGGCACGTCCACCTGCGTCGTCAGGGTGCGGGAGGCGGTGAGCAGCGCCACCGAGGAGCGCTCGACCACGCCCCGGAAGGTGCGCTCGGGCATCTGCGGCACCTGCATCGACGCCTCGACCCCGGGCTTGACCCCGACCGCCGCATTCTGCGGGACGTTGACGTTGATGCGCAGGATGTCGTCGCGGTCCATGCTGATCAGCGCGGTGCCGCCGCCATCGGCCTTCACGAGGTCGCCGACATCGACGCTGCGGGTCGTCACCACGCCGTCGAACGGGGCGACGATGTCCTTGAACCCGGTCAGCGCCTTGAGGCGGTCGACGGTGGCGGCCTGCGCCTTGAGGTTGGCCTCGGCCACCTTCACGCCGGCCTCGGCCGAGGCGAGGTTGGCGGCCTGGCTCAGCACCCCGGCCTGGGAGGTGTCGGCGTTCTGGCGGGAGGCCCAGCCCTGCGTCGCCAGGGTCGAGGTGCGGCTGTTGGTGACGGTGGCGAGGTTGACGTTGGCCCGGGCCTGATCGACCTGCGACTTGGCCTGGAGCAGCTGCGCCTGCATCTGGCCGATCTGGGCCTCGGCCTGCGCCAGCTGCTGGTCGAGGTCGGGGGCGGCGATCCGCAGCAGGATGTCGCCGGCCTTCACCCGCGTGCCGATGTCGACGCGCCGCTCCGCGATGTAGCCCGTGGCCCGGGCCGAGATCGCGGCGCGCGCGAAGGCCTGGGTCTCGCCCGGCAGGGTCAGGTCCACGGGCTTGTCGGTGCGCTCCACGGCGGCGGTGCGCAGGCGCGGCACGAAGGCCTTCATCTTGCGCTGGGTCTCCGCCGCCTCGGCCCGCTGGCGCCAGTGGCCGTAGCCGCCCCAGCCGATCAGACCGGCGAACACGAGCGCGCCCAGGACGAAGGGCGTCTTGCGCGGAGGGCGCGGGATCTCGTGCGCGTCGCCGTGGGCTTTCATGATCCTGCGCCCTCAGCGCCGCAATGGGTGTACGGTATACCGGGCGGATCCCCGCCACCAGCGGGCGCGGGGCCGCACCGGGCGGGTCGGCCGATTCCGCGGCCGGAGCCCGCGGCCGGAACCCGGATGAGCACAGACCGAGCCAGACCCTGCCGCGTCGCGGTTTCCGCATTATGTCCGGCGCGCCGGGCCTGACGGACCGGGTCGTCGCACGCGTTCGGAAGGGGGGAGATGGTGGACGGTGCAGGGATCGAACCTGCGACCTTTCCCGTGTGAAGGGAACGCACTACCGCTGTGCTAACCGTCCGAGCTGCGCGGGTGCCCGCGAGCGTCGCGCCCGCGGCCCCGGGGGCGCCGAGCACCCGAGCCGGAGGCCTTCTAGGGCGCCGGAGGGCGTCCCGTCAAGGCTCCGGGTCGCAAGGGTCCGGGTCGGAGCGCGGCGCCCGCAGCCCATCCCACCCTCGTCGCGCCTTCCTCCCGCGCCCTCATCCCGGCTGCCGCGGGACCCGCCCGGTTGACAAGGCTTCCCGCACAATGCGCTGTGCGGGCATGGACGAGATGCCCGAAGCAGCGGCGGTGAAGCCGCGGGTCGCCATCACCTACTGCACCCAGTGCAACTGGCTGCTGCGCGCCGCCTGGATGGCGCAGGAGCTGCTCTCGACCTTCCGGGACGATCTCGGCGAGGTGGCCCTGGTGCCGGCCTCCGGGGGCGCCTTCAGCATCGCGGTCGACGGCGAGGCCGTCTGGGAGCGGGTCCGCGACGGCGGCTTTCCCGACGTGAAGGCTCTGAAGCAGCGCGTGCGCGACCGCCTCGACCCGGGCCGCGATCTCGGTCATATCGACCGCGCATGAGAGCGGCCACGCGAACCGGCCCCGGAGCGGCCAAGCTCGGAGCGGCCATGATACGGGGCATGAGACCGGCCAGGATACGGGTCGCGGCGGGGTCCGCGGCACGGACCGAGTGGCCGGCCGGCGGACCGGTCGCGGCGCTGGCCGCGGGATCCGGCGCGGCGCCGGCCGCCCGGCGCGGCCTCGTCCCCCGCAGCGCGCCGCGGGGCCGCGCGTGAAGCCGGCCTCGGACACCCGCGGCGGACCCGCGGCCCGGCCAGCCGGGCTGGGGCGGCGCCTCAACCGCTTCGGCCGCAACGGCTTCTCGACGCAGGTCTATCTGGTCGCCCTGGTGGTGGCGCTGATCGGCCCCGGCCTGATGTTCACCGCGATCCTGCTGATGCGCTACGCCGCCGCCGAGCGCGCCCGCTTCGAGCAGGACGCCCGCGAGAACGTGCGCGGCATCGCCCTCTCGGTCGACCGCGACACGGCGGGCCTCGTCTCGGTGCTGCAGACGCTGGCCACCTCGCCGCGGCTCAAGGCGGGCGATTTCGACGCCTTCGACGCGCAGGCGCGGCTCGTGCGCGACGCCATCGACCTCGACATCATCCTGCGCCGGCCGGACGGGCAGCAGGTCGTCAACACCGGCGTGAAGCGCGGCGCGCCGCTGCCGGTCACCGCGCTGCCCTTCGACGCGGAGGTCGTCGGCGGCACCCAGCGCGCCATGGTCTCGGGCTTCCTTCCGGGCCCGATGCCCGACCAGGCGACCTACGCCGTCGCGGTGCCGGTCCTGGTCGAGGGCGACGTGCCCTACATTCTGAGCTTCAACGCGCCGCTGAACCGGCTCCAGGGCATCCTGGCCCGCGAGGTGGTGGAGGGCTGGACCACCGGCATCTCCGACCGCGACCAGCGCGTGCTCGCCCGGCTGCCCGAGCCCGCCTCGGTGGTGGGCCGCCCGCGCCTCGCGACCCTGCGGCAGATCCAGACCGACACGCCGGGCGTGTGGGAGGGCAAGGACCGCCAGCACCGGCCCGTCGTGGTGGTCGAGGCCCGCTCCCGCCTCACCGGCTGGACGGTGGGCGCCAGCATCCCGCAGACCCTGGTGGATGCGCGCCTGCGCCGCTGGACCTGGGCCTTCGGCGGCTTCGGCCTGCTCGTGCTCGCGACCTCCTCGGTGCTCGCCGTGAACCTGTGGTCGCGGGTGTCGCGGCCCCTGCGGCAGCTCGCCGCCACCGGCCCGGCCCTGTCGCGCGGCGAGGCGATCCCCCGGGTGGCCTCGCCGGTCCACGAGATCAGCCGCCTCGGCGAGGTGCTGTCGGACGCCTCCCTGCGCCTGCGCACCCGCGAGGAGGAGCGCGACCGCGCCCTCGACGAGACCAAGCGCGGCCTCTCGGCCCTGCGGGAGAGCGAGGCCCGCTTCCGCCACATGGCGGATTCGGCGCCGGCCCTGATCTGGATGACCGACGAATCCGCCGAGGTGAACTTCGTCAACATGCATTTCGACCACCTCTTCGGCATCCCGGCCGAGGAGCTGGCGGTCTCCGGCTGGCACCGCATCGTCCATCCGGACGACCTCGAGGCGTTCTCGGGGGCCTTCGCCGACGCCTTCGCGGCCCGCATCCCGTTCCGCACGGAAGTCCGGGTCATCGACCGGAACCAGGCCGTGCGCTGGTTCCGCTGCGAGGGCGTGCCCCGCCTCGACGATGCCGGGCGCTTCCTCGGCTACACCGGCTGCAACGTGGACATCACCGACGCGAAATTCGCCGAGGAGCACCTGCTGCTGCTGATCCACGAGCTGAACCACCGGGTGAAGAACACGCTGGCCACGGTGCAGTCGATCGCCAGCCAGTCGCTGCGCGGCCTCGACGGCGAGGCGGCGGACGCGGCGCGCGCCGCCTTCGAGGCGCGCCTCCTGGCGCTCGCCCGCGTGCACGACGTGCTCACGCGCGAGAGCTGGGAGGGGGCCGAGCTCGGCGCCGTCGTGGCCGACGCGATCCGCCCGCTCGACGCGGGAGAGGGCGGGCAGTCGCGCTTCACCGTCGAGGGGCCGTCCCTGCGGCTGCCGCCCCGGGTCGCCCTCTCGATCGCGATGGCGCTGCACGAACTCGGCACCAACGCGGTGAAGTACGGCGCCCTGTCGAACGAGAGCGGGCTGGTGGCGATCGCGTGGTCCGTCTCGCGCGACACCGAGACCCGCCTGACGCTGCGCTGGACCGAGAGCGGCGGGCCGCCGGTGACGAAGCCGACGCGCACCGGCTTCGGCTCGCGCCTGATCGAGCGCGGCCTCGCCCGGGAGCTCGCGGGCGAGGTCCAGCTCCTGTTCCACCCGGAGGGCGTCGTCTGCACCATCGCGGCGCCGGTGCCGCCCCCGGGGCTCCTGGAGCGCAAGGCCGCCATCGCCCCGCCGCGGATCGCCCCGCTGCCGCTGCCGGGCTGAGGCAGCGGGCTCGCGGGCCGGCTGCGGAAATCCCGCCTCGTGGGCGGACCCGCAGCGGGAGCGGGACGTCTCCCGGGGCGGGCGGGGCCCGAGCCCCGCGCCGCGGCCCGGCCTATCAATCCTGCGGCAGGTCGGGGGTGATGCCCAGGCGGTCGAGGCCCTCCTCCAGCAGGTCGCTGGCATTCGGGGTGCCCAGGAGCTCGCGGGCCGCGCCCTCGCCGGCCGCCTCGCGCTCGCGGGCGAAGCGGACGGCGTCGCCCCATTCCTCGGGCTCCATGTCGCCGCGCCCGACATAGAGCAGGGCCAGCAGGTCGGCCCGCTCGTCGTCGTTGAGGCTCGCGATCACGCCGCGGATCTCGCGCTCGGTGGCGTCGTCCGTGCCGCCGACGAGCACGTCCGTGGCGCCGTCGTCGATGGGATTCGAGCCCGAATCCGGGTCGGTCGCTCCCTCCTTCACCTCGACCGCCCGCAGCCGCAGAACCATCTCGGTGACCTTGTCGACGGCGATATCCATGAACCACTCCGATCGCGCGGGCCCAGGCCCGGGCTCGTCTTCCAATGCGTCTTCCAACCAGCGTCAACTTGCGAGGCGCCGGGCGGTTCTCCCGTGCGTGGTCTGCCGGCCTTTCCGGGCCTGCGGCGGCGGTCCACAAGGGCCCTGGATCGCAACGCGCCGCCGGACCGTTGTAGGGCCGCCCGGCCATCCGGGCGGTGGTGCGGATCCGGGCGGAGGTGGCGGCGGCGGGATGAGTGTGAGCGGAACCGGTGCTTCGTCCCCCGACCAACCCGGCGCGCGGCGCCTCGGGCTCCGGCGCATCCTGGCGGCGCTCCTCGCCGCGGGCGCCCTGACGATCCCCGAAAACCCCTCCGCGGCGCGGGCGCAGGGGTCGGAGGGCGTGTCGCCGACCTGCTTCCGCACGGGCGGCGGCACCCTTGAGATCTGTCGCGACGGCAGCGAGGCGGAGGGCGTGTTCCACGCGCCGCCGCCCTGCGCCTTCGCCCGCAACGTCCAGGTCCTGCGCCTCGGCGCGGGCGATCCGCCGGGCCCGATCCAGGTGGTGTTCCAGGGCGAGACGCCGCCGGCCGGCCGGCGCGGCCCGGGGGCCTGCGAGGCCCGGCGCGCCCTCGATCCCGCCGACGGCGGCGCCGTGCGCTCCGGCCGCAGCCCGGAGCAGCTCGCCCTGACCCTGCCCCCCGCCGAGCCCCGGCTGTGGGAGGCCGCGCGCGAGCCGCGCCGCCGCCGCCGGGACGAGCCCGCGCCGGCCGAGGCGGGGATCAGCCCGCGCAACCCGATCGCGGTGGCGGGCCGCGACTGGGCGGGCGAGGATTACTACCACGTCTTCCTGATCGCCACGGCCGGCGCCGAGGGCCAGCAGCGCCGCGTGCAGATCCAGGCGCGCACCTACGATTTCGCCCGCTTCGACATCCGCGGCCGGGCCGCCGAGGGCGAGGCCGTGCTGTGGACGCCCTTCGAGCCGCAGGGCGGCAAGGCCGCCGGGCCCGCGGCGGTGCTCGACGAGGCCGGCAAGCCGGTGGTGAGCCAGTGCGTCGAGACCGGATCCGAGACGCAGGGGCTCAGCGGCTCGATCAGCGTCGTCGGGCAGGTCTACCACTACCTCTACACCGACGCGATGCCGGAGGATTGCCGCCTGCCGCCCACCGAGCGGCGCCTCGCCCTCTACCTGCGCACCGCCCGCGACCTGAACGCGCCCCGAGTCTGGTCCCCGGCCCGCGCCCTGATCCAGGGCCTGCCCGCGGGCACCTTCGTGCGCGCCGCCAAGGCCAAGGGGATGGAGCGTTGGGTCCTCTCCTACGCCTGCCGCCGCCCGGCCAACGCCCCCGGCGGCCCCGTCGCCGACATCTGCGTGCAGTACACGGCCGACCTCACCCCCGAGGCGATCGCGGCCCTGCAGCTCTACGCCGAGCCGGTCTCGGCCGGGCGCTCGCCCGCCTATCTCGGCCTGCGCTCGGGCGGCGACGGCAGCGGACGCTACGACCGCTCCGGCCATTTCTGGATGACCGACCGCTACGGCAACCTCGACACCCCGGCGGCCTTCTCGGGCAAGTCCGGCTTCGTCACCTGGCTCGACCGCCTCGCGCCGCGCGCCGACGGGACCGACGGGTCGAGCCTCTACGGCCGGCCGGTCTACTGGGCGACCTGGACGGCGCGCGCGGTGGCGCCGCGCTGAGCGTCGGCGCGCGACGGGGCTTGTCGCGGCACCCCGATCTGGCGGAAGAACGGGCGCCATGGAATCCCATACCGACCTCTGGTTCGCCGCGAGCATCGTGGCGATCTCGCTCCTGCTCTCGGCCTTCTTCGCGGGCGCCGAGACCGCCTTCACGGCGGCCTCCCGCGCGCGGATGCTGGCGCTGGAGCAGGCGGGCGACCCGCGCGCGCGGATCGTCAACCGCATCCTGCAGACCCGCGAGCGCTTCATCGGCGCGATGCTGATCGGCTACAACATCGTGGCGATCGGCGCCTCGGCCTTCACCACGAGCGTGCTCACCGCGCTCGTCGGCAAGAGCGGGGTGATCTACGCCACGGTGGGGATGTCGGTCCTCGTCATCGTCTTCGCCGAGGTGCTGCCCAAGACCCTCGCGATCTCGAAGCCCGACCGCGCGGCGCTGATCACGGCGCGGCCCGTCGCCTTCGCGGTGGCGGTGATGGGGCCGGCCGCGATCGCCATCGAGAGCCTGGTGCGGCTGATGCTGCGCCCCTTCGGCATCACCATCGGCGACCACCAGTCGATCCTCTCGGCGAGCGACGAGCTGCGCGGGCAGGTGGCGCTGCTGCACAAGGAGGGCGGCGTCGCCAAGGCCGAGCGCGACATGCTGGGCGGCCTGCTCGACCTGCAGGAGCTCTCGGTCTCCGAGGTGATGGTCCACCGCACCAAGATGCGCACCATCGACGCGGACCTGCCCTCCGAGGAGATCGTGCGGGCGGTGCTGGCCTCGCCCTACACCCGGCTGCCGCTCTGGCGCGGCACGCCCGAGAACATCGTCGGCGTGCTCCACGCCAAGGACCTGCTGCGGGCGCTCGACGCGGCGGGCGGCGACGCCTCGCAGCTCACCGTCGAGGCGCTGGCGCTGGAGACGTGGTTCGTGCCCGACACCACCTCGCTGCGCGACCAGCTCAAGGCCTTCCTCTCGAAGAAGACCCACTTCGCCCTCGTGGTCGACGAGTACGGCGAGGTGATGGGCCTCGTCACCCTGGAGGACATCCTGGAGGAGATCGTGGGCGACATCGCCGACGAGCACGACGTCACGGTCTCCGGGGTGCGCCCGCAGAGCGACGGCTCGGTCAATGCCGATGGCGGCGTGCCGATCCGCGACCTCAACCGGGCGATGGATTGGAACCTGCCCGACGACGAGGCGACCACCATCGCGGGCCTCGTGATCCACGAGGCGCGAGCCATCCCCGACCAGGGCACCGCCTTCAACTTCCACGGCTTCCGCTTCCAGGTGCTGCGCAAGAGCAAGAACCGGATCACCACCCTGCGCATCACGCCGCTGCGCCCGCCCGGGCCGCCGCCCGAGGCGTGAGGGAGCAACTCTGTGTCGGTGCGGCCTCAAGGGACAACAAAGGCAGCTGTTTGCCAGGACCGGGCCGGTTCGTCACTTTGAAAGGTCACGGCCTTATGCTTTATCGATAGTCACGGCATCTCGTGATCTTCGGGAGCGTCGGTCGATGCCGCGGCCCCGGGGGCCGGCGCGCGGGGTGCCGGGCGGAGAAGGCATGCATCTCGACATCACGACCCTCCTGATCGTGACGTTCGCGCTGACCGTCCTGGTCGGCCTGCTGTTCCTGTTCGCGTGGCGCCAGGCGCGCGAGGCCACCGCGCTGCTGATCTGGGGCATCGCCCACCTCGCGGGCGGCCTCGCCTCGATCGGCCTCGCGCTGCGCGGCCACATCCCGGATGCGGTCTCGATCGGGGCCGCCAACGCCCTGATGATCGCGGCCTACGGGCTGATCTGGAGCGGCATGCGCGCCTTCGCGGGGCGCCCGGTCCGGCCCGGCCTCGCCTTCGCGGGGGCGGCGTTGTGGAGCGTGGCCTGCCTCGCGCCCGCCTTCTACGAATCGGTCCCCGCGCGGGTGATCTTCGCCTCGGCCTTCGCCGCCCTCTACTGCGCCGCGGGCGCCCGCGAGATCGGGGCGGGCCGCATCGAGCCGCTGCCCTCGCGCCGGCCGGCGGCGATCCTGCTCGGGCTCTACGCCGCCTGCTACGCGGTGCGCATCCCCGCCACCCTGCTGGCGCCGCCGCCCGCCACCGCCAACCCGCTGAACCTCGGCTGGGTGACGCTGCTGTGCTTTGCCGCGATGCTGTTCACCCTGGCCTCGGCCTTCGTGTTCATGGCCCTGACCAAGGAGCGGGCCGAGCACCGCCAGCGCGTGGCCGCCTCCACCGACGCGCTCACCGGCGCCGCCAACCGCCGCGCCCTGGTGGCCGAGGCCGAGGCGCTGCTGCGGGCCGGGCGCCCCGTCGCCCTGGTGGTGTTCGACCTCGACCACTTCAAGGCGATCAACGACACCTACGGCCACGCGGTCGGCGACACGGTGCTGATCGCCTTCTGCGACCTCGCCCGCGCCCTGATGCCGGAGGCGACGCTCGGGCGCCTCGGCGGCGAGGAATTCGCCTGCCTGATCGCCGAGGGCGCGGCGAGCGGGCATAAGCAAGAGGCCGCGCAAGCGGCCGGGCAGGGGCCCGGGACCCGGCAACGGTCTGGGCAAGGGGCTGGGCAAGGGGCTCGGCAAGGGGCTGGACATGAGCAGGGGGCCGGGCCGGAGCCGGACGGCGTCCTGGCGCAGGCCGAGCGGGTCCGCCGGGCCTTCGGGGCGATCGCCGTCTCCGAGCTGCCGGGCCTCCGGCTCGCCGTCAGCGCCGGGCTGGCGCGCTGCCGGGGCGGCGATTTCGACACCCTGATGCGCCGGGCGGACGACGCCCTCTACGCCGCCAAGCGCGCCGGCCGGGACCGGGTCTCGGTGGCCGCCGAGCCGCTGCCGCGCGCGGCCTGACCGCCGGCGCGGGTGCCGCGATCCCGCCGCCCGGCCCCCACGCCCATCCCCCACGCCCGACCCGGCCCGCCCGACCCCCGACGTGCGGGCGGCCCCGAAACCGGGTAGGAGGCGGGCCGACAGAATTCCGGAGCAGCGATGAACGACCCGGCCCGGCTCGACCGCCTGGAGATGCGCCTCACCGAGCAGGAGGCGGTGGTCGAGGATCTCAACCGCATCGTCACCGAGCAATGGCGCCTGATCGACCGCCTGGCCCGCCAGGTCGAGGCGCTCCGCGAGCAGGTGGAGACCGCCGACCGCGGCGGTCCGCGCGGGCCGGAGCCGCTGCCGCCGCATTATTGAGGGTTTGCGCGGCTGCCCGCTGTGGGTTCACCGGTTGACGCGCTGTCCCCTGCGAACCGCGGCGACCATTTCTGCAAGGGGTGGTGAGCCGTCCGACCGGTTCTGGAACGCATCGCGGGGTGAGCCGCCGTCGCCCGGGGGCGGCGGGCCGAAGCGGTAAGCGCGGGGGCTCGGGGCGAGGCCGGAGCCTCGCCCTTTCGCGACGGTCGCCGCGCGGGAGGCGAGCGCTCAGGCGGTCGCCGTCCCCTGGGCGACGAGCGCGGCGGCGAAGGCGCGGTAGGTGTGCAGCGGGCGGCCGAGGATGCTGGTCAGCCGCTCGCGGTCGTCCGCCTCCGGGATCATGCCGTCGCTGACATAGCGCTCGGCCATCACGCGCATCTCGTAGGCCATCCACTTCGGCATGAACGTCGCCATGTTCGCCTCGAACCCGCTCGGGTCGTCGCCACCGTAGGCGACGGGGCGGCCGAGAACCTCACTCCAGATCGCGGCGGCGTCCGCCCCGGTGAGCGTATCGGGACCGACGAGGTTGATGGTCTCGATCGGCAGCTTGCCCGGCGCCCGGTCGCGGCGGATCAGTTCGATCGCGGCGACCTCGGCGATGTCGCGCGCATCGACCATGGCGACGCCCTTGGACCCGATCGGCATCGGGTAGACGTTGTAGCTCGTGATCACGTCCTTGATCATGACCTCGTTGTCGATGAAGTAGCTCGGCCGCAGGATCGTGGCGCTGAAGCCCATCGCCTCCAGCATCCGCTCGGCGCCGAACTTCACCGCGAAATGCGGGACGTTGACGGCGCGGTCGGCGTCGAACACCGACAGGTAGACGACCCGCTCGACACCCGCCCCGCGGGCGACGTTCAGGGTGGTGATCGCCTGGGTGAACTCGTCGCCCGTCACCGCATTCAGCAGGAACAACGTGCGGATGCCGGAGAAGGCGGCCCGCAGCGCGTCGATGTCGAGCAAGTCGCCCTTCACGACCTCGACGCCGTGCCCGAAATCGGCCTTGGCGGGATCGCGGGTCAGCACGCGGACGCTCGCGCCGCGCTGGACGAGCTGCTCGACGACGTTGCGGCCGACGCGGCCGGTGGCACCGGTGACGAGGATGGTCATGGGGTCGTTCCTTCGGGTTGGGCCGTTTGGCTGACCCCAAGATGAGCGATCCACACCTGCGCCAATAGCGGCTATATCTGGACGCACCGTCTCGCTGGTGGAACGATGGACCTGCTTGCCCTCGCCGATTTCACCCTCGTCGCCCGCCATGGTGGGTTCGGAAAGGCCGCCCGTTCTGCCGGACGCCCGAAGGCGACGTTGTCACGACGCGTGGCCGAGTTGGAGGCCAGCCTGGGCTTGCGCCTGTTCGAGCGGGGCGCGCGCGATCTGAAGCTGACGCAGGAAGGGCGGGCGCTGTTCGGGCGGGCGGGCTCGCTGCTCACCGAACTGGAGGAGACCGCCGCGGCGATCGCCTCGGGCGGCGAGCGGCCCCGTGGACGCCTGCGGATCAGCGCGCCCCTGCTGTTCTCCCAGACCGTGATGGGGAAGCTCGCGGCGAGCTTCGCCCTCAGATACCCGGAGGTCCGGTTGGAGGTCACGACGGAGGACAGGGCCGTCGACATGATCGAGGAGGGCTTCGACCTCGTGATCCGGGTGAACCCGGACCCGGACGAGCGCCTCGTCGGCCGCGCGTTCCTGCGCGACCGACTGGTGGTGGTGGCAGGCCCCGACCTCGCCCGGCCGACCGAAGGCGCGGCCGTTCCGGCCGTCGTGCGAGGCGGCGGCGACCGCTCGGCATGGCGGGTGAGGACGCATGCCGGCCCCGCCACGATCGCGGTCGAGCCGGTCCTCGGCTTGGCGTCGCTCATCATGGTCCGCGACGCGGTGCGCGCGGGCGCCGGCGCCGGACGCCTGCCCGTCTCGCTCGTCGGCCGCGATCTCGCCAAGGGCACGCTGGTCCACTGGGGTGACGTGGACGCGCCGGACATCACGCTGTGGGTGCTCTACCCGACGCGTCGCTTGCTCAACGCGCGCGTCTCGGCGTTCCTCGACCATCTGAAGCGGGCTTTTCCGAACGGGACGCCGGACGAGCTGACGTCCTACGCCGAGGGATGAGCCCGCCCCGAGCCGGGCCCATGCGAATGCAGAAACCGCTGAGCGCGTCCGTCATCGCATGAATGTCCGCTCCCAGAGCGTCAGGGCCACGTCGCCAACGACTGGGTCGGGTCGGTGGGAGCTCGTCCGCCTTTCCGGCGGGCCTGCTCGGAAGCAGCCATTCCGCTTGCGGCCAGCTTCCGTCGTGTTGGCCGGTGCCTCGGAATGGCCGGGTGGGGTGTATTTCCGTCGGTCCGCGTCCCAATAAAAGGACGTGACCGCGGACGTCGCCGCAACACTGCGACCAGGGCTCTAAACCCGGTGTTAACCTTAATCGGCGACTTGCCACTTGATAAGCAGCTTCGCGCTGGCTGGACCTGCCGCTACGCAAGGATGGCACATTATGCGGCTGATCATCGGCACATTGGTCGTCTTCGCCTGCGTCTTCGGCAGCTACGCGCAGATGGGCGGCCACCTGGAAGTCCTGTGGCAGCCGTTCGAGTTCGTCATCATCCTGGGCGCAGCCATCGGCGCCTTCATCATCGGCAACATCGGACCGGTGCTCAAGGCCGTGCCCACCATGTTCCTGACGCTGGTGAAGGGCCCCAAATACACGCATCAATCCTATGTCGAACTGCTGGGCATGCAGTTTTCACTGTTCAGACTCGCGAAGCAGAAGGGTGCGCTGGCGCTCGAGCCGCACATTGAGAATCCGGGCGAGTCGACGCTGTTCAATGCCTTCCCGACCTTCGCGGCGAACCATCACGCGGTCGAGTTCGTGTGCGACTACATGCGGATGGTGACGCTGGGCGCCAACAACGTCTTCGAGATCGAAGCGCTGATGGATCAGGAACTGGAGACGCACCACGAGGAGCAGGAGCGTCTCGTCTCGGCCATGCAGTCGCTCGCCGACGGAACGCCGGCACTCGGCATCGTCGCCGCCGTCCTCGGCGTGATCAAGACGATGGGGGCGATCAAGGAGCCGCCGGAGGTGCTGGGACATCTGATCGGCGGCGCGCTCGTCGGCACCTTCTTTGGCGTCTTCGTCGCCTATGGCTTCTTCGGGCCCATGGCGCAGTCGCTCAAGAGTCTCTTCGCGGCCGAAACCAAATACTACCTGTCGCTCAAAGCGGGTCTGCTCGCCCATATCGGCGGCCAGCCGCCGGTGATGTCGATCGAATTTGCGCGCAAGTCTCTGATGAGCGACGTCCGCCCGAGCTTCGAAGAAGTGGAAGAAGCAACCGCCGCTCTGCCTGCTCAGGCCTGACCCTCTCTCCAGCAGGAACACCATGGCCACGATCATCGTCAAGAAGGTCAAGAAGGCCGCTCATGCCCACCACGGCGGCGCCTGGAAGATCGCGTATGCCGACTTCGTGACCGCCATGATGGCGTTCTTTCTGTTGATGTGGCTGATCAGCATGACGACGCCGGAGCAGAAGGTCGGTTTGGCGGAATACTTCGCCCCGTCGGCTCTGAGCTCTGCAAGCAGTGGAGCCGGCGGAACGCTGTACGGCACAGCCCTGGACAATTCCGGCAAGAAGGCGTCCACGCCCCGCGATCAGGAGACGGGCTCCGCCGAGCGGGAAGGCCGAGCGCGCTCAACCAGTCCGGGCCGCGGTAGCGATCTCGATACCAGCCGCTCGGCCGCCAGCGTGCAGGCCAATTACAGCGCCATCGCCAGCCTCAAGCAGGCGCTCCAGAAGATGCCCGACATTGCCGAGCTGTCGCGCAACATCGTGATCGAGACGACGAAGGACGGTGTGAACGTGTCCCTCGTGGATCAGGATGGCCGATCCATGTTCCGAGAGGGCTCCGTCGACCCCTACGAGCGGACCCGTCGCGTGCTGGAGGCGCTCGCGCCCGCTCTGCGCCAACTGCCGAACCGCCTGACGATCACCGGCCACACGGCCGTCGCGCGCCCGGGCTCCGTGCCGGCCGCCGAGCCCTGGAACCTCACCGCCAGGCGTGCGCTCGCCGTGCGCGAGATCCTGTCGGGCGCCGGGATCCCCAACGACAAATTCGCCTCCGTGGCGGGCCGCGCCGATACCGAGCCGTATTTTCCCGACAATCCCTACACCGCGCCGAACCGACGGGTCGCGATCACTCTGCTCGATGAGAGCCCACCGGCGCCCTCGAACTTCCCTCGCTGACGACAGGACGCCGCCAACCCTCGAGGCCGATGGCAACCCCGGGTCGCCAGACGCAGCGGAAGCGCGTCGGCCAGGGCGTCACGGTCGCTGGATGCTGCCCCGCACGATGATGACGATCACGGTCGCCGTCTCCGCAGGCGTCTCCCTCGCCAGGGCATCGGGTCTCGCCGCGGCCCCGGCGTTCGGCCGGTCTCGACCGGCCCCACGGCCGGGCACGCGCTTGCATTTCTCTCCTCACATCGATACTGACGCCGGCTGATTGTGAGCGGTGCCGGAGAGGCCCGCGCGAGGAGTGACGAGCCTTGGCCAGAGCCGGCTCAGCGTGCGAGAGGGTCGGTGCCGCCGGGGCGGCCCGTCTGCGCGCGCGCCGTCGCGGTCTCCTGCTCAGCCGTCTGCTTACCCGCCCCTGAGGGCCGTCCGGGCATGCGCCTGGGCCTTCAGGGGATCGCGCCGCCGTCAGATCCAGGCTCCACGCCGCCCCGAGACCGCCCTTGCGCGCGGCGGGCGGCCCGCGACAGGGTAACCCCATGACCAGCACCTCCGATTCGGCCGTTCCGGGCTCGCGCGAGCGCGTCCTCATCTTCGACACCACCCTGCGCGACGGCGAGCAATGCCCGGGCGCCACCATGACGCTCGACGAGAAGCTCGCGGTGGCCGAGCTCCTCGACGCGATGGGCGTCGACATCATCGAGGCGGGCTTCCCCATCGCCTCGAACGGCGATTTCGAGGCGGTGGCCGAGATCGCCCGGCGCTCGAAGCGCGCCGTGATCGCGGGGCTCGCCCGCGCGATCCCCGCCGACATCGCCCGGGCCGGCGAGGCGGTGCGGCACGCCGAGCGCGGGCGCATCCACACCTTCGTGTCGACCTCGCCGATCCACCTCGCCCACCAGATGCGCAAGAGCGAGGACGAGGTCGTCGAGATCATCCTGAAGACCGTGGCCCAGGCGCGCGACCTCGTGGCGGATGTCGAATGGTCGGCGATGGACGCGACGCGCACGCCGCTCGACTATCTCTGCCGCTGCGTCGAGGCGGCGATCCGGGCCGGGGCCACCACCATCAACCTGCCCGACACCGTGGGCTACGCCACGCCTTCCGAGTACCGGGCGATGTTCGAGAACGTGCGGGCGCGGGTGCCCAACGCCGACAAGGCGGTGTTCTCGGTGCATTGCCACAACGATCTCGGCCTCGCGATCGCCAACTCGCTGGCGGGCGTCGAGGGCGGGGCGCGGCAGGTGGAATGCACCGTCAACGGCATCGGCGAGCGGGCGGGCAACGCCGCGCTCGAGGAGATCGTGATGGCTTTGCGCACCCGCGCCGACGTGCTGCCCTTCGCCACCGGCATCGAGAGCACCATGCTGACCCGCGCCTCGAAGCTCGTGAGCCACGCCACGAACTTCCCCGTGCAGTTCAACAAGGCGATCGTCGGCCGCAACGCCTTCGCGCACGAGAGCGGCATCCACCAGGACGGCATGCTCAAGCACGCCGAGACCTACGAGATCATGACGCCGGCCTCGGTGGGCCTCGCCAAGACCTCGCTGGTGATGGGCAAGCACTCGGGCCGGGCCGCCTTCCGCTCCAAGCTGACCGAGCTCGGGCTGGCGCTCACCGACAACCAGTTCCAGGACGTGTTCGAGCGCTTCAAGGCGCTGGCCGACCGCAAGAAGCACGTCTACGACGAGGACATCGAGGCGCTCGTCGACGAGAACCTCGCCACCGCCCACGACCGCGTCCGCCTCGTCTCGCTCTCGGTGATCGCGGGCACGCACGGTCCGCAGCGCGCGACGCTGAAACTCGCCTTCGACGGACGCAACGTCACCGAAGAGGCTGACGGAAACGGACCCGTTGATGCGGTGTTTAACGCCATCCACGCATTGGTCCCGCACGAAGCGGTGCTGGAACTCTACCAAGTCCACGCCGTAACCGAAGGCACCGACGCGCAGGCCGAGGTTTCTGTTCGTCTTAAGGATGGCGAGCGCGTTGTCACCGCGCGTGGTGCTGATCCCGACACGCTCGTCGCTTCAGCCAAGGCTTACCTTTCGGCACTCAACAAGCTCGCTGCCTCGGCTCATCGTTTGCACGCACAACACCCGGCGTCTGTCTGACGTTTGAGGACGATAAAATCTGGCGATCTGGGGTGGACAGCCTTCAGATCGCTTGCTATCAGGCACCACCTCAGCGGCGGATTGGTGGCCACCGCGAGATCGCCATCGGCGATGGGCGCATAGCTCAGTTGGTAGAGCAGCTGACTCTTAATCAGCGGGTCCTAGGTTCGAACCCTAGTGCGCCCACCATTAAATCAAAACACTTAGATTAGATTTTTACATCAGCGGATGAAGCTGGGGTAACGCCGCGGGTAACAGCGTTACCTAGGTAAGTCAGTCCGACCACCGCGCTCGAGCGCATGCCGGGACGCCTGAAGGTGTCGTTAGGTTGTGTAACCCCGACGCCTCGATCCGATCCGCTGCCCGCCGCATCAGGCGGTTGGCGCGGCGCAGATCGAACCGGGCGGCTCGGATCAGCCAGAGCTGATGCAGGGCACGGATCAGGCGCATAGCGAACCCTCCCCAGAGCGCTTTAGCTCGACGGCCCTCGCTGCCAGCATGTCGTCCAGATAAGTATGACCGCGAGCGGACGACGCCGAGTATCGGTCCTCGGCTGCTGGTGGGCGGGCTCATTGGCCCGTCGGCCGCCAGCAGCCGACTGTGCTGAGCCCGACAGGCGCCCGTGCAGCCACCCTCTGCGGGACCCGATCCGACCGTCCCGCAAGGCCAAAGTGGTCCAGGAAATGGAAGCGGGCGCCTAGGTTGGTGAACGGAACATTTTGACCGCTCGCTCTTAATGACTCAGAAACGTATAGGCGTGACCTCCGCCGAAATCGTAGTGTAGCCACGCAAAATAGGTGTGCAGGTGCATCTCTGAATGCGATTCGGCCGCATGAATTGACGCGCCTTATCACAGTCAACCCGCCGCCGATCAGCGGGAGCGTAGCGAGGCTGGGTTGGAAACGGCGGCAGGACGCAGGCGCGTCATGCTGCACCCCCTTTCACGAGCGCCCAGCGCTTGGCACCTTATTGGTCGAGGCGCTCACGCTGACGACGCGACTGACGAGGTTGCGCGTGATGGCGCCGGATGCGTAGTACCCCTTCAATATAACCAAGGGGCAACTGCGCTCGATCCAGTCCTCGACATATCGGAAGAGTGCGACTGGATGTAGGTGCCGACCCACCAGCGATGACTGGTCAGCCCATCCAAGCGCGTTCAGCAGAATCACGCCTTCCCCGTTGGAACGGTGGGAGTGGGGGGCGTGCGATTCGTTGCGCGTCGACAGGCTCTAGCCCGGCATGAGCGCGATCAAGGGCTTATCCTTGTCGACAACGTAGGTGATTGCGAGGCGCAGCGGCTTCTCCACCCTACGCACGCCGTGTGGGACCTCCGCCGGAATCTGGAAGCCGGAGCCCGGCGTCACGGCTTGGGCCTCCTGCCCCTGCACGTAGAGCTCCGCCTCCCCCTCCAGCACGAAGGTCGATTCGATGCCCGGATGGGTGTGCCGCGGCACCTCGACCCCGACCGGCACCTCGACCTCCATCAGGAGCGTCACGAGGTTGCTGCCGGCCACCTCGGTCGTCTTGATGAGCTTGCGCCGGATGGGGCTCGGGGGGCTGCCCTGCGCCGCGGCCTCCGAGGCGAGGAAACCGCCGAGGCCTGCGCAGAGAGCGCAGGTATTGAACCACCGCCGCGTCAGCATGTTCGCGCTCCCCAGTCTCGCGCCTCGAAGTCTCTCGCGTCCGAGTCTGTACAGCCGAGCATAGCACGATGCCGCACACGTCAAGCGTGGACTCGATATCCTCGGTCCGGCAGCGTGCCACGGATTCTTGCCGGCGGACGCTGGGTCGGGCCGTGCGCCTCCGCGCCGGTCAGGCGGATGCGGCAAGCGCGTCACCGGCACCCCGTCCAGACCGGTGACGGTCAATCCCGACAAGCGGTCGGTCCGCGTGGGGGCGCCCCAGGATCCCGCAGGATGAGGCCGAGCCGGCGTCCGGCGACCGCGCGCCGGGCTTTCGGGAACAAGATCTTCTCTGGTCAGTATTGCAACTGCGGGCCGGTATCACGCGCTTGGCAAGTTGAGACATGTGATGTCCCGCCCGATACCTGCGATGGGAGCGGTCGCCATGCGCTCTGGACTGACTTGTGTCGCTCTTCTCCTGGCCGTGAATCCGGCGGAGGCGCAACCGGCGGAGAGCCAAGCCGCGGCTCTCGCGACGCTGTCGACGCTGCCCAAGCCGGCCCAGCAGACCGACCTCGACACGGCGAAGCTCGCCTCGGCCCATCGCGAGAGCGCCGCGTCCCTGGACGAGAAGACGAGCGGTCTGTGGCAATCGTGGCTCGTCTCCGTCTGCGAGGGATGCGGCCCCGAGCGTCATCCCTTCACGGACCGCGACGGCGCGGATTACCTGAGGACGCTCAGGGCGCCGCAGAGGCCGGCGGAGGCCGGCAAGCGGAGATTCGTCTACCTCGCGCCGGCCGCTGAGGGCCGCGGCAGCCTGTCGGCGGATCTGTCGAACGCCACTATCGACCGGATCCGGCGCGATCCCAACCGGTAGCGCCGCGATCCGGGCGACAGGGGGCCGCCGCCTAGCCGCGCTTGGCGACGAGGGGGCAGCCGCCCTCGTTCATCGGGCGGAAGGCCTGGTCGCCCGGGATCGTCTCCAGCACCTTGTAGAGATCCCACTCGCCCTTGGACTCGGACGGGGCCTTGGCCTCGAACAGGTACATCGGGTGGATCTTGCGCCCGTCGGCCCGGATCAGGCCCTTGCCGAAGAGCGGGTCGTCGGTGGGAATCTCCTTCATCTTGGCGACCACCGCCGCGCCGTCCTTGGCCGAGCCGAGCGCAGCGACGGCCTTCAGGTAGTGCAGCGTGCTGGCATAGACGCCGGCTTGGTACGAGGTGGGCTTCTTGCCCGACATGCGCTTCTCGAAGCGGGACGCGAAGGCGCGGGTGTCGTCGTTCAGGTCCCAGTAGAACGAAGCGGTGAATTGCAGGCCCTGCGCCACCTCGAGCCCGAGGGAGTGGATGTCGGTGATCGCGATGAGGAGCGCGGCGAGCTTCTGGCCGCCCTGACGGATGCCGAACTCGTGGGCCTGCTTGATCGCGTTGGCGGCATCGAGCCCGGCATCGGCGAGGCCGATCACCTGCGCGCCCGACGCCTGCGCCTGCAGCAGGAAGGAGGAGAAGTCGGGGTTGGGGAACGGGGTGCGCACGCCGCCGACGACCGTGCCGCCGTTCTTCTCCACCACCGCCCGGGTGTCGCGCTCCAGCGCCAGCCCGAAGGCGTAGTCGGCGGTGAGGAAGTACCAGGTCTTGCCGCCGCGCTTCAGCAGCGCCTTGCCGGTGCCGTTGGCGAGCGCGGCCGTGTCGTAGGTCCAGTGCACGGTGTTGGGCGTGCAGTGGGAGCCGGTGAGATCGGCGGTGCCGCCGCCCGAGTTGATGAAGGCCTTGTTCCGGTCCCGGGTGATATCCGCGATCGCGAGGGCGATCGAGGAGGTCGGCACGTCGAAGACGGCGTCGACGCCGTCGCGGTCGTACCATTGCCGCGTGATCGAGGCGCCGACATCCGGCTTGTTCTGGTGGTCGGCGGCGACCACCTCGACCTTCAGCCCGTGCGCCTCCGGCTTGAAATCCTCCACCGCCATGCGGGCGGCCACGGCCGAGCCCTCGCCGGTCGAATCGAAGTAGACGCCGGAGCGATCGTTCAGCACCCCGATCTTGACGGGAACGAGATCCGCAGCCTGGGCGGTGCCGAGGAGGCACAGGACACCGAGCGCGCGCGCCGCGAGACGGCCGATCGTCATGGTTTCACTCCCTGTCCACATGGGGTCCGGCGGCGTTGATCGCCGTCTGAACCGGTCGTGTCCTCCGGGGGGCGCGTCCCGGAGGGCGCCCCCGCAGGGTCTTGTAGAGGAGCTTAGGGCCGGGCCCGATCGGGTGGCAATCGAGCCGCGGCCCGGGGCGTCAAGAGACGCCGTCTTTTGTCGCCGGCGCGAGGCCGAGGATCGCGCGGGCCTCCGCGGGGGTCGCGGGCTCGCGGTCGAGATGGGCGAGCAGGCTCACCGCCTTGTCAACGAGGGCGGCGTTGCTCGGCGCGAGGCGCCCGCGGGCCAGATAGAGGTTGTCCTCCAGGCCGACGCGGACGTTGCCGCCCATGCCGGCCGTGACCGCCAGGATGGGGAATTCCTGCGCCCCGATGCCGAAGGCCGACCAGATCGCGTCCTCGGGCAGCCGCGCCCGCAGCGCCACCAGGGCCTCGGCGGTGGCCGGAGCACCCCAGGGGATGCCGAGACAGAGCTGGAACAGCGGCGGGCGGGCGAGATGCCCCTCGGCGATAAGGTGGCGGGCCAGCTCGATCTGGCCGAGGTCGAACACCTCGATCTCCGGACGCACCCCGGCTTGGCCGATCCGCGCCGCCATCGCGCGCAGATGCGCGGGCGTGTTGAGGAACAGGTGCTCGCCGAAATTCATCGTGGCGATGTCGAGGGTGCAGATCTCCGGGCGCAGGATCTCGACGTGGCGGGTGCGGACCTCGGGAGCCATGAACATGGTGCCGGGGCCCGCCACCGACGGGTCGGGGGCGCCCGGCACGTAGCGCCCGCCCGCGCCCGTGGTGAGGTTGAGGATGACGTCGGCGTTCCGCTCCCGCACCCGCTCGACCACGGCGCGGTAATGGGCGAGCTCCATGCTGGGTGCCGCCGTCTCGGGGTCGCGCACGTGGATATGCACCACCGCCGCGCCGGCCGCCGCCGCCTCGAGCGCGGAGGCCGCGATCGCCTCGGGGCTCACCGGCACGGCCGGGTTCTTGCGCGGCGTGTCGAAGGATCCGGTCAGCGCGCAGGTGATCACGGTCTTGCGGGACATGGGCGGCTCCTGGCTTGAGGTGTCGGGCTCCGGGTGCGGGGCTCCGGCGTCACATCGCCCCGCCGTCGACCGTGATGGTCTCGCCGTTGACGTAGGCCGCGCCGGCACCGAGGAAGACGATCACCTCTGCGATGTCCTCGGGCGTGGCGAGCCGGCCGAGCATGGTGCGCGCGGCGGTGGCGGCCTTGCGCTCCTCCGGCCAGGCCGCGGTCCAGGGCGTCGCCACGAGGCCGGGCGCCACCGCGTTGACGCGGACGTCCGGCGCCAGGGCCATCGCGAGGCTGCGGGTGAGATTGATCAGCCCCGCCTTGCTCGCCGAGTAGGCGATGGAGGAGCCGCGCCGCCCGAGGCCCGCCACCGAGGCGGTGTTGACGATGGCGCCCCGGCTGGCCCGCAGGGTCGGGGCCGCCGCCCGGGCGCAGCGATAGGGCCCGACGAGATTGGTCGAGAGGATCGTCCCCCAGAATGCCTCGCTCATCGCGTCGAGATCCTCGAAGGCGATGGGGGCGGCGGTCCCCGAGGTGCCGGCGTTGTTCACCAGAACGTCGAGGCCGCCGAGCCGGTCGATCCCCTCCGCCACCATCGCCTCGGCCTCGCCCGGCCGCGACACGTCGCCGGCCAGCGCGATCACCGAGAGGCCCTCGCCCGCGAGCCGCGCCGTCGCCTCGGGGCCGCGCCCGTCATCGGCGAGGTGGTTCAGGGCGACGGTAGCGCCGGCGCGCGCGAACAGCGTCACCGTCGCGAGCCCGATTCCGGAGGACGCCCCCGTCACGAGGACGCGCCGGCCCGTGAGATCCTTCGCCGTCATGGTGCCTCCCTGATGTGCCCTGCTCATGTGGCTTGCGCATGGGCCCGGCTCATGAGCCTTGCATCCGGCCGATCCCGGCCATCGCCCGCTTCAGCGCGAGGAGCTTGCGGTCGCGCTCGCGGAACAGCTCCGCGGGCGCCCGCCCGCCCCAGTCGAAATAGCCGTGCCCCGCCATCACGCCGGTGCGGCCCTCGCTGCAGAGCGCGTCGAGGGTGTCGGAGCGCGTGCGCGGCGGCGGCGGGGTGTAGCTCCCGTTGGCGAGGGCGCGCCGGGTCAGGTCCAGGCCGGTGAAATCCGCCTTGGCGAGATGGCCGAGGATCGGGATGCGCAGGGACAGGCCGTGGATCACCGCGTCGTCGATCTCCCGGGGCGAGGCCACGCCCTCGTCGAGCAGTCGGTTGACCTCGGCGCTGATCGCCGATTGGATCCGGTTGGCGACGTAGCCGGGAATGAAGCGCTTCAGCACGATCGGCGTCTGGCCGAGCCCGAGGACGAGGTCGCGCATCGCCGCGAGCAAAGCCGGCTCCGTCTCGGGCCCCGGCACCACGTCGACGAGATCGATGATGTAGGGCGGCGTGTACCAGTGCATCACCAGGGCGCGCGGCTGGCGCGCGGCGGGGATCAGCGGGAAGACGTCGAGGTAGCTGGTGTTGCTGGCGATCGCCGTTCCGGGGGCGCAGAGCCGGTCGAACTCGGCGAAGAGGGCGCGCTTGGCCTCCGGATTCTCGGTGATCGCCTCGATCACCAGCTCGGCCCCCGCCACCGTCTCCGGCAGCTCGGGCACGATCCGCACGGCCGCCTCGAGGCGGCCCGCGCTCCAGCCTTCGGGCGCGGCCCCCGCCTCCTGCAGGGTGGCGAGCGCCGACGCCATCAGGCCGGGCGCCGCCGCGCGCGTCTCGGCCAGGGTGTCGGTGAGGCGCACGGCGTGCCCGCCCAGCGCCAGAACCAGGGCGATGCCGTGCCCCATCAGCCCGCCGCCGATCACCGCGATCTCGGCCATGTCGCCTCTCCTCCCCTCCGCGTCCGCCGCCCGGCCTTCGGGCCCGCGGCGCCGTCACAGTTCCGCCCGGCGCCGCCTCACACCGTGGCGATCGGCGTCACGGGGGAGCCCACCGCCCCCGGCAGCCGCAGGGGCGGCGCCGTGAGCAGGAAGCGGTTGCGCCCGTTGGCGCGCAGCCAGTCGGCCAGCGGCGTCAGGTGCCACAGCTCGCCCAGATTGACCCCGAGCTTGAACAGGCAGTGCTCGTGCAGCGGCAGGATCGCGCAGCAGGCCGGCCCGGGGCCGGCCGGATAGGCCTCCACCGCGTAATTGTCGGCGATCAGGGCGCAGAGGCCCGAGCGGGTGATCCAGTCCAGGATCAGGGGGTCGCGCCCGTCGAGCGCGGCGCAGAGATTGTGCACGAGCCGCGGATCGGGCGCGCCGTCCATGGCGATCAGCCGCTCGGCGAAGCCCGTATGCAGGCAGACCATGTCGCCCGGCTCGATCACCACCCGGTCCGCCTCGAGGATCGCGGCGAGCTGCGCGTAGCCGACGCGGGCCTTGGCGTCGCCGAGATGGGCGCGCAGGTCGATCATCACCGCGCGGCCCTGCATGCCGGCCTCGGCCAGCCGCTCGATCCCGAGATGCCGCGCGCGGGAGAGCGTCTCCGCCGCCTCCGCCGTCTCGGGGCCGACGATGTCGGTGCCGCCGCGAAAGCCGTTGTAGTAGGTCGGCGCCGGGCCCCGCCCATCGGCATCGAAGAGCGAGCCGACATGGGCCAGGGAATCCCACTGCGTCGAGTATTGCAGGTGGATCAGCGCGCGGTCGTCGCAGATCACGTCGGTGGCGCCGTCGACCTCCTCGCAGACCCGGAAATTCGTCACCGGCTTCCCGTTCGCCCGCCGCGTCGGGGTGATGCGCGGCGGGTGACGGCGCTGGTTCAGGACGTTGCCGCCCGGCAGGTCGAGGGGCAGGCTGAGGCAGAAGGTCAGGCCCTCGCGCACCTCCGCGACGCCCTGGCGCACCTTCTCGGGCGTGAGCAGGTTGAGCCGGCCGCGCTCGTCGTCGGGGCCGAACTCCCCCCAGGTCGAGGGTTCGGGCCGCCGCGTCCAGCGCAGGCTCACGCGACCGTCCCGCGAGCGGTGGACCGGACCCCGCGCGGCGCGCGCCCGAGGCGGGCCCCATGGGCAGGGAGGCGGGCCGGCACCCGCAAGACCGCCGAGAGCGTCGTCCTCACCCGCATCCGCCCGCCTTCGAGGCTGTCGTCCGGGCGCGGTCGAGCGCGTCCAGAGCCGGAACCTAGCGCGCCCCCGCGCCTGCGGGTAGCCCGCGGCGCGACGGATCGGGCGGGGCCGTCAGGGCCGCCCCGGGCTCCGGGCCCCGCCGCGCCGGCCCCCCTCGCATTTTCTCGTCGCCGCCCGTATCCAGCCCCGCCGAAAATGCTCTAGAACTCCGCCCCGCAGCAGCGGGCCGCGAGGCCGCTCAAGCACTTGGCTGTGGTCCGGCCTCTGGACCGCACCAAAGTTTGGGTGCAAACCGGCGCCGCTTGTGAGAGGCTGAGCCCGCCTTCGCCCGGATCCGGGCGATGGGCCAAGCAAGAACGGACCGGCATTGCCGCCGGAGCGCGAGGGAGAACACCATCGCATGGCCGCTGACGCCGAACTTCTGATCGACCGGAGGCGCCTGCGCCGCAAGCTCTCGCTCTGGCGGGTGCTGGGAATCGGCGGCCTCATCGTCGCCGTGGGCGCGGTCGGCCTGCGTGTGCGGGCGGGCACCGAGGGCCTCGGCTTCGGTGCGGTGCGCCCGCAGATTGCCCGGGTCTCGATCTCGGGCTTCATCGCGGGCAGCGATGCCACCGCGAAGCTCCTCAAGCGGGTGGGCGATTCGAGCGCCGTGCAGGGCGTCGTCGTCTCGATCAACTCGCCCGGCGGCACCACCACCGGATCCGAGGAGCTGTTCCGCAACCTGCGCCAGCTCGCCGAGAAGAAGCCGCTCGTGGCCTTCGTCGACGGCACGGCGGCCTCGGGTGCCTACATCGCCGCGCTCGGCGCCGACCACATCGTCGCGCGCGAGACCGCCCTCGTCGGCTCGATCGGCGTGCTGTTCCAATATCCGGACGTGTCGGGCCTGCTCGACAAGGTCGGCGTCAAGGTCGAGTCGGTGAAGTCCTCGCCGCTCAAGGCCGAGCCGTCCGGCTTCAGCCCGACCTCGCCCGAGGCCCGCGCGGCCCTCGCCGCCGTCGTCGGCGACACCTACGCCTGGTTCAAGGGCCTCGTGGCCGACCGGCGCCAGATGTCGGACGCCCAGCTCGCGGCGGTCTCGGACGGGCGGGTGTTCAGCGGCCGCCAGAGCATTCCGCTGAAGCTCGTGGACGAGCTCGGCGGCGAGCGGCAGGCCGTGGCGTGGCTGGAGCGCGAGCGCAAGGTCGGCGCGAACCTGCCGGTCACGGACTGGAAGCCGCGCTCCGATTCCGGCCTCGGGCTCTGGTCGACCCTGGGGCTCGGGGCGGACCTCGCGGGCCTCGACGGCCTCGCGGCCCGGCTGCGCCAGATCGGCGCCGAGACCCGGGCCCTGACCGAAGGCGGCGGCCTGCTCGTCCTCTGGCGCCCCACCCCCGAGGGAACGCCCTGAGGCCGCGCGCCCGCCCCCGCCCAACGTGCCGATCCTTCGAGAAGACCCATCATGATCAAGTCGGAGCTCGTTCTCAGAATCGCCGAGCGCAACCCGCACCTGTACCAGCGGGACGTCGAGATCCTGGTCAACGCGATCCTCGACACGATCGCCGACGCGCTCGCCCGCGGTGACCGGGTGGAGCTGCGCGGCTTCGGCGCCTTCTCGGTGAAGCGCCGGGAGGCGCGGCGCGGGCGCAACCCGCGCACGGGTGCGGCCGTTGCCGTGTCCGAGAAGGCCATCCCGGTGTTCAAGACCGGCAAGGAGATGCGCCTGCGCCTCAACGCGGCCGGCATCGGCGAAGCCACGTCCGACGCCGCCGAGTAGGAGGCGGGCCGAGGCGGCCGCCGCCCGGGATACGATTGCTGACGTCCGGAGTGCTCGATGATCCGTTTCCTCAAAGGTCTGGTGCTGCTGCCGGTCGCGGTCGTGGTGGTCCTGCTCGCCGTCGCCAATCGCGACCCGGTACGACTCTCCTTCGACCCCTTCTCCGATGTCCCCGTCTTCAGCGCGACGCTGCCGCTCTACGCGATCCTGTTCAGCGCGGTCGCCCTCGGCATCGTGTTCGGCGGCATCTTCGCGTGGCTCGGCCAAGCTCCAACCCGGCGCGTCGCCCGCCATCGCGGCCGCGAGGTGCGACGCCTTGAGGGCGAGGCGGCCCGGCTGCGCAGCTACGGCCCCGAGGCCGACAGCGCCGCCCGCGGCGGCCTCCCGGCACGCGGCGAGGTCGCGCCCCGCACCGGCCTGCCGACCCGCACCGCCTTGCCCGCGCCGCGCTGAGCCCGAACGGCGCAGGGGGGCCTTCCCGGACACCGAACATGCTCCCGTCGGACCCGATCCGCGTCAAGATCTGCGGCCTCAGCACCGAAGCCACCCTCGCGGCGGCGCTGGAGGCGGGGGCCGACTGGATCGGCCTCGTCCATTTCCCGCGCAGCCCCCGGCACGTCCCCCTCGATCGGGCGGGGATCCTCTCGCGGATCGCGCGGGGCCGGGCCGAGCGCGTGCTCCTGCTGGTCGATCCGGACGACGCGCTCCTCGCCGACGCCCTCGCGGCCGTCGATCCGGACCTGATCCAGCTGCACGGGCGCGAGAGCCCCGAGCGCGTCGCGGCGATCCGGCGGGCGACCGGGCGGCCGGTGATGAAGGCGCTGGGGATCGCCACGCGGGCCGATCTCGCCGGACTCGCCGCCCACGCCGCCGCCGACCGCCTGCTCCTCGACGCCAAGCCGCCGGCCGATGCCGCCCTGCCCGGCGGCAACGGCCTGCGCTTCGACTGGTCGCTCCTGTCGGGCGCCGCGCTGCCGCCGGGCTGGATGCTGTCGGGCGGCCTCGATCCCGAGACGGTGGCGGAGGCGGTGCGGCTCACCGGCGCCAGGGCGGTCGACGTCTCGTCGGGCGTCGAGAGCGCGCCCGGCCTCAAGGACCCGGCGCGTATCGCGGCCTTCGTGGCGGCGGCCCGCGCCGCCCGATCCGCGGCGGTCTGAACCGCCGCACCGGCGCCGGCTTGGCGCCGCGCCCGCGACGGGTCTAAAGCAGGAGAGACAGACATCGCGGGCGCGGCGCGCCCGCCGGACAGCCCTCCGAGGACGCGCAGCCGTGACCATCGCCCCGACCCCGAACTCCTTCCGCACCGGTCCCGACGAGCGCGGGCGCTTCGGCATCTTCGGCGGCCGCTTCGTGGCCGAGACGCTGATGCCGCTGATCCTCGACCTGGAGAAGGCCTACGCCGAGGCCAAGGCCGACCCGCAGTTCCGGGCCGACATGGAGAGCTACGGCACGCACTACATCGGCCGTCCGAGCCCACTCTACTACGCCGAGCGCCTGACCGAGCACCTGCGCGCGCAGGCCCCCGCCGGCCAGGGCGCGAAGGTCTACTTCAAGCGCGAGGAGCTGAACCACACCGGCTCGCACAAGGTGAACAACGTGCTCGGCCAGATCCTGCTCGCCCGCCGCATGGGCAAGCCCCGGATCATCGCCGAGACGGGTGCGGGCCAGCACGGCGTCGCGACGGCGACGCTCTGCGCCCGCTTCGGCCTGAAATGCGTCGTCTACATGGGTGCCGTCGACGTGGCGCGGCAGGCCCCGAACGTCTTCCGGATGAAGATGCTCGGCGCCGAGGTGGTGCCGGTCGAGTCGGGGACGAAGACCCTCAAGGACGCGATGAACGAGGCCCTGCGCGACTGGGTCACCAACGTCGCGGATACGTTCTACTGCATCGGCACCGTGGCGGGCCCCCATCCCTACCCGGCGATGGTGCGCGACTTCCAGTCCGTGATCGGCATCGAGACCCGCGCCCAGATGCTGGCGCAGGAAGGCCGACTGCCCGATTCGCTGATCGCCTGTATCGGCGGCGGATCGAACGCGATGGGTCTGTTCCATTCCTTCCTCGACGACCGCGAGATCGAGATCTTCGGTGTCGAGGCGGCCGGCCACGGCGTCTCGAGCGGCCTGCACGCGGCCTCGCTGACCGGCGGGAAGCCCGGCGTGCTGCACGGCAACCGCACCTATCTCCTGACGGACGAGGACGGCCAGATCTCCGACGCGCACTCGATCTCGGCCGGCCTCGACTATCCGGGCATCGGCCCCGAGCACGCGTGGCTGCACGAGGCGCGCCGCGTCACCTACCTGTCGGCGACCGACACCGAGACCCTGGAGGCGTTCAAGCTCTGCTCGATGCTGGAGGGGATCATTCCGGCCCTGGAGCCCGCGCACGCGCTCGCCAAGGTCTGCGAGATCGCACCCCAGCGCCCCGCCGACCACCTGATGGTTCTCAACATGTCGGGTCGCGGCGACAAGGACATCCCGCAGGTCGCGGAGATCTTCGGCACCCGCCTCTGAGGCGCTCCGGGGATCGCCGCCGGGCCGTCAGATCGGCGTTGACAGGGACGCGGCGCTGTTTCTATACCCCCCGCACCGATGGCCGCCTCCCGGGCGGTCCCGGTTCGGGGCGGGGTAGCTCAGCTGGTTAGAGCAGAGGAATCATAATCCTTGTGTCGGGGGTTCAAATCCCTCCCTCGCTACCACTTCACACCCACTATCGGTGGTACAGGCCCAGGCCGAGCCACCGATCAGTTGTTCCAAACGGCCCCGGACCTCGACCTCGAAACCAGCCCTCGGTGCGTCCGGGTGAATGGTCACGGTCTCGATCAATGTTCTCAGATCGGCGATGGCCTTTGAGCCGCTAGCCCGGCCCTTGGCGTGCTCATTGAGCGTCCCTGCGAGATCCTCGATGCTGCGTCTGTAGCGGGCGACCGTTGCCGGCTCGAGGGCGATGATCTCAGATGAGGCGCTCACCATCCGGATCTGATCCTCGACAGAGTGAAGCTCGGCCCGGATCCGCGGCAACTCGACCTCGGCCTCAGCTTCCTCGATCAGCCCGCGGATGAAGGCTCTCTTCACCCGGTCGGCCTCTGCCAAGATCGCATCGCGCCGGGCCTGCAAGCGTCCGAATTCCTGGGGACCGGACTGAGCCAAGCGCCGGCGCTCGGTGTTGTAGGCGTCGACGTACTCTTCGATCAGCCAGGGATTGGCCAAGTGCTCGGCTAGCCCGGCCAGGACAGTTCGCTCGACCGCGACGAGGTAGACGATCCGACGATTGGTGCATACCCCGCTCTCGCGCACCGCAGAGCATCGGATCCGCGTCTTGCCGGTCTTGTCGCGGTCGTGGACCGAGTAGCCCGAGCCGCAGCACCCACACCGCAGCAGGCCTGACAGCAGGTGAGCGGGCGTGCGGCGCTTCTGGGCCGACATCTTGCCGCGCGCGGCTCGCACGGCTTCGACCTCCGCCCACAAGGCATCCTCGACAATCCGAAGCTCGGGCGCCGGCGCGCACTGCCACTCGGAACGTGAATTCACACGGGAAACCCGACGGCCAGTATCTGGGTCTTTGATCATCCGGACCCGGTTCCAGACGATCCGGCCGGCGTAGATCTCATTAGCGATCAGGCCGTGTCCCCGAGCGAGATTGCCGGTGATGGTCGAGGCATTCCAAGTGCGGCCGCGCGGTGGCGCAATGCCATCACGATTGAGATCGCCAGCGATGGTCCGCGGGACTTTCCCCTCAGCGAATTCCGCGAAGATGCGCCGGATGACCGCGGCCTCGTCCTCGACGATCGCCAGCCGGCCGGGCTCTCCGGGCACAGGCCGGTATCCGTAGGCGCGGCCACCGGCGTGCCGTCCATCGCGCACCACGCCCGACAGACCTCGGCGGACCTTGTTGGCGAGCTCTCGCAGGAAGAGCGCTCCCATCAGGCCTTGGATCGCCGCCTGTGTTTCGTCGATGATGCCGGCGTTGACCGTGTGGATCACGACCCCAGCGAAATGCAGGCGCCGCCGGATGCCATCCAGCTCCTCCGTGATGCGGGACAGCCGGTCGCCGTGTTCAGCGATCAGGACGTCAAAATCCCGGCGTTTGGCCGCTTCTAGCAGCCCCATCACACCGTCGCGGCCGATGATCGAGGCACCGGACTGCGCTCGGTCGCTGAACTCGGCGACGACCGTCCAGCGGTTGCGAACAGCGAACTCCCGGCAGACCGCGACTTGGTCCTCGATCGAGCGATCGCGCTGCAGGTCGGTCGAGTAGCGGGAGTAGATCGCGGCACGCATCATCGGCGGTTCGGTCCCTTATCGATCGTTGGGGGTGCCGATCGGGCTGCCCGCTGCCGCGCCGCGTCCAGCGCTGCCTCATGGTCGCGCCGAGCGTCATCGACCGCAAGGGCACGGACGAAGCGGACTAGTTCGGCCGGTGGCTTGGGCGGGCGGCGCTGGATGGGACGGGTTTCGGCGGTCGCTTGAGGCGAGAAGCTACGCATCAGCTCGCCCTCGCGAGTTGCGGCACTGGTGGGCAGACGGAACGACGCACGCCGAACTCGTCGAGGATGTGCGGCGGGACCTTCGTGGCGGGATCGTCGGGTGGCGCGGTCCGATTGCGCAGGGGCCAATATCCTCGTCGTGCCTGCCAGGTCCCCACCTCCTGTCGCCAGCGATCGTCCGACAGGCCGGCGAGGTAGGTATCCGCTGCCGTTGGCTCGCCGGCCGTGCTCGGCGGCTGAGCGGCGTAGTCCTGCCAGCGCTGCTGGTGCAGCCACGCGTCGGCCGTCTTCACGAACTCGGTACCGACCTTGCCGATGCGCGCCTGCTCGGCGGCATAGGCCTTGGCTCCAGCGGTGATCTCGGCGGGACTGGCGCCCCGTCGGATCGCCTCGAGCCATCGTTTCCGGGCCAGCGTCGTCGGGAACGCCACGTTCCGCCTGGGGTAGGCAGCCCGAAATTCGAGGAAGCCATCCGGCTCCGTCCCCGTGGGGACTATAGGGGTTTCTTTTAGTTTAGGTTTAGGTGCTTTCGGTTCGCTTTCCGTTTGGTTCTCAATTGCAGAACCTATTGCTTCTGCCTGATCGTGTAATTCCAATGGCTTAGGCCTGCCGCCGAGCCTCCCGGCGGCGCGCTTCCGCTCGTATTTAGCGCTGACGAATTGATGCTCGCGAGCGACCTGATCGTTGCGCCATTGGCCGTCAATTAAGGTCCAATTGGCCAGGACGGTTGGCTTCAGCGCCGACCACCGCTTCAGTGTGGTGCCGAGCATCCGCGCGATGCGAGCGTCGTCGTCGGGCAGGCAGCAGCCGTGCGAGCGCCAGGCGAAGATCTGCAGGCGGAAGTAGGCGCCGGCCTCTTCGTTCGTCATGTGCGCCGTGTCGGCGATGTGCCGGTCGACGTACACCGGCATGGTCGGAAGCGAGCTCATCGCGCAGCCTCCGCCAGCACGTTGCAGGCGATGTCGCAGAAGCAGGTGATCCGGCTCGTCGGGCCGGAACGCTGCTTCAGGATCTCGATCTCAAGCTCGTTCTGGCAGCGGGCGAGGCGATCCTGCTCGACATCGGTGAGGTCGACCTGACGCTCGAGGTAGTAGGCCTCGCGATAGAGCCCAAGCACCACGTCGGCATCCTGCTCAATCGAGCCGCTCTCGCGCAAGTCGGCGAGTTGCGGGCGCTTGTCCTGCCGCTTCTCCACCTCGCGGTTGAGCTGGCTCAGGCCGAGGACCGGAATGCCGAGCTCCTTGGCCAGCCCCTTCAGGCCAGACGAGATCTCGGTCATCTCCTGCACCCGGTTGCCGGCGTAGCGCTTCGACGGGCGGATCAGGCCGATGTGGTCGATGATGATGACAGCGAGCGGCATCCCCTTGCGCTCGGCGCGCAGCCGCATCTGCCGCGCCCGCGCAGCGATCTGGGCCAGGGTCAGCCCGACCTGAGGCTCGATCCAGAGCGGGACGCTGGCACAGGCGCGTTCGGCTTCCTGCAGGCGGCGGATGCCTGCGGCCGAGAGCTCCCGCGCTTCGGCGATCGAGCGGTAGCTGAGGGGCACCGGCTCGCGAGCCTCGTAGGCCAGCGCGGCCAGCATGCGCTCCGACAACTCGTCGGCGCCCATCTCGAGCGAGAAGAAGCCGACCACGCCGGCACTCCGGGCTGCAGCCAGGGCGACGTGCAAAGCCACCGTGGTCTTGCCCATGCCCGGTCGGCCGGCAAGCACGATGAACTGGCCGGGCCGCATGCCAAGCGTGTCGGCGTCGAGCTTCGGTAGGCCGTAGGGCACGCCTCGCGGGATCAGGCCCTGCCGGGCCTGGTCGATGCGGGCCATCACCGAGCTGACGCCCTGGCCCAGGGTGACGCGACGCGCATGCTCAGCGAGGCCGGCGCTGGCCACCTCGTCGAGGCGCTCGATCATCTGGGTGGCATACTCGGCTGGGCTGTGGACCGAGCCATCGGTCATGCGGGCGACAGCCGCTTGTGCGGCCTCGAGGACGCAGCGCATCTGCGCAGCCTCGGCGATCGTGCGAGCATAGTCCGCCGCTCCGATCACCGTCGTAGCCTCGGCCGCCAGTCGGGCAAGGTAGGCGCTGACGGTCGCGCCACCCAGGTCGACGTTGCCGAGCACGGCGGTCATGAGCTTCCAGTCGATGGCCTCGCCGGCATCCCGGCGCTGACACATGACCTCGAACACATGCCGGTGCGCGTCGTCGAAGAAGTCCGCGGCCTGAACGTGGTCGCGAGCTCGGTCGAGGGCCTCCTGATTGATCAGGATGGCGCCGAGTAAGGCCTGCTCGGCGTCGATTGAGCGTGGGGGCGCCAACTCGTCAGCAGGGGCCATCATCGGGATGCCTCCCCGACGGCTGCCTGGAGAGCTTCGATCAACTCGGGGAGCTTCGCCCGCACCAAGCAGATGCCGGCCTTGGTGGCGTGGGGCTCGCCGGTTGCACTGCGCAGGGATGAGAACACCCGCAGATCAACCAGGGTGTAGCCGCCCTGATCGCAGACGCTGATGCGGATCTCCTCGGCGTTGTTCTTGCGGATCGTCGCGATGGTGCGCGGCACGCTCATGGGCGAGCGCTCCAAGTATCGATCTGCGGAAAGGCGAGCCCCGCTACGGTTTCAGCCACAGCCATGGTGATGCCGTATCGTCTGGCGATTGTTCGGGCTTGAAGAGGGGCTGCATCCAACGTATGTCTCTCATCGCAAGCCGCCACAGCTGCATTCGAGAGACCCGCCGTCGCCCCGCGATGTGCGGGTTTCTTCATGTCTGAGATCCTGCTCTTGCTCGTCGGCTGTGAAGTCCAACGTGGTTGCAGAGCCGGCAGGCCGCAGCCGCCGACGGCGGAGTTCAGGCGGCCAGGGAGGGGGCAGTAATTGCAGTAGGTGGCAGCCCCAGCATTTCACGCAACTTCGCGGTTGGAACGCGATACTGGCCCCCTACTCTGATTGATGGAATGTCACCGGCCTCACGTGCTCGGTAGGCGGCGTTTTTTCCAATCCCTAGGAGCCGACCGGCAAGGGCCACGTCGACAGTGGCTTGCGTCAGAACTGCTTGCAGATCGTCGGTCATACCTCGCCTCGCATTAAATAAGTGCCAGCAGGTATAATATGCCTCTCACACAGCGGACCAGGTTGCAAGGAGAAAAATATGTGCTAGCCATCAATTATCTGAACAGGGCAGGTGCGGCAGATGACAGGCAGTGAGAGGGAAAAGCGCGGCCCTGGTCGGCCAAGAATGAACCCGCAGGAGGGCACCCGTCGTAACGCGACTATACAAATAAGCTCAGCGCTGTACGACAAGGTTAAAGAAGCTTCCGAGTTGTCCGGACTTTCTATAAGTAGAGAAATGGAACAGCGTATAGAGCAAAGCTTTAGAGAGAATGATCTTCATGCGATATTGCTCGGCGGCAAGCGGACCGCAGCGGCGCTTCACATAATTTCATCAATTATGCGTATGGCAAAAACACCAGATGGAAAGAATTGGGAGGATGATGCTGGCGTCGCAAACGCTGTTGGTATCGCAATCAATAGACTTATTACTCAGATAAGCGCCGAATGCCATGTTGCTTCTGAAATGCTTAGGATGCATCCTGAGTTAGAGACAAGAATTGCCTACGCCGGTCAAGTGATCGCGAATTATGCTATTTTATCGTATAGAGGCGAGTTCGATGCTGAGGTAATGGAAGGCAGAGAGGGCGCGATAGCGCCTTCTGAGGCCATACGGCGCTTCGTTGTAAACAGGGAAAAGATCTGAACACGCCACTCGAGCCTTGTGCATGGTGCCCGAAAACACGTTGAGAGGCTCGATCAGAAAAGGTATCCAGATACCGTACTGCTGACGGGAACGATCAGCATCTGCCTGAGCGAAGCCCCCTCCTGCTGCAGCCCGGCCTCGGCGGCCTCCCTCGCAGCACCAGGGCCACCCGGAGCCAGGCGCAGCAATCCGAGGCAGCGCATGGCAATCCGCACGGCTTGGTCGCTTCGTTCCGCTCAGCTCGCCAGCGCGCACCGGCTCGGGTGAGCGCAGCGTGCCGCGCCTCCCCTCCGCCGAAGACCTGGGCGCCCAGCCCTCCCTAGAGAGCCGTCGCGGTATCGCGGGGTTCGATGCCACTCCCATTGCCCGTGGTCAGGCCGCCATCGGCGCCGGCCTCGCGAAGATGGGCGAGGTGCCGCTGACCTTCGGCCTTCAGCAGATGAAGAAGGCAGACGCCGAGGCCGCGGTGTTCGATCATGCCAAGGCGGACAGCGCCTTTATCCCGGCGCACGTCAAGCTTCTGCAGGCCCAGAAGGACAGCCCCGACCCGGAGGGCTACGCGCAGGCCTCCCAGGCCACGCTCCAAGAGGCGGCCGGCAACATTCGCGACGACCGTGCCCGGCAGCTCTGGATCATGAGCAAGGCCGGCACGCTCGCCAACGGCGGCGCCACCGTGAAGGGCTACGCCGACAAGGCTGCCGGCGATGCCGAGCTCGCCGGCATCATGCGCAGCGAGGACGACGGCCTGCACACCATCGTTCACGGCTCGCCCGAGGACGCCAACACCCTGATCAGCGCCATCGGCAAGCGCTACGACGAGGCGGCCTCCAAGGGCTACCTCACGGAGGTACAGGCCGAGGCTCGCAAACGCGCCTTCGGCAAGCGCGGGATCTACGCCCGGGTCGGCACACTCGACCCCGAGGAGCAGATCGCCGCCTATCGCGGTCCGCCCACCAGCCGCGACCAGATCATCGACCGGATCACCGGCGTGGAGAGCGGCGGGGATCCCACAGCGCGCAACCCGAACAGCAGCGCCACCGGGCTCGGGCAATTCACGGACGGCACTTGGCTCGGCACGGTCGCGAAGCACCGGCCGGACCTGATGCAGGGGCGCTCTCAGGTGCAGGTGCTCGCGCTGCGCAACGATGCAGACCTGTCGCGAGAGATGACCGGGCACCTGCTGGACGACAACAACCGGGCCCTGGCCTCGGCCGGCATCCCGGCAACGCCAACAACCTCCTACCTCGCACACTTCCTCGGCTCGGGCGGCGCAACGGCGCTGCTGAAAGCCAAGCCCGGGACGCCCGTCAGCGACATTCTCGGCGAGGACCAGATCGCCGCGAACCGCTCCGTGCTCGCGGGCAAGACGGTCGACAATGTGGTGCGCTGGGCCGGGCGCAAGATGGGCTCGACCGAGGAGGGCCGACTGGCATCCCTCCTGCCGGAGGATCAGCGCGAGGTGGGCCTCCGCCATGCCGAGGCGCTGTACGCCACCCAGCAGCGCCAGGCGCAGAGGCAGAGCCAGGAAGAGGCCCAGACCCTCAACGCCCGGATCAGCGACGATCTCGCCAGCGTCGAGAGCACCGGCCAGGGCAACCCGAACCTGCGCCAGGAAGACGTCGCCCGGGTGTTTGGTCCTCAGGCGGCGGCAGAGTGGGCGGCCAACCGCGGCCGTTCACGAGGGATCTACAACGCGCTGGACGGCATTCAGTCCTTGCCCGAGGCGGACGCCCTGCGGCGCCTCGATGCCCTGCGGCCGCGCCCCGGCGCCGACGGCTTCCAGAAGGATGCCGAGGCTTACACCAGGGCCGCGAAGCAGGTCGATACGATGCTGTCGCTGCGGCGGTCCGACCCGGCCCGCGCCGTCGAAACCCTGCCGGCCGTGCAGCAGGCCCGAGCCGCCGCGCAGTACGACCAGACCCAGGACGGTCGCCGCACGATCCAGCCGGCGAGCGCTCAGAGCGTCGTCCGCGCCCGGCTCGCGGCCCAGGATCAGCTTGGCGTCGAAGCGCCGCTGAGCGTGACGAAGGCTGAGGCCAACGAGATCGCGCGTCAGATCCATGCGGCGGGCGAGGACGGCAAGAAGCTGGCCCCCGTGATCCAGCAGATGCGGACGACCTACGGCCCCCTTGCGGAACGGGTCCTGTCCGACAGCCTGCAGCTCCACGGCCTGAACCAGGACCTCGCCGACGAAGCGACGCGCACGCTCGGGAAGCTCGGCGCCGGCCAGCGACCCAATCCGTTCGAGGAGCGCAACCTGGATCGGGCCGTGGGCCGCCAGCAGCTCGACGATGCGCTGAACGGGCGCAGCGGGCCGCCGGCCTCTCCGCAGGCGCCCGCGCCCGCCACCGTCCCGGCCGGCACCGCAGGCGCGGGCTCGCCCCCGGCCTCCGCGCAGCCCGGCGAGTTCAGCCGCGGCCCAGCCGTGCAGGACCTCGCGGCCCTTGCCCAGAACAGGAACGATCCTGCGGTGCGCCAGCGCTTCGATGGGATCTATGGCGCCGGGACAGCGCAGCGCGCCCTCGGAGAGATCGATCGCCGGCTCGGCGCCGCTATGGGGAACCGCTGATGGCAGGCGAAGAGGGGTTGATCGTCCCGGCCTTCGGGCTGGATCCGGAATACGACCGCCGCGTCCTGCCGGATTTCGGGCCGACCGAGCAGCCTGCGGCCTCCGCCGCACCGCCCGCATCCGCAAACCCAGGCCAGGGCTTCCTCGGCAACCTGCGCGGCTCGTTCGGCGGCGGCACGATCAGCGGCGCCCTCAGGCAGGTGGAAGCCCAGCGCCTCGCGCGCGGCGGGACCCCGACCTCGGCCGAGAGGATCGCCGATCCCGTCGGGGCCGGCATGGAGGGCTTAGCCCTCGCCCCGGAACCCGAGTTGACGGTTGAGCAGGCGGACGCGATCCGCCAGGGCGCGCGCGACCAGGTGCTCGAACAGATCGCCTATGACCTTTCGCCGACGCGGGTGACGGGCAGCGGCGTTGCGGGTTCGCTCGCCGGACAGGTGCTCGACCCGCTGAACCTCGCCACCTTCGGCGGCGGCGCGCTCGCCGGCAGGCTGGCCGCGGCTGGCTTCGGCAAGGCCGCCCAGGCCGCGGCCACGATGGGCGTGCAGGCTGGCGCAACCGATCTGGCGGTGCAGGGCATCCGCACGGCGACCGGGCAGCAGGAGCACTTCGAGAAGCTGGAGGCCGTGCTGGCGCCGATCGCGGGCGGGCTGCTCGGCGCCGGAGGTCACGCGGTGGGCCAGGCGGCAGGCGCGGTCGGAGGCCTGCTGAAGGAGAACCTGAGGAGCGGCGCCGGGTCGGTGGCGGAGTTCGTCCGGACCCGAGCTGCGCAGCGGGAAGCGCTTGGCGCCGACCTGCCACGTGAGGCTCTGGCGGATCGCGGCGGGATGGATGGGGGCCAACCGGGCGCGGAGGCTGCCTCGACCTCGCGGACCAATGTGCCGGCTGAGCCCTTGCGTGGAGCGGAGCCAGCGCCGCCGATGTCAGCCGCCGGGCCCGATCCGACGGCTCCCGTCTCTCGCGAGCAGGCTGACGGCCGTGCGTTGCCCGCAGCAGTAGCGCGGGAGCCCTCGATCGAACCCAGCCGACCAGCGATGGAAGCCCCGGCCGTGGTCGCCGACCCGGAGGCAGCAGCCGCGCGCGCTGCGGTAGACGTGCCGCGCGAGGAACCGGCAGCTCAGACCGATCCGGCGGTGCCCGTAGTCGAACCCGTGCCTGCGCCAGAACCCGCGGCGTCTGTCGCAGCAGTGGCTCCGCAGTCGATCCAGACTGCTGCTCCATCCGGCAAGCCGCTGTCCCTGTCCCAGTTCATCGCCCGCAACGGCGGCCTCGCTCTTGATGGCGAGGCGCGTGCCCGCGACCTGAACCGCGTCTTCGTACCCGGCGGCGGCCCGCTCGCCCGAGAGAAGGGCAGGACCATCGACGGCTTCTGGCGCGAGAGCCTGATCGAACACGGCTACCTGCCGCCCGATGCCGACGGCATGGCCTCCCGAAACGTCGAAACGGAGATCTTCGACGCTCTCGACCGCGAGCGGCGCGGCCAGCGCCAGTTCAGCGCCCACGACGACGCCCCGGCGCCCGGCAAGGTCGACACGCAGACGCGCGAGATCAACGCCGAAGCGAAGCGGATCAGCAAGGCGATGAAGGCGGCCGGCCTCCGCCCCGGCGACGTCGATGCGCGGGCCCTGACCGACGCGGCCGAATTGCTCTGGCGCGGCGACGCCTCGGACCCGCTCGTGGCCCTGGAGCACGCCATCATGGCATCGGGCGAGGGCAGTGGCCGGCGCCAGCAGACACAAGCGGTCGACGGGCTCCTCTTCCGCGAGCGGTCCGGCAAGGCGAGCGGTGCTCTCGCCAAGATCGCGGCCACGCTCGACCGGCAGCCAGAGGCGAACGCTGCGCGGGACGGCTTGGCCAGTCTTCTGCAGGCTGCATCGCAGGAGCGGACACCTCTGCTCGACAGCGCCGAATTGCGCGTTGTCGAGGCTGCGTCCCGGCTACATGGGCTGCCGGCCGAGCGCAGTGTGCCATTGGCCGAGATCCGCGCTGCTGTCCCCGATATGCCCGCGGCCGAATTCGAGCGGGCCCTACTCAACCTGCAGGACCGGGGCACGGCACGCCTCGTCGACGGTGGGATCAGTCTGGACCATGCCGGCGTCCGCGCCGCTCACGAAGCGATCGAGGCTCACGTGCAGACCGAGGCCGACAGCATCGGTCGAGAGCTGTTCGGCGAGCACTCCGAAACCCTGCTGCGCACGCGCAAGCCTGGGGCAGTCGGCATCGAAGAGCCCGACCAGATCCGCCATGGCCGTCCTGTCGAGGATCAGGGCACCGCGCCGGTCGAGGGCGACGCCCGGCCGGCTCGCCTCGAGGAAATGGCCCAGGGGATCGCGCGGGATTTCGAGACGATCCTGCGCACCGGTCGCGTTCAGCCCGGCGCTCGTGGGCAATTCAACACGCGCACCGGCGTGCAGCGGGTCCGCTCACTGTCCGACCTCGACACGGTGCTGCATGAGACCGGGCATAGCCTGCAGCAGTCGCCCCAGACAGCCGCCCTGGTGGATCCCGTCATTGCCCGCAACCGCGTTGAGCTAGCGCCGCTCGGGGCCGGCACCGGGGCGACAGGTGATGCAGAGGCCTTCGCCGAGCTCTTCCGGCTCTACGCCACGAACCGCGCCTATGCCGAGCGCACGTATCCGGGCGCCGCGGCGGACCTGGAGCGCACGCTGCGCACCGAATTGCCGGCCCAGGCCGCGGCGCTCGACCGGCTTCGGGGCGACCTCGACGTGCTGCACCGGGCCGACAGCGGCGCTGTGGTCGGATCGGACATCATCACGGACAAGCCCGAGGGCGTGTTCCGGCGGATGCTCAAGCTCCTCGGCTCCGACTACATCGGAGGGGCCGAGGCCGACCCGCGCGGGACGAACTTCTATGCGTGGCGCGACGCGCTCTACACGCGCTGGGTCTCCAAGCATCACCCGATCGCGCGGGCCCAGGAAGCGCTCGGGCGCCTCTACCGCGAGAACACCGGCAAGACCCTCGACCTTCTGCCGCAGGACGACGCCTATATCCTGGCCCGTCTCTCAGCGGGCTCGCGTACCGTGGCCGACGCGATGCTGGCTCGCGGCGTGCGGCCGGCCCGCGGCACCGAGTATGAAGGCGCCTCGTTCCGCGGAGCAATCGAGAGCGCGATCGGCAAGCGCTGGGCGCCCGAGCAGTGGCACGACTTCGGCGCCTACCTGACCGCCAAGAGCATGGTCGCGGACTACGAGCGCTTCGCGGCCGGAGAGATCCCGAACCCGCCCGGCAAGCTCTCGGCCGGCGACTACGCCAAGGCGGTGCAGGAGTTCGAGGCCAAATATCCGACCTTCGCGGACGGCGCCGCGCAGATGTACGAGTTCCAGACCAACCTCCTCCGGCGCCATTTCGACCTCGGCCTGTTCACGAAGGAGTATTTCGACGCCGCCATGAGCCGGCGCGACTACGTGCCGAAGATGCGCGACATGGAGGATCTGGGCCGCGGCGGCATCCAGGGCAGCGGCCGCCGGGACGGCGCCTCGATGATGAAGGCGTTCCGCGGCTCGCAGCGCTCCGTGCTGAACCCGCTCGACGCGATCCATGCCCGTGTGCACGACCTTGAGGCCGCTGCCGCCCTGAACGAGACGAAGGCCGCCCTGGCCCGCCTCGCGGAGACGGCTGGGCCCGGCTCGGGCTTCATCGCCGAGCCGATCCCGGCCAACAAGCTCTCTTCCGTGCGGGTCGATGTCGTGGACGCCCTGCGCGCTGCCGGCAGCCGGGCCAACGTCGACAACCTCGACCTCGGCGCACTGATCCACCAGGCCGAAGGGCTACTGGGCGATGACGTGTTCGCCCACATCTTCCGCCAGGAGCCGATCCGGCCAGGCGCCGAGCCGATCACGTTCTACTACGTCAACGGCGAGCGCCGGGCCCTGCGGCTGTCGGACGGGAAGTACGGGCAGGCGCTCTACAGCGCGCTCAACAACCTGACGGAGCCGGAACGCAATCTCTTCGTCTCCGTGCTGCAGATCAGCCAGCAGGTGCTCCGGGCCGGCGTCACCAAGAGCCTGGGCTTCGTCTATCGCAACCCGGTGCGCGATCAGTTCACGTCGGTAGCCACGGGCGGTCGGCGCTTCATCCCCTTCGTCTCCGCCATCCAGGGGCTCTTCGACGTGGTTCGCCATGGAGGCGACTTCGAGCGCTACCTGAGCTTCGGCGGGTTCGGCGGCGGCGCCATCCACGATGCGGTGGAGGGCAGCGGCTTCGGTAAGGGGGCGCAGGCCTTCCGCGAGAAGGCACCTTGGGATCCGCGGCGCCTGACTGGCGGCGTGGCCCACCTCGCCGAGCTGTCCGAGGCCGCGACCCGCGCGGGCCTGTTCCAGAGCTACACCAAACAGGCGCAGGCGCTGGGCTTCGACGCGTTCAACGCCGCGCTGTACGCCACCCACAACGCCAACGACTACGTGGACTTCCGCCGCGCCGGTTCGGACCTCGCGGTCATGCGCCGGTTCGTGCCGTTCCTCGGGGCGACGATCCAGGGCACCGACAAGGAGGCCCGCAGCCTGATCGGCGACATGGTGCGGCTGGAAGCCAAGCGCGCCCGCGGTGAGGAGCTGTCGACGCTGGAACTCGACAAGCTCCAGAACGCCCGCGCCGCCTGGGTGAAGACGCTGACCCTCGGCGCCGTCCTCGGTGGCGGCACGGCTTACCTGAACAGCGAGAACCCGGAGTGGTTCGGCGCCGCGCCGTGGCGGCGGCACCGGGCCTACAACTTCTTCCCGGCCGGCCCGGAGGGGCACTGGTTCGAGATGCCCAAGCCGTTCGGCATCGTGCGCAACATCTCCGACACCTTCGAATACGGCGTCGAGTACGCGTTCCGGCAGGATCCGACCCTGCTGAAGAAGTGGGGCGCCGCACTCGCGGACGCGCACTCCGTGCCCTACACCAACCCGATCATCGACACGTTCTACAACGCCCGCGCGAATTTCGACGCCTTCCGGGACCGGCCGATCGTGCCGCCCTCGCTCCAGAGCCTGCCACCCTCCGAGCAGCACACCCGCTACACCTCCGAGATTGCCAAGGGCATCGGGCAGGTCACGGGCTGGTCGCCGATGAAGACCGACTACGTTGCCAAGAACCTCGGCGGCGGCACGGCCATCGACCTCCTGCGCAACGCCGACACCCTGATCCATTGGATGCAGGGCAAGCCCGACGGCAAGGAGAAGACGATCTGGGATCTGCCGCTCGCCCGCGAGCTCGTGCAAAACCTCGCGGTCGGCAGCGAGGCCAGCACACGCTTCTACGCCCTCGTCGGGCAGAAGGTCGGCAGCCTGGAGCAGGCGGCCACCGCCTATGGGCAGAAGATCGCCACGGGCGACCGGACTGGGGCTGAGGCCTACCTGCGCGGCCTGCCGGAGGCGGAGCGAGCCTATGCCACCCTGCAGAAGCAGGGCTTCGACAGCAGCGAGAAGCTGATGCACCCGCTGGTGCTGGCCCGCGCCTACAACGCGGTGATCGGCGGCGTGTCGAAGGCGCTGGGCGACGGCAACCTCCTGCCGGAGGCAGACCTGGACCGCTCGAGCCTCACCCTGTCGTGGCGCGACGGCCAGCCGATCCAGGTGAGCGGCCCGACGACGGAGAAGCTGCGCAACGCCCTTGATGGCCTGTCGATGGTGACGGCCCGGAATGCGCTGATCGCCTACGGCGCCGACGGCATGCAGGGCGTGCCCGTGAAGGACCCGGGCGAGTTCCTGGACCGCATCCGCATGCTGTCGCCGGAGGTTGCGCGTGAGCTGCGCGGGCGCCTCGCGGCGAAGCGCCTGTACGATTTCGCTGTGGTCGCCGAGCGCTGGTCCGAGGTCCGCTCACGCCTGCTGAAGGACGGCGAGAACGCCGACCTGACCGACCTGACGCCGCGTCGACCCAAGAGCGGCACCCGCGAGAGGAAGAGGGCCTTGGCCGATGAGTAGGATCGAGCACGCCACGAAGGTCGTTTTCTTGTGTGGCTCTGATGCCGACAGCTCTGCCCCGTCACCCAATCGCCGTGCGGCTCACGGCACGGCAGACGGCCCGCTTCCTCTGGCTGATGCTGTGTGAACAAGCCCTTACTCGGCGCATCGTGCGCGCCGGCCGGCGACAGGGCCGGATCGGCGTGGAACGGGCCGGCGGTGCGCATGCCGGGAGTGTGGGGCGCCCCTCGACGCTCAGCAAATGGCCTAGCTGGCAATACCTCAGCATCAGCTTTGCGCATGCCTACCCGCTCGACGGCACGAGCCCCTCATCTGACCCGTACCGCCGCTGATATCGCCTATAGGATCCATGGTCTACTAGAAGATTTTAGAACTCATTGTCCGGGATCAGGACATACATTTTTTTAAGGTCTGTCGGGGCAATTATTTCACCTCCGACATTGATCCAAGGCAAGCACTCGTCTGACCTCGGTAGCTGCATGGCAGTGCGAAACGCTTCGTTGAAACGAGGCCATGCATCTGGTCCATGAGTGAAGTCGGTCGGACGAGCATAAAACATTTCAGCTGTCGCAACAGTCCCTTCTTCGAGCCAGATTAAGATGGCTGGTCCATCCTGATTGATAGCAGTTCGCATAACGACCTCCTACTAAAATCGGACCTTACACCCATACAAGCAACAAAGCGAGCGTAGTTTTTGCGCAATAAATGGCTATACATAATTTCATATTAGTGTGCGTTAGTCTTTAAATCATATCCAAATAACAGAATTATTAAAACTAGTGTCTTTACAGCCTCGCGCCGTACATCATTAGGACGCCTGCAATGGGAAGAGCGAACGCCAAGATGATGCGTACGTCCCATTCATTGGAGTGTTGGTTCATTTGCCAACGAAGGCACGCTAGCCGTTCTGCCTCAAGTCCGCCGATCAACAGCAAGCATCCAAGGAATGCCTGAAAGCTGACCGCTACAGTGCCTCGCTCCTGCAATAATGAAACAACGGTCCCAATGGGAGCAATGTACTGCATGTCAGAACTTTTTGTGCCGCTCTCAACCCATCTTCATCTAGTTATTATTTTTGTCACCAAAGGAGATTTATTATGTTTTGCTGAGTTATTTTCCTCGGGTCGGATACGTTCCGGGACGGTATCGCTCGTTTGGGGCATGTTGGGCGCTTGCGCACGGCTATGCTGTGTAGCCGACGGGACTTGCGCTACCGAGGGAGCAAGCCCGATCCCAAAGAATACGAAGGACATTTTGAGCGCCTTCATGATATAAACTTTCGAGAGTAATCACATAAAATTCAATAAATTCAGTTTTGTTCCAAATTTAATTGAGGAATTTATTATCCTGAAGTAGGGTCTATTCGCTCTCAGGTAGATTTATGGGCGCGTGAGAGCCTCCTGCACGGCTAGAATTATGGCACTCCCCTCACGCAAAAGCTCCGTTTCGCGTCCCACGAAGTCCGCGGCTATGCCGGCCGGGAGAGGGAAGGTCAGCACGATCCGTCGCGCTGCATCTTGATCATGGGCCTGATCGGCAAGAACGATTTCCCCCTTACCAGACCTGACACCCACCGCGATTAGGTTGAAATTCATCGTATCCCTCGCCTCAATGATGCTGCTGGTCCGATCGCGTGCCGGTAGCTTCTGCTCTTAGGGAGCCGGCAGGCGCTTGGTGCTGGCGTCTACACGGTCCCTCCTAAGAACAATCTCGTGCGCTCGCCTGCTTCAGGCCATCAGCCTGACGCCATACGCGTTCGACGGATCGGGCAAGAGGAACAGGTTGCAGATTGGAGCTGTCATTGAGCCCGGCGCGTGGAGGCGCCGGCTGTTCCTGACGATTGGCCAGCACGCAGTCAGACCGAACCCATAGGCTCTTTCGGCTACGTTAGCGATGTGGCCACGCAATTGAATGCCGTCGCATCTGGCTTCTGCGCGCGCACACACCATATTGATAGTCGCAGCCCATGACCGGCATAACAGAGGCCGTCAGGGCCGTACGATTGTCGGCTATGATGCCACCGGTAGGCCCATGAGGCCGGACCGCCGATCGTCAGGCTCCTTTCCACGGTGTGGCTGTTGGTTCGCCCAGGCCTTCAGCAGCGTCTCCTGCACAAGATCATCCGCGCGCGCCTCGTTTGCGGCCAGCGACAGCGAGAACGCAGCCAGCCTGAGCGGGGCCGGCGTGGGGTTCTATTTTACCGGCAACAAGGGCGGCTTGCTCTTCGACAAGGACACCACGATCAGCCTGACCGCGCCGACCACGGGCGAGATGGCGGGCCTGCTGATGGCCGAGCAGACCACCGTCGCCAACCCGCTCGACCCCGCGGTCCTCGCCAACCTGCTCGACCTGGGATACCCCATCCCTCCGACGCCGGCGCCGCTCGGGGCGACCAAGCCGCTGCGGATCTACCGCATCATCAGCAACAACGCCCGCACCATGCTGGGCACGATCTACCTGCCGACCGGGCGCCTCGTGATCGACGCGACCCAGCCGGTGGCGGACCAGTCGGCCTACACGGTCGTGGTCGCCCAGCAGGTCAATCTCTACGAGGGCCCGAACCTCTATCCGAACGCGAACTACGAGGGCACCAGCGTGCCGGTGCCCAAGGGCGTCGGCCCCCTCTCCGGCAAGGTCATGATGACAAGGTAGGTTTTTTGGACGTTGGTGCTCATAGGCAGCCCCTCCAAACCACGCCCGCATAGGCAATCCCGCCTGCATCTCGCTGACGCTGGTAGAACCTTAGGGGCCTGCTGGAAGTGCAGGTTTGAACCTCGGGGACTGAGAACTTCTATTTGCATCGCAGCAATACTTATTGACATAGATTGCGATGTAACCGTTAGCTTGCATCGTAATTGCGGAAATTTAATTAAAAATTAACTGTTCCGAACCACAACTTAGCTCGGACAATCACCGACCTTGGATCGACTATGCGCGCGTTCAACGATCTGAAGCTCATCGCAAAGCTTGCGATCCCAGCATCCATCCTGATCGCTGTAGCAGTGGCTTTGGTTTGGATGGCCAACGCGAGCATCGGCTTGCTTGAGCAGAACACACAGGCAATCGTAGATGTCAGCGCCACACGCGCCATCGCCGCCCTGCAGATGAATGTCGCCGTCGATGAGGCCGCCATCAACGAGAAGAACATCATCATCGAGACCGCTGACGCCGCCATGCAGCAGCAGTTGGCGAGCTTTAAGGAACAGAAACAAATGGCGACGGCGGCCATCGAGCGCCTGATTACGTTGGCCGATACACCTCAGCGCCTGGCAACGAACGAGGGCATCAAGGCCGACCTCGTTGCATACTTCTCAGCCGCTGAACGGTCGATCGTGCTCGGGCTCAGGAACGAGAACGAAGCCGCCGCGAAGATCTCCAACAGCGAAGTTCGGCCGGCCCGCGCCAGGATCGCCGCCAGCGTGGCCAAGCGTGTAGAAGCCAACCTCGCCGACCTGCAGACCGCCAAGCAGAGGGCGGCTCAGACCGCGTCATCAGCTGCCACCAACCTGCTGGCGACCGCCGGGGTTGGCCTCGCGCTCGCAATGGCGCTGTTGGCGGCCATTGTCCTGTCCGGCATCACCCGGCCGCTGCAGGCCATGACGGGCGCCATGGGCCGCCTCGCCTCCGGCGATCTCGACGTCGCCGTGGTCGGCACCGAGCGCCGGGACGAGATCGGCCTGCTCGCGCGCGCGCTGCAGATCTTCAAGGACAACGCCGTCACGGCCCGGCGCCTGGAGGCCGAGCAGGCCCTGGAGAACGCCGCCAAGATGCGCCGCGCGGAGCTGCTCGAGCAGATCACGGCGCATTTCGAGCACAACGTCTCCTCCCTGACGCAGGGCTTGGCAGGCGCCGCCACCGAGATGGAGGCCACCGCAGAGGCCATGACGGCGGTCGCCGCGCAGACGAACCAGCAGACCACGATCGTGGCGGGGGCCGCCCAGGAGACCTCCGCCAACGTGCAGACCGTTGCGGCGGCGACCGAGGAGATGGCGGCCTCCGTCAAGGAGATCGTGACGCAGGTCACCCGCTCGGCCCAGATCGCCGACCAGGCGGTGGCGAGCGCGTCGCGCACGGACACCACGGTGCGGCGCCTGGCCGACACGGCCGAGCGGATCACCACCTTCGTGCAGGTGATCGCCAACATCGCGGGCCAGACCAACCTGCTGGCGCTGAACGCCACCATCGAGGCGGCGCGCGCGGGCGAGGCCGGCCGCGGCTTCGCGGTGGTCGCCTCCGAGGTGAAGGAGCTGGCGGGCCAGACCGCGAAGGCGACGGGCGAGATCGGCGCGCGCATCGGCGAGATCCAAGCCGCGACGCAGGAGGCGGTCGCCGACATCGAGGCGATCGGCCGGATCATCGGCGAGATGTCGAGCTACGCCGCCTCGATCGCGGCGGCGATGGAGGAGCAGGGCGCGGCCACGCAGGAGATCACGCGCAACGTGCAGGAGGCGGCCAAGGGCACCGAGGAGGTGACGTGCAACATCGCGGGCGTTCGCGACGGCGCGGGGCAGACCGGCGCGGCCGCGAGCCAGGTGCTCAGCTCCGCCCAGGAGCTCGCCCGCCAATCGGAGGGTCTCACGCAGGAGGTCGGCACCTTCCTGGCCAGGGTCAAGGCGGCCTGAGCGAGGATCTAGTCGCGATGATCTCTCCTGACGCCCGTCGGGCTACGCTGGCTGAAGCTTGCGCCGGCTACGCGTTGCAACTCTCTCGGCTTGATGAGGCCGCTCGGCAGATCGAGACGATGCGGCTCGCTCTCGAAAATGCAGAACGCGTGACCCGGGGCGTTGCGCTGCGAGAGGGCAGCCTGCTGCTGAGGGACAGGCCAGCGGATCTCAAGATGTTCGGAGACCTTCAGGCTGAGACCAACGATGGCTTTGCTCAGCTTCGGCGCCACCTGCAAGTGATGTCCGAGCGGATAGCCTCCTCCCGCGAGACCCTTCAGGACGTCTACGTCCGAGCAAATGCGGTTGGCTGCTGATGGCCGGAAAGCACGGCCTCAGGCATGGCGTTGCAGCGGTTGGTTGCCGTAAACCTCATTCGTCAGCCAGCCCGATTATATGATATGCCAAGCTTTCCTACTGCATTAAGGTGATTGCAACGGTCGCGCCTCAGCTCACTCTGCGCTTTGACTGCACGGAGCGTATCCCATGAGCACCGATCGTCCCCCCGTTCTCTTCGTAGCTATCTGGGGGCTGTTCGCCGCCGTGATGCTGTTTGGCCAATATGAGATGACCAGCCATGGCATGAAGCTGGCCAGCCTCGTCGATGTCCAGGATCCCGAGATGATGATGCAGGTTGCATCCCTCGATTGACGGTGACGCACCCATGCCCACGACCTTGCCTATGCGCCGTCAAGCTGCCGACACCCCAGACAGGCGGCTGCTCCTGATCCTGATCGCGGTGGTGAGCGCGTTCATGGGCTTGGCTTTGATCGAGCCCGCCTTCACCAACACGTCAGCCGCGGCCGAAGGCGGTGATCCGTTCAGCGAGCTGGCCAACTTCTGAGGTCGGCCGTCTACTTAGGTCCTGATGGCTTGCGGTGCACATCTGCACAGCCATCATCAGCCCGCCCGGTTCCCGGCGCGCCGGGCTTTTTCATGCCTGAGGCTCGGCTTGAGCTATCCTTGTCAAAGCCAGGGCCGTCCTACGCGCCGCGGTGACCGCTTCGGCCTTCGTCAACCGGCGCTTGAGGCGGCGACGCCCTGCGGACCCAGGCCGCGATGGTGTTTAAAGGAAAGAAGGGTACCGGCAAGGGTACTCTCGGCAACGCGCTTTAAAAGTGCAGCTTAGACGGTGCCAGCCCTCTCACCGGCAGGCTTTTTTTGGCCCCACCCTGTAGGTCCCATGCTTAGCGTCTTTGGAACACTGAGAGGCAATCAAACGCGGAGCGCCTGAACAAGCCAACTTAATTCGACCGGCTTCTCGCAGTGGGGTACGTGTGCGAAGCGCATTGGCAGCGCGGTCTTCTCGTACCCAGTGGCGAATACGAACGGGATGCCTCGTGCCTCCAGCGCTTCGGCCACAGGATAGCTCATCACCTCGTGCAGGTTGATGTCCAGCACCGAGGCTTCGACCATCGTAGTCTCGATCAGCTCCAGGGCGTCCTCAACGCTCCCCACAGGACCGACCACCTCAGCTCCAAGCGCCCTAAGATCGGCGGCCAAGGTGTCGGCGATAAAGTAGTCATCCTCCACTAGGAGCACACGCCGCCCTACCAGCGGGTTCGTTGCAGAGGTCATGAGCGCCCAGCCTTTGTGCTGTCAGTGAGGGGCAGGTCCATGGAGCATCGCAGCTCAGCTTCACCCAGTTCGTAGCTCGTGCGTGCCTTGAGTACATAGGGCAGCGCCTTCTCGATCAGCTCGCGCCCGTAGCCGCGCCGGATCGGGCTACACTCCTGGGGGCGGCGGCTCCCTTCTTCCAGCCATGTAAGCGCAAGCCGCTGCTCTCCGGCATCAGCGGTGTACGTGTCCCAGCTCACCCACAGCTCACCCTGCTCGCTGGCCAGCGCGCCATACTTCCGCGCGTTGGTGGCGAGTTCATGCAGCGCCAGCGCCAGCGTCTGCACACTAGCCTTGCGCAGCACCACCCGCGGCCCCTCCAGGATTACGCGCTCGCCCAGGGCGGCCGCCCCGAGCGCGTCGAGTTCGGTCTGGACAAGGGCTCTGATGGTGATCGGCTCCTGGTCAGAGCGGGAGAGCAGGCCTTGCACGCGCGACAGAGCCGAGAGCCGGTCGTTGAACTGCGCGCGGAACTGCTCCGTGGGGCCGGTCTGCATCATGGTCTGCTGCGCGATGGCGCGTACCACCGTGAGCAGATTGCGGGTGCGGTGCTGCAGCTCGTCCACCATGACGGCTTGCCGTTGCTGCAGCTCGCGCAGCTCGTGGATGTCCATGGCCGCGCCGAACCACTCGGCCACACGGCCCTGACCGTCAAGGATCGGCACCTGCCGCACTAGGAACCAGCGGTACTGCCCGTCACGGCGGCACATCCGGTGCTGCACCTCGATTGGGCAGCCGTTCTGAACGCCGATACGAAACGCCTCGCGAGCAGGTTCGCGGTCGTGCGGGTGGATAGCCTCCAGCCAGCCGCCGTCATCCGCCTGCTCCTTCGTCTGGCCGGAGTAGTCGAGCCAAGACTGGTTCTCCGAATTCACGGTTCCGCTCGCGTCCGAGCGCCACAGGATGACGGGAACAAGGTTCACAAGAGCCCGGAACCGCTCCTCGCTCTTGCGCAGGCGCTGCTCGGAGGCGCGCCGGTCGTGAACGTCGATATTGAGACCCGCCCACCTGCGGATCGTTCCGTCGAGGTCCGCAATCGGCACAACGCGCACGTTCGACCAACGCCATGACGCACTCGCTGCGTGCCAGAGGCGGTATTCGTGATCGACGGCGCGCTTCGCCGCGACTGCCTCTTGCCACTTTCTGATCGTTTCGGCCCGATCCTCAGGATGAATGGCGTTGAGCCAGCCGGTACCGATCCACTCGTCAAAACTTTGGCCGGTATGAGCGCGCCACCCTGGACTGTCGGTCGTAATCAAACCCTCTGGGCTCGCCTCCCAGGCCGCCTGACTGAAGCCCTCGACGAGACCACGAAACCGCTCCTCGCTCTCGCGCAGGCGCTCCTCGACAGCGCGCCGGTCGCTCAGGTCGGCGGTCACGGCCAAGAGGGTGCTTGGCTGACCCAGATTGTGGTGCAGCGGCTGCACACGGCTGTTGGCCCAGAGGAACCTTCCGTCCGGGCGCAGGTAACGCTTGTCCAGTGAAGCGGGCTGATTGGTCCGGAGCGCCTCTCCGACGGCGGTCAGGCTTGAGAGGACGTCATCGGGATGAGTGACGTCCAAAATGCTGAGCAGCAGCACCTCCTCACGGGTACGACCCAGGATACGGCAGATCTCATCGTTGACCCGCAGGAAGCGGCCATCCTGCGCCAGTTCGGACAGACCCACGGCGGCGCTGCCGAAGATCGCGGCGAGTTGCTGATCACTCTGGCGTGCGATGGTCTCGGCCCGAGCGCGTCGCCTGATCTCAGCGCCAACCATGTGGACGTAAGCCACGCCTCCATCCTCCTCGTGCACAGGCGTGAGGACGGCGTCGAACACATCTGCTTCCGGGTCACCCTCACCGCGTGTGTCGAGTGGCTGGCCATGAACCTGCACCACCTCACCGGCAAAGGCACGCTGGTAGAACGGCTTGACCGTAGCCCAGCCCACCGGGAACGTGACCGGCAGAGGTTGGCCGAGAGCCGCAGGATGGTGCTCGCCGTAGAGAGCGGCAGCCGCATCGTTGTAGATCAAGAGGTGCTCAGGCCCACAGACGAGACTGGCAACGAGAGGGTTGGCCAGCACCTGCTCGACCATGACCTTGAGGCGAGACGGCCAGCACTGAACTGATCCGAGAGGCGTTACTGACCAATCGTGCGCGCGGATGCGCTCGGCCATTTCACCTCTGCCGGATGGCCACTCAGGGAGACCAGTCTGGCTGCCCATCTCGTCCTCCGACACAAATTCTTGGCGCTCATCTTAACTGAAATCGGACCAGCGCCACCCCCAAATCAGCTTATGGCAAGCACGAGTTGATGGTGCACGCCTCTGAATAGAGACACTACTATACGTGCTCCTCCAGCTCGACCATACAGAGGCGCCTGGCTTCCCGCAGGGCATTCGGTGCCGTAGCGCGTCCCACGCCAGCCCGCGCCCCAACGGCGTCCAATCTTGTGTGAAGCTGCAGTTCCTCTAGGCGGCTGCGGCAGGCCGCCATACGATCGCGCTTAGGCCGACCATTCCGGATCCAGCCCCATGCCGATCCGGCGCGAGCACCGCTTCTTCTACCCTATCGACTGGCCGCAGTTCTCGGCCGTGATCCGCTTTCGGCGCGCAGGCGGGCGCTGTGAAGGCTGTCGGCGCCCGCACGGGGAAACCGTCTGGCATCTCGGCGACGGCGTTGGTGGGACGCGCAGGCCGGTTCCTGGCGCGATGGGGCGGGGCAGATCGTTTGCCTTGCAGTCGATAGCGACGACGTGCTCGGGTCCATACGGACGACGCGGGTGGTTCTGGCCGCCGCTCACCAGAACCACGACACGGCCGACAACCGGGACGCCAACCTTGCGGCGTTCTGCCAGCGCTGCCACATGCTGCACGATCGACCCGAGCATCGACGGCGGCGCTGGGCCACCCTGTTCCGCAGGCGGGCTTTGGGAGACCTGTTCCGCGGGCCCTACGCGTCTTAGCGGAGTTTGCCGGCGCTTCCACCTGAAGGCGCCGACGACGCCAGGGCAGGGCTTAAAATAGATCCGTTCGCCGGCTGGCCGCTCTCATCCCCAATCGGCGGAACCGGCTCGATGCGTACCGCAAAGTCCCGGTGCCACACGCGCGACGCAGGATGTCGCACAGTCAAGCTGTAGGGTGCGTGCTAGCGTCAGGCGTCGATATCGGTGCGTCTTCCCTCATCGGGATCGGCAGCGGGCCGGCTGACCTGGATCGTGCCACCCATCCGCGTCGGCCGGCTCGCACCCCGCTCGCGGCTTGTCCTCGCGCTACTAGAAGATGGCGACAAGATCGACACCCGATCCGACACGGTTGAACAGGCACGCATGTCGGCGGTTCTGCTTCTAGGTGGCAGAAGGAGCGCCGATGCCTCGCTATTACTTCGACGTCCACACTGATCACGAGGTCGAGCAAGACGATGTTGGCGCCGAGTTCGACACCTTCGAAGAGATGCGCAGGACAGCTCAACGCTTGCTTCCGGACATCGCTCGCGAGGAGATCCCGAAGAACGGCGACCATCGATCAATCGCTGTGATCGTCACGGATGAGCACGGCCACCCAGTATACTCGGCCACGCTCACCTATGCAGGCCTCTGGATCAAGCGACAACCGCCCGAGGAGTAGCATCGTCAATTCTGTGGAGGACCTGGGAACGGGGCGCTACATCGCGGTACTGTCTGGATCGTCCTCGGGCGGATCTGGCAGCGTGACCGCCGAAGGCTTGGGCAGATCCTTCAGGAAGGTCAGGAGGGCCTCCGCAGTCCGTTGCTGGACCTGCTGAGAGGAAGGTTGCTTGGCCAGCGCGGCTCGAATGTCTGCAAGGAGAGATGTCTCGTCATCAGCCATTACGGCTTATGGTAGGCGGGTCGCGGCGCATGGGTAGGTCGAGACCGCCCAAGACCGGTAGGACGAGCGGATGAGATCGAGGACGAGCAGCCGCCGCGATCAGCAATCTATCAGCGCTGTCGCTCTGTCAGACTGACAGTCAGCCAGTCCGTCGCTGGGATGCGTACGCTCGTGCGTCCTGTTCTGCCCGTAGCTCCTTGATCTCGACCTGTAGTGCCTCGATGCACGCGTGCAACTCGCCGGCATCCACCGCGATCTCAACCAAGGTGTCCTGAGCCTCGGCAAGGGCGGCCCGCAGCTTGGCGTTCTCGATGGAGACGGCCAGGATTAGGGCTACGGTGGCGTCGGCCATCAGCTCAGGATAACCGCGCGGCGTCCTGCCGGCTGTCTCCGGGATGCACCGTGCTGTCCCGTCACGTAGCAGCGGTTCGGCCAGTCGCCGGAACCGACGCATGCTGAGGGAGGCTGGCTAGGTAGGTTGCCCCGCCGGCAGGAGAGGGGAGTGCGATCCTGCCGGCGAGGCTAGCGGCCGACGCCGGCAGGCTGTCGAGGTCGGACGGTGCACAATGCGATAGGCCGTGAGGTCAAGCTGGAGGCGGCGTGATACTGGCGAGGGCCGTGTCCGGCGGACTTCAATCCATTGGAGCGGCGGCGAGCTGGCTGATCTGGTTACTTGCCCCCCAACCGGATTGGCCGGCTCGCATCCTGTGGGGCCGTCGCGCCTCTAGTCAGCAATGACCTGCTGCTCAAGGAACACCAGCGGGGCCAGCAAGCGCGAGCCGTTCAGGATATAGAGCCCTCCGAAGAGCACCGACCCGAAAAACAAGATCGGGAGGGCGAGGCTCACGGATTTCATCACACCGACCTCAGAGGACCAGAATTCCGAAGGCCAACGTCTCTCCGCCGAGATCGGTCCATGGGGCGGTCGCGGATCCGCGCATGTGGCTCACCCACGTGTGGGCGGTCTCAACACAAGAGATCCGGCGCCTGGGCTAATTTGCCCCGTGGCTCGGCACTCTCGATGGAGACAACGAGGATCGGCCTGGCCGCTTGGTCGTTCCGTTTCACAGGCGCGCGATGGATACCTTTGCGAGACCTCCGATGCCGATAGCCTGCGCTGAGGCTTTCGACAGATCAATCACGCGCCGACCGACATAGGGGCCACGATCGTTGATGCGCACCACCACTGACTGGCCTGTGCGAGCGTTTGTCACCCGCACCTGTGTTCCCAGCGGCAAGGTGCGATGCGCGGCCGTCAGGGCATGCATGTTGAAGCGCTCGCCGTTGGCGGTCTTCCGACCGTGGAAGCCGGGACCGTACCAGGACGCGACACCCGCCTGCTGACCCGATGAGGCCGTGGCCTCGGCGCTGGCGCACAGAGCGCAGGCAAGCGTGAAGAGAGCTAGAAACGGCCGTTGGGCTCTGACGATCATCGTGCATTCCCACTGTTGTTCGAAGTGGGCCTGCTTAAGATCGGCAATTATGACGATAGCGGGATCATCGAATGCATGGCTGCTATGCTGTCATGCCCGCCTCGGATGTGGCGAAAACGTGCTGAGTACACGTGTCCGTTCCCCCGCAGGAGGCGCCTGAACCAATTGCTAGGCGGGGGCGAGAGCGTATTGCAAAGCCGGCATAGCCCTGAACCTTCCTCAGGCCAGAGCTCTGCTGCAGCTGTGCGCTGTCGGAGCACAGCCGCTCCAGGCCGACGCGGACCGTCACTCAGACGTTCAGACGCTCAGCTACGGGTGGGGTCGAGCTGCTGAGTGAGCGTGTCGATGGAGCGCTTGAGGGTCTGGATCGGCGCCTCGCTTCCGCCCAGCGCGCAGACAATTCGCTCCCGAACAGCACCAGCCTTCCAGCGCAGAGCTTGACCGTTTTCCGTCAACTCAACCCGTAGAAGCCGCTCGTCAGCCGGATCGCGCCCACGGCGCAGCAAGCCATCGCGCTCCAGGCGCTTGAGAAGCGGCGTCACCGTGCCAGGGTCGAGCCGCAGCCGACTGGCGATCTGCTTCACGCTCTGCCCATCCTGTTCCCACAGCGCCAGCAGGACCAGGTACTGCGGGTAGGTCAGCCCAAGCGGCTCGAGCAAGGGCTTGTAGGCTGCGGTGAAGGCATGGGCCGCCGCATAGACCGAGAAGCAGAGCTGCCGATCCAGGGGGAGCACGTCGGGGCCGGGGGAACCCTCGTCCGCTTGGCCGTCTGAGGTCTGCATCTGAGGCTCTGTGGCAAGCTGCGTCATGGGCATGGTGTAACATGATGAGGACCGCAAGGCATAGTCTGCTTAGGTGTTGACATCCAATGATTGGTTCTCTAACCATTGGACAACAAACGCAAGGGGGGGGCTAGATCATGCCGCGTATCGCTCGACCGCTCACACTCACTGCCGCCGCAGGAACCGGCATGGGCCTGATGATCTTCGGGGTCCTGGCCTTCGGTGGTGCGGGCCATGCCGAGACGCTCATCAGCAAGCCACTCCCGGCCCTGGTCGCTCTTCAGGCGACTGCTCCGGCCCTGCCAGCCGTTGGGACACGCGAGGCGCAGAGGAGCCCGGCGCAGGACCGTGCCGGACGCGTAGTGCGGGTGGTCTACCCAGGGCCTTACGCGCAGCGCTGAGGGGATGTGATGTTCCTGGCCGCTGTGCTGCTCCTCATGCCAGTTCTCCTGACCGCGCTGACGCTGGCGGTCGGTGGGCGCCTGGAGCCGTTCCCGAACAAGGACGACCTCTGGCAGCTGCCCCGCCGCTCGTCCGTGCTCTCAGCATCTGGGCTGAGACGATCCTGGTGAGGTAGGGCGATGCCGGTCTTCACATCTGCCGCACTCGACAGTGACCTGGACGAGTTCGTGATGCTGCGCACCGTCTTGCACGGTTCGGAGCAGGACGGATTGGCCCTGGCTGGATCAATCCCGAGCTGGGGCCGCACATCGGATCCAAAGCCGATCCGTCCCGCGCGGCGGAGAGAGGGGCCGCAGTCCGGCAAACGTCAGACCGCGCTGCATTCGGCCTATCTCGCCTGATCGGCTGTGCCGTATTGATGGGAAGGTCCCGAAGCTTCGAACGCCCGTTCGCCTAAGCGGCAATCGCCGTGGCAGCGGCAAGCTAGTCACGCTCCGAGTACCGGTGCCTCGGCTGTGGCAGGCGACGGGCGCCTAGCAACAGCACAGCTTTGAACTCAGTGCGGGTCTCGTCCTGCATCGGCAAGGGATGGGCATGGATTTTCTGGTAATCGAACTTACCGATGCGCAGCTGGCTGAAATCGAGTTTGTGCTTGTGCCCGGCGAGACAGCCGAGGCGTTCGTCGCCGCCGCAATCACCAGAGAGCTGAGGCACAGATCCGGCAGTGGTCTGGCGGGTGGCGTCAGTGAGCCTCCTGATCTGCACTGATAAGGCGACGAGCGCCCTCCACGACGCGATCGATGGGTTGGCTGAGGCTGTGGCGGGCGATAAAGGCTGCGGAGCCGTTGAGGCTTACTGGGTCGGACCCACCCGCACGCTGTTCTGACAGCGAGCCGCCTTCGCCATCATCACGAACTCTCGCGTGGTAAGATGGGGCTTGCGCAGTGCCGCTGAACAGTCGGCTTGGCTGGCATCGGTGTCGCCCGCGTTGACAGGGAAGCCTGAGCCGGTGCGCGGCACGTGATAGGAAAGCAGTGCCCTCAGCGCCGCTAACATAGTCGTCCCTGCAAATCCGTGTGGATAGGCTACGCAACAGCGGCTCGGTTTTTCACAAAATTCATTATTCTGGAAGGGGGGAGTTGTTGCATTGGAAGGCCACTGTCACGCTATGGCCACTCACCCGATCGTCCTCGCTATGGCTGGCGGGTTGTTCGTGGCCTTGCTCTTGGCCGCACTGCGCTGGATCAATCCTGGCTAACCTCAAGCGCGAGGTTGGTCCACAACGAAGTCACATTCCGTGCAAAACTAACCTCGACCAAATCTAGGTTGGTTCGAACGCCTTGCGCACGCTCTAGATAGCTTAGCCAGCTGCAGATCCAGCACGGATCCTGGCGTTCGGTAAGGCGTGTTCCTTCGCCTGTCCTAGACGGCGAAAGGCATGTCGTTGGCTTCGGAGACCCACTCGCTCAGCCTGCTCGTCCGCAAGCTCGAGCGCGTCACCAACCTCACTTCCAAGGAGCGTGAGGAGATCTTCAGCCTGCCGGGTGCAACACGCGTTCACCGGGCTCGCCAGGACATCGTGCGCGACGGCAGCACATCCGCTCACGTCTGCCTCATCGTGGAAGGCTGGGTCTGCCGCTACAAGCTGCTCAGCCAAGGCCGGCGGCAGATCTTGTCGTTCCACGTCCCTGGTGATGTGCCCGACCTGCACAGCCTGCACGTGCAAACCATGGATTACGGCCTCGGCACGCTCACCCCGGCCATCCTGTGCTTCATCCCGCACGAGAACCTGCGCAATCTCACCGTCCAATTTCCGACCATTGCTGCGCTCCTTTGGCGCGAGACGCTCATCGACGCGAGCATCTTCCGCGGCTGGATCATCGGCCTAGGGCGGCGCTCCAGCTACCAACGTACGGCCCACCTGTTCTGTGAGCTGTACCTCAGGCTGCAGGCGGCGGGGCTTGCCGAAGCGCATCGCTGCTCGTTGCCCCTGATCCAGATCGACCTTGCCGACGCGCTCGGCCTCACCCCCATTCACGTCAATCGCGTGCTGAAAAGGATGCGGGCCAATGGCCTGATCAGGCTGAAGAGTGGCGTCCTGGAGATCACCGCTTGGGACGAGCTGGTCAAGGCGGCCGAGTTCGATCCCACCTACCTGCAGTTTGGGGAGCAGGTCGCAGGCGCAAACGGCCATGTACCGGCCTGAGTTTGTCAGCGGCTGGAGCCGGTCGGCTCACAGCTGTGCTCCGTATTTGGGAACCTTGCAGGCTGCGAACACATCGCGGCCCGGTTGATTGACCTATCCTCAACATGCTTGCCCGAGGTGCTCAGTGCCGCGCTACACCATCGACACGGACGACGCGGCCTACTTCGTCTCCGGTGAGGACGGTGTCGTCTTCGACTGCCCGCACCAAGCCCGCGCAGAGGCGCACAAGACGCTGGGTGAGATGGTCCAGGAGACCATGCCTGACGGCAACCGCCGGACGTACAGTGCGACCGTGCGGGACGAGCACGGGCAGGAGATCTACCGGGTGACGATGACGCTGGACGGTGGGTGGATGGGGGCACCTCCCCCGTGAGCTGGGAGCGAGATCGTTGCATCGACGTGCTGAGCCAAGCGCCGATCGGCGGCGACCTCTACAAGGCTGCGGGCGCCATCTTCGCCGCTATCGACTGGTTAGCCGAGGCCGTCATGACTGGCGCTCCGAGAAAAAAGGCCCGGCTGTGAGGCCGGGCCAAGGGACTTACGCTTGGGGTTAAGAGGGACCGTTAGAAGCGGTAGCGCAGACCCGCGCTAACCGTAGCGTCGCCGCCGCCGGTCCGGGCGAAGCTGGTCGACCCCGTCAGGACGCCGCTCAGGCCGTTGCCGAAGTCGAGGTCCAGGCCACCGGCCACGCGGCCGTAGACATCATCCCCGAGCCGACCAGTCTGGGTCCGGATCAGTAGGGTCGGTGCGTAGGTCTGGAAGGACGTTACGGTGCGCACCCCGTCCAGGAAGTCGTGCTGGGCGGTCACGTTAAGGAATGGGCTCGCCAAGCCACCGAAGATCGGAAGGGTGGTGCGGATCTGGACGCCGCCGCCGGCCGTCAACCCTTCCAGGTTCTGTCGGCGCGTGCCAATGGTCAGCAGCGTGTCTCCACGCTCGCGGTAGGCATCGACGCTGACGTTGGCGTAAGCCATTTCGCCGACCGGACCGGCCTTGAAGGTGCCGAAGTCGAACAGATAGCCCGTCCGCGCTGCGACCGTGAACGTATCGCCGTCCGGCGAGGCGGTCAGGCGGTCGCTCATCACGCCCGGCCGGTCGAGGTTGTAGTTGTTGCGGCCATAGGTGCCGACCACGTCGGCGAAGAAGTTGGGGAAGGACAGCGAGGCGAAACCAGCGCCCTGGAAGCTGTCCATGTCGATCCGACCGTTCGAGAGACCACGCAGATCGACGCTGGTGTTCAGATAATTGAAGGCTGCACCGAGCACGAGGTTCGGGGTGGCCTGGTACAGCAGGCCGGCAGTGACACCGCCGAAATCGGCATTGAATGTGTTGCCAGTGCTGCCACCACCAGCACGGTTCTGGGCTGTGCGATCGACGTTGAGATAGGTGCCGAGTGCAAACAGGGAAAGCGGACTGCCGACCTGGACTGGGATGGTCACAGGCGGGGCAGTGCGGCCAGGGAGATCCGCCGTGAAGGTAGCAGGAACCGACATGGCCATGTTACGGCGACGCTCGGCGCTCAGGAAATCGATCAGGGTCGAGGAAAATGCCATGCCGGCACTCTGGCCCAGCTCCCCCTGTGGACCGATGGTCAGCGGAGCGCTCAGCTGGTTTGCGACGTAGGACGCGATGAGGCCATTCGTTTTCGCGGTCAGGTGAACGCCATCGACCGAGATGTACTGGTTCTCCACTGCGGGGTTCAGGTAGCCGACGAACGCGCAGGCCGGATCGGCACTGCAATTGCCGGTTGCCGCCTGCGGGACGTAACCGAAGGCGGCCGGGTTCGCTCGCAGCCGGTTCAGGAGGGTGTCAACATCGAAGTAATGGACGTTGATGCCTTGATTAGAGAACTGCTGCAGATAGCCCGGAAATTGTGTGTTGAACGATGCTGCCAGATCTTGATTGCTGGTGCGGAACGTCTGCTGGCTGAACACCAGGAACTCGCGGGCGCCCAGCCCAGCGAGCCGGTTCAGGGCTGTAACGTTGTTGTTCAGGATTGCGGTCACGCCGGCAGACCGCGCAGCGGCCGAAGCTGCCACTGGAATGGCCGTGATATCATTGTAGCCGATCCACAAGGTTACCAAGTCGCGCGACCCGAAGCGGCCACCGCGCGCGACGAACTGATCAATCTGATCCGGAACACCCCAGGAAAAGAACGGGGAAAGTAGGGGGTTGGGGTCCTGGTGAACCGATTGCGCGCCGCCGATCGCGTAATCATTGCTTGCGACGTAGGGCGTTCCGATCCGCCCCGGAATTTGCTCGAAGTACCCAGGCGCATTCGACCACCGGCCACCCTCGTAAAGGTGAGTTCCGCGGATGGCATCGATTGTACCCGTGGGATTATATCCGGTCTCGCGAGGTATCCGACCGTTGTCGGTCAAGCTGTCGCCAAAGCCATAGAGGCCAGAGTAGTAGCCAGATTGTGCCCAGCCGCTTCCTGCACCCAGCGCAATGAGGCTTGCTGAAAGCATCAATGTCTTGATCGAACGCTTCATCCCGATCTCCTCTTTTGTATTTCAGTCGAGGATAACCGGTGCCTGAAAGGGGGGCTTTCTGGATCGAGAACTGATTTATTAAAACGGGAACCCTAAGCGCTGGCACGCAGCTAAACTGTTACCGATTGTTGCGAAAATGTGACGGTGGCACACCTAGTACTTGCCGGAACGTTGCGGTCATCTGGCTGTGGTGGCTGAAACCCGATGCATAGGCAACTTCGGTCAAGGAAAGCTCTCCTCTTTCTATCAATGACCGAGCCAATTCTATCCGGCGCCTGATAATGAACTGGTGCGGGGATAAGCCCGTAGAGCGACGGAAGGCACGGCAAAAGTAGCGTGTGCTGACATTGAGGGCGGACGCTAAGTCAACGAGGCTCGGTCGACCGAGCAGCTGTGCTTCGATCATCTCCAGGGCTGTGTTAAGCTGGGATCGAGAAAGGCCACCGCGTAGCCCCGTCACCTCAGCCGCGGTCCATGGGGCCGGCATAGCGTGGTGGACGAGCGCCAGCACGACGGCCTGCATGAAGATTACCCCGCCAGGACTTCCGCTGCTCAGGTGGGTCGACATAGCGCCGAGAAGATTACGGATGACCGTATCCGCACCGTCGCACTCTCTCCGATAGGCAAAGTGCCGCTTAGAGACAGTCTGTTCGGCAACGTCGCGTTGTATGGCGGCGCCGACGAAGCCTGGCAAAATCCTGATGTGCTGACCGCGTGCAGACCCTTCCCACGCACCCACAAGATGGTCGCCGGGAGCGCTGATTGCTGCGCTTGGAGCGACGGTCTGAAATGGGGCTCGCCCTAACCCCAGGCGTTGACGGAGCGGATCTGGATGGGCAGCGATGTGCAAGCATGAGGTAACGACGTCCCAGGTCCCGCCTGGGCCGTACTCAACCTCAGCAAACTGCCATTCCGGTTCTTCATGTTGCAGCAGTGTGATCGGTGGATTGCCCCGATGACCCCACTCCCCAGCAGGACGCATGATGTTGACCATGGCGCGTCACCCTAATCAATTTGTTCTCATCCAAAGCCGAATACTAACGAGCAGCACGATTTTCTGATGATTGCATTCTCCGTCGCCGATCGAACGGAAGTCCGCAACCGTTCGTCATACCGTCCGGCCGCATGTCACCCCCGCATGTCCCTCCCGCATGGCTCTGCCGTCTCGTGCCGGTCGCGACAATATCTGCGAGATACTTCCGGATATGGGGGTCCAACAACCCCATGCAGCCTGAGAGCGTAGGGCGTTTAGAGAGCTGCGGCGGTGACAACAGCCTGGCGACCCTGATGCCGGGCAATGCCAATGACGGATATGGCACTGGTTAGGTTCAGCGAGCTACGGCTGGCCACATCGCTATGCGCTCTGGCCGCTAAGCCACTCCTTCAGCTTGGTCCAGCGCGGCTTCATGTTGCCGCCACGCACAGCGATGCCGATCGCCTTGCGCTGTCCGATCAGCACCACCAGACGCTTGCCGCGCGTCACCGCCGTGTAAAGCAGGTTGCGCGCCAGCATCGTCCAGTGGCCCGTCGTCAGCGGGATCACGACAGCCGGATACTCCGAGCCCTGCGACTTGTGGATCGTCGTCGCGTAGGCCGGCACGAGCGTATCGAGTTCGCCATAGGGGTAGACCACCTCACGGCCCTCGAACGAGACGATCACCGCGCCCTCGTCCTCGTCGATGCGCGCCACCGTGCCGAGATCGCCGTTGAACACCTCGCGGTCGTAGTCGTTCTGGCTCTCCATCACCCGGTCACCCGGTGAGAAGCGCCAGCCAAACCGCTCGACCACCTGGGGCGGGTGCGGGTTGAGCACGGCCTGCAGCTCGTGGTTGAGGTTGCGCGCGCCCAGCACCCCGCGCTGCATCGGCGTCAGCACCTGCACGTCGCGCACCGGGTCCAGACCAAACCGCGCCGGGATGCGCCGGGTCACCACCTCGATCAGCTTGGCGACGCCGTCCTCCGGGTCGGCGATCTCGATCAGGTGGAAGTCGCTCTCGCCGCCGCGCTGTGCCGCCTCGGGCATCTTGCCCGCGTTGATGCGGTGCGCGTTCACGACGATCCGGCTCTCGGCCGCTTGGCGAAACACCTCGGTCAGCCGTGCCACCGGCACCCGGCCCGACCGGATGATGTCGGCCAGCACCTGCCCCGGTCCGACCGAGGGCAGCTGATCGACATCGCCCACCAGCAGCAGGCCCGCCTGCTCCGGCACCGCCTTGGTCAGTGCGTTCATCAGCGGCACGTCGACCATCGAGGTCTCGTCCACCACGAGCAGATCGCAGGCGAGCGGGTTCTCCTCGTTGCGCGAGAAGCCGCCATGCTTGGGGTCGATCTCAAGCAGGCGGTGGATGGTTTTGGCCTCAAGCCCCGTCTGCTCGCTCATGCGCTTGGCCGCCCGACCGGTGGGCGCCGTCAGCAGCACGCGCGTGCCCTTCGCGCACAGGATGCGCAGGATCGTGTCGAGGGTGCTGGTCTTGCCAACGCCAGGCCCGCCGGTGATCACCGCGAGCTTGGCGCCCAGCACGAGGCGCACGGCCTCGGCTTGCGAGGGCGAGAGCGTCTTGCCGGTCTTGGCTTCCACCCACGGCAGAGCCTTGGCGAGATCGATCTCGGGCCAGGGCGGCTCGCCTTTCGCGCGCCGGATCAAGCGCTCGGCGATGACGCGCTCGGCCGCGTGCAGGCCGGCTAGGAAGATGCAGGCTTTGTCGCCGATGATGTCCTGCACCACCTCGCCGGTCTCGAGCACCTCGAGCAGGGCCGCGCGGATCAGCGGGGCCTCGACGCCGAGAAGTTCAGTGGCGAGCTTGACGAGCTCGGACACGGGCAGGGCGCAGTGTCCCTCGTCTGTAGCCGTCTGCAGGGCAAACGAGATGCCCGCCCGCAGCCGCTGGGGCGCTTCCTGGGTCAGCCCGAGCCGCATCGCGATGGCATCGGCGGTCTTGAAGCCGATGCCTCGGATGTCACGCGCGAGGCGGTAGGGATCCTCGGTCATCACCTGGATGGCATCGTGGCCGTAGGTCTTGAAGATGCGCACGGCCCGCGCCGTGCCGACGCCATGGGCGTGCAGGAACAGCATGATCTCGCGCACCGCCTTCTGCTCGGCCCAGCCTGCGACGATGCGGGCGGCGCGCGTGGGGCCGATGCCGGCGACCTCCTTGAGGCGGTCGGGCTCGGCCTCGATGATCTCGAAGGTGGCCTCTCCGAACATGGCCACGATGCGCTTGGCCATGGCGGGCCCGATGCCGCGCATGTAACCCGAGGCGAGGTACTTCTCGATGCCATCCGCGCCGGTGGGCGGGGTGACCTTCAGGGTGTCGGCTTTGAACTGGAGGCCGTGCTGGCGATCGGTGAACCAGATACCAGTGGCCGTGATCCACTCGCCTGCACCGATGGCCGGGGCGTGGCCGATGACAGGCACGAGGTCGCGCTTGCCGCGGGCCTGCACCTTCAGGACGCAGAAGCCAGTCTCGGCATTGTGGAAGGTGACCCGCTCGATCGTGCCAGCCAGCGCCTCGACAGGTTGGCCGCCGCCGGAGTGCTGCGGCGTCCTTGAGGCCGTCACCGATCTGTCTGCCTGATCCATGCCGCCGCGGCCCACGTCGAGTACCGAAGCTACATATCGGATCGATGGCTGAACCCCGAAACAGCCTCCGGTGGTCGCATGATGCTGAACCCTCAAAGGGGGCAGTCGACGCCGAGCGACGCTGCACCGCCTAGTTGATCAGACAGAAGCCGCCCTCGGTTCCACTGAGCCCGCCGACGCGACGGTCTATTGCGCAGGCTGGCGTGGCGGCACGCACTTCTCGGACAGGCGGCGTCAGGGGCATTGGCGGGCGAGAGGGCGATGAGGTGAGCTCAGGCGAGCTGCGGAGCTCTGCCACCGCAGCAACGGGCACCGCAGTTGCCGCTGCCACTGCGACCGTCCCACCGGGAGTGATTGCGACCGCTGGGGGATAGCCAACCGCGGTTGCCGGCCTCGCTTCGGTGCGAGGGGTACTTGATGGGGTCACAGCGGCGGGCCGATATGCCACCGGCGCTCTGCCAGAGAACAGCCGACCCAAACCAAGTCGGCGTGCTTCAGCACCCTGGATGCTCCCTGTGAGAGCTACTGCCGCCACGCTCACCACCAGCCAACTGCGCATGGTCATCTCCGCGTTGTACGAAGAGGGTGCCCCAGATCTCTTAATGTCGGTGACACGGGGGTTGATCGCATTTGAGCGATGCTAGGTCGTCGGCCATTTGGCCCTGGGCTCGACTTCCCTAGATCCAGACATCGTGCGCCGGCGCACGGCCTCGAGCCTCTGCGCCTGTTAGGCAACAGAGAAAAGAAGGTAACCTTCTTAAGTCGTTTGACGCCTCACGTGCTGACATTGTGCCTCGGCTTGGTAGGCGTCCGGGAAGCAGCAACAAGGATCTCAACCCGTGGACGCCGTCACTGCCAAGGCCGTGGTCTCAGCAGCCCTAGTCTTCGCCATCGCCCTGTTCAGCCTCGTCTCGTTCCGAGCGCTCTTCGCTCAGATCGTGATAGACCTTCGCTGTTCGTCCTCGCGGCGCACCCGCAGCGAGCCTATAGGTGAACGGCATCACCCCCGTGCGTGCGCTACCCGACCTTGAAGCAGCCACTCATTCTGTGGAGGACGTCTGGTTTCGCAACCGGCGTATGCCTCCAGCCGGAGATGTCAGGACCGGCAAGGTAGAGCATCGGCAAGCCTTCGGTTGTCACCACCGTGCAGTTGACGGCCTCATGGGCCACCCGGCCGAGCACCAAGGCGGCGAGCATGGTTAGACTGGCTTTCGCCGGCGATGCTCTAGGTGCAGGCGAGCTCGAGATCGCGATCGGAGCCGCGTAGCCAGACGAGCTGCGAGGCGTGGCCCTCGGGGGCGCCGAGGGAGGGTTCCGCGTCAGCGCCGTCCTCGCAGTCGGGGTCCCCGTCCATGCGGTCGAGGAGGGCGATAAGCCGGTCGGCCGTGTCGAGGGCGGCTTGCGCCGCATCCTCGATCTGAGCGCGAAGTTCGGCCTGCGACGGCTTGGTCGGCGCCTAGCGCGGACGGAAGGTGAGCACGTCAGCCATGGTCAGGCGTCCACATCTCGGCAATGGCCCCGCGTAGCTTGGGAGCGAAACGAAGGTTTCCCTCGCACATCAGTTCATTCTCGATCTGAACTCTCAGCCACAGCTCACGGTCATTGCTGTCCTGCGGGTTACGACGTGCAAGCTCATGCACGATCAGGTCGGCCATCCTGCTCGCCCTAGTCTCTTCCGCGTCGGTAGCAGCGCCGGCTTCATTGTTCGTCCAAAGGCCACCGCGGCTGCTCCCGGCCCAAAACGCTTGAGTGAAATTACCCCAACACTCGGTTGCCGCGCGGAAGGCGCTATACAGCCCCCGCAGTTGAATGATGGAGAGCGTCGAGAGATCCAGATTATCCAGGCGCGGTTCAGGCAGCTGGATGGCCTTCTGTCCCTCGCGCTTCGCCAGCTTCGTGCAGGCCTCGATCAGGTCGCGAACCAGACGCCGCTCCCAATCCTCGTGCTCACCCTGTGCTCGGTCTTCCTCGAACTCGCCCTTCGGCCAGACTGAGACCGTTGCAGCTCGAGCTTTCACAGCAAGCCCCGCGACGGTGTGCGCCGGCATCGCCATGATCGCGAGGTTCAGTGGCTCCAGGGCGTCAAAGGCAGCCTGCTCAATCCGATACGCCTCGTTCACGCCGTCCTGCAGCCATGCGGCTTGGCATGCTGCGGCCGCATCCATGCCCTCGCGCTTGGCGCGCTCCTCGAACGCACTCACGCGCCGAAGGGCTTCCCTGCTAGCCGGGAGAGTAGCCTGCCAGGCCGAATGCGCTTCCTCGAACTTCCGCCCGAGCGAAAGCAACTCCGCGTCTGAGGGCGACGAGTTAGCGGCGTGCGTCGGGCTGACCAAGGCCGCTGCAACGGGGACGGCCACCGATAGATCACCTGCGCTTAGCAGCGAGCTCCGAGCGATCAGGTCGAGAACGCGCAAGTGCTGGTTGCCGTGCTCATCCTCATCGAGCGCCCAGTGCTCGGCCCGTAGATGTTCGACCGCGTACCGGGCGAGCGCTTGGCAGCCCGCGGCGGTCTGGGGGACGGTCTCCAACAGCACGTCGTTGCAGTGCTCGTGGAAGGCATCGCAGGCTGCCTCGGTGCCGGGGTTAGGATTGATCCCGATGAGCGGCAGGCTGAGAGAGGCGGTCCATGCCGCGAACAAGCGACGGCTCTCCCGGATCGCCTCGAAGATTGGATCTGGCGCCGCGGCAGCGTCGGGCTTCCTGCGCTTGAGAATGCGGCCCGCTGTGGCCTTGGTGGACGCCAGCCGGTCGCGCAGGCTGGGCTTGGGTGCGCAGTCGACAGGCCGGCGAAGCAGTGGGTTCCCGATTGGCATGTTGATGATCTCCTGATGAGACGGCGAGCCACCGGGCCCGCGGAAGCTACGGGACGGGGGGGTTCAGAGCAGGGTGGCGAAGGCGATGAGGACGGCACCGCCGCCCACGATGGTGCAGGCGGCCAGGAGTTCGCCCGTGAGCCGCACAGCGCGGGCGAACAGGACGAGGGCCGGCGCGGGCTGGGGCACCGCTATGGCGACCGCTCGCGAGCGAGGCGGAGCCGGCGCCGGCTGGCTGAAATCTGGGATACGGACGTGCGTCATCGGTCGGGCTCCCGGTGGGGCTCGCGGCGGTGGGTCGGATTGAAGGTGGATGGTGGAGGCGTGCGCTGCGCAGATGTGCGCAATCAGCGCCGGCTCAGGCCGCCGTCAGGCGGGGTAGGCTTCGGCGGCCGGGCCGGTCAGGTCGGCGACGATGGCAGCGCGCTGCTCGGGGCCCTCGGCGAGGCGGTGGATCCCGAGCTCGGTAGCGCCGGCCGCACGCGCCACGTGGCGGAAGGAAGCGAAGCCCTCGGCGCCGGCCTCAAACGCCGCGACGCTGACCAGCACGGCCGGGCCGATGTCACCGCGGCGGACCGCCAGGACGACAGCAGGGCCGGCCTCCTCGATCACGTCGGCGCTCAAGGCGTGGACGCCGACCACGTAGCGCTTGCCGGACCGGCCGCGCCAGGCGGAGAGCGCCAGGGCCGGCGATCCGCGTAGGTGTGCGGTGCTGCGTAGGCGCTCTTCGCGGATGGGCGAGCGAGTGGCGCGGTCGTCCTTCAGATCGCGAAGGGCCGCGACCCACGATATCTCACGGCGGGACATTTCATGTCTCCAAACAGCCAACATGATACTTATGGCGACATGGAGAAGGGTTGTCAACGCTGGTCTAACGTTATATTTTTGGCGACATGGCTGGAGATGCGGTTGTGACGGAGCTGACGCCTGAGATGTGCCGCGCTGGACGTGCACTGGCACGCCTCGATCAGAAGGGCCTTTCGGAGGCTTCCGGCGTTCCTCTGCCGACGATCAAGGCTTTCGAGACAGTGCGCAGCGTGGATGGCAAGCCATCGCGCCGTCTGACCACGATGAACAACCGGGCCCTGGTCGAGGCCTTCGAGAAGGCTGGCCTGGAGTTCATCCCCGAGAACGGCGGCGGCGCTGGGATCCGGTTCCGGGAGCGGAAGGATGGGAAACGAGACGAGCACTGAGCAGTTGCCCTGCCTGCTGGCGTGCGGCAGCTCTCGTTTACCACTCCCCTTGGAACCCTCTTGTCGGTACACCATTATGGTGTAGGATCGTCGATGTCAGAGAAGCGGAAGCCAACCTACGACTTGACCACTGTGCAAGCTTGGGCAGCCTCGCCCAGCTTCATCGCAACGGGCACCGTGAGGCGCTCAGCTGCGGCACTGGGGTTCGGAACGGCGGATATGGCAGCCGTCATTCAGACGATGCGGAGTAGCCACTTTCATAAATCTATGACTTCCAACGGAAATCATCAGGAGTGGCAGGACGTGTACTTTGTGCCGTCCAACGTTGGTACTTTGTACATCAAATTCCGTGCAGATGTTGTGACCGAGTTCGTGTTGTTGTCGTTCAAGGAGAAGGACAATGGCTGAGGCGCCGCGCTGCCCTGAGACAGGGCTTCCCATGGTCCGTGACGTTCGTCCTGACGTCGTGACGTACAGGGGGAAAACCCGGCAGATCCAGATGCCCGGCTGGTATTGTGATGCCAGCGGCGAGAGCCTGCACACCCGCGAGGACATGAAAGTGTCCGATCTTGCGCTTGCTGAGCTCAAGGCTGAAGTGCTGGGCGTTGCTTCCCCGTCTGAAATTGAGCGGGTTCGCAAGGGCCTCCGCCTCACTAAGGCCGGAGCGAGCCGTATCTTCGGAGGCGGCCCGAACTCGTTTCAGAAGTACGAGAAGGGCGAGACCACTGCGAGCCGCCCGATGACGATGCTGCTCCGGATGGCTGCGCGACATCCTGATGAAGCGCTGCAGATGGCTGCAGAGCTTGAAGCTGCAGAGCGCACTGCGCAGGAGGCGTGAGCAGCAACATGATCCAGCCTGGAGCCGCTGAGCAGCTCCCGATGGGCTCAGGTATTCAGTTGCTTCAGAAGGTTGGAGCGCTGGGCACAAAAGCCGCGCTCAGCAGCATACCTTGGGCGGCCTTGGTGTTCGATTTAGGACAACTTGGCATTGATTATGCAAACGCTCGTCTGACAGACCGCTTGCTAAGCGGCCTAGCTGAACGCATTGACTGCTTAGAGGTAGGTGCCCGCGAGCGACTGGCAGCGGATGCTGTCTATCAGCTCTCAGCTCACGCGGCGATCCGGCGGATGCTAACTGAGACTAACCCACAGATGGCAGATGCCTTAGCGCGCGCAGTCGCCACGCTGGGAACTCTGAATGTAGCAAATTCAGAACGAATGGAGATCGCGCGAGCGCTTGATATTTTAACAGAACCAAACCTACACTTGTTACAGACCATCTATCGGGCAGAGAAAAATCTTTTGACGCCTGAGGAGAGAACTGTAGCTGGTGGTGATACATTTCTTCCGGTCCATTTCAATGTGCTCATTAATGAAACAATGGAAGTTATTTCATGGACAGGTCCAACCAATGATCTACAAAGATCTGGGCTTGTAGAAACAGCAGCTCCCGTACTTACTTTCAACGAACAGAAGTTCAACGCTCAATTTGAAACCAGGCGATTTCCGGTGCGGGCGCTCGGCAGGGAAGTCGTCCGCTTGTGCTTCGATGACCCCGCTATTCCAGCTTTCGGCGCCTTCGCAGTATGAGGGGCGCCAACACTACGTTGCTACAACGGTCATCCCTCGTCGCGTGAGGCAGTCGCCTCCTTGCGGTCGACAGGGAAGCAGGCGGCTCTAACGCCACGGCGCGCGCAGAAGCCGCAATCCTGATCACACCAACTTTTGAACGATGTTCAAAAGCTTCCGTCCTTACCTGGTTGGGCTCGCCTTCGCTTTCTCGCGTTACCACGTGACAACGTGGCAGCGTTCCGACGTTGGGACGTGGATAGTTCTGCCAAGCTGCGCTAACGTCCGATAAGAAGGGATTATCGGACACCAGAACGGATTGAGCGTGGCAAACCCCATCCTCCCTGCCAGCGATGCGCCGGCAGAACCTGCGCTCCCCTGGTGGCGGCGGATTGCCTTGAGCTACTGGACGGCCGCGAGCCTGGGCGTAGCAGCCCTCGCCCTTCATGGCTGGTGGTTCGTTGGCTGCCGGGCCCTACCCCGGGCTGAGGCGGTGAGCGGCTTCGGATCAGCCTTGGCGGTGCTCGGCATCTTCGTAGCGGCTCGTCCCTACATCCGGTCGGGCGTCGCCGGCATGGCCCGTGCGCAGGTGCATCCGCCACACCTGCCTTTCTATACGAACGCTGCGACGATCGCAGCGACCCGAACCGCCGACCAAGCAAGAGTTGAGGCCGCGAAGCCCGATGTGGTGGCCGAACGCGTGGTTGCGGTCCTCGTGGTCGTCGCCGGTACCCTTGTGAACGGGTACAGCGCTGCGATTGCCCGCAGCTTCATCTCCGTCCTCGGCCTGGGAGAGTGCCCATGAGCACCGAAGTCGCCCTTCCGGCATCGGCCGGCCTCCAGCCCTTCGCCGATCGCGCCCGAGGCTATGCGGAGCTCGCCCGCTCGGCCAATACGCGGCGGGCCTACGCAAGCGACGTCCGTGCCTTCGTCGGCTGGTGCGAGGGTCGAGGCGTCCCGGCCCTGCCCGCCGGGCCCGCTGCCGTGCTCTCCTACCTCATCGACCACGCGACCACGTTGAAAGTTACCACGTTACAACGTCGCCTCGCTGCGATCCGGGAGTGGCACGCGGCAGCCGGGTACGAGCTCGACACCGGCGGCGCCGCCTTCCGCGATGCGTGGCGAGGCATCAAGCGGGGTCATGGCCAGCCGGCCGCAAAGAAGCTCCCCCTGATGACGGCCGACCTCCGCCGGGCGATCGCCATGCTGCCCGATACCCTCGTGGGCTTGCGCGACCGTGCCCTGATCCTCGTGGGGTTCGCCGCGGCACTCAGGCGCTCCGAGCTTGCCAGCCTGGAGGTCGCGCGCCGCGACGGCGCGGCCTGGCTCGAGGAGCAGTCCGATGGGCTTGTGGTGCATCTCGTCCGCAGCAAGACGGATCAGGTAGGCGAGGGCGCCGAGATCGGCGTGCCCTACGGCTCGAACCCTGAGACCTGCCCAGTGCGGAACCTGCGCGCCTGGATCCAGGCCGCCGGTCTGAAATCGGGCCCGGCGTTCCGGGCGATCAACCGTCACGGCCAGGTCGCTACCGACGCCCTCACCGATCGCAGCATCGCGCGGATCGTGCAGCGTGCCGTCGAGGCCGCTTGCTTGGCCGATGGCATGAGCCCCGAGGAGGCCCACCGGCGCGCCTCCGAGTTCGCTGGGCACTCGCTCCGATCCGGGCTCGCCACCTCGGCCGCCGCGAACGACGCCCCAGGCCACGCGATCCAGCGGCAGCTCCGGCACAAGCGCTTCGACACAACGAGCGGGTACATCCGCTCCGGGCGCCTCTTCAAACAGAACCCGGCAGGGATGGCAGGCCTCTGATGCACGTCCTGGCTCTCACCACCCAGAAGGGCGGCAGCGGCAAGAGCACGCTTGCAGCTTCGCTCGCAGTCGCGGCGATGCAGGATGGCGAAACCGTTGCTGCGATCGACACCGATCAGCAGGGATCGCTCCTCGGCTGGGGACGGCGCCGGGAGGCGGACGGCATCGAGGTCGAGCGGGTCGAGCCGGCCGGGTTCGGTGCGGCGCTCGGTCGGCTGCGTACCGGCGGCCGCGTCTCACTCGCGGTCGTCGACACCCCCGGGTATTTCGGGCCGGGCGTCGCTCTCGTGCTGCGCGAGGCGAGCCTGTGTCTGCTGCCGGTCAAGCCCTCGATCCTCGACGTCGAGGCGGCCCGGCCGACCGTGGAGCAACTGCGGCTCCTCAAGCGGCCATTCGCCTTCGTGCTGAACCAGTGCAATCCGACGACCCAGGTTCGAACCCTGGATGCGGCCACCGCCCTCGTCAGCACTGGAGCTCTGGCGCCTTCGATGGTGGCGACCCGCTCTGATTTCCTGGATGCGATGACGACAGGGCAGGGCGTCACCGAACTGGCGCCAAAGGGCAAGGCGGCCGTCGAGGTCCGTCTGCTCTGGCAGTGGATCAAGGCCCAGCTTGCAGGAACGAAGGCATGAGCAAGAAGCCCAGACCGTCGATCAACGATCAGCTCGCGCGGATCGCCACACAGGCGCCGGCGGAAGCAGCGGCCGCTTCACGTGAGGACGTGACCACGTTACAACGTGGCAGCGTTTCAACTGGTACGTCTCCACGTGAAGACGTGGAGAATTCTCAGGTCCCCGAACCGGTAGGGCCTGACGGCTACAACCGGCGCATCCGGTTCGAGAAGCCGCACGCCTCGGTCTACGCGCACCCGAAGGTGTTCAAGGCGCTCCGGGAGATCGCGGTCGCCCAGGATTGCAAGCCGCACGATCTCTACCTTGAGGGACTGCGCTTGGTGTTGCGCCAGCACGGCCGCGACTTCGACGCGCTGAACCGTGGCGAGTGACCACGTTGTCACGTCAAAGCTTCTATGCGCGCACGGTCGCCCTTATGCCGCCTGGGTTCAAGTCTGTTTCCACTCGTCAAGCTGGGTCAGGATCCGGCACGAACAAAGCGGACTTGAACCTTTCGCCCCGGAGCAGACGTTGCGCCTTCGACCCACCTTGCCGCTGCTGCGGATGCAAGCTGACCTAGATGCAGCAAAAGGGACAATGTTCCGCAGTGTGTTCCATTGCAGGGTCGTTATCACGTCGACGATCTCGAACCGTTCCGTCGCGGCGTGATATGAGCTTAGCCCTAAGAAGCGTGTATTCGGCGGCTCGATCCTGTCATGCGTGTTCTGCTCATCGCAAGCCTGATCCTATTCGGTTTAGTCCAAGCCGCCTTCGCCGGAGACGCGCGGGTCGCGCTCGTGGTCGGGGTGGCGAGCTACCAGCACGCGGCAGCACTCGCAAACACGCGCAACGATGCAAGCGACGTGGGCGCCGCGCTTCAGCGGCTCGGCTTCACGGTTCAAACTGTCCTTGATCCGGACCGGGCTGCACTCGAGAGAGGGATCAGGCAATTCGGCGCGGCGGCCCAGGGCGCAGAGGCGGCGGTGTTCTTCTATGCTGGCCATGCCCTGGAACTAGGCGGGCGCAATTGGCTGCTGCCGACTAGCGTAGAGGTCAAGACCCCGCGCGACCTGCGGTTCGAAGGGGTGGATGTCGAGAGCCTGCTGGAGCAGACCGAGGGCATGGCCCGGGTCACGCTGCTGTTCCTCGATGCCTGCCGCGACAATCCCTTCCAGAAGCGTCTCATCACCGGCTCACGCGACATCCCCCGCGGTGGCCTCAGCCAGATCTCTGCGGGGACTGGCACTCTGGTGGCTTTCGCCACAGCGCCTGGCGCGGTGGCGTGGGACGGTAAGGGCCGCAATAGCCTGTTCACGACCGCACTGCTGCGTCACATCGAGACGCCTGGGCTTGAAGTCCGCCAGCTGCTCGGTTTGGTTCGCCGCGACGTCCGCGAGGCATCGAACGGTACGCAGTTGCCGTGGGAGAACACCGCGCTCGAAGGAGAGTTCTACTTCAAGCCATCAATGCCGCCACCGATCCACGTCGTCGAGCAGGCCCCACGCAACGGGACGCCGGAGGCTGAGCTTCTGTTTTGGCAGAGCATTAAGGACAGCAAGGACCCGCTCGACTTCCAGGCCTACCTCGCGCGTTTCCCGAACGGGGTATTCGCCGACCTAGCGCGGCGCCGCGCCATGATCGCCGCCCCCGCTTCGCCACCTATGGGAGTGTCTATTCAACCCGCGACGTCAGCGACGAGCTTCGAGGCCCGCCTCGTCGAGGCTCTCGACCGAACCGGCGACCTAACAAAGACACCGTTGCTTCGTGACGAGCGTCGTAAGATCGCCCAGCGATATCTAACTTTCAAGTCACCGAAAGCTATTGCGGTCGAGCCAAAATCGGGACGGTGGTATTGGCGGAACTCAGAAAGTTCGATCGCTGTTGCCGAACAGCTTGCACTCGAAGGGTGTCAGCAAAGCTACTCCGAAGCTTGTACTCTTCTGGCTTCCGACGAGAGGTTGGTGGCGTCAGATCCTCGCCAAGTACCTTTGCGACCAATGGAGCGTCTGTTTTATGCAGGCCACTTCCAGGCCGATCGCGTCGCGTTCATCGATCCAAATCAACCACCCGCCGTCGTGCGGAGCTATGACGGCATGCGCGAGCCCAAAGCGATGGCGGTGAGGCCCATGGGCGCTGTCGTTACTGCACGCAGCGGTAGCACCATCGCAGAAGCTGAGGCGGCCGCACTCGCCGCCTGCAACGCGAACACCTCCTCATTTCCCTGCTTCCTCTACGCGGTGAACAATCAGGTCGTGCTGCCGCTGAGGCGCACAGAGCCAAGACGGTGATGTCGTGCCGGATCATCGTGCTGTTCGTCCTGATGGCATTGCGGCTACCTCGCTGTCTTGATTAGCCACGTGACCACGTTGCCACGTGGTAACGTGACGATCAACGGCCGGCTGTATCTTCTCGCCTTACCCCTCGCCCGCCTGCCGACTGCGCGAAGCCATGCCAGCGTTGAGGAGAAAAGCGATGCGCCGGGCCGTGTCGGCCGCGTCCTCGGAAATGAGGGGCCGCTCTGGATCCCCCGCCACCTCGATCTTGTCGCCGAACTTCCGCGGAGCGAGCTTCGACATCGCCCACTGCCGGGTCGCTATCCGGAGCTTGGACCGCTGCACGTGCTCGTGGTCCAGCACGCGGTCGACCTGTCCATCGCCGCGCGGCCGGTCCACCCAGTCGTTGGTCCCGTCGTCAGCGATCGCGAACAGATCCTCCAGCATCTCCGTCACACGGTCCTCGCAGGCCTTCTGGTAGAGGGCAGCAAACTCCGGATGGTCCCGCCGCCACCGACGCATCGTCTGCCCGCTCGGCATGTCCTCGTCCCGCTCCACCGAGCGGACTGAGCGACCACTGGCGATCCGGTCGCAGATCTCGTCGGCGAGTTCGGGGCTGTAGAAGGTCGGTCGGGCCATCGGAGAAGCTGCCTGAAATCGGAGGGAGAGGTCGCGCTCGGGCATTTCGTTGCCACTATCGCTCGCGCGTGATGGCTCAAGCGCAGTCGTCGGGATCTGGGTTGGCGGCTGGATCAGATGAGCGGAAGAGGCAGTCCAGGGCCTCAAGCTCGGAGCGGCGCCCATCATGGGCCGGACCGTGCCGTCGTGCCTCTCTTGCGGCATCGACCGCGAGCACGACTTGGCTCGCGGCCAGCAGCAGAGCATCGGCGGAGATGTGCCGGAGCGCTTCGGCCGGCAGGGATGCCTTCAGGGCGTCGCGAGCGTGCAGCACATCATGCTCGAGGGCGCTTCGCCCAGCCTCGACGGGCGGTGCCCCGGCAGGCTTCGCAGGGCCCTTCGGAAATTCGATCACGTGGGTCATGTCATGTCTCCTCGTCCTGGGTTTCTTCGGCCTGAATTTCCTCGGCCGGCATGCGGACCATCAGCCCCGCGTACTCGCGCGCGATGGTACGCAGTGCCTTGACGACGCCTCTTCGCAGATCGGCGTCGGAACTCTCGTCGGCTTCGAGGAGGTTGGCCGTCTGCTCAGCGCAATCGAGAGCTGTGCGAATGCCGGAGTTGAAGGCGATGGCCTCTGATCGGTTCATGGGTTCGCTCCGTCGTTCGCGAGAAGGTCGGCCCTGGCAGTGTGCAGGAGATCCCGCTGGGTGGTGGCGTGCTGGGTCGAGGCGGAGCACAGGCGAGCGAAGACGGCCTCCAGCAGATCGGGACCGCCGATCTTGGCCAGGGTCGCGCCATGGCGCCGCAGGGCTGCGCTGTAGGCCGGCAGCGCCCGCCCGCGGGCTTCCCCCGCTTCGATGCCGCTTAGTAGGCGCGACAGGGCGCCCTCGGCTGCCCCTGCGTCGGCGTGCGCCTCAGCCTGGCAGAGCAATTCGCGGACGTGGGGCTCGCGGTTGTGCATCACGCTGCCCTCGACCTGTAGGTGAAGGTCAGGCGCGGTTTAGTGGGTGATGCACTGTAGCGGACCCTCGCTACCATCATTTCAGCCCGCTGGCCCAATGGCTTGGCGGGCTTTTTGATGTCTGGACGCAGCCTCATGAGGCTCGCGCCGCGGCACGGCCTCTGCCTGTTGGAACGCATCACGCTGCGGCATCGGCAGGTCCAGGGGAACGCGATCAGGTGTTGCCCGCTGACGGGCGAGCGGATCGGGCCGGTGCCTCGAGGCTTGCGGATGCGAGGCGTGTCTTCAGGGTGGGCTGTGAGCCGGAGGCGGTTGATCTCTCAGACCCCACGGGCCCCCTGGCCTCGACGCCGAGAGGATCCGGCACGGGATCCAGATCGTGCTGGAGGACATTCGCGCTCCCGATCGGATCACCGAGCAACGCTTCATCCGGCCGAACGATCGGGCGGGGCCGATCCTGAAGCGGATGCTCACGGCCGGTACCTGCGATTGCCGCGTGATCGGTGTCGGCGCGCTCCTGGCCGCGGCACCTGCCGGTTGTTCGAGATCCTCATCGCCACGGACCGAGAGGTCGCGCGGAGGGTGCCGAGCGCCTTCGACACCCATCCTGCGGACAGTCGCGAGGCCGTCGAGCGGGCGTGTGGCCCGCGACTGCGATGAGCCATGCGGATGAATGGCCAACCGCCCGCCCGGGCTTGGTGTCCCCAGCCTTCGCGCGGGCGGTGGCCGGGCATGGCTCGTGCGGGACGGTGTCCGGTGTCGACGATGGGATGGAGCGCGGCAGGGCCGCCGAAGGGGCCGCGCGCAGGCGCTCGCATGTGGAGCGAGCCATGAACGAAGCCGGGAGGTGCAGCTATAGAGCGCCCGACGAAAAGCAGGGATCGATAAATTCGACGATGCCCTTGCCCTGGCTGGGTCGCATCAAATCAGTCGACAACGCCTTGATGACTGCCTAGATCTGATGGACGCGTGCGCCTACGCTGTCAACGAGGAGCGTCAGATGGCCAGCGACCTCGATATCCTTCCGGGAAAGTGGAACGTCAAGGTCAAGGCGTGGAATTGGGAGTATGAATTTCAGCCCCATGGCCAGGTGACCTGGCGAGATCTGGGAAGCGCAGAGAAGGGCTCGGGCAATTGGGCCGCGTCCTCGACCCTCGTGAACATGTGGTGGAACGGATCCTCGACACGCGAGAGTTGGCAGCGCCCGCTTTCAGCCGCCGGCAACGATCGCACGTGGTATGAAGCGAGTTATTTCAAAGGCAAGTACCGCATTGAAAAGGCTGGGGTCGCCCCGACCGTGACACCGCCCTCGTCGCCGAGTGCAGCGCCCACGGAACAAGACATCCTAAACGTAGCCTTTGAGGATAGTCGCGCCTCGCTACGGTTTTCTCTGGGCCGACTTCGGCAGCTTCAGGCACAGAGCAACGTCCCCGGTGCGACTTCCGCGTCTCTGGTCGGATTCCAGCGGGAGATCGCCGTCATTTCACAACGTCTCCTCGTTCCGCTGGACCCTCTATCATCCGCCTTTCAGGACGGCCTCACGAAGGTTATCCGGCTCATCGATCAGAATCTCGCCCTTCCGAAGACCCTGACGATCGCGAGGGCGAGTGGAAAGTGTGCGGATCCGCGGCCTGCCTTTGCGTGGACGACGCCGGGCGTCAAACCGCCCGATACAGAACTCTGTACGTCCTGGGTTGCGGCACGAGACGATCTGAAACGGGACGTGATCACGCACGAGTATTTCCACACGCTTGGAACGGGCGACATCCATGTCGCGACGACGGCGGACGCGCTCAACAATGCAAATACCCTTGCCCAGATCGTTGCGTTCATAAACGATCGCGGCCGGCAGCGTAATTCGGACGGAGGCGAGCAGGCCAATCCACCGATACCGCCCGGCTAGCGCTTCGACCCCTGACGCGGCACCGGCTGTTTCGGTGCCACCGACGTGCTCGAGCCCGCTGGCGTGCCGTCGAGCGTCATCCCGGCAACGGAGAGTCACCCGACGCCGGACCGGAGGGTTCTGCGCGGCGCAGATGATGCGGCGGTCGGTCCCGAAATGCCGGCCGACACTGGCCCAGCGTTCATCGCGAAAGGGTCCGGGATCGGACCGCAGCCAGTGGCTCGCAGACTGCGTCCATCATGCCAGGCAATCCATCGGAGCATGGCACTTGGAAGAGCATCGACGCGAGGCTGCGCGACGGACTCCTCCTCGACGGGCAGGTGTTCGACACGCGCCAGGAAGCCGATGTCAGGATCGGGCGTGGCGGCGGCACGTCAGCCGCATCCGGCCACGCGCGTAGTTCGGTCCCGCCCGCCTGACCAGGAGATCGTGATCCGGTTCCCTGAGCCGAGCTGGCTCAGCGCTGCTCCCATGCCCTGCCCGTCTCACGCGACCGCCGAGGCACGCACGTCGGACCTGGATCCCCGCATCGGGACAGATTGCGGGAAACGCGACCGCTGACGCCGCAGGCAGGATCGCTATTGTCGGGGGGCCTTCCCCGCTCCCGGGATGCCGGCGCGCGCTGTGCGCGGATCCAGGGCCCATCGGGACGGATTCCTAAGGTCGGATTCGTCGTGGCGCTCTGTCCCGAAGGCGTTTCGGTCCAACCGAACGCCGATCCGACGGCCACCACATCGGTCGTGCCGATGGCCCTCGCGCTCAGGGCGTCTCGCCACCTTAGATCCTTGGCTCACGCACGCCCGTCATCACCGATCAGCGATCGAGCGTCGCGGCCTTCGCCGAAGGCCTGGCACGCTCTCAAATCGCTCGGGTGATGCTGGACGATGTCGTGGTCTCGCTTGTCCGATCGCTCTGCCGCCCGAGACGATCGCGCGGGACGCCCGGTCGACAATGATGGACCTCGTTCCGAGGATCCTTCCAGGGTCGGGCAACCCTGAGGCACAGTCCAGGACATCGCAACGCGAGCGGAGCGATTAATCGCCCGCGTGACTTCCCGCGTTAGTCTGGTCTGATCTTGGATTTGAATGGTGCTGCGAGAGAGGATTGAACTCTCGACCTCCTCATTACCAATGAGGTGCTCTACCACTGAGCTACCGCAGCAGGATGGCCAGGGCGCATCCCGTTGGGATGGCGTCGGCTCGGGGGGGGATTAGCGGATCGGGCCGGGCTTTGCAATCGCCCTGTTCGGGCAATTGGGTTGCTGGCGTGCGGGACCCGGATGTCCGGGTTTCGGTCGGGTGGCGCGGCACCAGCGGGTTAGCGCCCGCATCATGGTCCTGCGCCAGCATGAGCATGGCGCGCGCGGATGCCGGATGTCAGGTCCGCGGCGTCCCGGATGGCTTCAGCGTCGCGCGGATGATGGCGGCGAGCCCGGCCTCGACCACCGCCTCGGCCGCCTCGGAGGGCGCGAACCAGCGCAATTCCCGTTCGCTCTGCTCGGGCCAGCGATTGAGCTGCTTGCGCACCTCCATCGGGAAGACCTTGACCTGGCACAGCACGGAATCGCGGTTCTTCAGGCGCTTCTCGTACAGATAGAAGCCGAGCGGTCGCTTGCCGATATGGCCGACGAGGCCCGCCTCCTCGTAGGCCTCGCGCGCGGCCGCCTCATACGGCTTGCGGCCCTTCATCGGCCAACCCTTCGGGATGACCCAGCGGCGGCTCTCGCGAGAGGTGACCAGTAGAACCTCGATCGTCCCGTCGGCATCGCGTCGAAACGGCAGGGCTCCGATCTGACGGCGGGCCTCTCGCTCGCCATCGCCCGCTAGCGTCGCCATTCCTGATCCCTAATCGCCGAGCGATGTCCGCTGCGGCCGGAGAAGGCCGGATCCGTGGTCCCGTCGCGGGGACAGGCCGTCCATTTCTGCAACGTGCGTGTGTTATCCAGTGATTTCAACCACAGATCGTCGGTTGCAGGGCTTCAAGTCTGAAAATCCGCGACGCGGGCGTGGGTTCCGCGGTCGCTCAGGCGATGCGGCGCGCCTTGGACAGTTCGTCTGCCTGCGCGGTGGGGTGCGGCTCCGCCCCGGGGACCGGCAGGACGACGGGGTTCGTCGCGCCGACGGCGACCGGCGCCTCGGCCGTCGGGCCGTGCTCGATCGGCGCGGGGACGGCGGGCGGGACGCCTTCGGAGGCCGGGGCGAGCGTGCCGTTGAGCGCGGGGCCCGAGATCCGGTCGTGGACCAGAGGGCCGGGCGCTGCCGGCTGAGCGCCGTCCAGTTCGGCGCCGGTGTCCTCGACCGGGGGCGCCAGCGTGTTCGGCGGCTCGCGCCACTCGAAGGCGTCGAGGCGTCCGGTCACGGGCGAGACGGGAGCCCAGTTCTCCGAGGCGAAGCCATCGGCGATCCAGAGCGGGTCGCGGGGCGCATGGGCGGCGCGGGCGAGCCATTCGCGGGCGCGGCCGGAGCCGGAGCCGTGCTCGGCCTCCTCGATGCGCGCCATCAGCAGGCAGACCCGAACGGTCGGACGCTCGGCGACGAGCGGCTTGAGGGCGTCGCGCGCCGGTCCGAACTCGCGCGCGTCGAGCGCGGCCTGGGCCAGGGCGAGCCGCGCCTCCGGATGCCAGGAGGACAGCTTGGCGAGGGTGTCGGCGCGGGCGAGGCGATCCCGCACCGAATCGCCGGTCCGCAGGCCGAGATAGACCTTGGCGAGGTCCGGATGCGGATTGGCCTTCCACGCCGCCTCGACGATCTTGGCCGCCTTGCGCAGGTCGCCGCGGCGCGCCAGCAGGCGCCCGGCGATGCAGGCCGCCGGGACGAGGTCGGGTGCGAGCTTCGCCGCCTGCAGCGCCCGCTCGGCCGCGGCTTCCGGCTCGCCCGCCTCGCGCCGCTGGGCCGCCGCGGTCAGCAGGACCGCGCGCTGGCGCCGGGCCACCGACTTGTCGAGCAGCCCGAGGGCGCCGCGCCGTTCGACCGTCTCCAGCGCGCCGCCCCAGTCGCCGTCCGCGCATTGCGCTTCCAGCACGGCCTCGTTCGCCCAGCCGACGCTCGGCGCCAGCTGGGCCGCCTCGGTCGCATAGGCGCGTGCGGCGGTCTCGTCCTCGCGGCGGCGGGCCTCGACGAACAGGCCGCGCAGGCCGAGCACCCGGGTCTCGGGATCGTCCACCATGCGCTGGAAGGCGTTCTCGGCCGCCTCGCGGTCGCCCGAGATCTGCGCGGCCTGAGCCTTGAGCAGAAGCGTGAGCGGTTCGGCTCCGAGCAGCCGCTCCGCGTCGCTGGCATGGCGCCGGGCCGCCAGCGGATCGCCCGATCCCACCGCGACCATGCCGCGCGACAGGGCGGTGAAACCCTTGGCGCGCCGCCGCTCGCGAGAGCCGCGGACCAGGATCTCCGGCAGGTTGATGAAGCCCCGCACCACCGCCCAGACCAAGCCCACCGCGATCGCGGCGATCAGCACGCCGACGAGGGCGACGGCGAGACTGGTGGCCACCTCGTAGCCGTTCCAGACCACCGTGACGGTGCCGGGCCGATCGGCGATCCAGACCGCCCCGAAGGCGGCGAGGGCGAGAAGAGCCAGGAAGGCGAGGGCGCGCCACATCGATCGAGTACTCCTGTGGGCGCCCGGTGAGGGACCGCCGCGCGGATGGAAGGTGTGTCGGGTTCGGCCGGCGTCGCTGACCGGCTCCGGTCGGCGCTACTGGCCGGCCGGCAGGCTCTTGAAGGCGTCCGAGAGGAGGGCCTGGGAGGCTTGGGCCGCCGCGGCGCGCGCCGTGAGGCGTTTCCCGAAATCCGCGGCCTCGGCCTTGGCCTCCGGAGGCAGGCTCTCGAAGGCCTTGACCGCGTCCTGGAGCGCGCCGCGGTCCAGGGCGGCCTGGACCTTGGCCACCGGATCCGCCTCCGGGGCGCCGCCTCCGGCAGCCGGCGGCGCGTCGACCTTGCGGACCTGCACGATCGAATCGGCCATGCTCAGGAACTTCGCCCGCAGGTCGCCGCTCTCCGCGACGGTGCGCGCCTGCGCGGCGCGGCGCGCGGCGGCGGCCTTCTCGGCGATCGGCCGGAACTCCGCCGCGAGCTGCGCGACGCTCGGCGCCCCGCTCTCGGCGAAGGGCGCCAAGGCGTCGAGCCGCCCGGAATCCCCGGTCTCGAGCTTGCGCAGGGTGGCGAGCGGCTCGGCATAGGGCACGCCTGTGGCGAGGGCGGTGGCGACGCGGTCGGCCGTCACCACCCGGAGCGCCGCCTGCACGGTCGTCGCCTCCGCCCGCTGGGCGACGGCCTTGTCGAGCGCGGCGATCTTCTGTCCCTGCGCGTCGAGGTCGCGCTGAACCGCCTTGGCGGCCTGCTCGGCCTGGCTGCGACCGGCCTCGGCGGCCTGCTGGGTCGCCTGCGTCGCGGTCTGGACCGCCTCGGTCGCCGCCTTGACCCGCTCGTCGAGGGCCTGCTGCAGGCCCTCGAGACGCTTGGCGAGCGCCTGATCGGCCTCGGCATTCGCCTTGGTCCGGGTCTCGACCTCCCCCTGGAGCGCGGCCAGCCTGGGTCCGAGATCGTTCTGTTCGGGCTGGGGCGCCGGCGCGCCGACCTTGCCCTCGAGGGTCTTCACCCGCTCGGCCAGGGCCGCGACGTCGGGCACGGGCCGGGGCTCGCCGGTGGCGTCGCGGCCGGGTTCCTCCTGCAGCGCGGCGACGCGCTGGTCGAGGCTGTCGAGGCGGGCCGCGAGATCCGGCGGCAGGCCCTGGGCGGCCGGCTGGCCGCCCTCCGCGGGTTGCGCGGCGCCGGAGGGCTGGCTGCCGCCGGCCTGCGCGAGGGCCTGCTTGGCCGCGGTCTCGGCACTCTTCACGGCATCGGGCAACGGCTTCAGCGCGGCCTCGTTGCTCGCCACGCGCTTGTCGAGGGCGTTCAGCGCGTCGCGGGGCGCGAGGCCGGCGATGCGCTGGTCGAGGGAGGAGAGCTGGCTGGAGACGCGCTGCTCCAGGCCCGTCATCCGGGTATCCTCGCGGTGGCCGAGCACGCCCGCCCGGTCCGCGCCGAAGAGCAGGCCCGCGCCGATCACGCCGCCGAGCAGCCCGGCCGTCGCCATCGAGCCGAACCCGCCGGCCCGGCGCGGCTCGGCCACGGGCGCCGTCTTCGGAGCCGGGCTCGATGCCGGCTTCGCATCGCTCCTGCCGGGCTCGGTCTTGCCTGCCTCGGTCTTGCCTGCCTCGGTCTTGCCGGGCTCGACTTTGGCCGGATTGCCTGCGCCGGCCGCAGCCCGCGACGCCTCGGCAGGCTCCGGGACGCGCTTCGCCTTGAGGTCGATGATGGGGCCGTCGGTGAGGCCGCCGGGACGCGGCGCGCCCGGGCCGGCCTGGCCCGTGCTCCCGGCGTCCGGTTTCTGGGTCGAGGAACCCGCGGTCGTCTTGCCCGGCTCGCTCTTGCCGGGCTCGCTCTTGCCCAACTCGCTCTTGCCGGGCTCCGATGCGGCGCCGGCCGCCTTCGCCGGATCGGTCTTCAGCGCCTCGGTCGTCGCGCTGCCCGGCTTGCCGGATTCCGGCGGCGTGCCGGGCTTCACCGGCGGCACCGGCGGCACCGGGGTCGGGCCGGCCTTCAGCGGCTCTCCGGCGGGCTTGGCCGTCACGGGACCGGTGACGCCCGGCGCCGTGCCGGGCTTGCCGCCCTGCGCGGCCGTCCCGAGCGTTCCGGCAGCGGGGGCTGCGTCCTTCCCCGGCTGCCCCGCAGCCTGGGGACTCCCGACCTTCGCGGCCTCCTTCGACGATCCCGCATCCGGGACGGGGCTCGCGCCGCTCCGAACCGGGGCGCCGCCCTGGGGCGCCGCGCCGATCTTGGCGGGCGCATCCTTGGACGGCTCGCTCCTCACGGCGTCCTTGCCGGCGTCGCGGCCGATCTCGCCGGGCTTGCCGGCCTCGCTGCCCTTCGGCGGGTTCGGGCGGTTCGTGTCGTTGGATGGGGGCTTCACGGGCCGTCTCTCTCCAGTCTCACCGTCCGGGCGCCGCCCGTCTCGTCGCCTGCCCCGGATCGCGCGTCCGGCGAAGGCCCTGTCCGCGTGCCGGGCGCGACCCGTTCGAGCCGGATCGGCAACCCTGGCCGGCCTCCTAACATCGCGGGCCGGCTCGGCGCGAGCCCTGTGCGACAGATCGAAGACGGCGTCAGCGGAGGCCTGCGAGGAGTTCGTCCTCACGGGGCCGCGCCGGCACGAAATGGATCGGAAGGCCCGCCGCTGCCAGGGGTACGGCCACATCCTCCGACAGGCAGTAATGTTGAATGGCCCGGAAAGGTTCGTCTAGCGCGGCGTTGCGGACGAGATCGAGGGCGGTCGCGGCGCTGCGGCGGGAATAATGCAGCGCCGCCGCGACGGCCGGCGCCCGGCCCGCCAGCGCGTCCGCCACCGATTCGGGCAGGACGGGGACGGGGTTCGCCGCGTAGGCGACATGAACCCGAACCGCGTATCCGGCGCGTTCGAGCGAGGCCGCCGGCTCGGGCTTGCGCGCGGCACCCGCGAGGTGGAGGAGCCTCGCACCCGGGGCGAGCCGCGCCGCCACCGTTGCGACGAGGCCGCGTGCGTCGCCCGAGCCCTCGATGACCGGCGCGAGCCCGCGCAGCACCGCCGCCCGCGCCGTGCTCGGACCGACGGCGAAGACCGGCCGCCCCCTCAGCGCGGCGAGAGCCTCCGGAGGGAGCGCGTCGAGCCCATCGAGCCCGTGGGCGCTGGTGAGCAGCAGCGCGTCGAAGGGAGCGAGCGGCAGCACCGTGCCCGTCGGGCACGTGGCCAGGACCGGCGCCACGAGCGGCTCGTGGCCCAGGGCGGCGAGGCGCTCGCCCGTTCGGGAGGCGCCGGGCTCGGGCCGGGCCACCCAGATCCGCACCTCAGCCCTCAAGGCTCAGGCGGACGCCGTGCCGCGCCTCGGCGTTCGGCGCGAGCAGGCGCTGCGAATCGCGCTCGGCGAGATCTCCGGAGAAGTCCGCCCAATCCGCATGGCCGGTCCAGCACTCGAGCGAGAGGAACGGCGCCGTCGGCTTGGTCCAGACCGCGAGATGGGGAAAATCCTCCATCTCCATGCGGATCGCCCGACCGCCCGGGCCGGTGAAGCGCATCCACCGGCTCGCAGCGTTCCGGAACACCAGCGCTTCGCTGAACAGGGCCGGGTCGAGCGGCAGCACGGTGCCCTCCAAGCGGATCGGGCGCTCGTCGCGCAACAGCAGGCCGCCGGCCCCGACCTCGGGCACGGACGGGCGCTCCGGCGCCTCGAACGCGACGGCGTAGCCGCCGCCGGGCTCGCGCCTGCCGCCGGCGAAAGGCCACGGGAAGGCCGGGTGGAAGCCCAGCGCGTAGGGCAGGGGGGCCTCGCCCGGATTGGACACCGCGATCGCGAAGGCGAGTTCGCGGTCGCGCACCTGGGCGGTGATGTCGAGCCGGAACGGGAACGGATAGTGGCTGCGCGTCTCGGGGCCGTCCGTCAGGCGGAGCGTGATGCTGTCCGCGCCCTGGCGCACGACGGTGAAGCCAATGTCCCGGGCGAAGCCGTGCTGGCCCATCGGGTAGGCCCGGCCCGCGACCTGGACGCGCCCGCCCGCCGAGGCGCCGACGACCGGGAAGAGCCAGGGCGCGTGCCGGTTCCAGTGTTCGGGGTCGCCGCTCCAGAGGTACTCGGTGCCGTCGACCCGCCAGGAGACGGGCTCCGCCCCGTCGAGGGCGATCCGCGCCGTCGTGCCGCCCGGGCTCGTCAGGTCGATGGTCTCGCGCATGCCGGTGCTCTCCGAAGCCTCGTGTGTGCCGGCCGCCTTGGTAGCCTGTCGCGCGCCGATTGGCACGGCGTCCCGGCCCGGGGCGGCGTTCGGCGCGGGCTCCCCGGCTCACGCCGCCGAGGCGGCGAGCCCCGGCAGCACCGCCTGCGGCGGCCCGGACGCGACGAGGCGCCCGGCTTCGAGGACATGGACCGTGTCGGCACCCTCCAGCGTCGAGAGGCGGTGGGCGATCATGATGACGGTGTGCCGGCCGCGCAGCTCCTGGATCGCCCGCATCACCGCCGCCTCGGTCTCGCCGTCGAGGGCGGAGGTCGCCTCGTCGAACACGATCACGTCCGGCTCGTGGTAGAGCGCCCGGGCGATGCCGATGCGCTGGCGCTGCCCGCCGCTGAGGCGCGCGCCGCGCTCGCCCACCGGCGCGGCGTAGCCGCCCGGCAGGGCGGCGATGAAGGTCTGGGCGCCCGCGAGCCGGGCCGCGCGCTCGATCCGGTCCGGATCCGGACGGTCGATGCCGAGAGCGATGTTCTCGGCGACGCTGCCGTCCACCAGGAACACGTCCTGCGGCACATAGCCGATCCGGTTCTGCCAAGCGGGCAGCCGCGCCGCATCGAGGGGCAGCCCGTCGACCGTGATGCGCCCGCGGCTCGGCTCCAGGATGCCGAGCAGCAGGCCGACGAGGGTCGACTTGCCCGATCCGGTGCGCCCGACGAGCCCCACGGTTGCGCCGGCCGGGATCGCGAGGTCGATCCCCGACAGCGTCGCACGCTCGGTCTCGTAGTCGAAGCCGACGCCCTCGAAGCGGATCGCCTCGCGGAAGGGCAGCCGCTCGGGTCCGCGCGCTCCGCGCACGCGCTCGCCGCCGAGCTCGGCCACGATCAGCCGCACGGCGGGCAGGTAGAAGCGCAGCAGCGCCAAGCTGTTGAAGATGTTCTGGAACGCCGGCAGCATGCGGTAGCCCGCGAAGGCGAACAGACCGAGCAGGGGCAGGATTCCGGCGGTGTCGAGCCCTTGCGCCAGGGCGAACAGCACCACCACGATGACGCCCCCGAAGGCCAGGGCCTCGATCACGAAGCGCGGGGTCTGCCCGGTGACGAGGCTCGCGGCGCTGTCGCGCGCATAGGCGCGGGCCGGCGCGTCGAAGCGGCCCGCGAAGGCCTCGGCCCGGCCGTAGAGCTTCAGCTCGGTGAGCGCGCCGAGCGTCTCCTGCACCACGCGGTAGCGGGTCTCGTTGTCGGCGACGGCCCGCGCTCCGATCCGCGCGAGGCGGGCGCGCATCAGCAGGTAGATCCCGACATAGAGGCCGCCGAAGCCGCCGCCGAGGACGAGGGCGAGGCCCGGCGCATAGGCCACGAGGAACAGGATCACGGCGAGCGCCGAGGTCGCGCGCGAGCCGATCACGGTCAAGGGCGTCAGCACGCCCACGACGAGGCGATCGGTCTCGCTCAGCACGTTCTTGGCGAGCTCCGCGCTGTTCGCCTGCGCGAAGAACAGCCGCTCGCGGTCGAGATAGCGGAACAGCAGCCGCCGGGCGAAGCCGTAGCCGGTCATGTGAGTGAACAGGAGCTGCGCGTAGGTCAGCCCCGCATTGGCGATGGCGGTCACCAGGATCGCGAGCAGCGCGGCGAGTCCGGCGCCGATCAGGAAGCTGCGCGGGTCGGCGAGCCCGAGGGCATCGCGCAGGGCCGCAAGGTAGGGCAGGCGATCGGCCGCGCCCGGATCGCCGACCAGCGTCAGGAACGGGATCACCGAGGCGACGCCCACCACCTCCAGCAGCGCCGCGCCCGCGAGCCCCAGGGCGATCAGGCCCAGCCGGCGGCGCTCCGCGGGGCGCATGGCGCGCAGGAGATCGATCAGCGCGCGCATCGGGTCGGGCGTGCGTTCGGTGGCGACATGGCCCGAGCGCTTAGAGCATGACAGGGCCCAGGGGAAGCCGCATGTCCGAAATCATCATGCGGCGACAAAGACATAGGGGCGGACTTCGGGGCTGCCTTCGCGCATGCCGAGAGCGGGCGCGCAGGGCACGCGCAGGGGGCGCCCTGCGATCCCGCTCGATCGGCGGTCGCCCCCCGACACGCGTCGATCCCGGCTTCCGGCCGGGCTCGACGGGCCCCGGCCGGAAGCTATGTCCGTCGGGCGGGCCGGCCTTGGACGGGGCCCGCCTCGAAGCGGCGGCGGGCCCAGCGGCCCTGTCAGCCGACCTTCTTGAGCGAGCCGAGATCGACGTCGCCGTTCTGGCTCGAGAACGTGACCGAGGATCCGCTCGCCTGCGACACGCCGCTGATCCTGTGGTCGCCGCTGTCGTAGGTCGTCACCGTGCCGTCCTGCTCGATCAGCAGGCGGTGCTTGTCGGGGAAGAACGCGTAGCGCAGGTCGTTCTGGCCGCCGCTGGTCGAGGGCTCGCCCAGGTCCTTCGGCCACCAGGCCTCGCCGCCCTTCATCGGCTTCATGGGCTCCATGGGTTTCATGGGCTCCATCGGTTTCATCGGCTTCATGGGTTCCATCGCACGTCTCCGCTGCTCACCGGGAGCAGACGCGGCCGGGCCGTTCGGGTTGCATCGCAACGGGGCCGAGCGCGAGACTTTCTTCCGCGGCCGATCTTCGTCGGCGTGCCGCACCGCACGCCGGGGTCGCTTTGCGCCGGGCCCTCGCTCAGGTACCGTACGCCCGTCGACGGCCATGAGGATTCGGCAGCCCGTGCTCCGCGCATCGCGCCAGCGTAGTCCAAGAGGTGTCCGCCCGGCCGGCTGCGCGTCCTGGTGGCTGTCCGGTCGCGTCCTCGCCTTTCTGGCCCTTCTGGTCCTCGCCCTTCCGGCTCTCGACGGGCACGCGCACGCCGCCACCGGCCTCGGCCCGGCGGCCGGGCCCGTCCCCGCGCTCGACGCGGCGCGGGTCATGGAGCGCGCCGATCCGGCGGGCCACGACCCTGCGGCCGGCCTCCATCACTGTGCCCAGTGCGGCTGCCATCAGGTCGCCGTCGCGCCAGAGGCGGCCGGCCCGTCCCGGGGCGTGAAGGCCGCGCGGGTGCTCGCGCGGGTGCCGGTCGCCCGTCCGACCCGCGCGCCCGCGCCGCCGATCGAACCGCCGCGCGCCTGAGCGCCTGCGCGGCCTCACCGGGCCGCATCGGTGCCGCCGCCCGTTCCGGGGCGGCTTCCTGACGCATGCGGCAGGGCCCTCGGACGGGTCTGCCGGGCGGCGCGTCCGTCACGAGGTTTCACAGCATGATCCGATCTCTCGCGGTTCCGGCCGCGCTCGCGGCCGGCTTGGCGTCGGGCGCCCTCGTGCCGGGGATCTCCGACGGAGCGCGGGCGCTCCTCGAACGGACGGGTCTGGCCCCGGCCGAACCCGCCCGGACGGACTTCGTCTCCGCTGCGGCGCCGCACGCGCACGAGGGCCACGACCACGCGGGTCCCGGCCAGCCGGAGGCGGCCAGGGCCGCGATACGGGGAGCCGGCCCCGGGGCGCGGGAGCCGGAAGGCCACGCCCGAGCCGAGATCCATGTCGAGCCCCATGTCGATCGGATCGCCCTCGATCCGGCGGCGATCGACGCCGCGGGCATCACCGTGGCGCCGGTCGGGTCGGGGCGGCTCACCCGCATCCTCTCCGTACCCGGCACCGTGACGCCCGACGCCGACCGGGTGGCGCGGGTCGCCGCCAAGGTGGTCGGCACCGTCTCGGAGCTGCGCAAGCGCCTCGGCGACACCGTCGAGAAAGGCGAGATCGTCGCCGTTCTCGACAGCCGCGACGTCGCCGACGCCAAGAACGACTACATCGCGGCGAGCGTCGGGCTTGAGCTGCAGGAGACCTTGTTCTCCCGCGACCACGACCTCTGGGACCGCAAGATCTCGGCCGAGCAGCAGTTCCTGCGTGCCCGCAACGGCCTGATCGAGTCGCGTCTGAAAGTCGATCTCGCCCGTCAGAAGCTCTCGGCGCTGGGCGTGCCCGACGCGGAGGTCGTCCGGCTCGCCGCGCGCCCCGCCCTCGCGCTCGCCGCGGGCGAGGACGAGCACATGGCCCCGCTCCGGCGCGCCCCTCTGCTCGGGCTCCAGCGCTACGAGCTGCGCGCGCCCATCGCGGGCCGGATCATCGAGCGCCGGGTCGATCTCGGCGCGCCGGTCAACGACGAGGGCCAGGAGAAGGAGATCTACACGATCGCCGACCTGTCGCAGGTCTGGGTCGACCTCGCGGTGCCGGTGTCCGATCTCGGCGGGATCCGTCAGGGCCAGGCCGTGCGCCTCACCCGCGCCGACGGTCCCGCCACCCCCGGCACGATCGTCTTCGTGAGCCCGGTGCTCGATCCGCAGACGCGGGCGGCCCGGGTCATCGCCGCGGTCGGGAACCCGGATCTCGCCTGGCGTCCCGGCGCCTTCGCCACGGTCGGCGTGGTGCTGGAGGACGCGCCCGTCGACCTGTCCCTGCCGCGCGCCGCCCTCCAGACCGTGGAGAGGGCCGAGACCGTCTTCGTGCGGACCGAGACCGGGTTCGAAGCGCGGACGGTGCGCCTCGGGCGCAGCGACCCCGATCAGGTCGAGGTGGTCGGCGGCCTCGCCGCGGGCGAGCGGGTCGCCGTGCAGAACAGCTTCGTCCTGAAGGCCGAACTCGGCAAGGCCGAGGCCGAGCACGCGCATTGAGGCCAAACCGGATGATCCGCACGATCCTCGACCTCTCGGTCCGCCACCGCTACGCGGTGCTGATCGCCAGCGTCCTCCTGGCGGCCCTCGGCCTCTTCGCGGCCAAGCGCCTGCCGATCGACGCCGTCCCCGACATCACCAACAACCAGGTCCAGGTGAATGCGGTGATCCCGCAGCTCTCGCCGGTCGACGTCGAGCGGCAGGTGACATACCCGCTCGAGACGGCGCTCGCCGGCATCCGCGGCCTGGAGCTGACCCGCTCGCTCTCCCGCAACGGCTTCGCTCAGGTCACGGCGATCTTCAGCGAGGACACCGACATCTACTTCGCCCGTCAGCAGGTCGGCGAGCGCCTCGCCCAGGCCCGCGCCACCCTGCCGCCCGGAGCGGACGTGACGCTCGGGCCGATCGCCACCGGGCTCGGCGAGGTCACCATGTGGACGCTGGCCTTCGCGCCGCCGGAGGCCCGGGCCCCGGCGGCACCGGGCCGGCCCGGCTTCCAGCCGGACGGGCGCTACCTGACCCCGGAGGGCCAGAGCCTGCGCCCGGGCTTCGAGCAGGCCTCGTACCTGCGGACCGTCCAGGACTGGATCATCGGTCCCCAGCTCCGGACGGTGCCGGGGGTGGCCGGGGTCGACGTGATCGGCGGCTACCAGAAGCAGTACCAGATCGAGCCGGACCCGGCGAAGCTGATCGGTCTCGGCCTGACCCTCGCCGACATCGCCGAGGCGGTGGAGGGCAACAACCAGAACCGGGGCGCCGCCTATATCGAGCGCAACGGCGAGGGCGCCATCGTGCGCGCCAACGGGCGGCTCGAATCGATGGAGGAGATCGGGCGCGTCGTGGTCGCCACCCGCAAGGGTGTGCCCGTGCGGATCGCGGACGTGGCCGAGATCCGCATCGGACGCGAGCTGCGCACGGGCTCGGGCAGCGCGGACGGCTCCGAGGCGGTGATCGGCACGGCCCTGATGCTGATCGGCGGCAACAGCCGCACGGTCTCGGCGGCCGTCAATGCCCGTCTCGGCGCGATCGCCGCCGGCCTGCCGCCCGACATCCGCCTGCGCACGGTGCTCGACCGGACCGTGCTGGTCGACGCCACCATCCGCACCGTGGCGAAGAACCTCGCCGAGGGCGCGCTCCTCGTCGTCGCCGTGCTCTTCCTGATGCTCGGCAACGTCCGGGCCGCGCTGATCGCCGCACTGGTCATCCCGCTCGCCATGCTGATGACGACGGCCGGCATGGTCCAGGGCCGGATCAGCGCCAACCTCATGAGCCTCGGCGCCCTCGATTTCGGCCTGATCGTCGACGGCGCGGTGATCATCACCGAGAACGCCCTGCGCCGGCTCGCGGAGCGGCAGGCCGGCCTCGGCCGGGCCCTGACCACGCAGGACCGGCTCGACACCGTCCGGGAGGCGGCGGCCGAGATGATCGCGCCGACCGTCTACGGTCAGGCCATCGTCATGCTGGTCTATCTGCCGCTCCTCGCCTTCACGGGCGTCGAGGGGAAGATGTTCGCCCCGATGGCGCTGACGGTGCTGATCGCGCTCGCCTGCGCCTTCCTGCTCTCGCTCAGCTTCGTTCCCGCGCTGATCGCGATCCTGATCACCGGACGCGTGCGGGAGCACGAGAACCGCGCGGTGCGCGCGCTCATCGCGCTCTACCGCCCGGTCCTCGACGGGGCGCTGCGGGCGCCGCTCGCGGTGGCGGGCCTCGCGGGCCTGCTCTTCGCCGGCAGCCTCCTGCTCTATGGGCGGCTCGGCCAGGAGTTCATGCCCCAGCTCGACGAGGGCAACATCGCCCTCCACGCCATGCGGATTCCCTCGACGGCGCTCGGCCAGTCGCAGGCGATGCAGCTCCGGCTCGAACGCGCCGTGCTGGCGCTGCCGGAGGTCGAGACCGTGTTCTCGAAGACCGGCACCGCCGAGATCGCCTCCGACCCCATGCCGGTGAACGTGTCCGACACCTTCATCATGCTCAAGGACCGCGCCGCGTGGCCCGATCCCACCCTTCCCAGGGAGGCGCTGGTGGCGCGGATCGAGGCTGCGGCGGGCGCGCTCCCGGGCAACGCCTACGAGTTCACCCAGCCGATCCAGATGCGCTTCAACGAGCTACTGGCCGGCACCCGGGGCGATCTCGCCGTGAAGGTGTTCGGCGAGCGCTTCGAGGCGCTGCTCCCCGCGGCCAACCGGATCGCCGCGATCCTTCGGGCCATTCCCGGCGCCGAGGACGTGAAAGTCGAGCAGGTCGACGGCCTGCCGGTGCTGGAGATCCGCCTCGACAAGGGCGAGATCGCCCGCCTCGGGCTCAGCCACCGCGCGGTGCAGGACGTGATCGGTGCGGCGATCGGCGGGCGCGAGGCCGGTCTGGTGTTCGAGGGCGACCGCCGCTTCGGCATCGTGCTGCGCCTCGCCGATGCCCTCCGCGCGGATCTCGACGCGCTCCGGGCGTTGCCGGTGCCGCTGCCTGCCGACGGCACGGGCCGCATCGCCTCGGTGCCCCTGCGGCAGGTGGCGAGCCTGGTGATGACGGAGGGGCCGAACCAGATCTCTCGGGAGAACGGCAAGCGCCGCATCGTCGTGACCGCCAACGTGCGGGGGCGCGACATCGCCTCGGTGGTGGAGGAGGCGCGCGGACAGGTGGCGGCGCTGCCGCTTCCCGCGGGGGCGTGGATCACATGGGGCGGGCAATTCGAGAACCTCGCGCAGGCGCGTGCGCGCCTGATGCTGGTGGTGCCGGCCTGCTTCGTGCTGATCTTCCTGCTGCTCTGTGCGGCGCTCCGTTCGGCCCGGGAGGCGACGCTCGTCTTCAGCGCCGTGCCGCTGGCGCTCAGCGGCGGCATCCTCGCCCTGTGGCTGCGCGGAATGCCGGTCTCGGTGCCGGCCGCCGTCGGCTTCATCGCGCTGTCGGGCGTCGCGGTGCTCAACGGGCTGGTGATGCTGACGCGCCTGCGCCAGCTGCGCGCCGAGGGCCTGCCCCTCGAGCAGGCGATCCGCGAGGGCGCGCTCTCGCGCCTGCGCCCTGTGGCGATGACCGCGCTCGTCGCCGCGCTCGGCTTCCTGCCGATGGCGCTCGCGACCGGAACCGGTGCCGAGATCCAGCGCCCGCTCGCCACCGTGGTGATCGGCGGCCTCGCCAGCGCGACCTTGCTGACCCTCGTCGTGCTGCCCGCCCTCTGCGCCCGGTTCGCGGCGCGGGACGCGCGCCCGATCCCGCAGATGGCCGACGGCGCGCCGGTGCCGGCCGAATAGGCCGACGGCTCCGCGCCGGCCGGCGCGAGCGGCATCCGTGTCCCGTGTCGGCGACGAGCGGGAGCGGTGGCCGAGACAGGTGGAGATCGGGAAGGGGAAGACGTGGCGCGGGCGACGGGGCTCGAACCCGCGACCTCCGGCGTGACAGGCCGGCACTCTAACCAACTGAGCTACGCCCGCGTGGCGTGGTCGCCTCGTTGCGGCGACGAGGCGGGGTTTATGAGGGGGGCCGGGGGCTGTCAAGCAGCCGGCGCGCACTTTCGGCGGCCGAGCCGCTGTCCGGACGGCGACTCGGCCGCGCGTCCACGCGGGCCGTCCCCGGTCCGGTCGACCTGCGCGCATCTGCCCGGCTGCACGCGGGAGGGACAGATCCCCATCTGTGTCGGGCGAGGGCGGATTGTGCGACGCGCAATGCCCTTGTCTCACCTCGACCGCTCGACTAAGCCTCGCGCCACGCGCACTCTGGCATTGGAGCAATTCCATTCGCCGGGCCGGATCGGGCTCGAGGCGCTGCGGTCTCACACGATCACGGGGTGTCGCATGACCGGTCTCCTGGCGGATTACCTGCCGCTCATCGTCTTCCTCGGCGTGTCGCTGTTCATCGCCGCCGCCCTTCTCGTGGCGCCGTTCCTGGTGGCCTACAGCAGCCCGGATCCGGAGAAGCTCTCCGCCTACGAGTGTGGCTTCAACGCCTTCGACGACGCGCGCATGAAGTTCGACGTGCGCTTCTACCTCGTGGCGATCCTGTTCATCATCTTCGATCTCGAGGTCGCCTTCCTGTTTCCCTGGGCCATCACCTTCGGCGAGCTCGGCTGGTTCGGCTTCTGGTCGATGATGGTCTTCCTCGGCGTGCTCACGGTGGGCTTCGTCTACGAGTGGCGCAAGGGCGCCCTCGAATGGGACTGAGCCCGAGCCCGTACGCATCGTCGACACCCCATTGAGGCATCCATGGCCCTCACGCACGATCTCTCCCGCGCCCCGACCATCGCCCCGCAGGCGAAGGGGATCATCGATCCCAATACCGGCCGGCCGATCGGGGCGAACGATCCGACCTTCCTGTCGATCAGCGACGAGCTGGCCGATCGCGGCTTCCTGCTGACCTCGGCGGACGAGCTCATCAACTGGGCCCGCACCGGCTCGCTGATGTGGATGACCTTCGGCCTCGCCTGCTGCGCCGTCGAGATGATGCAGATGTCGATGCCGCGCTACGATTGCGAGCGTTTCGGCTTCGCGCCCCGCGGCTCGCCGCGCCAGTCCGACGTGATGATCGTCGCCGGCACGCTGACCAACAAGATGGCGCCCGCGCTGCGCAAGGTCTACGACCAGATGCCGGAGCCGCGCTACGTCATCTCGATGGGCTCCTGCGCCAACGGCGGCGGCTACTATCACTATTCCTACTCGGTGGTGCGCGGCTGCGACCGGGTCGTGCCGGTCGACATCTACGTACCGGGCTGCCCGCCGACGGCGGAGGCCCTGCTCTACGGCGTGCTGCTCCTGCAGAAGAAGATCCGCCGCACCGGCACGATCGAGCGCTGAGGAGCGGCGATGACCAACGGCATCACCATCCTGCCCCACACCCAGCCGGAATCCGGCGAGGCGGCGCTGCAGGCCCTGTCCGACCGGATCGCGGGCGCGCTCGGGCCGGCGATCGTCTCGCGGGCGATCCGCTTCGGCGAGCTGACGCTCGTCGTCCAGGGCTCGGACATCGTCTACGCGCTGACCTACCTGCGCGACGACCCGGCCTGCGCTTTCCGCAACTTCATCGACATCTGCGGCGCCGACTATCCCGGCCGCGCGCAGCGCTTCGAGGTGGTCTACCACCTGCTCTCCCTGCGCCATAACAGCCGGATCCGGGTGAAGGTGCAGACGGACGAGACCACGCCCGTGCCCTCGGTGATCGACATCTTCCCGGCGGCGAACTGGTACGAGCGCGAGACCTACGACCTCTACGGCATCCTGTTCTCGGGCCATCCGGACCTGCGCCGGCTGCTCACCGATTACGGGTTCGAGGGGCATCCCCTGCGCAAGGACTTCCCGCTCACCGGCTTCGTCGAGGTCCGCTACGACCAGGACGAGGCGCGCGTGGTCTACGAGCCGGTGAAGCTGACGCAGGAATTCCGCAACTTCGATTTCCTCTCGCCCTGGGAAGGCACCGACTACGTGCTGCCCGGCGACGAGAAGACGTCGGCCTGATCCCGCGGAGACGGCCATGACCGAGCACAACATCCGCAACTTCGCGATCAATTTCGGGCCCCAGCACCCGGCGGCGCACGGCGTGCTGCGCCTCGTGCTCGAGCTCGACGGCGAGGTGGTCGAGCGCGTCGATCCGCATATCGGCCTGCTGCACCGCGGCACCGAGAAGCTGATCGAGTACAAGACCTACCTGCAGGCGACGCCCTATTTCGACCGGCTCGACTACGTCTCGCCGATGAACCAGGAGCACGCCTTCTGCCTCGCGATCGAGAAGCTCGCGGGCATCGAGGTGCCGCGCCGGGCCAAGCTGATCCGCACCCTGTTCTGCGAGATCGGACGGCTGCTCTCGCATCTCCTCAACGTCACCACGCAGGCGATGGACGTCGGCGCGCTCACGCCGCCCCTCTGGGGCTTCGAGGAGCGCGAGAAGCTGATGATCTTCTACGAGCGGGCCTCGGGCGCCCGGCTCCACGCCAATTACTTCCGGCCCGGCGGCGTCCACCAGGACCTGCCGCCCGCGCTGATCGACGACATCGAGGCGTTCTGCGACCCGTTCCTCCAGGTGGTCGACGATCTCGACGCCCTCGTGATGGGCTCGCGCATCTTCAAGCAGCGCAACGTCGACATCGGCATCGTCACCGTGGACGAGGCGATGGCCTGGGGCTTCTCGGGCGTGATGGTGCGCGGCTCGGGCATCCCGTGGGACCTGCGCAAGTCGCAGCCCTACGAGTGCTACGAGGAGATGGAATTCGACATCCCCGTGGGGAAGAACGGCGACACCTACGACCGGCAGGTGATCCGCATGGAGGAGATGCGCGAATCGGTGCGCATCATGCGGCAATGCTGCGCGAAGCTGCGCGAGCCGGCCGGACAGGGCCCGATCGCGGCCCTCGACGGCAAGTTCGCGCCGCCGCCGCGGCGGGAGATGAAGCGCTCGATGGAGGCGCTCATCCACCACTTCAAGCTCTACACCGAGGGCTTCCACGTGCCTGAGGGCGAGGTCTACGCCGCGGTCGAGGCGCCCAAGGGCGAGTTCGGGGTCTATCTGGTCTCGGACGGCACCAACAAGCCCTACCGCTGCAAGATCCGGGCGCCGGGTTTTGCCCACCTGCAGGCGATGGACTGGATGTGCCGCGGGCACCTCCTCGCCGACGTGTCCTGCGTGCTCGGCACGCTCGACATCGTCTTCGGCGAGGTCGACCGCTGATCCGGCACGAGGGTTTCGAGAAACGATGGCCAACCGCAGACTAGCCCCCGCCGCCGAGCAGCCCGCGACCTTCGCGTTCACGCCCGAGAACGCCGCGTGGGCGGAGGGGCAGATCGCCAAGTACCCGGAGGGACGCCAGGCCTCCGCCGTGATCCCGCTGCTGTGGAAGGCGCAGGAGCAGAACGGCGGCTGGCTGCCGCAGAAGGCCATCGAGGCGGTGGCCGACCAGCTCGGCATGCCGCATATCCGCGTGCTGGAGGTCGCGACCTTCTACACGATGTTCGCGCTGGAGCCGGTCGGTCGCTACTGGATCCAGGTCTGCGGCACCGTTCCGTGCGATTCCTGCGGGGCGCGCGAGCTGAAGGACATGCTGCACGCCCGGCTCGGGCCGTCCGGCCATGTCAGCCACGACGGCACCTTCTCCTGGCTCGAAGTCGAGTGCCTCGGGGCCTGCTGCAACGCCCCGATGGTGCAGATCAATCAGGATTACTACGAGGATCTGACGCCCGAATCCCTCGGAACGCTGATGGACGACCTCGCGGCCGGGCGCCCGGTCAAGGTCGGTTCGCAGAAGGGCCGCGTCTCGTCCGAGCCGCTGGGGGGCGCCGAGACGCTGACCGATCCGACCCTGTTCGACGGCTCCCGCGTCGGCGCGTGGCGCAAGCGCTTCGAGGACGCCCGCAAGTCGGAGGAGGAGGCCCGCACGCAGGACGAGGCCGCCTCCAGCGAGAAGCAGGCCGCCTCCAACCCGAAGCCCGCCCGTCCGGATGCCGGCCGCGCGGTCGAGGGCCCGGCGAGCGATGCGCCGGCCCAGCGCGCCGCCTCCGGCGAGACCCCGGTGAAGCCGGGCGACCGGACGGAGGCCGCCAACACGGCCCACTCGACGACCGAGCGTCCCTCGGCGCCGGAGCCGGCGGCCAAGGCGATCAAGGATCTGGAGCCTGCGGGCGCCGAGGCCGGGGCGCAATCCACGCTGCCGCGCGACGCGACGCCGCCCGCTCCCGCCGCATCGGGCGCGAGCGACGGCGAGGCCGGCCGGCCGGCCGCCGCCGCCGAGACGCCCGCCGCCGGCGCTCCCCCGAAGCCCGAGAGGACCTGACATGCTCTCCGATCAGGATCGCATCTTCACCAACCTCTACGGCCTCCACTCGCCCGGCCTCGAGGAGGCCAGGAAGCGCGGCGCGTGGGACGGCACCAAGTTCCTGCTGGAGATGGGCCGCGACTGGATCATTGAGGAGATGAAGGCCTCCGGCCTGCGCGGCCGCGGCGGCGCCGGCTTCCCGACCGGGCTGAAGTGGTCCTTCATGCCCAAGAAGTCGGACGGGCGTCCGCATTACCTCGTGGTCAACGCCGACGAGTCCGAGCCCGGAACCTGCAAGGATCGGGAGATCATGCGGCACGATCCGCATCTCCTGATCGAGGGCTGCATGCTGGCCTCCTTCGCGATGGCCGCGCATGCCTGCTACATCTACATCCGCGGCGAGTACGTCGCCGAGAAGCACGCCCTGCAGAGGGCCGTCGACGAGGCCTACGCGGCCAATCTCGTCGGCCAGGACAACGTCCACGGCTACCCGTTCGACATCTACGTCCACCACGGCGCGGGCGCCTATATCTGCGGCGAGGAGACGGCGCTGCTGGAGAGCCTCGAGGGCAAGAAGGGCATGCCGCGGCTGAAGCCGCCCTTCCCGGCCAATATGGGCCTCTACGGCTGCCCCACGACCGTGAACAACGTCGAGTCGATCGCGGTGGCGGGCACCATCCTGCGCCGGGGCGGCGCGTGGTTCGCGGGGCTCGGGGGCAAGAACAACACCGGCACCAAGCTGTTCTGCGTCTCGGGCCACGTCAACAAGCCCTGCAACGTCGAGGAGGAGCTCGGGATCACCTTCCGCGAGCTGATCGACCGGCATTGCGGCGGCATGCGCGGCGGCTGGGACAACCTGCTCTGCTCGATCCCCGGCGGCTCCTCGGTGCCCCTGGTGCCGGCCGAGCAGATCATCGACGCCAAGATGGATTTCGACACGCTGCGCGGCCTGGGCTCCGGCCTCGGCACCGCGGCGGTGATCGTGCTCGACCGCTCGACGGATATCGTCCAGGCGATCGCCCGCATCGCCTATTTCTACAAGCACGAGAGCTGCGGCCAGTGCACGCCCTGCCGCGAGGGTACGGGCTGGATGTGGCGGGTGATGCTGCGGATGGCCGAGGGTCGCGCGCAGAAGCGCGAGATCGACATGCTGTTCGAGGTCACCAAGCAGATCGAGGGCCACACCATCTGCGCGCTCGGCGACGCCGCGGCCTGGCCGATCCAGGGCCTGATCCGGCATTTCCGCCCCGAGATCGAGCGCCGCATCGACCGCTACACCGCCAACCCGCATTCGGACCCCGTGCCGATGGCCGCGGAGTGATCCGCTCCGCGCCCGCGCCGCAGTTCGAGACCGAGAAGTACGCATGACCAAGATCGTCGTCGACGGCACCGAGGTCGATGTCCCGGCCGAGTACACCCTGCTCCAGGCCTGCGAGGTCGCGGGCGCGGAGATCCCGCGCTTCTGCTTCCACGAGCGGCTGTCGATCGCCGGCAATTGCCGGATGTGCCTCGTCGAGCTGAAGGGGGCCCCGAAGCCCGTGGCGTCCTGCGCCTACGCGGTGAAGGATTGCCGGCCGGGCCCGAACGGCGAGCCGCCGGAGGTGCTGACGCGCTCGGGCGGCACCAAGAAGGCGCGCGAGGGGGTGATGGAATTCCTCCTCATCAACCACCCGCTCGATTGCCCGATCTGCGACCAGGGCGGCCATTGCGACCTGCAGGATCAGGCGATGGCCTACGGCGTCGACTCGACCCGCTACGGCGAGAACAAGCGCGCCGTCGAGGAGAAGTATATCGGCCCGCTGGTGCGGACCGCCATGAACCGCTGCATCCATTGCACCCGCTGCGTGCGCTTCCTGGCGGAGGTCGCGGGCGTGCCCGATCTCGGGGCCATCGGCCGCGGCGAGGACATGGAGATCACGAGCTACCTCGAGCAGGCGATGGGCTCGGAGCTTCAGGGCAACGTGGCCGACCTCTGCCCCGTCGGCGCGCTCGTGCACAAGCCGCAGAGCTACAACGTCCGTCCCTGGGAGCTGTCCAAGACCGAATCGGTCGATGTGATGGATGCGGTCGGCTGCGCCATCCGGGTCGATGCCCGGGGTCGCGAGGTCATGCAGATCGAGCCACGCGTCAACGAGGACATCAACGAGGAGTGGATCTCCGACAAGACGCGCCACGCCGTCGACGGGCTGCGCCTGCAGCGCCTCGACCGCCCGTTCCTGCGCGAGAACGGGCGCCTGCGCCCGGCCTCCTGGGCCGAGGCCTTCGGGGCCATCGCGGCGAAGCTGAAGGGGACCGACCCGGCCCGCGTCGGCGCCGTGGTCGGCGACCTTGCGGCCGTCGAGGAGATCTACGCGCTGAAGGGCCTGATGGCCGCCCTCGGCGTTAGGAACCTCGATTGCCGGCAGGCCGGACCGGGGCTCGATCCCGCCTGGGGCCGGGCCGCCTACACCTTCAACCCGACCATCCCGGGCATCGAGCAGGCCGACGCGATCCTGCTCGTCGGCACCAACCCGCGGATCGAGGCCTCGCTCCTCAACGTGCGCATCCGCAAGCGCTGGCGCATGGCTCCGCTCGCGGTCGGCCTGATCGGCGAGCCGACCGACCTGACCTATCCGCACGTCCATATCGGCGCGGGGCCTGACTCCCTCGCCGCCCTGGCGCGCGGCGAGCACAGCTTCCTCGAGGCCCTGAAGGCCGCCAAGAACCCGCTGATCGTCGTCGGCGAGACGGCTGCGAACCAGCCCGGCGTGCTGGCGGCGGCGGCGAACCTCGCCCGCGCGGTCGGCGCGCTCGGCGAGGGCTGGAACGGCTTCGGCGTGATCCATACGGCCGCCGCGCGCGTCGGCGCGCTCGATCTCGGCTTCGTGCCGGGCGAGGGCGGCCTCGATTTCGCGGCGATGGTCGGCGGCGGCGTGGAGGTGCTGTTCAACCTCGGCGCCGACGAGTGCGACGTCGCCCCGGGCGCCTTCGTGGTCTACCAGGGCACGCACGGCGACCGCGGGGCGTCCCGCGCCGACGTGATCCTGCCGGGGGCCGCCTATACCGAGAAGACCGCGACCTACGTGAACACGGAAGGCCGGGTCCAGATGACGAACCGCGCCGGCTTCCCGCCGGGGGACGCCCGCGAGGATTGGGCGATCCTGCGCGCCCTCTCCGACGTGGTCGGCAAGAAGCTGCCCTACGATTCGCTGATCGCGCTGCGCCGCGCGCTCTACGCCGAGCATCCGCACTTCGCGGCGCTCGGCGCCGTGAAGGCGGGCGACGCCGCCGCCGCCCTCGAGCGGCTCGCGTCCCTGAGCGGGGAGGGAGGGCGCACGCCCTTCATCTCCCCGATCAGCGACTTCTACCTCACCAACCCGATCGCCCGCGCCTCGCGGGTGCTCGCCGAGTGTTCGAGCCTCGCCCGCGGGCGCGCGCTCGAAGCGGCCGAGTAGGAGCCCACCCCATGACCACCTGGGACGTCGTCGGGACCGTGCTCCTGATCGCGCTGAAGAGCTTCGTGCTGCTCGCGGCGCTCCTCGTCTTCATCGCCTACGCTCTGCTCGCCGACCGCAAGATCTGGGCGGCGGTGCAGCTGCGGCGCGGGCCGAACGTGGTCGGGCCCTGGGGCCTGTTCCAGTCCTTCGCGGACCTGATCAAGTTCGTGATCAAGGAGCCGGTGATCCCGGCGGGCGCCAACAAGGGCATCTACCTGCTGGCGCCGCTGGTCTTCGCCACCCTGGCGCTCGCGTCCTGGGCGGTGATTCCGCTGGCCGAGGGCTGGGCCATCGCGGACATCAACGTCGGCATGACCTACATCTTCGCGATCTCGTCGCTCGGCGTCTACGGCGTCATCATGGGCGGCTGGGCCTCGAACTCGAAATACGCCTTCCTGGGCGCGCTCCGCTCGGCGGCGCAGATGATCTCCTACGAGGTGTCCCTCGGCTTCGTGATCATCTGCGTGCTGCTCTGCGCGGGCTCGCTCAACCTCTCGCGCATCGTCATGGCTCAGGACACCAGCCTCGGCCTGTTCGGCTGGTACTGGCTCTGGCTGTTCCCGATGTTCGTGGTGTTCTTCATCTCGGCGCTCGCCGAGACGAACCGCCCGCCCTTCGATCTGCCGGAGGCGGAGTCCGAGCTCGTGGCGGGCTACATGGTCGAGTATTCGTCCACGCCATACCTGCTGTTCATGCTGGGCGAGTACGTGGCGATCATGACCATGTGCGCGCTGGGCACGGTGCTGTTCCTGGGCGGCTGGCTCTCGCCGATCCCCTTCGCGCCCTTCACCTGGGTGCCGGGGCTGATCTGGTTCGCCCTCAAGGCCAGCTTCCTGTTCTTCATGATCGCCATGGTGAAGGCCATGGTCCCGCGCTACCGCTACGACCAACTCATGCGGCTCGGCTGGAAGGTGTTCCTGCCCCTGTCGCTGGTCTCGGTGATCGTCGTGGCCTTCGTCCTCAAGCTCACCGGCCTCGCGCCGGGAGCATGACCCTCGCACACGCGGAGATCCGAGCATGCAGCTCGATCAGGTTGCCAAGAGCCTCCTCCTGAAGGAGTTCGTGTCGGGCTTCGTGCTCGCCATGAAGTACTTCTTCAAACCGAAGGCGACGATCAACTACCCCTTCGAGATGGGGCACCGCGGTCCGCGCTTCCGGGGCGAGCACGCCCTGCGCCGCTACCCGAACGGCGAGGAGCGCTGCATCGCCTGCAAGCTCTGCGAGGCGATCTGCCCGGCCCAGGCCATCACCATCGAGGCGGGGCCGCGCCGCAACGACGGCACGCGCCGCACCACGCGCTACGACATTGACATGGTGAAGTGCATCTATTGCGGCATGTGCCAGGAGGCCTGCCCGGTCGACGCGATCGTCGAAGGGCCGAACTTCGAATTCTCGGTCGAGACCCGCGAGGAGCTCCTCTACGACAAGGAGAAGCTCCTGCTGAACGGCGATCGCTGGGAGCGCGAGATCGCGCGCAACATCGCGATGGACGCCCCCTACCGCTGACACCGCCATGCCGCGCCGCGCCTTGTGCGACGCGGGACCGGGTTCTATAGGACGGCCAGCCTCGGCCGGCCGTCCGTCCACCAGGCAGAAGGGGCCGTCTCCAGCGGCCGATTCCGACAAGCGCATGACCGCAGCAGCCGCCTTCTTCTACCTGTTCGCGGGCGTCGCCATCGCCTCCGGATTCATGGTGATCGCCTCGCGCAATCCCGTCGCCTCGGTGCTCTTCCTGATTCTAGCCTTCGTAAACGCCGCCGGCCTGTTCGTGCTGATGGGCGCCGAGTTCCTGGCGATGATCCTCGTCGTCGTCTACGTGGGCGCGGTCGCGGTGCTGTTCCTGTTCGTCGTGATGATGCTCGATGTCGATTTCGCCGAGCTGCGGCAGGGCTTTCAGCAATATCTGCCGGTGGGCGCCCTGATCGGAGCCGTGTTCCTGATCGAGATCCTGCTCGTCGTCGGCTCGTGGACGATCGACCCGGGTCTCGTCCAGGCACCCCTCGGCAATGTCGCGGCGGGCGAGAACCTGACCAACACCGCCGCCCTCGGTCGCGTGCTCTACACGGAATACGTCTATTTCTTCCAGCTGGCCGGCCTGATCCTGCTCGTCGCGATGATCGGCGCCATCGTGCTGACGCTGCGCGACCGGCCCGGCGTGAAGCGCCAGAACATCAGCGTGCAGAACGCCCGGACGCAGGGCATGGCGGTCGAGACCCGCAAGGTGCCCTCGCGTCAGGGTGTCGAGGTCTGATGCGCGGGCTTACCGAAAGGGCAAGACGATGATCGGCCTGAGCCACTACCTGACGGTCGCCGCGATCCTGTTCACGCTCGGCGTGCTCGGCATCTTCATCAACCGCAAGAACATCATCGTGATCCTGATGTCCGTGGAGCTGATCCTGCTCGCGGTGAACATCAATTTCGTCGCCTTCTCCACGCACCTCAACGACATCACCGGTCAGGTCTTCGCCCTGTTCGTGCTCACGGTCGCGGCGGCCGAGGCCGCGATCGGCCTCGCGATCCTGGTGGTGTTCTTCCGCAACCGCGGCTCCATCGCGGTCGAGGACGTGAGCATGATGAAGGGCTAGAGGCGGCCCCCCTCCGTCTCGCCCTGACCTGAAACGCGGGAGCGGCGTCGCCGCACCCGAGGCCGGACTGCAAGAGAGCGATGTATCACGCGATCGTCTTCTTCCCGCTCATCGGCGCCCTCGTCGCCGGCCTGTTCGGCCGTCTGATCGGCGCGCGGGCGAGCGAGTACGTCACCACGGCCTGCCTCGCCTTCGCGGCGCTGCTGTCCTGGGGCGTGTTCATCGACGGCGAGCACGCGACCCGGGTGCAGGTGGCGACCTGGTTCTCTGCGGGCGACCTGACGGTCGACTGGGCCTTCCGGATCGACGCGCTGACCAAGGTTATGCTCGTCGTCGTGACCTCGGTCTCGACCCTCGTGCACCTCTACTCCATCGGCTACATGGAGGAGGATCCGCACCGCCCGCGCTTCTTCGCCTACCTGTCGCTCTTCACCTTCGCCATGCTGATGCTGGTGACGGCCGACAACCTCGTGCAGATGTTCTTCGGCTGGGAGGGCGTCGGCCTCGCCTCCTACCTGCTGATCGGGTTCTGGTACGAGAAGCCCTCGGCCAACGCCGCGGCGATGAAGGCCTTCATCGTCAACCGCGTCGGCGATTTCGGCTTCTCCCTCGGCATCTTCCTGGTCTTCGTGCTGTTCGGCTCGGTCGCCTTCGACGGGATCTTCCCGCGGGTGAACGAGCTGAAGGACGCGCATTTCCACTTCCTCGGCCAGGATTGGCACGCCCTCACCCTCGCCTGCCTGCTGCTGTTCATGGGCGCGATGGGCAAGTCGGCCCAGTTCCTGCTGCACACCTGGCTGCCGGACGCGATGGAGGGCCCGACCCCGGTCTCGGCCCTGATCCACGCGGCCACGATGGTCACCGCCGGCGTGTTCATGGTGGCTCGGCTCTCGCCGCTCTTCGAGATGGCGCCCGACGCGCTCGTGGTCGTCACGGTGATCGGCGGCATCACCGCCTTCTTCGCGGCCACCGTCGGGCTCGTGCAGAACGACATCAAGCGGGTGATCGCCTACTCGACCTGCTCGCAGCTCGGCTACATGTTCGTGGCGCTCGGGGTCGGCGCCTACGCGGCCGGAGTGTTCCACCTCTTCACCCACGCCTTCTTCAAGGCGCTGCTGTTCCTCGGCGCCGGCTCGGTCATCCATGCGATGCACCACGAGCAGGACATGCGGAACATGGGCGCCCTACGCCCCTACATCCCCTTCACCACCGCCATGATGGCGATCGGCACCCTCGCGCTGATCGGCTTCCCCTTCACCGCCGGCTACTACTCGAAGGACGCCATCATCGAGGCGGCCTACGTCTCCACCCGCCCCGGGCACACGCTGGCCTTCTTCGCCACCGTGATCGCGGCCTTCTTCACCTCGTTCTACTCCTGGCGCCTGTTCTTCCTCACCTTCGAGGGACCGGCGCGCTGGGCCGGGCACGGGGCGCACGGACACGCGGCCACCGGCCACGACGACCATCACGCGCCCGCCGTCGCCCACTCGACGACCGCCCATCAGGCCGATGGTGCGCCGGGTCACCACGAGGGCGTCGCCCACGACGACCGCGGCCACGATGTCGAGCCGGCCTCCCACAGCGCCGTCGAGCACCACGACCACGCGCCGCACACGCCGCACGAGAGCCCGCTCGTCATGACGATCCCGCTGGCGATCCTCGCCTTCGGGGCGCTTTTCGCCGGCCTGATCTTCAAGAACCGCTTCATCGGCGAGGGCATGGACGCCTTCTGGGGCCACGCGCTGGCGCACGGCCCCGAGAACCACATCATGCACGACATCCACAGCGTGCCCGGCTGGGTCTCGGCCTCGCCCTTCATCATGCTGACGCTGGGCTTCGTCGTCGCCTTCTGGATGTACATCCGCCGGCCCGAGCTGCCGCACGCGCTGGCCGAGCAGCAGCCGCTGCTCTACCGCTTCCTGCTCAACAAGTGGTACTTCGACGAGCTCTACGACCGGATCTTCGTCCGTCCGGCCAAGGATTTCGGCCTGTTCCTGTGGCGGCAGGTGGACGGGCGCGCCATCGACGGCGCGGGCCCCGACGGCATCGCGGCCCGCGTGGTCGACGTCACCCGCGGCGTCGTCCGCTTCCAGACCGGCTACGTCTATCACTACGCCTTCGTGATGCTCATCGGCGTCGCCGGCCTGATCAGCTGGTACCTGATGACCGGCCTGCCGAAAGGGGCTCACTGATGTTCGGCCTCGGGATCCTCTCCGGCCTGCTGATCGTGCCGCTCTGCGGCGCGGCCTTCATCCTGACGTTGAACGGCGACGACGCGAGCGTGAAGCGCAACGCCCGCTGGGCCGCGCTCGCCACCACGATCATCACCTTCCTGCTCTCGCTGGTGGCCTGGAGCCGCTACGACGCCTCCGCGTCGAGCTTCCAGCTCGTCGAGAGCCACGCGTGGCTCACCGAGACGATCCGGTTCAAGCTCGGCCTCGACGGCTTCTCGATGCCGCTGATGCTGCTCACCACCTTCCTGATGCCGTTCTGCATCGGGGCCTCGTGGAACTCGATCGAGCGCCGGGTGAAGGAGTACTTCGTCGCTTTCCTGGTCCTGGAGACGACGATGATCGGCGTGTTCTGCGCGCTCGATCTGGTGCTGTTCTACCTGTTCTTCGAGGCCGGCCTGATCCCGATGTTCCTCATCATCGGCATCTGGGGCGGCAAGCGGCGCATCTACGCCAGCTTCAAGTTCTTCCTCTACACCCTGCTCGGCTCGGTGCTGATGCTGCTCGCCATCATGGCGATGTACTGGCAGGCCGGCACCACCGATATCCCGACCCTGCTGCAGACCCGCTTCCCGGCCCACATGCAGACCTGGCTGTGGCTCGCCTTCTTCGCTTCCTTCGCGGTGAAGATGCCGATGTGGCCGGTCCACACCTGGCTGCCCGACGCCCACGTGGAGGCGCCGACCGCGGGCTCGGTGATCCTGGCCGGCATCCTCCTGAAGATGGGCGGCTACGGTTTCATCCGGATCTCGCTGCCGATGCTTCCGCTGGCGAGCCAGGACTTCGCGCCCCTCGTCTTCGCGCTGTCGATCATTGCGATCATCTTCACCTCGCTCACCGCGATGATGCAGACCGACATCAAGAAGCTGATCGCCTACTCGTCGGTCGCCCATATGGGCTTCGTCACGCTGGGCCTGTTCACCCTGAACGAGCAGGGCATCCAGGGCGCCCTGTTCCTGATGATCTCGCACGGGATCGTGTCGGGCGCGCTCTTCCTCGGCGTCGGCGTCGTCTACGACCGCATGCACACCCGCGAGATCGCGGCCTATGGCGGCCTCGTGAAGCGGATGCCGCTCTACGCGGTGGCGATGCTGGTCTTCACGATGGCCAATGTCGGCCTGCCGGGCACGTCGGGCTTCGTCGGCGAGTTCCTGGCGATGATGGGAGCCTTCAAGGCGAACCCGACCGTCGCCTTCTTCTCGGTCTTCGGCATCATCCTCTCGGCGGCCTACGCGCTCTGGCTCTACGCCCGGGTGATCTACGGCAAGCTCGAGAAGCCGAGCCTTCAGGGCATCCTCGACCTGGACACGCGCGAGAAGCTGATCCTCGCCCCGCTCGTGGTCCTGACGATCTATTACGGCGTTCACCCGGCCCCGATCCTGGACGTGTTCGCGCCCTCGACCGAGGCCCTGATGGCCGGCATCCGCACCGCCCTGTCGAACACGCAGACCGCGGCCGCCGCGCTGCCGATCGCGCCCTGAGATCCTGAGCCGATGCCGACCGTGCACACTGTCCTGCCCAGCCTCGCACCGCTCCTGCCCGAGTTGATCCTCGGCGTGGGCGTGATGGTGCTGATCCTCTACGGCGCCTTCCGGGGCGAGCGCTCCGTCGAGGGCGTGAATGTCGGCGCGCTGATCCTCCTGCTGCTCGCCTTCTTCGTGGTGATCAGCCAAGCGCCCGGCACCAAGGTCACCACACTCTCGGGTGCCTTCATCCAGGACGGCTTCTCGAAGGTGATGAAGGCCCTGGTCCTGCTCGGCTCGGCCGCCACCATCCTGCTGTCCCGCGACTACTTCCAGCGGGAGCGCATCGACCGGTTCGAGTTCCCGATCCTGATCGTGCTCTGCACCATCGGCATGATGGTGATGGTCTCCGCCAATGACCTGATCGCCCTCTATCTCGGGCTGGAGCTGCAATCGCTCGCGGCCTACGTGATCGCCTCGTTCCATCGCGACGACCTGAAATCCACCGAGGCGGGCCTGAAGTACTTCGTCCTCGGCGCGCTCTCCTCGGGCATGCTGCTGTACGGCTCGTCGCTGATCTACGGCTTCACCGGCACGGTCTCGTTTCCCGGCATCGTCTCGGCGCTGAACGACAACGCGGGCTTCGGCATCGTGCTGGGCATCGTGTTCGTGGCCGCCGCCGTGGCCTTCAAGATGTCGGCGGTGCCGTTCCACATGTGGACGCCCGACGTCTACGAGGGCTCGCCGACCCCGGTGACCGCCTTCTTCGCATCGGCGCCGAAGATGGCGGCGGTGGCGATGACGGTGCGCATCTTCATCGGCGCGCTCCCCGACGTCACCGCGATCTGGCAGCAGATCATCGTCTTCATCGCCATCGCCTCCATGGCCCTCGGCTCCTTCGCGGCGATCGGGCAGAGCAACATCAAGCGCCTGATGGCCTACTCGTCGATCGGCAACATCGGCTACGCGCTGATCGGCCTGGCGGCGGGCTCCGAGGAGGGTATCCGCGGGGTGGTGATCTACATGATCATCTATCTCGCCATGACGCTCGGCGCCTTCGCGATCATCCTGAGCCTGCGGCGCCGCAACGAGATGTTCGAGACGATCGACGATCTCTCGGGTCTCTCGCGCACGCACCCGATGCTGGCGTTTCTGCTCGCCATGATGATGTTCTCCCTGGCCGGCATTCCGCCGCTCGCAGGGTTCTTTGCGAAGTTCTACGTCTTCGCCGCCGCCATCAAGGCCGGGCTGGTGACCCTCGCGGTGATCGGCGTGGTGACCAGCGTCGTGGGCGCCTACTACTACCTGCGCCTCGTCAAGATCATGTATTTCGACGAGCCGAAGGCGCCCTACGAGGCGATGGCGCCGGGCCTGCGCATCGTGCTCGGCCTGTCGAGCGTCGTCGTGATCCTGTTCTGGCTGCTGCCGGCGCCCCTCGTCGGCGCGGCGGGCGCGGCGGCGAGGTCCCTGTTCTGACCAGACCGGACTACCGCCTCGGCCAGGTCGCGAGGGCCGAGGGACACCGCCTCCACGTTCACGAGCGCATCGGCTCGACGAACGCGGAGGCTCTCGCGCAGGCGCGCGCGGGCGAGACCGGACCGCTCTGGATCGCGGCGCAGCGGCAGGAGGCCGGTCGCGGGCGCCGCGGCAACGGCTGGGCCTCGGTGCCGGGCAACCTGACGGCGAGCGTGCTGTGGCCGGCGGCCGGCATCGAGCCGGAGCGGCTCGCGAGCCTTGGCTTCGTGGCGGGCATCGCCCTCGTCGAGGCGCTGGAGGCCGCCTGCGGCACCACGTCCGACGCCGATCGGTCGTTCCGCTTGAAATGGCCGAACGACGTGCTGCTCGGATCGCGTAAGCTCGCCGGGATCCTGCTCGAGACGGAGATGCTGCCGGGCGGGCGGCGCGCCGTTGTGATCGGCTTCGGGGTCAACGTGGCGGCGGTGCCCGCGGAGGCCGCCGAGCGCGGCGCTTCCCTGGCCGACGCCGGCTGCACGACCGACGCGCAGACGCTCCTGAGCCTGCTCGCCGACCGCTTCGCGGGCGCGGCGCGGGCCTGGGACCGCGGTCGCGGCTTCGGCGGGATTCGCGAGCGCTGGCTCGCACGCGCGGCGGGGCTCCGCAGCCCCATCGCGGTCCGCACCGGGATGGACACCCTGCGGGGGTGCTTCGAGGAGATCGACGAGGGGGGGCGGCTCGTGATCCTCGCCCCCGATGGAACACGGCACACTGTGACGGCAGGCGAGGTGCATTTCGGCGTGGCCGCGACGGCGGCCTGAGGTTGGACGACTGAACGATGACGACTGGACAGGACGAACTCGTCTTCCTGCCGCTGGGCGGCGTGGGCGAGATCGGGATGAACGCGGCCCTCTACGGCTTCGGCCCGGAGAAGGGCCGCAAATGGATCATGGTCGATTGCGGCATGGGCTTCGCGGGCGAGGAGGCGATGCCCGGCGTGGACCTGATGTTCCCGGATCTCTCCTTCATCGAGGAGCGCAAGAAGGATCTGCTGGGCATCTTCATTACCCACGCGCACGAGGACCATATCGGGGCGATCAGCGAGCTGTGGCCGCGGCTGAAGGTGCCGGTCTACGCCACCCGCTTCGCCAAGAACCTGCTGGAGACCCGCCGCCTCAGCGAGCCCGGCGCCCCGAAGGTCGAGCTGCGCGAGGTCAAGGCCGGGCGCCGCGTCACGGTCGGGCCGTTCGAGCTCGAATACGTGCCGGTCTCGCACTCGATCCCGGAGTCGAACGCCATCGCGATCCGCACCGCGGCGGGCCTCGTGGTGCACACTGGCGACTGGAAGATCGATCCGACGCCGGTCGCCGGCGAGGTCACCTCGCCGGACGCGTTCCGGGCGCTCGGCGACGAGGGCATCCTGGCACTGGTCTGCGATTCCACCAACGTGGTGCGCGAGGGCTTCTCGCCCTCCGAGCAGGAGGTTGCCGGCACGCTGCGCAAGCTGATCGCCGAGGCGCCCCACCGGGTCGCGGTGACGACGTTCGCCTCGAACGTCGCCCGCATCCGGGCCGTGGCCGAGGCCGCGCAGGCCTGCGGCCGCGAGGTGATCGCGGTCGGGCGGGCCATGGATCGGGTGATCGACGTGGCCCGCGAATGCGGCTACCTCGACGGCCTGCCCGAGTTTCGCCGCGCCGATTCCTGGAAGAACCTGCCGCGCGAGCGCGTGGTGGCGCTGCTCACCGGCTCCCAGGGCGAGCCGCGCGCGGCGCTCGCCCGGGTGTCGCGCCGCGATCATCCGGACATCTCGCTCGCCGCGGGGGATCAGGTGATCTTCTCGTCGCGCGCGATCCCCGGCAACGAGCGCGACGTCGGCTCGATCATCAACGACCTGATCGAGCAGGGCGTCGAGGTCATCACCGACCGGACCGCGCTCGTCCACGTCTCCGGCCATCCGCGCCGGGACGAGATGGTGGAGATGTATGCCTGGACCCGTCCGGGCACGGCGATCCCCGTCCACGGCGAGCCCCTGCACCTCGACGAGCACGCGCGCTTCGCCCGGGCTCAGGGTGTCGGCAACGTGGTGAAGGCGCGCAACGGCAGCCTGATCCGCCTCAGCCCCGGCACGCCGGAGATCATCAACACCATCAAGTCCGGCCGCCTCTACAAGGACGGCAACGTCCTGATCGACGACCGCGACCGGGCGATCCCGGAGCGCCGCAAGCTCGCGCAGGCCGGCCTCGTCTCGGTCGCGATCGCCATCGACGAGGATGGCGTGGTCCTGGGCGAGCCCGCGGTCGACATCATCGGCCTGCCCAATCGCGGCCGCTCCGGCGATCCGCTGATCGAGACGGTGGTCGATGCCGTCAACGGAACCCTCGGGAGCCTGTCGCGCGGCAAGCTGAAGGATTCGGAGGGCGTCGAGAAGGCGGTCGACCGGGCCGTGCGCACGGCCGTCAACGAGGCCTGGGGCAAGAAGCCGGCCTGCCACGTGCAGGTGGTCGAGGTCTGACGGCGGGCCCCCTCCCGCGACGGGAGGCGGGGCGGTACAGCTCTGGCCGGAGGCGCGTCGACGCGGCGTGCCTCCGCGCATCGAACCGCAGGACCGGTTCGACCAACGACGCTGCGGGAGGAGACAACGATGATCGGGCGCCTGAACCACGTGGCCATCGCCGTGCGAGACCTGGATGCGGCCTGCGCCGTCTACCGCGACACGCTGGGCGCGACCCTGAAGCCGCCGCTGCCGCAGCCCGAGCACGGCGTCACCGTGGTGTTCGTGGAATTGCCCAACAGCAAGATCGAGCTGATGGCGCCGCTCGGCGAGAACTCGCCGATCGAGGCGTTCGTGGAGCGCAATCCGGGGGGCGGCATCCACCACGTCTGCTACGAGGTGGACGACATCCTCGCCGCGCGCGACAAGCTGAAGGCGCAGGGCGCCCGCGTGCTCGGCACCGGCGAGCCCCGCATCGGCGCGCACGGCAAGCCGGTGCTGTTCCTTCATCCGAAGGACTTCCTCGGCACCCTCGTCGAACTCGAGCAGGTCTGAGCGCGGTGGGCGGTCTTCTCGAAGCGGTCGCACGCTCGACGCTGCGGACGCTCGCGCTCGTCGTCGTGCTGGTCTCCGTCTTCGTGGCGGCGGCCGTGGCGCTGTTCAAGCTCACGGTCTTCGGCGCGACCGCCCTCTACTTCGTGGTCTGGTGGACCCTGCTGTTCGCCATCCTGCCGATTCGGAACCAGCCTGAAACCCGGACCGAGCACATCGTGCCCGGCCAGGACCTCGGTGCCCCGGCCGCCCCGCGCCTGCGCGAGAAGGCGGTCTGGACGACGGTCTTCGCGGGCGCCGTCTTCCTGGCCGCGCTCGCCATCTTCCCGCTGACAGGGCTTTAGCGACCCCGCGTTGACAGGCCGGTGCGGCGCGCCTCTGCTGACGCCGGGCGAATGCCGGGAAGCCGGCGCGGAGGGGGAGACACGCATGCTGGCGCAGGCCGAGGCGCGGCTCGAGGCTGCCGCGCCGGATACGGACGCGGCGCGCGGGGCCTTTCTCCTGCCGTTCATGCTGGTGCTGTTCTTCGCCTGGGGCCTCGTCACCGTCCTGGTCGACATCGTGACACCGAAGCTGAAGGGCCTGTTCGCGCTCAGCTACGCGGAAGCCACGCTCACGCAATTCTGCTTCTTCCTGGCCTACGCCGTGGTGTCGCTGCCGGCCGGTGCGCTGGTCGCACGGATCGGCTCCCTGCGCGGGCTGGTCCTCGGCCTCGTGATCATGGCGGCCGGCGGCCTGATGTTCACGCCTGCGGCCGAGATCGGGCTCTATCCCCTCTTCCTCGCCGCGCTCTTCGTGATGGCGTCGGGAATCGCGGTCCTGCAGGTCGCCGCCAACCCCCTCGTGACCCGACTCGGACCTGCGGCCCAGGCGCCGAGCCGGCTGACCCTGGCCCAGACCTTCAACGCCCTCGGCACCACGGTCGGCCCGGCCATCGGAGCCTGGGCCATTCTGGGTCGCGGCCCTCAACAACCCACCGATCCGGGGAGCCTCGCACCCGCGGCGCTGGCCGCCGCGCGCGAGGCCGAAGCCGCCGTGCTGCAGGTGCCCTTCCTGATCATCGCCGGCGTGCTGCTCGCCCTCGCCGCCCTGTTCTGGAGCCTGCGCCATCGCGTCCAGGACGCGGCGGCCGACGAGGGCGCGCGCGGGCTCGGCCTCGACCTTCTGGCCCGGCCGCGCCTCGCCTTCGGAGCGCTCGCGATCTTCCTCTACGTCGGGGCCGAGGTGTCCATCGGAACCCTGATGGTGAGCTATCTCGAGCAACCCCGTGTGCTCGGAGCGGACCCGGCAACCGCCGGCCACCTCCTCAGCGTCTATTGGGGCGGCGCGCTCGCGGGGCGCATCGTCGGCAGCGTCGTGCTGCGGCGGGTGCGGGCGGGCGTGGCGCTCGCGGCCTGCGCGGTCGCGGCGGGCGGGCTGGCGGCCGTATCGGCGGTCTCCGCGGGACCGCTCGCCGCCGGGACGCTGCTGGCGGTGGGTCTCGCCAACGCCATCATGTTCCCGACGATCTTCGCGATGGCCATCGCGGGGCTCGGCGGGCGGACGGCGCAGGGCGCCGGGATCGTGTGCGTGGCGATCGTCGGCGGTGCCGTGGTTCCGGTCGTGACCGGGCTGCTCGCCGACCGGATCGGCCTCTCCGCCGCCCTGGCCGCGCCGATCCTGTGCTACGCCGCGATCGCAGCCTATGCCGTGGCGATCCTGCGCGGCCCGACGGCGGCCCCGGACGCGATCGGAATCTGACGCGCCGCAAGCCCGGTGCAAGCAAGCACTTGCAGGATGTGTTCTGGAAGGTGCCGGCACCTTTGCGGTGTCCGGGCAGGGGCGGAAAATAAAAAAGCAAGGCCCCGAGGCCTTGCTTCTGATCAGTTCGTGATGGCTCGACCTTGATTGACCTCCGCATTGCCTGCGTGGCGGTCGTTTTTCCTCCCGAGACTCGGACCCTGCGCCACCTCGGACCGGCGTCGCAAACATCGCGGGAGTGCTTATAGGAACAACAATTCGTGCTGTCACGGGGGTTGTGGCACGAATTTGCGTTTTTCTGCCTCTCGACGCGTTGCTGTCCTGCGACAGGCCCCGAATTGCGGTCCGCGGACCGCAGCGCGCGCCCAAACGACCCGGCCCGACCACTCAAACCGCCACGGCGCTTGTCTTTTCCCGAGGCAATGTGTTGTGTGCGATCCGTCCGTCCTACCGCGCCCGAACCCCGCCGTCCGGAATCTCATGCGTCTTTCCCGGTACTTCCTGCCCACCTTGCGCGAGACGCCCAAGGAAGCCGACATCGTCTCCCACCGGCTGATGCTGCGTGCGGGCCTGATCCGCCAGGAGGCTGCCGGCATCTACGCGTGGCTGCCCCTCGGTCTGCGGGTCCTGAACAGGGTCTGCGCGGTGATCCGCGAGGAACAGGATCGGGCGGGCGCGATCGAGCTTCTGATGCCGACCGTGCAATCGGCCGAGTTGTGGCGTGAATCCGGGCGCTACGAGGCCTACGGCAAGGAGATGCTTCGCCTGAAGGATCGGCACGATCGCGAGATGCTCTACGGCCCCACCGCCGAGGAGGTGATCACCGAGATCTTCCGGGCGAGCGTGCGCTCCTACAAGGATCTGCCGAAGAACCTCTACCAGATCTCCTGGAAGTTCCGCGACGAGGTGCGGCCGCGCTTCGGCACCATGCGCTCGCGCGAGTTCCTGATGAAGGACGCCTACTCCTTCGATTTCGACCAGGCCGGCGCCCGCCACGCCTACAACCGGATGTTCGTCGCCTACCTGCGCACCTTCGCGGGCCTCGGCCTCAAGGCCATCCCGATGCGCGCCGATACCGGCCCGATCGGCGGCGACCTCAGCCACGAGTTCATCATCCTGGCGAACACGGGTGAGAGCGAGGTCTATTGCGACAAGGCCTATCTCGATTTCGACATCCCGCCGGCCACCACGGATTTCGAGGACGTCGCCGCCCTCCAGGGGGTCGTCGATGCCTGGACCTCGCACTACGCCGCCACCGACGAGATGCACGAGCCCGACGCCTTCGCGGAAGTGCCGGAGGACAGCCGCATGGCCGCGCGCGGCATCGAGGTCGGGCACATCTTCTACTTCGGCACCAAGTATTCCGAGCCGATGGGCGCCAAGGTGGCGGGGCCCGACGGCATCGAGCGCCCAGTGCATATGGGCTCCTACGGCATCGGCCCGAGCCGCCTCGTCGCCGCGATCATCGAGGCCAGCCACGACGAGGCCGGCATCATCTGGCCCGAATCCGTCGCCCCGTTCGACGTCGCCCTGATCAACCTCAAGGTCGGCGATGCCGGGACGGACGCGGCCTGCGCCGAGATTCAGGCGCAGCTCGAGGGCGCCGGCCTCACCGTGCTCTACGACGATCGCGACGAGCGTCCGGGCGCGAAATTCGCCACCGCCGACCTGATCGGCCTGCCCTGGCAGGTCGTGGTCGGACCCAAGAGCCTCGCCGAGGGCAAGGTCGAGCTGAAACGCCGCGCGGGCGGCGAGCGCGAGACCCTGGCGCCGATCGACCTGGTGTCGCGGATCAAGCGCGTTTGAGGGAACCCACGATGGCGGGCGCCGCGGTCGGGATTGCGGAACGGAGGGCGCGGCTCGCCGCCCTGGTGCGAGGCGCCGCGACCGCGCCGTTCGCGGCCTACGAGTGGATCATCGCCGGGCGCTACCTGCGCGCCCGGCGCCGCGGCGGCGGCGTCTCGGTGGTGGCCTTCTTCTCGGTGCTCGGCATCGCGCTGGGCGTCGCGACGCTGATCATCGTGCTCTCGGTGATGAACGGCTTTCGCAGCGAGCTGCTGTCGAAGATCGTCGGGATCAACGGGCACATCTTCGCGACCCCGATCGACCGGACGTTCACCGACTACGCCGATCTCTCGGAGCGCCTGTCCAAGGTGGCGGGCGTGCGCGCCGCCATTCCGCTGGTCGAGGGCCAGGCCTTCGCCTCCTCGCCCTACGGCGGCAGCGGCGTCTTGGTGCGCGGCGTGCGCGGCGAGGATCTCGACGCCCTCGCGGCGATCTCGAAATCGCTGCGCGGCGGGACGCTCGAGGGGTTCGACGACGGCAGCGGCGTCATCATCGGCCGGCGCCTCGCCGACAGCCTCGCGCTGCAGGCCGGCGATTCGATCACCCTGGTCACGCCGAAGGGCTCGACGACGCCGTTCGGAACGGCGCCGCGGACCAAGAGCTATGCCATCAAGGCGGTGTTCGAGGTCGGTATGACCGAGTTCGACTCGACCTTCGTCTTCATGCCGCTGACCGAGGCCCAGGCCTTCTTCAACAAGGAGGGCGACGTCAGCATGATCGAGATCTACATCGATCAGCCCGACGCCGTGGGGGCGATGCGCGAGCCGCTGGAGATGGCGGCCGAGCGCCCGATCCTGCTCACGGACTGGCGCCAGCGCAATCGCACCTTCTTCGGGGCGCTGGAGGTCGAACGCAACGTGATGTTCCTGATCCTCAGCCTGATCGTCGTGGTGGCGACGCTCAACATCGTCTCCGGCCTGATCCTGCTCGTGCGCGACAAGTCGAGCGACATCGCGATCCTGCGGACCATGGGCGCAACGCCCGGTACGATCATGCGCGTCTTCCTGATCAACGGGGCGCTGATCGGCCTCGTCGGCACCCTGTCGGGTCTGGCGCTCGGCATCCTGATCACGCTCAACATCAAGCCGATCCAGCACGTGCTCTTCCCGGGCGCCTGGGACCCGACCGTGCGGTTTCTCGCCGAGATCCCGGCCGAGATGAACGCCCGCGAGATCGCCGTCGTGGTGGTGACCTCGTTCCTCCTGTCGCTCGCGGCGACGCTCTATCCCTCCTGGCGCGCGGCCCGGCTCGATCCGGTGCAGGCGCTGCGCTACGGCTGATCGCCGGGGACACGAAGACATCCATGAGCGGCAGCAGCGAGACCGCCGGCGCACAGCCGGTGCCGGCCCTGTTCTTCGCCCGCGTCGAGCGGCGCTACAGACAGGCCGAGGGCGCCCTGGAAATCCTGCGCGGGGCCGACCTCGCGATCTGGCCGGGGGAGCTCGTCGCCCTGGTGGCGCCGTCGGGCGCCGGCAAATCGACGCTGCTGCACCTCGCGGGGCTGCTCGAGCGCCCGGACGGCGGCGAGGTCTATATCGGCGGGCAGCCGACCGCCGCGATGCGCGATGCCGAGCGCACCCGCTTCCGCCGCGAGGAGATGGGCTTCGTCTATCAGTTCCACCACCTGCTGCCCGAGTTCTCGGCCTTGGAGAACGTGGTGATGCCCCAGCTCATCAAGGGGTTGCCGCGCAAGGAGGCCAAGGCCCGCGCCGCGGAGCTTCTCGCCTTCCTAGGCCTGAAGGAGCGGCTCGCGCATCGCCCGGCCGAGCTGTCGGGCGGCGAGCAGCAGCGGGTCGCCATCGCCCGCGCGGTGGCCAACGGTCCGCGGCTGCTGCTTGCCGACGAGCCGACCGGCAACCTCGATCCGCAAACGGCCAACCACGTCTTCGGCATCCTGCTGGCGCTGGTGCGCGCGTCGGGCCTCGCCGCGCTCATCGCCACCCACAACATGGACTTGGCCGCCCGCATGGACCGCCGCGTGACCATCCGCAACGGCCTGATCCAGCCGCTGGAGTGAGCACTTCCCGCGGGCGACCGCGGCGGCCCGCCGGAGTCCTTCCAACGATACGCGGCCGGGTCCGGTCCGGCAGGAGCGGGCGGACGAACGCGGTAACGCTTGCTTAACCCTGTTCCGGCGCCTCGCTTTACAAAGAACAAAACAAGAACGAAGCTGATCTCGTTCTCAGGAGGCAGGTCAGATGCTGAAGCGGATCGTTCTCACCGGCATGGTCGAGTTCATGGCCTTCGGGCTGCTGTCGGTCGCGGTCGCTGCGGTCGGCGTAGCCTTGGCGCCGATTCACTAGCGCAATCCTGCTCCGGATCGGATTTGTTCCCGCTCCGTCCCGTTGCACACAGGAAATCGAATCCCGGAGGTCTGGGCGCAAGAAGGGACGGCCCGGCGCGCGATGAACGGTGGATATCCGGGCCTGTGAGGCCCGGTGGTGACAGACTCGGGAAGGCGGTTGCGGCGATCCTGTGCGGCCACGAACAAGGTCGGTCATGGTTCGCCAGCTCAAGGAGGTCGGATTCGTCCACCTCCACGCACACTCGTCCTATTCCCTTCTCGAGGGCGCCTTGAAGGTCGCCGATCTCGTGAAGGCCGCGGCCGCCGACAGGCAGCCTGCGCTGGCGCTGACCGATACCAACAACCTCTTCGGCGCCCTGGAATTCTCGGAGAAGGCCGCGGGCAGCGGCATCCAGCCGATCGCCGGGATCCAGCTCGGCCTGACCTTCGAGACGGCCGACCCGCTCGGGCGCAACAGCGTCCCGATCACCAACGTGGTGCTGCTGGCCCAGGACGAGACGGGCTACGGCAACCTGCTGCGCCTCGCCTCACGGGCCTATCTCGACATCCCGCTCGGCGACGTGCCGCGGGTCGCGGCCGAGGCGCTGGCCGGCTCCGCCGCAGGGCTGATCGCGCTGACGGGCGGCCCGACCGGTCCGCTCGACGCGGCGCTGCGCGCGGGCCGCGCCGATCTGGCTCAGGCGCGGCTCGACGCGCTCCTGGCGGCCTTCGGCAGCGACAACCTCTATGTCGAGGTCCAGCGCCACGGACTCGAGGACGAGCGACGGGTCGAGGACGCGCTCGTGCGTCTGGCCGATGCGCATGGCCTGTCCCTCGTGGCGACCAACGAGCCCTTCTTCGCCAAGACCGACGATTACGATGCCCACGACGCCCTGCTCGCCATCGCGGAGGGCCGCGTCGTCTCGGACGAGCGCCGCAGGCGCCTGAGCGCGCGTCACGGCTTCAAGACGCGCGCGGAGATGGCCGAGCTGTTCCGCGATCTGCCGGATGCCCTGCAGGCGAGCGTCGAGATCGCCATGCGGTGCGCCTACCGGGTGCGCACGCGCAAGCCGATCCTGCCGAATTTCGGGAGCGTGGCGCCCGAGGCCGACGGGGCCGGCGCCGTCGCCGAGGCGACCACGGCGGTGGCCGCGGCGATCGCCGCCGACGAGCCGACGGAGCTGCGCCGGCAGGCCGAGGCCGGGCTGGAGGCGCGCCTCGCCAAGCACGGCGCCGCCCCGGGCTTCACCGAGCAGCAATACCGCGACCGTCTGGCCTTCGAACTCGACGTCATCGTGAAGATGAAGTTCCCGGGCTACTTCCTGATCGTCTCGGACTTCATCAAGTGGGCCAAGGAGCACGACATCCCGGTCGGGCCCGGCCGCGGTTCGGGCGCCGGCTCGCTCGTCGCCTACGCCTTGCTGATCACCGATCTCGATCCGCTGCGCTTCGGCCTGCTCTTCGAGCGCTTCCTCAACCCCGAGCGCGTCTCGATGCCGGATTTCGACATCGATTTCTGCGTCGAGGGCCGCGAGCGCGTCATCCAGTACGTCCAGCGCCGCTACGGCGAGCGGCAGGTGGCGCAGATCATCACCTTCGGCACGCTGCTCGCCCGCGGCGTGCTGCGCGACGTCGGTCGCGTGCTCGAGATGCCCTACGGGCAGGTCGACAAGCTGACGAAGCTGGTTCCGCAGAACCCGGCCAACCCCGTCACCCTGGCCCAGGCGATCGAGGGCGAGCCCAAGCTGCAGAGCGCGATCGCGGAGGAGCCCGTGGTCGCGCGCCTCATCGACATCGCCAAGAAGCTCGAGGGCCTGCACCGGCACGCCTCGACCCACGCCGCCGGCGTGGTGATCGGCGACCGGCCGCTGGAAGAGCTGGTGCCGCTCTACCGCGATCCCAAGACCGGCATGCGGGTGACCCAGTTCAACATGAAGTGGGTGGAGCAGGCGGGGTTGGTCAAGTTCGACTTCCTCGGCCTCAAGACCCTGACCATGCTGCGCTGCTGCACGGACCTGCTCAAGCAGCGCGGCATCGACATCGATCTGGCCGCTCTGCCGCTCGACGATCAGGGCACCTACGCGCCGATGGGCCGGGGCGAGACGGTCGGCGTGTTCCAGGTGGAATCGGCGGGCATGCGCAAGGCGCTCTGCGAGATGCAGGCCGACCGCTTCGAGGACATCATCGCCCTCGTCGCCCTCTACCGGCCAGGTCCGATGGCCAACATCCCGGTCTATTGCGAGCGCAAGCTCGGGCGCGACGCCGGCAACGAGGCGTCGTGGTACCCGCACCCGAAGCTGGAGCCGATGCTGCGGGAGACCTTCGGCATCATCGTCTACCAAGAGCAGGTGATGGAGATCGCCAAGGTGCTCGCGGGCTACACGCTCGGCGAGGCCGACATGCTCCGCCGCGCCATGGGCAAGAAGATCCGCGCCGAGATGGACGCGCAGCGCGAGCGCTTCGTGAAGGGCTGCGTCGAGGGCGGATTGACGAAGCCGAAGGCCAACGAGATCTTCGACCTGCTGGCGAAGTTCGCCGATTACGGCTTCAACAAGAGCCACGCGGCCGCCTACGCGCTGCTCACCTACCAGACCGGCTATCTCAAGGCGAACTACCCCGTCGAGTTCCTTGCGGCGGCGATGACGCTCGACATCGACAACACCGACAAGCTCGCCGAATTCCGCCAGGACGCCCAGCGCCTCAAGATCGTGGTGGAGCCGCCCTCGATCAACGCCTCGGGTGAGGTGTTCGAGGTGCATGAGGGCCGGATCCGCTACGCGCTCGCCGCGATCAAGGGGGTCGGTCGTGAGGCGGTGCGCTCGATCGTGCAGGCGCGCGGCGACCGGCCGTTCAAGGATCTCGCCTGCCTGGCGCGCCGGCTCAACCCGCGCCATGTCAACAAGCGCACGCTGGAAAGCCTCGTCACCGCGGGCGCGCTCGATTGCATCGAGCCGGACCGGGCCCGCGCCTTCGCGGCGATCGATCCGATCATGAAGCTGGCCCAGGGCGCGGCCGAGGCCGAATCCACCGGCATCGGCGACATGTTCGGCGGCGTCGTCTCGGACGCCGTCTCCCTGCGCATCCCGCCGCACGAACTCTGGCCGGTGGCCGAGAAGCTGAAGCGGGAATACGCCGCGATCGGCTTCTTCGTCTCGGGCCATCCCCTCGACGAGTACGGCGACCTGCTCGGCAAGCTCCGGGTCCAGACCTGGGTGGAGTTCTGCCGCGCCGTTCGTGCGGGCACCACCAGCGTGGGGCGCGTCGCGGCCTCCGTGCTCGATCGCTCGGAGCGGCGCACCAAGAGCGGCAACAAGCTCGGCATCGTCACCCTCTCGGACCAGACCGGCCATTTCGAGGCGATCATCTTCTCCGAAGGGCTCGGCCATTACCGGGAGATCCTCGAGCCCGGGAAGCCGCTGGTCCTGCAACTCCAGGCCAATCTCGAGGGCGAGGACGTGCGCGCCCGGATCCAGACCGCCGAGCCCCTCGACGCGGCCGTGGCCCGCTACCAGAAGGGCATGCGGATCTACATGCGCGACGAGCGCCCGATCCCGACCGTACAGCAGCGCCTCGGCCTGCGCGGCGAGGGCGAGGTCTCGCTGATCCTGCTGCTCGACGGGGACCGCGAGGTCGAGGTTCGCCTGCCCGGCAAGTACCAGGCGAGCCCCGCCATCGCCGGCGCGCTCCGGGCGGTGCCGGGCGTGGTGCAGGTGGAGGTGAGCTGAGGCCGGGAGCCCGACTCAGGGACGCTCGGGCAGGCAGGGCCGCAGCACGGCGGCGAGGGGCGCGACCTGCGCCGCCGGCATCGTCACCGTGGCGACGAGATCCGCGTCCCCGGTGCGAGGGCTCGCCTGGGTCCAGACCAGCTTCGCTCCGGGCTCGACGAGGGCGACCGCGACGTCGCGGACGAGAGCTTCCCCGCGCCGTGCCGGCGCGGCGGTGAGGACGAACTGCGTCGCCGGATCCGCCGAGACCGCGCCGCTGGCGCGCAGGCGCGCCGTCCGGACGCCCGCGGCCGTGACGGTCCGAAGCTGTGTCAGGGGCGCGGCGCTACCGGTCGGTCCCTCGAAGGCCGCGAGGTCCAGGCGTTTGGCGAGTTCCTCGAAATCGGGAATCGACAGGGCCAGCGCGATGGCTCGGTCCGCCGGTTCGCAGGAGACGCGCAGCGTCACGGCCCGGTCCGCGGCCCCGATCTGCGCGTGCCCGCTCAGGTCGAGCCCGGCCGCCCCGGCATGCGAGCAGGTCAGCAGCCCCGCCAGGCAGGTGGTCGTGAACCGGATCCGCATGTCGAGTCCCCCGGTGCTGCGCCGCGGCGGACCCGTCAGCCGCCGAACCGCAGCATCAGCAGGGCCAGCGTCGCCGCCAGCGAGGTTCCGGCCGCGATCCAGGCGGCGCCGCCGTGCAGGCTGCGCGGCGCGGCGTAGCGGGATTCCTCCCGGACACCCGCGCGCCGCACCGCACCCATCCCAGATCCGATCCTGCCCGTCATGCCCGCCTCGTGCCGACCTTCCGGCGACCGTGGCCGATAGGATTGAAGGGCGCCTGAATCGGCCGCGCCGTCATGCCCGTTTGGTCAACGCACCCTTAAAGCGCGCGGTCGAAGCGCAACTCGCCGTTCGGGCTCTTCAGCACGAGCTGCGAGCCGACCAGATCCCATTGCGCGGCCGTGCGGAGCGCCACGAAGAAGGCCTGCTCGGTGGCAGCGATACCCTTGTCGCAGGGCTTCTTGGTCAGCGCGAGCGGGCCGACCGCGAGATGCTGCTCGCGGAGCGGGAAGGCGGTCGCCGCGAAGGTGTTGCAGCCGCCGTAGCCGCGCGCGCGGTACTGCTTGTCGATGATGAAGCTCGGCCGGTCTCCGCCACCGAAGGGCTTGCCGTTGATGCTGACAGCCGTCCAGGTGGAGTCGAGCGGGAAGACTTTCTCCGTCTGCTTGTCGGACGGGATGTACTGGGGCTTCTTCTCTTCCTCCCCGCCGGGGCGACGGCTCCCGCGTCCGAAACCGGATATGCCCGGGCTCTGCGCCACCGCCTCAATCGCCGTGGCCAAATCCGCGGCAACGACCGCGCACGCCAGCGCGGCGATCTGGATCGCTCTCATCGTTCACGCCCCTCCCGCACATCGGCGGCACTTGATTCGCCCTCGCGGTCGTCGCGAGGCGCGACCGCCGCACGCCGTCCAGGATCCGGATCCGTCGACCGGATCGCGATCCGGGACGTGCGCGGTGTGGCATCGAACAGGAATTCAGCACAATTATGGTCGCGCGAGCTTTTGCGCGGCCCGGGTGTGGACAATCCTCCGTACGGGTACCGCGGAAACGTTCCGGCGGCTGTCCCGTTGTCCCGCATCGCGGGGTCTCACCCGCCGGAACAGGAGGATGACCTTGGCAGGATCCGACGAGGGCCCGCAGAGCGGCGGCGTCCAGATCCCGATGAGCCCCGCCCAGTCGCGGGCGGCGCGCGGTCTGCTCGGCTGGTCGGAGGCCGATCTTGCGGCCAAGGTCGGTCTCGACCCGCGCATGGTGCTCGATTTCGAGGCTGGGCACGGCGATCCGCCCTCGGGGCAGATCGAGGCCTTGCGCAGCGCTCTCATGGGGGCGGGCGCCGTGTTCACCGATTCGCCCTCCCCCGGCGTGCGCCTCGACGGCACGAGCCAGGGCGAGGGCACCCGGCTCGGCGACCTCACCACGGAGAACGACCGGTAGGGCAGGGCCGCGCGCCCGGCGCGTCCGTCGGGCCGAGGATCGCGCTGGCCTCCGGGCCCGCGGTCTGGCAGTGAGGCGGCACGATGCGTGCTGACGAATTCCTCGCTGCGGCCGACAGGTTGCCCGTCGCCGATCTCCCGGGTCTCGTGGGGGAGGGGGGGCTCGTCGTGGTCGCGCCCCATCCGGACGACGAGAGCCTCGGCTGCGGCGGCCTGATCGCCGAGGCCTGCCGGCTGGGGCGCAGGGTTCGGCTGATCGTGGTGAGCGACGGCTGCGGCTCGCATACCCATTCGGCGAGTTATCCGCCCGAGCGGCTCCGGGCGCTGCGCGAGGATGAGACCCGCGCGGCCGTCGCCGTCCTGGGCCTCGCGCCGGACGCCGTATCCTTCCTCCGCCTGCCCGATGCCCACGTGCCGAGCGAGGGCCCGGAGGCCGAGGCGGCGGCCGAGGCGGTGGCCGACGCCGCGCGCGCCTGTGCGGCCAGCGCCGTCTGCGTGACCTGGCGCTACGATCCGCACTGCGATCACAAGGCCTGCGCGGCCATCGTCGCGCTCGCCAAGCCGAGGCTCGCTGGGATCCGCGTCTACGAATATCCGGTCTGGGGCTGGACGCTGCCGCCCGAGACCGAGGTCGGCCGGGCACCCCAGGGGGCCCGCCTCGACGTCTCGGCGCATCGCGCTCTCAAGGAGCGAGCCGTCGCTGCCCACGCCTCGCAGACCACCGATCTGATCGCCGACGATCCCACGGGGTTCCGGCTGGAGCCCGCGATGATCGCGCGGCTCTGCGGCCCCTTCGAGCGCTTCGTCTCGGCCTGACCGCGCCCCATGAGCATCAGCGTCATCACCCTGAACAAGGGGCGCCGGGCCCATCTCGAGCGCCTGCTCGAAGGCCTGGCGCGCGGACCCGCGCCCGCGGAATGCATCGTCGTCGAGATGGGCGGCGACACCGCGCCCCTGCCCGACCACGGCTTCCCGATCCGGCGCATCGTCCTCGATCAGGCCGGCCTGCCCCTGGCCGCGGCCCGCAACGCCGGTCGCCGCGCCGCCGCAAGCCCGTCCCTGGTCTTCCTCGACGTGGATTGCATCCCGTCCGCCGACCTCGTCGCCGGCCTCGGCGGAATCCTCGCCCACCAGGACGGCTTGGTCTGCTGCGCGGTCTCCTACCTGCCGGAGGGGGCCGTCACGGACGGCTGGGAACCGAGCGCCCTCGACGCGGCGGGGCGGCTCCACCCGGTCCGGGTCTTCCCGGAGGCCGGCGTGGCGGAGGCGCCCCAGCCCGGCCTGTTCTGGTCGCTGGCCTTCGCGGTGCGCGCGGAGACCTACGACCGCCTCGGCGGCTTCGACGAGAGCTTCGACGGGTACGGCGCCGAGGACACGGACCTCGCCTTCCGCGCGGCGGCCCTCGGCGTACCGGTGCTGTTCGCGGCCGGTCCGCGCGCCTGGCACCAGTATCATCCGGCCTTCGATCCACCGCTCCAGCACTTCGCCGACATCGCTCGCAACGCCGCGCGGTTCCGGGCCCGTCACGGGTTCTGGCCGATGGATGGCTGGCTCGACGCCTTCGCCCGCCTCGGTCTGGTGGAGCCCGACCGGACGAACGGCCTCGTCGTGCTGAGGCAGCCGACCGCGTCGGAGATCGAGGCGGCCCGCCTGCCGGCCGGCAACCCCTTCTGAGAGCGGCGCAGCCGTCCGGCCGCCCATCGCTCAGGCCCCGCCCGCGAGGACGAGCCGGACCTTCACCAGCCCGGCATCCTCCGGATCCACACTCTGTGTGAAGCCCAGGCGGCGGCAGACGGCGAGCATCGGCCGGTTCTCGGCGAGCACCGAGCCCTCGACGCGGCTGATCCCTTCCGAGCGGGCCCAGTCGATCATCAGGCGCATCAGGGCGTAGGCGAGGCCGGTCCCGCGGGCGTCCGAGCGGATCAGGATCGCGAATTCGCCGCTCTCGCCGTTGGCGTCGGCGTGCAGCCGGACGGCGCCGAGCATCCGGCGCGACTCCTCCAGGGCGTCGTCGAGGGCCACGAAGGCGATGGCGCGGGCGTAGTCGAGCTGTGTCAGCCGGGCCAGGAAGGCGTGGCTGAACTCGCGCACCGGCGCGAAGAAGCGCAGCCGCACGTCCTCCGGATCGATGGTGGCGAAGAAGGCGCGGAACAGCGGCTCGTCCTCCGGCCGGACCGGGCGGACGTGGATGGTGCGGCCCTTCAGGCTCATCGCCCGGATCCAGGCGGTCGGGTAGGGCCGGATCGCGAAGCGCGGATGGCCGCGGCCGAGCCGCCCCCCCTGCCGTCCCTGCGGGTAGCCGCGGCCGAGGCGCACCCGCGCGTCGAGGGCGACCACGCCGGTCTCGTCGGCGAGCAGGGGATTGATGTCCAGCTCGCGCACCTGCGGCAGGTCGGCGGCGAGCTGGGCGAGCTTGACCAGGGTGAGGGCGACCGCCCCCGTATCGGCCGCCGGCACGTCGCGATAGGCGGCAAGGCGGCGCGCCACCCGGGTGCGGCCGATCAGGTCGCTGGCGAGCGCGAGGTCGAGGGGCGGCAGGCCGAGCGCCCGGTCGTCGATCACCTCGACGGCGGTGCCGCCGCGTCCGAACACCACCACGGGCCCGAAGGTCGGATCCTCGGCCAGCCCCGCGATCAGCTCGCGCCGCCGTCCCTTGCGCACCATCGGCTGCACCGCGAAGCCGGTGATGCGCGCGTCCGGCCGGTCGCGGCGGGCACGGGCGAGGATCTGCCGGGCCGCCGCCCGGACGTCGTCCTCGCTCGTCAGGTCGAGATGGACGCCGCCGATGTCCGATTTGTGCACCACGTCGGGCGAGACGACCTTGAGGGCGACCGCGCCGCCGCCCGCGATCACCGGCCAGGCCGCGGCCGCCGCAGCGTCGATGTCGGGCGCGAGCGTCACCGGCACCGAGGCGATGTCGTAGGCCTCCAGCAGCTCCATCACGGCGATCGGGTCGAGCCAGGTCGCGCCCTGCTTCAGCGCGCGGGCGACGATGCCGCGCGCGGCCTGCACGTCGACGCTGAAATCCTGCGGCAGGGAATCGGGCGTGCGCATCAGGTCGTCCTGCGCCTCGCGGTAGCGCACGAGGTGCAGGAAGCCCTCGATCGCCTCGGAATCCGTCGCGAAGCGGGGGATCCCCGCGCCGGCCAGGATCTCGCCCGCCTCGGGCTCCTCGCCGAGCGACACCGCGAAGACGGGCTTGCGGCGCGTGGTGCCGGCGCGGACCGTGCGCACGGTCTCGGCGACGGCGGCGGCGACCGGGACGGCGGCCGAGCGCGCGGTCGGCACGTGGATCGCCAGCACCGCGTCGTTCTGACGGTCGGCGAGCAGGGGCGCGAGGGCCGCGGCGAAGGCCGGGCCGCCCGCGTCGATGCCGAGATCGACCGGGTTCTCCCCGTCGTAGCCGGCGGCCGGCGTCACGGCGGCGAGCTCCCCGCCGCGGTCGGCCAGCCGGTCGGCGGCGAGCTGGCCGATGCCGCGCCCGTTGGTCAGGATCGCGAGGCGCCGGCCCGGGAAGGGGCGCTGCCGGCCCAGCATCTCGACGGCGGAGAACATCGCGTCGAGATCCTGCACCGCCAGGAGGCCCGCCCGGCGGAAGGCGGCGGCGTAGACCGCGTCGGGCCGCGCCAGGGCCCCCGTGTGGGTGACGGGGGCGTGCTGCTCCGGGGCGTGCCGGCCGGTGCGCAGGACCACGACCGGCTTGGCGCGGGCGGCGGCGCGGGCCGCCGACATGAAGCGGCGCGCATCCGCGATCCGGTCGAGGCAGAGCAGGATGGCCCGGGTGTGATAGTCGCTCGCGAAGTGGTCGAGGCCGTCGGCGATGTCCACGTCGCAGGCGCTGCCGAGGGAGAGCACCGCCGAGAAGCCGACGCCGTGGCGGCTCGCCCATTCGACGATCGCCGCCGCGACCGTCCCCGAGGACGAGATCAGGGCGAGATCGCCGGCGGGCGGAGTATGGGCGAACAGGCTCGCGTTGAGGCCGCGGCCCGGCACCACGAGGCCCGCGCTGTCGGGACCGAGCAGGCGCAGGCCGCAGCGGCGGGCGATGGCGCAGGCGCGCGGCCCGGGATCCTCGGGGCCGGTGCCGAGCCGGGCAGTGAGGATCGCCGCAGCCCCGGCGCCGGTCCGGCCCGCATCCTCGACGATGCCGGGGACCGTCTCGGGCGGCGCCGCGACGACGACGAGGTCCGGCGCGGCGGCGAGGTCCGAGACCTGCCCGACGCACGGGAAGCCCGCGACCTCCGCATGGTGAGGATTGACCGGGAGGACCGGGCCCGGGAACCCGGCCCGGCGCAGGTTCTCGATCACCGCACGGCCGAGCGAGCCCTCGCGCTCGCCCGCGCCCACCACCGCGACCGAGCGCGGATTCAGCAGGGCCTCGAACCGGTACGTGCTCAAGCCTGACGCTCCCCGTCCGGCGGCCGGGCTTCGACCCGCACCGCCCGCCGGGCGCCCCGCTGCCCGCCGCTCGACGCGGGCCGACGGCGGCGGGCGCCGGCCCCGACAGTTACCGCGAGCCCCGGCAAGGACAAGGCATTGCCGGTTGCTTTAATCGACCGGACACCATACGGACAGCGCACCGTAAACCTTAAGTCCGCGTCCCTCGGGGGAGCGTAGGCCCCGGACCGATGCCGACCGAGGTCTTGACGAGTGGGGAGGGGCTGGGGATGAACGTCGAGACTGGCGAAGATCACGACCTCGTCGGACGGACGACAGATATCGTCTCGGCCTTCGTCAGCAACAACGCCATCCCGCTTCCCGAGCTGGCCGGGCTGATCCACGCCGTCCACGCAACTCTGAGTCAGCTTGCCGGCGCCGGGAGCGGGACGCCGTCGGAGGCGCCCGTGCCGGCCGTGCCGGTCCGCCGCTCGGTCGGGACGGATTACCTGATCTGCCTCGAGGACGGGAAGAAGTTCAAGTCGCTCAAGCGGCACCTGCGCACGCGCTACAACCTCTCGCCGGAGGAATATCGGACGCGCTGGAACCTGGCGGCCGATTACCCGATGGTCGCCCCGAGCTACGCGGCCGCCCGCTCCGAACTCGCCAAGACGATGGGCCTCGGCCATCTCCGCCGCAGGGCGCGCGCGCCGAAGTCCGGCGCCGCCGAGGCCTAGACGCGCCGGGCGGCAGGTCCCCTGCGCGGCCGCCGCGTCTCCGGCGGGCCGTCCCGCGTGTGATCCACAGCTTTCCGCGTCGCCGACCGGGCGCATCGCGGCCCGGGCCCGGTCCCGCCCGACCTCGCAAAACCCGCGCATCCGCAAGGCGATAGGCCTCCCGGCCCCGGCCCGGCCCGGCTCCGGCCAGGCCGGGGCGTTAGAGATCGGGCAAGCCTCCGGTGCGATGGCCGGATGGTCCGCCGGCCGCGTCCGGTGGCCCGATCCACGCGAGCACGGCGCATGCCCGGCCAGCCCAGCCTTGTCGCACGCCTGTTCTGGACGAGCACCGTCGGCTGCGCCCTCGGCTTCGTCTACGGACCGCCCGCTTTCGCCGCCACGGGTGCCGGGCTCTGCCTCGTGGTGATGCGTCATCTCGGCCGGCCGCGGCGCTTCCGGGCGCGGGTGCGCCGGATCGCGCGGCGGCATGCGGGGACCTTGGCGCTGCGGCGCCGGCAGGAGAGCTTCGTCGACGCCTACGGCAACGCCATCCGCGACGGCTGGCTGCGCGAATGCGCCTATTTCCTCGACCGCACCGTGGCGCCCCAGCTCGAGGCGCGCTTTCCCGATTATCTGGAGACCCGCCGCGAGGAGGCGCTCGCCATCGTGGCGGCGGTGGCGGAGGCGGTCGACCTGCCCGAGGACGACGCCGCGCCCGACGACGGCATCGGCTACGAGCGCTTCTGCCTCGCGCGCCTCCAGGCGGCGGGCTGGCGCGCGCACCCGACGCCGACCAGCGGCGACCAGGGCGCCGACATCGTGGCGGTCCGGGGCCGAACCCGCCTCGTCGTCCAGTGCAAGCGCTACACGAGGCCCGTCGGCAACGCGGCGGTGCAGGAGGCGGCGGCCGCCTGTCGCTACTGGGAGGGCGACCGCGCCGCGGTGGTCTCGAACGCGGGCTTCACCCCGGCCGCCCGCAAGCTCGCGGTCGCGACCGGGGTGCTGCTCCTGCACCACGACGACCTCGACGGCCTCGACCTCGCCCGCCGCGCCGAGGCCTGAGGCCGGCCGGTCCCGCGCCTGCGGGGTTGCGATCGTGCGCCGGGCGGCCCGGGTCCGACCGAAGGTCGGGCGCGGCGCCGCGCGATACGCTGCCCTCAATCCGTGTGCCCGTCGAGGCCGAGCCAGTGCCGCCCATCGCGGGCGAGCAGGGCGTCGGCCTCCGTCGGCCCCGGGCTGCCGGCGGGGTAGAACGCCACCGGCGCCCCGGGCCACGCCTTCAGCAGCGGCTCGACCGCGGCCCAGCCGGCCTCGATGTTGTCGGCCCGCTGGAACAGGGTCGCGTCGCCGGTCATGCAATCGTACAGCAGCGTCTCGTAGCCGACATTCGGCGTCGCGGCGAAGAAGTCGGCGTAGCGGAAGCGCGTGGTGACGCGGCCGAGCCGCATCTGCGGTCCCGGCACCTTCACGTTGAGCTCGGTCTCGGCGCCGTGGTCGGGATCGATGGTGAGCCGCATCACGGTGGGCTTCAGCCCCTCGTCGCCGCTGTCGGCGAAGAGCCGGAAGGGGGCGGGCCGGAACAGGATCGCGATCTCGGTGCGCCGCCCGGTCATGCGCTTGCCCGTGCGCAGGTAGAACGGCACCCCGGCCCAGCGCCAGTTCTCGATCTCGAGCTTCAGGGCGACGTAGGTCTCGGTGGTGGAATCCTTGGCGACGTGCGGCTCGTCGCGGTAGCCGGCCACCGGATGGCCGTCGAGGGCGCCGGCCGTGTACTGCCCGCGCACCGCGTCCTCCGGCGGGATCGGCCGCACGGCCTCGGCGAGCTTGGCCTTCTCGGTGCGCACCGCCTCAGCCGCGAAGGAGTTCGGCGGCTCCATCGCGACCATGCAGAGAAGCTGGAACAGGTGGTTGGGCACCATGTCGCGCAGGGCCCCGGTCGGCTCGTAGAAGCCGCCGCGCTCCTCGACGCCCACCGTCTCGGCCGCGGTGATCTGCACGCTGTCGATGTACTCGCGCCGCCACACCGGCTCCAGCAGGCCGTTGGCGAAGCGCATCGCCATGATCGACTGCACCGTCTCCTTCCCGAGGAAATGGTCGATCCGGTAGAACTGGCTCTCGTCCGCCTGCTTCAGGATGCGGGCGTTCAGCGCCTTCGCCGATTCGAGGTCCGAGCCGAAGGGCTTCTCGATCACCACCCGGCGGAAGCTGCCCTCCGCCTGCTTCAGCAGCCCGGCCTGCCCGAGACCCTCCACGAGGGTCCCGAAGAAGCGGGCCGCCACCGCGAGGTAGAACACCACGTTGCCCGAGACCCGGCCGGTCAGGGCCTGGAAGGTCTTCGGGTCCTCGAAGTCACCCTGCATGAAGTGGATGCGCTCGCGCACGAAGCCCCAATGCGCGGGATCGATGTGGTCGGCGTGGAACTCCGAATCCGGGTCCTTGGCGAAGGTCTCCATCGATTCGGTGAGGGCTTGGCGCAGGCCCTCGTCGGTGTTGGGGTTGTGATCGACGCCCAGGATCGTGAAATTCGGATCGAGGAGGCCGCCGCCCGCGAGATTGTAGAGCGAGGGCATCAGCAGGCGCTTGGTGAGGTCGCCGGCCGCCCCGAAGATCACCAGGGTGCAGGGCGGGGCCGGCGCCGTGCCGGAGGCGGTCCCGGCTGCCTTGCCGGCTGCCTTGCCGGCGGCCTGGGATGCGGTCTCGGAAGGGGCCTCTGGGCGGGGGTCGGGCATGGTCGGACTTCCGGTCTCGCGCTGCAGCGCAGCGAACTGCCACGATAACCGAGGGGTGCGGCCGACGTTCCGGCGGCGACGGGCCCATTCGGGCCGTCGGGTCCGATCACGGACGCGCACGCATCATCGTCTCCGCGCGCGGGGCTGCGCCGGAGGCGTGGCTGGAGGGAGACGCGGGACGCCGGGGAACCCGAAATCCGTGTGTCGCGCGTGAACCGATCCCCCGGCGCCCCGCGGGCCGGAGGGGCATCCCGCCCGGTCCGGTCCGTCTTGGCGTCGCGGCTTCTTCTCTACCCGCCTGCATCGACCCCGATCTCGGACGGCCTGGTATCGCCGTTGTCCGGCGATCGTAGCCTCATCCTCGGCAGACTTGACGCGTCGTGCACCGGGCCCCGTATTGGACCCGGCATCGGTTCCTACGACCTGGGCTCCGCACTATCGGCCCCGCGCCCGTGTTGATCCGGGGCTTCCAGGCCGAGCGCGGCTCGGCGTCGCGCAGAGGCGCCCGGGGCGCCGGCTGACCGGCCGGCGACGCGGGAACCGCCGCGCTGTCCTCGCACCCGCCCCGGCGGTCATCCGGTCCAGGCTCCCGGCGCGCCGGCGCGGCGGATGGGAGACCCGCCGCGCCGACGGGACAGCGCGTGGACAGCCATGTACCCAGTTTGTTCCTAATTGTCAAGAATAATGTCTTAGGATGGCTGTGGGTGGTTCGGATTGCCGCGAAACGGCAGGTCCCGATTCGCGGTCAGCCGCCCTCGGTCACGAGACGGTCGAGCCGCATCCGCGTGATCGCGGCGATCTCGTCGAGGGCCGTGGCCTCCTCCTCCGCCCGGTCCCGAGTCAGGCGCGCCTCGAACAGCGCGCGGATCTCGCCGAGGCCGCGGCCGCGCACGGCGACGATGAACGGGAAGCCGAAGCGCGCGCGATAGGCGGCGTTCAGCCTGTCGAAGGCGGTGGCGTCCGCCTCCGAGAGGCGGTCGAGGCCGGCGCCGCCCTGCTCCTCGGCCGAATCGACCGTCATGGCCCGCGCCCGTGCCTCGGGGCCGGCAAGCTCCGGGTGTCCGTTCAGGAAGGCGAGGCGCCGGTCCTCGGGCGCCGTGCGCACCGCGCCCATCATCGCTTCGTGCAGGGCCGCCACGCTCGCGAAGGGCCGGGCGGGAAAAGCCGCCTCGGCCACCCAGGGCGCATGCTCGAACACGCCGCCGAGGCGGGCGACGAAGGCGTCCCGGTCGAGCCGGTTGAGGGCGGCGAGGTCGGACACGGCGATCAGCTCCCGCGGTAGGTCGCGCAATTGCCCGGGGCGCACAGCATCGGGACGTGATAGTGCTGCTTGGCATCGAAGACGGCGAACCGGACCACCGGGTTGTCCACGAAGATGTCCGCCTCGTTCGCGCCGGGACGCCCCTTCAGATAGGCGTCGATGAAGAATTCGAGCTGATACTGCCCGGTCTTCGCCTCAGCCGCCGGCAGGATCGGCGTGTCGGTGCGCCCGTCGACGTTGGTGACGACGCTCTTCACGAGGCGCCAGCGGCCCTCCTCGAGAACCGAGAAATCGATGCGCACGCCGGGCGCGGGCCGCCCGCGGTCGGAGTCGAGCACGTGTGTGGTGATGCCGGCCATCGGGTCTCTCGGATCCTTGCGGGGTGGGCCTTCGGTCTGGGACTAGGGGCGGGCGCGTCAGCTGCCGCGGTAATACGCGTAGCCCCAGGGCGTGAACAGGATCGGCAGGTGGTAGCGCTGGCCGGCGTCGCGGATCTGGAAGCGGATCGGCACGAGGCTGAGGAAGTTCGGGCTCGGAAGCGTCACGCCGATCCGCGCGAAATAGGCCTCGAAATGCATGAGCAGCTCGTAGCGCCCGACCTTCAGGCCGTCGTCGATCAGCAGCGGTTCGGGCGAGCGGCCGTTGGCCCCGGTGGTGATCGTCTTCAGCGGCCGGTAGGCGTCCCCGTCCAGCACGGAGAGGTCGCAGACCATGCCGGCGCCGGGCGTGCCGTGGAAATTGTCGATGGCGTGCATGGTGAGGCGCGGCCCGAGGCCGGCCTGCGTCGTCGGCCCCGTCGTCAGCGCCCCGGGCGGCGATGCGGGAGCGCCCTGCGCCGTCGCGGGGCCGGCCGCGGCCAGCGCGGCGCCTCCGAGCCCCAGCCCGACGAGGCCGGCCTCGACGAGCCGTCGGCGGGTGAGGGTGCGCTCTGATGGATCGTCCAAGGGTCTTCTCCTGTGGCAATCGCGGGGTTCGGCGCGCGGTCTCGGGCGAGGCCGGCCGCGCCGCGGGGGATCAGGCCGGCTCGTGGGCGGCGCGGGCGGCCGCCCGGCGCTCCGACGCGGCCGTGGCGGGCGGGACGAAGGCGAGGATCAGGACGATCGCCGCGAGCTCGACGGCGGAGACCAGCCAGAGGCCGGCCGAGACGGAGCCGGTCCGCTCGCGCAGGTACCCCATCGCGGCCGGGGCCCCGAACCCCGCGAGGTTGGCCACCGAGTTGATCAGCGCGATGCCCGCGGCCGCGGCCGAGCCGGCCAGGAACCGCCCGGGGATCTGCCAGAACACCGGGATCGCGCTCATGGTGCCGACGATGGCGACGGCCAGCGCCAGCATGGCCGCAACCGGGTTCGCGGGGACGAGGAGGCCCACCGCGGCGATGGCGAGCGCCCCGATCGCCGCCGGCACGCCGCAATGCAGCCGCGCCTCGCCGGTCCGGTCGGAGTGGCGCCCGTTCAGGATCATGCCCGCCCCCCCGCACAGGTAGGCCGCCGACATGATCCAGCCGACGGTGAGGGGATCGGAATACCCGGCCTCCCGCACCACGCTCGGCCCGAAGAAGGTGAGCGCCGAGTTCGCCGTGACGATGCAGAAGAAGATCGCGATGCAGTGCCAGACGCGGACGTCCTTGAGCGAGGCGAGCACGCGATGCTCGCGGGGGCCCAGAGCCGCGGCGTCGCGGGCGAGATCGGCCTCGACGAGGGCGCGCTGCTCGGGCGTCAGCCAGCCGGCCTTCGCCGGGCGGTCGGTGAGGTAGAACAGGGTGACGATGCCCGCGAGGATCGACGGGATCCCCTCGAGCAGGAACACCCATTGCCAGCCGGCCCAGCCGTTCACCCCGTTCATGCCGTTCAGGATCCCGCCGGCCAGCGGCCCGCCGATCACCCCCGCGATCGCCGAGGCCGACATGAACAGCCCGAAGACCTTCGCCCGCCGCTCGCTCGGGTACCAGTAGGTCAGGAACAGGATCACCCCGGGATAGAACCCGGCCTCGAACACCCCGAGGAAGAAACGCAGCACGTAGAAGAAGGCCGGCGTGGTGACGAACATCATCGCCACGCAGCAGATGCCCCACAGGAAGGTGATCCGCGCGATGGTCTTGCGGGCGCCGACGTATTCCAGCAGCAGGTTGCTCGGCACCTCGCAGATGAAGTAGCCGATGAAGAAAATCCCCGCCCCGATGCCGTAGACGGTCTCGCTGAACTTGAGATCGGCGAGCATCTGGAGCTTGGCGAAGCCGATGTTGACCCGATCGATCCAGGACAGGATCCAGAGCATCATCAGGAAGGGCAGCAGCCGCCAGGTGATGCGCCGGTAGGTGTCGTTCAGGGCCGTGGGCGGGCTGAAGGACGGTGCATCGGAGGCTGTAGCGGACGGGATGGCCATTGGTCGCCCCTGCAGCGGGTCGTATCCGCAGTATCGATGCAACGCGCGGCGCAGCTTTGCAATATACGGACCAGCCGTGACTGCGGCCGGTCTTTCCGGCGGCGCCTTCGTCCCGTCCGGTCGGGCGGGCGCGGCCCGCGCCGGGACCCCGTCCGGCCTACTCGTCCACCCGGACGGCCGGGCTCAGGTCGATCGGCAGGCGCGGGCCCTTCAACTCGGCGTCGCTCGGCAGGGAGCGGGCGTCCCAGCCGCCGCCGAGGGCGCGGATCAGCGAGACCGCGGTGGTGAAACGGCTCAGGCGGATCTGAAGGGCGGCGACCTCGTTCGTCAGGGCGAGGTTCTGGGCGGTGACCACGGTGGTGAAGTTCTGCGTGCCGGCGCGGTACTCGTTGAGGGTGATCTCGACGGCGCGCCGCGCCGAGGCCACCGCCTGCTCCTGGGCGACCTGCTGGCGGGCCAGGATGCGCACACCCGCGAGCCCGTTCTCGACCTCGCCGAAGGCGGTCAGCACGGTCTGGCGGTAATTGGCCACCGCGGCGTCGTAGGCCGCCCGGGTCGCCTGCAGGGCGGCCGAGCGGGCGCCGCCGTCGAACAGCACCTCGGTCCCGGCCGCCGAGACGGTCCAGACCTGATTGGCCGCCGAGAGGAGGCCGTTGCTGGTCAGCCCCGAGATCCCGCCAGAGGCCGAGAGCGTCACGCTCGGATAGAAGGCCGCGACCGCGACGCCGATCTGCTCGCTCTGGGCCTGCACCGCGCGCTCGGCGCCGGCGACGTCGGGGCGCCGCTCCAGCAGGGACGAGGGTACGCCGACCGGCACCGCCGGCGGGCGCTGGGCCAGGAGGGCCACCGGCAGCGACAGCTCCGAGGGCGGGCGCCCGACCAGCAGCGCGATGGCGTGCTCGAAGGTCGCCCGCTGCAGGGCCACCGCGATGGCCGAGGCCTGGGTGGTCTGGAGCTGCGTCTGGGCGGTGATCACGTCCGAGCGCGCGGCGACGCCGGCATTGTACTGGTTCTCGGTGATCTGCACCGTGCGCTTGAAGTTCTCGACGTTCTCGTTGAGCAGGCGCTGCAGCGAATCGGCGTAGCGCAGCGAGAAGTAGTTGGTGGCGACCTCGGCCTGGAGCGCGAGGCGGGTGAGGCCGATCTGCGCGGCGTCCGATTGCGCCAGCGCGGTCTCCGCCTCGATGTTGCGCCGCACGCCGCCGAACAGGTCGAGCTCCCAGCTCGCTTGGCCGAGCAGCGCGACGCTGGTGCGCTCGCTGCCGGCGACCCGCTGGCGGGTGATGCTCGGCGCCCCGATCACCGTGGGGTAGAGCGCGGCCTGGGCCTGCTCGACCAGGGCGCGGGCCTGCCGGTAGGTCGCCACCGACTGGCGCAGGGTCTGGCTGTCGACGTCGACGAGGCGGATCAGGCGGTCGAGCGCCCGATCGTTGAAGACCCGCCACCAGTCGCCGCGCTCGGCCCCGTCGTTCGGCTGGGCCGGGCGCCAGTTCTTGCGCCGCACGACCTCGGCGGCGCTGTCCTCGCGGGCGCCGCCCTGCTTGAACGCCAGCGGCGTCTCGACGGAGGGCCGCGCGTAATCGGGGCCGACGACGCAGCCGCCGAGCGCCAGGGCCGTCAGGCCGAGCGCGCCGAGTCTCGCCCCGCCGCTCGGCAGGGCTCGCACGAGGCTGGACAGCCGCATCACTCCCCCGCTTGCAGCGCGGCGGGCCCGCCGCGGCGGCGGCGCCGGTCGAGGACCCGGTGCCGCAGGCGGTCGAGGGAGAGGTAGACGACGGGGGTGGTGTAGAGGGTCAGGATCTGGCTCACGATCAGGCCGCCGACGATGGCGATGCCGAGGGGCTGGCGCAGTTCGGCGCCCTCGCCGCCGCCCACGATCAGCGGCGCCGCCCCGAGGAGCGCGGCCAGCGTTGTCATCATGATCGGTCGGAAGCGCAAGTGGCAGGCCTCGGTGATCGATTCCCGGGGATCGAGCCCGCGGGTGCGCTCCGCGTCGAGGGCGAAATCCACCATCATGATGGCGTTCTTCTTCACGATGCCGATGAGCAGGAACACCGCGATCAGCGCGATGATCGAGAAATCGGTACCGGTCGCGAGCAGGGCCAGCACCGCGCCGATCCCGGCCGAGGGCAGGGTCGAGAGGATCGTCAGCGGGTGGACGAAGCTCTCGTAGAGGATGCCGAGCACCGCGTAGACGGCGAGGATCGCGGCCAGGATCAGCAGCGGCTGGCGCGAGGCGGAGGAGACGTAGTTCTTGGCCGCGCCCGCGTAGTCGCCGTGGATGGTGGCCGGCAGGCGCAGGTCCGTCATCGCCCGGTCGATCGCCGCGGTCGCGTCCGACAGGCTCTTGCCGGGCGCGAGGTTGAACGAGATCGTGGTCGAGACGAACAGGCCCGTGTGGCTCACCTGGACCGGCGCGTTGCCGCTCTCGAGCCGCGCGAAGGCGGAGAGCGGCACCATCGTCTCCTTGGCGGAGGAGACCGGCGCGCTCGAGGAGGCGCCGCCCTTCGAGGCCGCGATGGCGTTGGCGGCGGCGTTGCGGGCCGAATCCGAGGCGATGGCCGAGGCGGTGTCGGTGGTGGCGCCGTTGGTGCTCGTGGTGCTGGCGTTGGTGTTGGTGGTGCCGTTGGCCGCCACCGTGCCCGCCACCGCGTTGGTGGTGGCCGAGCCCCGCGCCTTGCCGCCCGAGGTCGAGACGTAGATCTGCCGCAGCGTCTCCGGGCTCTCCAGGTAGCGCGGCGCGATCTCCATCACGACGTGGTACTGGTTGAGCGGGTTGTAGATCGTCGAGACCTGGCGCTGGCCGAAGGCGTCGTAGAGGGTGTTGTCGATCTTGTCCGGGGTGATGCCGTACCGGAAGGCGGTGGCCCGGTCGATCACCAGCCGGCTCTCCAGCCCGCCCTCCTGCTGGTCGGAGGTGACGTCGGAGAAGGTCGGATCCTTCTGCAGCGCGGCGAGCAGCTTCGGGGCGGCGGCGTAGAGCTCCTCCGCGGTGTCGCCCTGGAGGCTGTACTGGTACTGCGCGAAGCTCTGGCGCCCGCCCATCTGCAGGTCCTGGCGCGGGAAGACGTAGAGCCGCGCGCCCGCCACCCGCGACAGCTTCGGCCGCAGCCGGGCCGTGACCACGCCGATCGGGTCGCGCTCCGAGCGGGGCTTCAGGCCGACGAAGACGTTGGCCGAGTTGGTGCCGCGCCCGCCCGTGAAGCCCACCACGCTGTCCACCGCGGGGTCGGCCTGCACGATGGCGGTGGCCTCGCGCAGCTTCTTGTCCATGGACTGGAACGAGATGCGCTGGTCGGCCTGGACGCCGCCCATCATCTGCCCGGTATCCTGCTCGGGGAAGAAGCCCTTCGGCACGATCACGTAGAGGTAGACGTTGAGCACCACGGTCGCGAGCAGGGAGAGCAGCACGAGGCGCGGGTGGCGCAGAGCGACCTCGAGGCTGCGCGCGTAGGCCCGCAGCAGCGCGTCGAACCCGCCCTCCAGCCCGCGCAGCAGCCAGTTGGGGCGCGCCTGCCCGTGCGACGCCTCGCGCCGGAGCAGGCGCGCGCACATCATCGGCGTGGTGGTGAGCGAGAGCACCAGCGAGATCAGGATCGCCAGCGACAGGGTCACGGCGAATTCCTGGAAGATGCGCCCGACGAGGCCCCCCATCAGCAGGATCGGCAGGAACACCGCGATGAGCGAGAAGCTCATCGAGATCACCGTGAAGCCGACCTCCCGGGCGCCGAGCAGCGCCGCCTCCAGCCTGGGCTTGCCGAACTCGATGTGGCGCTGGATGTTCTCCAGCACCACGATGGCATCGTCCACCACGAAGCCGGTGCCGATGATCAGGGCCATCAGCGACAGGATGTTGAGCGAGTAGCCCAGGAGGTACATCACCGAGAAGGTGCCGACGATCGAGATCGGCACGGCGACCGCCGGGATCAGCGTGGCGCGGCCCGAGCGCAGGAAGGCGAAGACCACGAGGATCACCAGGGCGACGGCGATCAGCAGCGTCTCCTCGGTGGCCTTCAGCGAGGCCCGGATCGTGGCGCTGCGGTCGCCCGTGAGCTTGACGGTGATGCCGCCGGGCAAGGCCGCGGTGATCTGCGGCAGGGCCTCCTTCACGCCGTTGATGGTCTCGACGACGTTCGAGCCCGGCTGCTTGTAGACGAACAGGATCACGCCCTGCTTGCCGTTGACGAGGCCGAGGTTGCGCCGGTCCTCGACGCCGTCGACCACCTGGCCCACATCGGTGAGCCGCACCCCGGCGCCGTTGCGGTAGGCCACCACGATGTCGCGGTAATCCTCGGCCTTGCGGCCCTGGTCGTTGGCGTAGAGCTGGTAGCGCCGGCCCCCGGCCTCGATATCCCCCTTCGGCGAGTTGGCGTTGGCCGAGGCCAGGGCCGCGCGGATGCCCTCGAGGCCGATGCCGTAGTTGAACAGCGCGGTCGGATCGAGCTCGACCCGCACCGCCGGCAGCGACGAGCCGCCGATGTCGACGTTGCCGACGCCGGGCAGCTGCGAGAGCTTCTGCTGCACGACCGTAGCGGCCGAATCGTAGAGCTGGCCCGGCGTCAGGGTGTCCGAGGTCAGTCCCAGGATGATGATCGGCGTCTCGGCCGGGTTGAACTTGCGGTAGGTCGGATTGGTGCGCAGCGAGGCCGGCAGGTCGGCGCGCGCGGCGTTGATCGCCGCCTGCACATCGCGGGCGGCGCCGTCGATGTCGCGGTTGAGGCCGAACAGCAGGACGATCCGCACCGTGCCGAGAGAGCTCGTGGAGCTCATCTCGTTGACGTCGGCGATCACCCCGAGCCGACGCTCCAGCGGCGCGGCCACCGTCGCCGCCATGGTGTCGGGGCTGGCGCCGGCCATCTGCGCCTGGACGAGGATGACGGGGAAGTCGACCTGCGGCAGCGGCGCCACCGGCAGCTTCAGGAAGGCGAAGATCCCGGCGAGCAGCACGCCGATAGTCAGCAGGGTCGTCGCGACCGGGCGGCGGATGAAGGGCTCGGAGATGTTCACGGGCGGGCCCCGCGCGGCCCGCTCACGGCAGCGCCTCGCCGCCCGCCAAGTCCGGCCCGCGGCGGCCGGTGACGCGGCGCTCCAGGCGGTCGAAGGCGAGGTAGATCACCGGGGTGGTGAACAGCGTCAGCACCTGGCTGACGATGAGCCCGCCGGCGATGCAGATGCCGAGCGGCTGGCGCAGCTCCGAACCGACGCCCGTGCCCGCGATCAGGGGCACCGCCGCGAAGAGCGCGGCCAGCGTCGTCATCAGGATCGGGCGGAAGCGCAGTAGGCAGGCCTGGTAGATCGCCTCGCGCGGGTCGAGCCCGTCCTCGCGCTCGGCCTGGAGCGCGAAGTCGATCATCATGATCGCGTTCTTCTTCACGATGCCGATGAGCAGCACGATGCCGATGATCGCGATGATGTCGAGGGAGAGCCCGAACAGCATCAGGCCGAGCAGCGCGCCGATGCCCGCCGACGGCAGGGTGGAGAGGATCGTGATCGGGTGGATGAAGCTCTCGTAGAGGACGCCCAGCACGATGTAGACGGTGACGATGGCGGCGAGCACCAGGAACAGCTCGTTGCCGAGCGCCGCCTGGAAGGCGAAGACCGAGCCCTGCGGCACCACCCGGAAGGAATCGGGCAGCCCGATCCCGGTCCGCGCGCCCTCGATCGCCTCGATCGCCTGGCCGAGCGCGGCGCCCGGCGCGAGGTTGAACGACACGGTGGTGGCCGGGAACTGGCCGAGATGCGAGATCAGCAGGGGCGCCCGCCGCTCCGAGACCCGGGCCACCGCCGAGAGCGGCACCTGCCCGTTCGTCGCCGTGGAGGAGGGCAGGTAGATTCCCTCCAGGCTCTCCAGCGTCCTGTGCAGGTCGGGATCGGCCTCAAGGATCACCCGGTACTGGTTCGACTGGGTGAAGATCGTCGAGATGATGCGCTGGCCGAAGGCGTCGTAGAGGGCGTTGTCGATGGTGGCCGGGGTGATGCCGTAGCGGCCCGCGGTCGGCCGGTCGATGGTGATGTAGGCGGCCAGGCCCTGGCCCTGGTGGTCGCTCGCCACGTCGGCGACGACCGGCGAGCGCGCCAGCGCGTCGGTGAAGCGCGGCACCCAGGCCTCGAAATCCTCGAGGTTCGGCGTCTCCAGGATCACCTGGTACTGCGTCGCCGAGACCGCCGTGTCGATGGTCAGATCCTGCACCGGCTGCATGTAGAGGCGGATGCCCGGCGCATCGGCGGCGGCCCGGCCGATCCGCCGGATGATCTCGCTGGCGCTGGCGCTGCGCTCGTCGCGGGGCTTCAGGTTGATCAGGAGCCGGCCGGAATTCAGCGTGACGTTGGCACCGTCGACGCCGATGAACGAGGTCAGGCTCGCCACGTCCGGGTCCTTGAGGATGATCCCGGCGATGCGCTGCTGGCGCTCGGCCATCGCCGCGTAGGAGACGGTCTGGTCGGCCTGGGTGATGCCCTGGATTACCCCGGTGTCCTGCACCGGGAAGAAGCCCTTGGGGATCACCACGAACAGGTAGGCGGTGAGCGCCACGGTGCCGAGCGCGACGAGGAGCGTCAGGCCCTGGTGGTCGAGCACCACCCGCAGCGCCCGGCCGTAGGCCGCGATGGTGCCCTCGGTGGCGCGCCGCCCGAGCCGGGCGATGACGCCCTCGCGCCGCCGGGCCTGGGATTCCGGCACGTGCTTCAACAGGCGCGCGCACAGCATCGGCACCAGCGTCAGCGAGACCACGGCCGAGATCACGATGGTGGCGGCCAGCGTGATCGCGAATTCGTGGAACAGGCGCCCCACCACGTCGCCCATGAACAGCAGCGGGATCAGCACCGCGATCAGCGAGACGGTGAGCGAGATGATGGTGAAGCCGATCTCGCGGCTGCCCTTCAGGGCGGCCTCCAGCGGCGAATCGCCGTCCTCGACGTGGCGGGCGATGTTCTCGATCACCACGATGGCGTCGTCCACCACGAAGCCGGTGGCGATGGTGAGCGCCATCAGCGAGAGGTTGTCGAGGGAGAAGCCGTAGAGATCCATCACCGAGAGCGCGCCGATCAGCGAGAGCGGCACCGACAGGCTTGGGATCAGGGTGGCGGACAGGCTGCGCAGGAACAGGAAGATCACCAGCACCACGAGGGCGATGGCGAGGCCGAGCTCGAACTGCACGTCCTCCACCGAGGCCCGGATCGTGGTGGTGCGGTCGGTGAGCGGAGCCACCGCGACGGCGGCCGGCATCGACGCCTGGAGAGTGGGCAGCAGCGCCTTGATCTTGTCGACGGTGGCGATGACGTTGGCGCCGGGCTGGCGCTGGATGTTCAGGATGACGGCGGGCGTCTCGTCGGCCCAGGCGCCGAGCTTGGTGTTCTCGGGCGCGTTGACCACGTCGGCCACGTCCGAGAGCCGCACCGGCGAGCCGCTGCGATAGGCGATGATCGCGTCGTTGTAGGCGGCCGGGTCGCGGATCTGGTCGTTGGCGTTGATGGCGTAGGATTGCTTCGGGCCGTCGATGGTGCCCTTCGGCGTGTTGACGTTGAGGTTGGTGATGGTGGTGCGCAGATCGTCGATGTTGAGGCCGTAGGCCGCGAGTGCACGGGCGTTGAAGCGCACCCGCACCGCCGGGCGCTGGCCGCCCGAGATGCTGACGAGGCCGACGCCCGCCACTTGGCTGATCTTCTGGGCGAGCCGGGTCTCGGCGAGGTCGCGCACCTGCGTCAGCGGCAGGGTCTTGGAGGTGAGCGCCAGCGTCAGCACCGGCGCGTCGGCGGGGTTCACCTTGGCGTAGACCGGCGGCGCGGGCAGGTCCGAGGGCAGCAGGTTCCCGGCCGCGTTGATCGCCGCCTGGACCTGCTGCTCGGCGATGTCGAGGGAGAGGTCGAGGCTGAATTGCAGCGTGATGACCGAGGCGCCCGCCGAGGATTGCGAGGTCATCTGGTTGAGGTTGGCGAGCTGGCCGAACTGCCGCTCCAGGGGCGCGGTGACGGCCGAGGTCATCACCTCGGGGCTCGCGCCCGGGTAGAAGGTCTGCACCTGGATCGTCGGGTAGTCGACGGAGGGCAGGGCCGAGACCGGCAGGTTCAGGTAGGACACCCCGCCGACGATCAGGATCGCCAGCATCAGGAGCGTGGTCGCGACCGGGCGCAGGATGAAGAGGCGGGACGGGTTCACGGCCGAACCTCAGACCGCCCCGCGACGCGGGTCGGCGCGGCTGTCCGCCGCGGGAGCCCGCGCGTCGCCCGCCTCCCGCGGAGGGGGGAGGGGGGCCTCGCGCTCGCGTGCCGCCCGCTCACTGCGCCTGCCGCCGACGGCCTCGGCGCTCCTGCTTGTGGTCGCCCTCGGCGGCTGCGGTGGTCGCGGCGGGCGCGCCGGCCTCGGCCGCCTTGTCCGGCGCGCCGGGCCCGGCATCGGGCCGGGCCGTGCCGCCGCTGGTGATCCGCACCGGCGCGCCGTCGCGCAGCCGGTCGGTGCCGTCGGTGACGACGCGGTCGCCGGCCTTGAGGCCGTCGAGCACTACCGTGCGGGTGCCGTCGGTCTCGCCGGTCTTGATCGGCCGGACCGTGACCTTCTCCTCGCCGTCGAGCAGGTAGACGTAGGTCCCGGGCGTGCCCTGCAGGATGCCCGCATTGGGCACGAGGGGGGCGCCCCGCACCGTGTCGACCGTGAGCTTGGCGTTGACGAACTGGTTGGGGAACAAGGCCTCGTCGGCGTTCTCGAACAGGGCGCGCAGCTTCACCGTGCCGGTGGTCACGTCGATCTGGTTGTCCACCGTGTCGAGGGTGCCGGCGGCGATCTCGTGGGCGTCGCCGCGGTCGTAGGCGCGCACCACCAGCTTGGCCCCGGCGCGCACCTGCCGCATCACCCGGGCGACGTCGTCCTCCGGCAGGGTGAAGACCACCGAGATCGGGTGGAGCTGCGTGACCACGACGATCGCGGTGCTCGCGGCCGTGACGTAGTTGCCCTGATCGACCTGCCGCAGGCCGACGCGGCCCTCGACCGGCGAGACGATCCGGCAATAGGCGATGTTGAGCCGCTGCTGGTCCACGAGCGCCTGATCGGCCGCGACCGTGCCCTCGTTCTGCTTCACCAGCGCGGCCTGGGTGTCGACGTTCTGCTTCGAGATTGAATCCTGCCTGTTGAGGGTCTGGTAGCGCTGCAGGTCGAGGCGCGAGTTCTGGAGCAGGGCCTGGTCGCGGGCGAGCTGGCCCTGGTACTGGGCGAGCAGGGCCTCGTAGGGGCGCGCGTCGATCTGGGCGAGGTAGTCGCCCTTCTTGACGGTCTGGCCCTCGCGGAAGCCGATCTCGGTGAGGTAGCCGCTGATCTGCGAGCGCATGGTGACGGTGGCGAGCGGCGTCACCGTGCCGAGGCCCTGCAGGATCACCGGGATGTCGCCGGTCTCGACCGCGGCGATGCCGACGGCCTGGGGCGTGTCGCCGCCGCCCCGGCGCCCGCCGCGCCCGCTCTTGCCCGCCTGCTGGGCCGCGGTCTCACCGCCCGATGCGTGCTTGGCGTCGTACCAGCGATGCGCCAGCGCGCCCGCGGCGAGCAGCGCCAGGACGAGCAGCATCCAGCGCAGCGGCCGGAAGCGGCGGCGGGTCTCGGCCGGGACCGGCGCGGGTTCCGGGCGGAACGCGCGCGCCGTCTCGGTGCGGATCGGTGAACTCTCGTTCATGCCTGATCAGAACATCTTTCCGTGCGGCCCGCGACCGGTGCGAGGCCCGATTTCCAGCGTTCGCACCGCTTCGTCACGGCCCCGTCCGGGCCGGAAGCGGGTCCCGCCGAGGCCCGGAAACTGGCGGGCCAATGCGGTCTCACTAGGGCGTCGACGTTTCGGGCGTGTTGCCGCGCTGCACGCCCGGGGGCGCCGCGCCGTAGTAACGCACGACCGCGCGAAAGGCCGCGTCCGCCGGTGTCACAGGGAGGGCGAGCCGCACAGACGTCCCGAGGGCCGCGACGGCGAGCGCGAGGGCGAGGCAGAGACGCATCGGATCCGTCCGGGGTCGGAACGCGAAAAGGGCCGCCAACGAATTGGCGGCCCTCTCCACGACCGATGCGATGCCTCGACGAGGCTGGACGAGGGGGCAAAGTCCCGCCCCGCCGGGCATCGCGCCGGCCGTGTGTCGGGAGAGTTATCCCACGACTGATGAATGTCAAGAATCGTCAGTCGCCACGGAGCGCCGTTTGCCGCGGCTCGGTGCGGGTCCGTGCGCTGACGCACGCGGCACGCCGGATAGGCGGGTGTTTCACAGGCACGCGCGGCCCGTGATATGGGCGCCCGACCCCTTCTTCTGGCCAGAGCCGGCACCCTGCATGAACCCCGTCTTCGCCGACCTGCCCACGACGGTGTTCGAGACCATGTCGGCGCTGGCCCGCGCGAACGGCGCGATCAATCTCGGTCAGGGCTTTCCCGACGATCCCGGTCCGGCCGACATCCGGGCCTGCGGCGCGCGGGCGCTCACCGAGGGCTACAACCAGTACCCGCCGATGATGGGGCTCCCCGTCCTGCGTGAGGCGATCGCGGCCCATTACGCCCGGCACCAGGGGCTCACCCTCGATCCCGCGACCGAGGTGATGGTGACCTCGGGGGCGACCGAGGCGCTCGCCGGCGCGCTGCTGGCGCTTCTCGACCCGGGCGACGAGGTGGTGCTGTTCGCGCCGCTCTACGACGCCTACCTGCCCATCGTCCGCCGGGCCGGCGGCGTGCCCCGGATCGTGACGCTTCGCCCGCCCGCCTTCCGCCTGGACGAGGCGGATCTCGCCGCCGCCTTCGGCCCCCGCACCCGCGCGGTGCTCCTCAACAACCCGCTGAACCCGAGCGCCACCCTGTTCGGCCGCGACGACCTCGCGCTGCTCGCCGGGTTCTGCCGCCGCTTCGACGCGGTGGCGATCTGCGACGAGGTCTGGGAGCACGTGGTGTTCGGGGAGGCCCACATCCCCCTCATGAGCTTGCCCGGCATGCGCGAGCGCACGGTGAAGATCGGCTCGGCCGGCAAGATCTTCTCCCTCACCGGCTGGAAGGTCGGCTTCGTGATGGCGGAGGCCCGGCTGATGCGGGTGCTCGCCAAGGCCCATCAATTCCTCACCTTCACCACGCCGCCGAATCTCCAGGAGGCGGTGGCCTACGGGCTCGCCAAGGACGACGCCTACTTCACGGACATGCGGGCCGGCTATGCCCGCGCGCGCGACCGCCTCGCCGGCGGGCTGACCCGCCTCGGCTATCGGGTGCTGCCCGCGCAGGCGACCTGGTTCCTCAACATCGACATCGCCGGCCTGCCGATCTCCGACGATGTCGCCTTCTGCGACGACCTCGTGCGCCGCCACGGCGTCGCGGCGATCCCGGTGAGCGCCTTCTACCCGGAGGGCGAGCTGCGCAGCCTCGTGCGGCTGTGCTTCGCCAAGGCCGACGCCACCCTGGACGCCGCCCTCGGCCGGATGGCCGGCGCGCTCCGGAGCGCGGCGTGAGCGCGGCTGTCCGGGAAGGGGCGGCCCTTGCGGGGGCGTGCCTTGCGGGGGCGCGGGGCCGGGGCCACATCCCGGCTCATGACCGCTTCCCGGATCCCCCCGATGGATTTCCCGCACGGCGCCGCTCCCCGGTTCACCCAGGGGGCGACCTCCCGCTTCGCGCGGCCGATGCCCGGCCTCGCCGATGCCGGGCCCGAGGCCAGCCTCGCCCGGCTGGAAGCCTTGGCGCACCTGCTCGACACCGCCTTCCTGATCCCCGGCATCAACCGGCGGGTGGGGCTCGAGGCGGTGATCGGCCTCGTGCCGGTGGTGGGCGACATCGCCGGCGTGGTGATCTCGTCCTACATCGTCTACGAGGCCAAGCGCCTCGGGGCGCCGCGCTGGCTCGTCGCCCGGATGGCGCTGAACGTGGCCTTCGACGGTGCGGTCGGCGTGGTGCCGCTGGCGGGCGATCTGTTCGACGCGGCCTTCAAGGCCAACCGCCGCAACGTGCGGCTGCTGCGCCGCTGGATGGAGCGCAGCGGCAAGCTGCGGCCGGGCGAGATCGAGGGCACGGCCGTCCACATCGACGGCTGAGCCCCGCAGGGGAGGGGCTGTGCCGGTGAACGAGCGTATCGGCCCCCCCTCCACCCGTCCGCCCGAGGCGGAGGCGCTCGCCGCGCCGATGCCGGGCGCCCAGCCGATGCCGCTCCGGCCCGCAGCCGACAGCCCCATCGACGGCTCGACGGACGATCCCGTCGCGGCGACCGCGCTCTCCGGCGCGCCGGTCCGGCGCGGCCTGTCGCCGCTGAACCGGCGCCGGCTGCGCAACTTCCGGGCGAACCGCCTCGGCTACTGGTCCTTCCTGATCTTCGTCGCGCTCTTCGTCGTCAGCCTGTTCGCCGAGTTCATCGCCAACGACCGGCCGATCCTCGTCTCCTACAAGGGCGAGTGGCTGGTGCCGGTGCTGGTGGATTACCCCGAGGAGAAGTTCGGGGGCTTCCTCGCCCAGACCGACTACCGCACCCCCGACATCGCCAAGGAGATCGCGGCGAACGGCTGGGCGATCTGGCCGCCGATCCCGTTCTCCTACGACACCATCAACCGCGACCTGCCGACGCCCTCGCCCTCGCCGCCGACCTGGACGCTCGACGACGCGCAGTGCCGCGCCGCCGCCGAGGCGGTGGGCGGGACGGGCTGCCGCGACATTCCCTGGCACTGGCTCGGCACCGACAACACCACCCGCGACGTGCTGGCGCGGGTGATCTACGGCTTCCGCATCTCGGTGCTGTTCGGGCTGATCCTGGCCGCGGTCTCCTCGGTGATCGGGGTGATCGCGGGGGCCGTGCAGGGCTATTTCGGCGGCTGGGTCGACCTGTCGTTCCAGCGCTTCATCGAGGTCTGGGGCGGGATCCCGACCCTCTACCTCATCATCATCATCTCGGCCTTCATCGCGCCGGGCTTCTTCGTGCTGCTCGGCATCATGCTGCTGTTCTCGTGGGTGGCCCTCGTCAGCGTGGTCCGGGCAGAGTTCCTGCGCGCGCGCAACTTCGAGTACGTGCGCGCCGCCCGCGCGCTCGGGCTCTCGAACCTGCGCATCATGGCGGTGCACCTGCTGCCGAACGCCATGGTGGCGACGCTGACCTTCCTGCCGTTCATCCTGAACGGCTCGATCACCACGCTGACCTCCCTCGATTTCCTCGGCTTCGGCCTGCCCCCCGGCTCGCCCTCGCTCGGCGAGCTGCTCGCGCAGGGCAAGGACAACCTCAACGCCCTCTGGCTCGGGCTCACCGCCTTCTTCGTCATCGCCGCGATGCTGAGCCTGCTGGTCTTCGCGGGCGAGGCGGTGCGGGACGCTTTCGACCCGCGGAAGACGTTCACCTGAGAGCGCGGCTCTCCCGCGGATGGGGATATCGTCCGCCCTCACGCAAGCGCGGCCTGCCGGGCGCGGGTTCTTTCCTCCCCCCGCAGAGGCTACCGGACTCACGCATCGGTTGCAGCGGCTCGACATCTCCCTCTCCCCTCTGCGGGAGAGGGAGATGCCCAAAGGGCGTCGGGTGAGGGGAGCGACGATTCGGGACCGCGCTCGGCATCGACGCCGGGCCTCGTCCGGAAGCGCGATTCCCCTCTCCCGCCTCACTCCGTTCGGCACCCTCCCCCGCAGAGGGGGGAGGGGGATCGCGCGGGGGCCATCCGAGATGTGTGAACATCATGGCCCGCAGAGGGAGAAGGCACCACGCGGGCTTCATCCACCTTGCGCGAACGCGACAGGTGGAGGAGGCCCCTCAAGCCCCCCGGTTGGCCGTCACCGCGAGGTCCGGCTTGTGGTTCAGGGTCTGGAACACCACGCAGTAGCGCTCCGTCAGCTTGAGGAGCTGGTCGAGCTTCTCCTGGGGCGCGTCGGTGTCGAGGTCGAAGGCGAGGCGGATCGCCCGGAAGCCCACCGGCGCCTCCTTGTCGACCCCGAGGGTGCCGCGGAAGTCGAGATCGCCCTCGGCCCGGACGTGGCCCGCCCGCAGCGGAATCTCCAGGGCCGTCGCGACCGCCTTCAGGGTCACGCCCGCGCAGGCGACGAGCGCCTCGAGCAGCATGTCGCCCGAGCAGAGTTCCGCGCCCGAGCCGCCGGTCGCCGGGTGCAGGCCCGCCACCGCGAGCGCGCGGCCGGTCTCGACCTTGCAGGCGATGCTGGTGTCGTCGAGCGAGCCCTGGGCCTTCAGGGTGATCACGGCGGCGTCGGGACTCGCGCGGTACTGGTCCTTCAGCGGGGCCTGAAGCGCGCGCAGGGCGGTGGCGTCCATCGTCATGTGTCCTTCTTGGGTTGTCTCCCGGGGCCTGCGGTTAGAGCATTTTCGGACGGAGTGGAAACGCCCCGGGCATACTGGATGCCACCGGTCTTGCGCCGGGGCGCCCCGCGTTGCAGACCCGCGGGAGACGCCCGATGGCGGGCCGGACCTTCGAACGACGGGAGCGCGCCATGAAGCCCTTCGACTGGACAGCCGGCTACCCCACCGTGCGCATGCCGATGTTCGGCCGCAACGTGGTCTCGACCTCGCACGCGCTGGCCGCCCAGGCGGGCATCCGCATGATCTGGCGCGGCGGCAACGCCGTCGACGCGGCGATCGCCACCGCCGCGGTCAAGACCATCACCGAGCCCTGCAGCAACGGCCTCGGCTCGGACGCCTTCTGCATCCTGTGGGACGGCAAGGAACTCCACGGGCTGAACGCCTCGGGCGGGGCGCCCGCCGCCTGGACGCCCGAGTACTTCCAGCGGAAATACGGCGCGGCCGAGCGCCCGCCGATGCGCGGCTGGGATTCGGTGACGGTGCCGGGTGCGGTCGCCGCCTGGGTGGCGCTCTCCGAGCGCTTCGGGCGGCTGCCCTTCGGCGACCTGCTGGAGCCCGCCATCGAGATCGCCGAGCGCGGCTACCTCGCGCCGATCGTGGTGCAGCAGAAATGGGCCGCCGCCGCCCGCGTCGCGGATCTCGCCGGCCAGCCGGGTTTCGCCGAGACCTTCCTGCCCTACGGCCGCGCCCCGCATGTGGGCGAGCGGGTGACGCTGCCGGGCATCGCCCGGGCGCTCCGGGCGATCGGCGCCACCAAGGGCCGGGCCTTCTACGAGGGCGAGATCGCCGAGGCGGTCGCGCGCCACGCCGCCGCGCATGGCGGCGCCATGACGGTGGCCGACATGGCCGCGTTCCGGCCCGAATGGGTGAGCCCGATCGCCAAGGACTATCGCGGCTACACCCTGCACGAGATCCCGCCGAACGGGCAGGGCATCGCCGCGCAGATCGCGCTGGGCATTCTGGAGCGCTTCGATCTCGCCGGGCTGCCGGTGGACGGGGCGGAGGCGCAGCACCTCCAGATCGAGGCGATGAAGCTCGCCTTCGCCGACACCTACCGCTACGTCGCCGATTCCCGCACCATGCGCGTCACCCCCGCAGAGATGCTCGACCCGGCCTACCTCGCGGAGCGGGCGAAGCTGATCGACCCGCGCCGGGCCCAGGTCTTCGGGGCCGGCAACCCGGTCCGCGGCGGCACCATCTACCTCACCGCGGCCGACGAATCCGGCATGATGGTGAGCTTCATCCAGTCGAACTTCATGGGCTTCGGCTCCGGCGTCGTGGTGCCCGAATGGGGCCTCTCGCTGCAGAACCGCGGCTACGGCTTCGTGCTCGACCCGGCGAGCCCCAACGTCGTGGCGCCGGGCAAGCGCCCGTTCCACACGATCATCCCGGGCTTCCTCACGCAGGGAGGCGCCCCGGTGATGAGCTTCGGGGTGATGGGCGGCAACATGCAGCCGCAGGGCCACCTGCAGACGCTGGTCCGGATGATCGACCACGGCCAGAACCCGCAGGCCGCCTGCGACGCGCCGCGCTGGCGCTTCAACGCCGGGCTGGAGATCAACGCCGAGAGCACGATGCCGGCCGCGACCCTCCAGGGGCTCGTCGAGCGCGGCCACACGGTCGACGTGATCGAGGACAGCTACCAGGATTTCGGCGCCGGCCAGTTCATCTGGCGGATGGGCGACCCGGGCGTCGAGGGCTATGTCGCCGCGAGCGACCCGCGCCGGGACGGGCAGGCCGCCGTGTGGTAGGCGCCCCGTCGCCCGCTCATCCTGCCCCCCGCTCGACACCGATCATGCCCATGCAGAGACGATCCTTCTCCGCCGCGGCGCTCGCGCTCCTCACTGCGGCGCTCGGGCTCGGCGGCCCGGCCGCCGCCGAGCCCGCGCCCGCCTACGGGCCGGAGCTCGAGGGCTTCGACTATCCCTATCCGGTCGCCCGCTACGCCTTCATCTCGCAGCGCCAGCCCCTGCAGATGGCCTATCTCGACGTGCGGCCGGAGCGTCCGAACGGCCGGACCGCCGTGCTCCTGCACGGCAAGAACTTCTGTGCCGCGACCTGGGCGGAGACGATCCGGGCCCTGACGGGAGCCGGCTACCGCGTGGTCGCGCCCGACCAGATCGGCTTCTGCAAGTCCTCGAAGCCCGCCGCCTACCAGTTCAGCTTCCGCCAGCTCGCCCAGAACACCCACGACCTCCTGGCCAAGCTCGGGATCGAGCGCCCGGTCGTCGTCGGCCACTCCACCGGGGGGATGCTGGCGGCCCATTACGCGCTGCTCTACCCCCGGGACGTGGCGCAGCTCGTGATGGTCAACCCGATCGGGCTGGAGGATTGGAGCGCCAAGGGCGTGCCGCCGATCCCGATCGAGCAATGGTACGCCCGCGAGCTGAAGACCTCCGCCGCCGGCATCCGCGCCTACGAGCAGGCGACCTATTATGCCGGCCACTGGGAGGCGCGCTACGAGCCCTGGGTCCAGATGCTCGCCGGCCTCAACGACGGGCCCGGCAAGGAGGCCGTCGCCTGGGATTCGGCGCTCCTCTACGACATGATCCTGACCCAGCCCGTGGTGCACCGCTTCCCCGACATCCGGGTGCCGACGCTCCTGCTGATCGGCCAGAAGGACATCACCGCGATCGGCAAGGATCAGGCGCCGCCCGAGGCGCGGGCCGCCCTGGGGCGCTATCCCGAACTCGGCCGGGCCGCCGCGCAGGCGATCCCCGGCGCGAAGCTGGTGGAATTCCCCGAACTCGGCCACGCTCCGCAGATCGCCGACCCGGAGGCGTTCCACCGGGCGCTGCTCGCCGGGCTGGCCGAGCCCTGAGAATGGCGCCGGAAGCCGAGGATCCGATGCGGATCGCCGTCATGGGAGCGGGCGCGGTCGGCTGCTACTACGGCGCGCGGCTCGCCCAGGCCGGGATGCGCGTGACGCTGATCGGCCGGCCCGCGCATGTCGACACGATGGCGGCGCGGGGGCTCGTGCTCGAGACCGCGGCGGGCCGGGTCGCGGTGCCCGTCCACGCCACCGTCGAGGCGGCGGGCGTGGCGGGGGCCGACGCGGTGCTCGTCTGCGTCAAGGCGGGCGACACCGAGGCGGCCGGCCGGGCGATGGCGCCCCATCTCGCCCCCGGCGCGGCGATCCTCAGCCTGCAGAACGGCGTCGACAACGCCGACCGACTCGCCGCGCTGCTCGGCCGGGCGGTGATCCCGGCGGCCGTCTACGTCGCGGCCGAGATGGCGGGGCCGGGCCATGTGCGCCACCACGGTCGCGGCGACCTCACCCTCGGCGACGGGCCGGACAGCGCCGGGATCGCGCGGGCCTTCACGGCCGCCGGGGTGCCGACCGTGATCTGCCCCGACATCAAGGCCGCGCTCTGGCGCAAGCTCGTGCTGAACTGCGCCTACAACGCCCTCTCGGCGCTGGCGCGGCGCCCCTACGGCGCCCTCGTGCGCGCCCCGGGTGTCGTCGCCGCGATGGGCGACGTGGTGGCCGAGTGCCGGGCGGTGGCGCGGGCCGACGGGATCGCCCTGCCCGACGACATGGAGGCGGCGGTGCTGGCGCTGGCCGAGGCGATGCCGGGGCAATTCTCCTCGACCGCGCAGGACCTCGCCCGCGGGCGGGCGAGCGAGATCGACCATCTCAACGGCTACGTCGTCCGCCGCGGCGCGGCGCTCGGCGTGCCGGTGCCGGTCAACCGCCTGCTCCACACCCTGGTGGGGCTCGCCGAGGCGGGCCCGGCCTGAACGCCGGAGCCGTCCCTCAGGCCGTCCCGACGAGGCGCGGGCGCGGCACCGGATCGCCCGCCCCGCTGTGGGACCGCGTGCGGTTCCGGCCCGCGGCCTTGGCCTCGTAGAGGCCCGCATCGGCGAGGCGGTAGAGGTCGAGCGCGCCCGCGGCGCCGCGCTCGCTCGTCGCGAGCCCGATGCTGACGGTGATCGACCCGGCGCCGATCCCGGCCTCGCGGATGGCGAGCCCGGCGATCTCGGCGTGAATCCGCGTCGCCACGCGCTTGGCCCCCGCCGCGTCGGTGTCGGGCAGCACGACGGCGAACTCCTCGCCGCCGATCCGGGCGATGCCGTCGGCCGGATGGCGGATGCTGGCCGCGAGGCAGCGGCCGATCTCCCGGAGCACCGCATCGCCCACCGCGTGGCCGTGGACGTCGTTGATGCGCTTGAAGTGGTCGGCGTCGATCAGGAGCAGGGCGAGCGGTCGCCGTGCCAGCTCGGCTCGCTCCCAGGCCTGTGCCAGGGTCCGGTCGAAGCTGCGGCGGTTGGGCAGCCCCGTCAGCCCGTCGGTCAGGGAGAGCCGCGACAGCTCGGCCTCGGCCGCGGCGCGCCGGCGCAGCTCGCGCCCGAACAGGAGCGCCAGAATCACGGTGAGCAGGCACAGGGCGAGGACCGTCATCGAGATCCCGATCGCCTTGGCGCGCCACGCGTCCTCGATCGCGCCGGCGTCGATCGCGATGGTGAGGACCAGCGGCAGGGTGCCGACGCGACGGAAGACGTAGTATCGGGGCTCCTCCGCCGCGCGGAACGAGGGGCCGACGAAGCTGCCCTCGCGGGTGCTCAGGAAGCGCTTGAAGGCGGGGCTCTCGGAGAGATCGACGCCGATCTCCGCGCGCACGAACGGGTGCCGCACGATCTGCGTCCCGTCGAGCCGCAGAAGGTTGACCGCGCCGCCCTGGCCGAGGCCGATCCGGTCGAGCAGGGTGTCGAAGAAGGCCAGCCGCAGCGTGCCCGCCACCACGCCCGCGAAGGTGCCGTCGGGGCGATCGACGCGCCGGCTGATCGCGACCATGTCGGCCCCGGTCATGCGGGCCACGAACGGCCCGCTGACATATAGGCCGAGACCGGCCCGCGCCTTGTGGACCGCGAAGTAGTCCCGGTCGGCGAAGTTCAGCGTGTGCGGCGCGGTCCCGCGCGCGTCGAAGATCAGGTCGCCCGCCGCGTCGAGCACCAGCATGTTGCTCATCTCCGACAGGGCCGCGACCTGGTTGAACATGGCGAACTGGCGCGGGACGGGATTCGCGTCGGCTCCGCCCGCGATCTCGATGCCGCCGGTCATCGATTGCAGGGAGAGATCCATCAGCTCGATGCTGCGCTGAACGTCGCGCTCGATCATCAGCAGCAGGTTGCGCGAGGTCTGCTCCGTCCGGTCCCAGGCCTCGCGCCGGAGATCGAGCAGCATCAGGCCGGAGACCGCCAGCATCCCGATCGGTGCCAGGATGCCGAGAGCGATCCAGAGCCGGAGAAGCGGGAAGCGGCCGCTGAAACGGCTCGGCATGATCATCGCGCCCTGCTCTCACCCCTCATCTGGCCATTTGCTAGCGCCAAACGCCTAATTAAATATTGACTTTGCCTATAGTCTTCGACCGAGATCGATGAATGAGGATGTGCATAATTTAGATTGGGAATAAAAAGAATGCAACTTGTGATCGGCGGATGTGGGAACTCGACGGGCCTGATACCCAGTTTTCGCGCGCTGAAAGGGGGGCGGACGATTGCAGAGCGCGCCGCCGCATCCCGGTTCGCGCCGAGCCGGAACGTCGTGCCGGGCCGCCGGCGCCCTACCACCAATTCGCGCCCTCCGGCGCCGCGGCGGAGCGGGCCGGCTGCGGCCGCAGCGAGCGGTCGAGGGCGGCCAGGATGCTGCGCACGGCCGCCTCGCTCTGGGCGGAAGCCGGATCGCGCGGGCGGGCAAGCCGGAGGACGACGGTCTCGTCGAGGCGTCCCGGCCGGGGCCGCATCACCACCGCCCGGTCGGCCAGCGCCACCGCCTCGCCGACATCGTGGGTCACGATGAGGATGGTCGGGCGCGTCTCCTCCCAGAGCGCGAGGAGATGGCCGTGCAGGTCCTTGCGGGTGAAGGCGTCGAGGGCCGAGAACGGCTCGTCGAGGAGCAGCACCCGCGGGCCGGCCACGAACGCGCGGGCGATGGCCACGCGCTGCTGCTGGCCGCCCGAGAGTTCGCGCGGCCAGCGCCGGGCCTGTTCGGCGAGCCCGACCCGCTCGAGGGCGTGGGCGACGCGCGCGGCGCGCTCGGCGCGGGGCAGGCCGGAGAGCCCGAACCCGACATTGCCGGCGACGTCGAGCCAGGGCAGCAGCCGCGGCTCCTGGAACACCAGCCCGACGCCCGGGTGGGGCGCCGCGATGGTCTCGCCGTCGAGGCGGACCTGGCCCGCGCTCGCCCGGTCGAGGCCCGCCACCAGCCGCAGCAGGGTGGTCTTTCCGCAGCCCGAGCCGCCGATCAGGGCCACGATCTCGCCCGCCGGCACGTCGAGGTCGATGCCGCGCAGCGCCTCGGTGCCGTCGGCGTAGGTCTTCGAGAGAGTGTCGATGCTCAGCACGCTGGAACCCCGGGGCGCGGATCGGCACGCCTGTCGCCGGAATGGCACGGCGGAGCGGCGGCGCCAATGCTACGGATCCGTCCGGCCCGCGCTCCGGGCCCGAGGAGCGCCCCGCCATGGTCCGCCCTGTTCCCGCGCGCCGATCGCCCGTCCCCGGATCCTCCCTGCGCGGCGGTTCCGCCGGACCGTCCGCCCGGCCCCGGCTGGCCGCGATGCTGTCCGCAGGCTTGGCCGCGATCCTCGCCGCGATCGTGGCGACGGGCGCCGCCGCCGCCGACCTGGGCGACCCGGCCCCGGCCGATCCGCCCCGGGGCTTCCTGGCGACCTGCGAGGATCTCGGTCAGTTCTGCTTCGCCGAGGGCTGCGGTCGCGACCAGATCGAGGCCGCCCAGTTCTGCCGGTCCGCCTGCCCGAGTTCCGTCGTGATGACGGTGCAGCCCGCCGCCTGCCCGCTGCGGCCCGCCGCGCCCGCGCGCGGGATCGTCCTGCGCCGTCGCGGCTAGGGCGCCTTCCGACGCCGCGGATGCGGATTCGTCGAGATCGGCCGCGGACCAGAGCCGTACCCGACCCGATGCAATCGGGCTGGCACGGCCAAGGAAAACACGTCCCGCGGAAGCACGTCCGGTGAAAACACGTCCCGACACGGATCGGGAGCGGTGCCGGTGCGGTAGCTCTGCAGGGCGGGTGCCCGTTCCGGCGCGGCCCTCGCAATGTTCGCCGCCGACCCACGCACCGCGGAGCCTCCGAAATTCGGTCGCCGCGGCGCAACGAAGTAGTCGGCTGCGCATTGACCCCAGCTATTCACACACGAAGCCGGTATCGGCGACCCGTGAAAGCCGCCGTGTGCGGACCGGAAAACCCCCGATGTTAAAAAACGATCTCCATCCTCCGCATTCAGGCCCGGGCCGAAACCCGATCCTATTCGGCGTCGCCTGCGGGCTGGCCAAGCTGTTTCCGCCGGTCGAGGCGCCGGCCAAGCGCGCGCGCGAGCGAGAGGCCGGCACGAAGACGGCCGAGACGGCTCAGGATTCCGCGCGCGTCGAGTAAGTTCGGGGCCGCTGTGCCCGGCCCTCACAGGCTCTCGCGCACCCGGTCCTGCCAGCGCACCAGCGGGCCTGTCAGCAGCATGAGAACCGTGTCGGCGAGCTTTCCCACCACCGCGAAGGCGATGATCGCCGCCAGGATCTGGTCGGGTTTGCCGAATTGCTGCCCGTCGACCAGGAGGTAGCCGAGACCCTCGGACGCGCCCATCAGCTCCGCAGCCACCACGAACAGGAACCCCAGGCCGAGCCCGGTCCTAAGCGCCGTCAGCGTCTCGGGCAGGACGGCCGGCAGGAGGATCCGGCGCACCAGGGCGAAGCGCGACAGCCGGAAGATCCGCCCCACCTCGACGAGCTTGCGGTCGACGGACGCGATCGCCCCGGCCACGCCGACATAGACCGGGAAGAACACGCCGACCGCGATCAGCGCGATCTTGGGCGTCTCCAGGATGCCGAACCACAGGATGAAGAGCGGCACCCAGGCCAGCGAGGGCACCGCGCGCAGCGCCTGCAACCCCGGGTCGAGCAGCCAGCGCAGGCGCGGAAGCGTCGCCACCAGCGCCCCGATCACGATGCCGGCTCCCGCCCCGAACAGGAAGCCGATCCCGACGCGCGCGAGCGTCGCCGCGACATGGAGCCGAAGGTCGCCCGAGGCGGCGAGGCCCGCCAGCGCCGCGCCGACCCGGCTCGGCGGCGGCAGCAGCCGCCCCGAGGCGAGCCCGGTGCCGACGGCGATCTCCCAGCCGAGGGCGAGGCCCAGGGGCAGGACGAGGCCCAGCGCGGCGCGGCGGAGGTTCCGCGCCGCGCCGCGGAGGTTCTGCGCCGACCGGCTCGGGCGCATCGGATGCGCGGCGTCCAAGGTCCGTCAGCGCCCGGCGGGCGGGTTGAAGGCCGGGTCGAGGAGACCGTCCACGGCCGCCCCGATATCGGTGCCGGCCGCGATCACCCCGGCCTGCTGCAGGGCGAGGCCGGCGGCCCGGATCGACTCCGCCTGCGCCGGGCCGATCGCCGGCTGCGTCAGGTCGGTGCGCTCGATCTGGCGGGCGATCACCGGCTCGGGCAGCTTCGTCGCGGCCACCAGCGCGGCCGTGAGCGCCTGCGGGTTGGCCAGCGCGTAGGCCCGCGCCTGCTCGTAGGCGGCGATCACCGTGCGGACGAGCTCGGGATGCTCCTTGGCGAAGGCCTCGCGCACGTCGAGCAGGCCCCAGGTGTTGGCCGCCGGATCGCGATAGACCAGCACGTCGCCGTTCTCGATCTCGGCCGCCGCCATCATCGGATCGAGACCCGCCCAGGCGTCGACGTCGCCGCGGTCGAGGGCGGTGCGCCCGTCCGGGTGCTGGAGCAGGACGAGCTTGGCGTCCTTCTCGGTGAGGCCCGCGGCCTGGAGCGCGCGGATCAGGAAGATGTGCGGATCGGTGCCGCGCGTCACCGCCACGCGCCGGCCCTTGAGATCGGCGGGCTTGGTGATGCCGGTGTCCTTGCGGGTGACGAGCGCCGTCCATTCCGGCCGCGAGAAGGCGTAGACCGCCTTGATCGGGTTGCCGTTGATGCGCGCGACGAGGGCGGCCGCGCCCGCCGCCGAGCCGAAATCGATCGCGCCCGCGTTGAGGAATTCCAGCGCCTTGTTGGAGCCGAGCGACTGCACCCAGCGCACCGTGATGCCCTGCGGCTTCAGCGCTTCCTCCAGGAAGCCCTTCTCCTTGAGCAGCAGGCCCACCGGGTTGTAGGTCGCCCAATCGAGGCGGATTTCCCTCACGGGTTGGGCCCGCGCGGGTCCGACGAGGGCGGGCGCGATCAGTGCGAGGGCGGAGCAGGCGGCCCCGATCAGGGCACGGCGATCCAGACGCATCGGTGAACTCCTCCGGGTTCGACGCGGGCCCCGGACGCGGTCGGCGTCGGGGCCTCTTCGCCCGTGCGTTGCGGGCGCGTCGAGCTAAGCGGCTGCGTTCGTTATGTCAAACGATAGTCCGCGTTAAAGGACGGGTCGGGCAGGTGATCCCCCGCCGATGATCCGACGCGGCGTCCCGCCGCTGGCGGGGCGCGCGGATCATGCTAGAGCTTGCCGGTCAGGCCGGCCCCCGCCGGGTGCCGGGCCCTGATGCGTAGCACCGTCGGCGCGGGCTTCCCCCCGAGCGGCGCGCGGTGCATCAACGGGTTTCCATGTTCGACGCCGTCGCCGCTCTCGATCAGGTTCTGGAGACTCTCGACCGCGAGGCGCGGGAACCGACCAAGCTCCGCGCCGCCCTGGTGCCGGCGCTGAAGACGGTGATCGCCCGCGGGCACGAGGCGGCCGAGGCGCAGCTCCTCAAGGACCGCGACGGGCTGCGCTGCGCGCAGTCGCTGTCGCGCCTCACCGACGCGGTGGTGCGCGCCATCCACGACGCGGTGGTCTGGCGGCTCTATCCGAACGACAACCCGACGACGGGCGAGCAGCTCGCCGTGGTGGCCACCGGCGGCTACGGCCGGGGCACGATGGCGCCGGGCTCGGACATCGATCTGCTGTTCCTGCTGCCCTACAAGCAGACGGCGTGGTCGGAGAGCGTCGTCGAGGCGATGCTCTACGTGCTGTGGGACCTCAAGCTGAAGGTCGGCCACGCCACGCGCTCGGTGGAGGAGTGCCTGCGCGAGGCCCGCGCCGACATGACGATCCGCACGGCGCTGCTCGAGGCCCGTTTCCTGTTCGGCTCGCGCGTGCTGTTCGAGGAGCTGGTGACGCGCTTCGACGCGGAGCTCGTCATCGGCACGGCGCACGAGTTCGTGGAGGCGAAGCTGCGCGAGCGCGACGGGCGCGTCTCGAAGGCCGGTTCCTCGCGCTACCTCGTCGAGCCGAACGTGAAGGACGGCAAGGGGGGCCTGCGCGACCTCAACACCCTGTTCTGGATCGCCAAGTACACCTACCGGGTGCGCGACCAGAGCGAGCTCGTCCCGGCCGGCCTGTTCACCGCCGACGAGTACAAGCTGTTCGAGCGCTGCGACGAGTTCCTGTGGCGGGTGCGCTGCCACATGCACTTCGTCACCGGGCGGCCCGAGGAGCGGCTCTCGTTCGGGCTGCAGCCCCGCATCGCCGAGCGGCTGCGCTACGGGCCGCGCGGCGGGCTCTCGGGCGTCGAGCGCTTCATGAAGGCCTATTTCCGGGTGGCCAAGGATGTCGGCGACCTCACCGCCATCGTCTGCGCGGAGCTGGAGGCGCGCCACGCCAAGCGCACGCCGGTGCTCGACCGCTGGATCGGCCGCTTCCGCGACCGCTTCCGCGCCACCGCGATCGAGGCCGAGGATTTCTGGATCGACCACGGCCGCGTCAACCTGCGCGCCGAGGACGCCTTCGAGCGCGACCCGGTCAACATGCTGCGGCTGTTCTGGCTCGCCGACCGGCACAACCTGCCGATCCACCCGGACGCCAAGCGCCTCGCCAACCGCTCGCTGCGCCTGATCGGCCAGACCCTGCGCTCCGACCCGGAGGCGAACCGGCTGTTCCTCGACATCCTCACCTCGAAGAACTCGCCCGAGCTGGTGCTGCGCCAGATGAACGAGGCGGGCGTGCTCGGCCGCTTCATCCCGGATTTCGGGCGCATCGTGGCGATGATGCAGTTCAACATGTACCACCACTTCACGGTGGACGAGCACCTGCTGCGCACCGTCGGCGTGCTCTCGGCGATCGAGTCCGGCCGGGTCGAGGAGATGTACCCGCTGGTCTCGCGGGTGATCCACACCATCAACAACCGCCGGGCGCTCTACGTGGCGATCCTGCTGCACGACATCGCCAAGGGCCGGCCGGAGGACCACTCGATCCTCGGCGCCGCGATCGCCCAGAAGCTCTGCCCGCGCTTCGGCCTCTCCCAGGCCGAGACCGAGACGGTGGCCTGGCTGGTGGAGCACCATCTGCTGATGTCGATGACGGCCCAGAGCCGCGACCTCTCCGATCCCAAGACCATCGAGCGCTTCGCCGGCATGGTGCAGAGCCTGGAGCGCCTGAAGCTCCTGGCCGTGCTGACCGTGGCCGACATCACCGCCGTGGGGCCCGGCGTCTGGACCGCCTGGAAGGGCACCCTGATCCGCACCCTCTACGACGAGACCGAGGTGCTGCTCTCCGGCGGTCACTCGGAGATCGCCCGCACCGACCGGGTGCGCCTCATCCAGATCGCCCTGCGCGAGAAGCTGCCCGACTGGGGCTCGGACGAGTTCGATGCCTACGCGGCCCGGCACAGCCAGGCCTACTGGCTGAAGGTCGAGGGCACCCGCCAGTTCAAGGACGCGGGCTTCATCCGCGGCATCGTCGAATCGGGCCGGACCAGCGCCACCGCGGTCGAGACCGACCCGGTGCGCGGCGTCACCGAGATCACGGTCTACTCCCCCGACCACCCGCGGCTGCTCGCGATCATCACCGGGGCCTGCGCGGCGGCGGGCGGCAACATCGTCGACGCGCAGATCTTCACCACCTCGGACGGCTTCGCCCTCGATTCGATCTTCATCTCCCGCGCCTTCGAGCGCGACGAGGACGAGCTGCGCCGGGGCCGGCGCATCACCGCGGCCATCGAGCGGGCGCTCAAGGGCGAGATCCGCATCGCCGACCTCGTGGCCGACAAGCACCCGCCGGCGAGCCCGCGCGCCAAGACCTTCCTGGTGCCCCCCGACATGGCGATCGACAACGCCCTGTCGAGCCGCGAGACCGTGGTCGAGGTCACCGGCCTCGACCGGCCCGGCCTGCTCTACGAGCTGACCACCGCCTTCAGCCGGCTCTCCCTCAACATCACCTCGGCCCACGTGGCGACCTTCGGCGAGCGCGCGGTGGACGTGTTCTACGTGACCGACCTCACGGGCACCCGGGTGACGCAGCCCGACCGCCTCGCCTCGATCCGCGCGGCGGTGATGGAGATCTTCGCGGGCGACGTGGCGGCGCTGAAGGCGGAGGGCCTGGAGGCGCTCGTCGCCGCCCCGCCCCCGCGCGAGGCCTGACTGGCGGGTTGATTTCGCGGACGCGCCGCCTGATATCAGCGGCGATCCCGGCATCACCCTGTGACCGAAACGCCATGACGAGCAACGACATGCAGCACGACGACCCGCGCCCGAACGGGACCGAGGCCGCCGCGGACGCCGCCGCGCCGGTGCAGGCCCCGCAGGCCGAGAACGGGGCCGACCCGACCGAGGCGCACGCCGCCGCCCTCGCGGCGCTGACGGCCGAGCGCGACGAGTTCAAGGACCGCACGCTCCGGACGCTGGCCGAGATGGAGAACCTGCGCCGCCGGACCGAGCGCGAGGTCGCCGACGCCCGCACCTACGCCGTGACGAACTTCGCCCGCGACGTCCTCAACGTCGCCGACAACGTGCGCCGGGCGCTGGAGAGCGTCCCCGCCGAGGCGCGCGCGGGCGCCGAGGGCGCGCTGAAGGGTCTGATCGAGGGCATCGAACTGACCGAGCGCGACCTCGCCAAGACCCTGGAGCGCCATGGCGTGAAGCTCGTCCAGCCGGAAGGCCAGCGCTTCGACCCGAACCGTCATCAGGCGATGTTCGAGGTGCCCAACCCCGAGGTGGCCGCCGGCACCGTCGTGCAGGTGGTGCAGTCCGGCTACGTCATCGGCGACCGGGTGCTGCGCCCGGCCCTCGTCGGCGTCGCCAAGGGCGGACCGAAGGCGGCCGGCCCGGCCGACGCCGCCTGACCCTGAACGCACGCGGCAGGCCGACGGCGAACGGCCCGGCGCGGGGATATCCGCGCCGGGCCGTTCGCGTGTCGTCAGGGATCGCAGGGCAGCGCCAGGGCGCCGTCCGAGATGAACCGCGCGGTGTCGCGCACCGAGACCGGCGTGGCCGGATCCTGCGCGACGAGCCCCGCCTCGACGTGGAGGCGGTCGTTGCAGGCGCAGCGCGGCAGGTGCCCGGAGGCGAGTGCGGGCGTGCAGGCGTCGTGATGGGCGCAGGCGAGATCGAGCGCGTCGATGGGCGGATGGCCCGGTCCGCGGTTGCCGGGCCCGCAGAAATTGCCGTGGATCAGCAGGGCGCCGTGCGCCGGGTCGATCCGCGGAAGCTCCTGCGCCCGGGCCGGCTGGCCGGCCAGGATGCCGAGCGCGACGCCGAGGACGAGCGTCCGCAGGCGGGAGGTGGTCGTAGCAGTCACGAGGCGGATCCTATCGGGTTGAGTACCCCCTTGCGGCGGCAGATGGGTCGAGCGGTCTCCCGGACAACGGCCCGGCGACCGGTGTAACGACACGATTCGCGGCGACGCGCGCGGCGCCGGTGCTTGCCTCGATCGCGCAGAGCAGTCGAGAGCCGGCCGCGCAGCCCTCGAATTCTGATGCCGATCGTACGAAGACTGGCGCCCGGCGTCCGGTGCGGTGGCGCACATGCCGCGTGCGGTCTGTCCGGTCCCGGGCGCGGGTGCGCCGCGGCTGCGCACCGATCTCTTCCGACCGGCTGAGCGGCGAGAATCCCTGCGAACCGGGCGGCGCGTCGTTCGGCCCCCACCCCTTCCCGTCGCGGCCTCGCGCCGTACCTTGGAGCTTATCCAGGGTGAGCGTGTTGCCCGGGGCGTCCCGCGTTCGGTGCGCCGGCCCTGCCGGCCATCCCGCGGCCGGTTCGCCGGACGAACCGGGACGCGCCGACGATCCTCGCCGCACACACAACCACGAAGCGAACCGGAGAGACCTGATGGTGGGAGCTAACGCAGCCTCGACCGTGGCGCCCGCGCCCTCGGCCGCCGCTGCCGGGCCCGACGGGCCGGTGCTGGCGAGCGTCACCTTCACGGTGAACGGGACGCGGCGCACCCTCGACCTCGACACCCGAACCAGCCTGCTCGACGCGGCGCGCGAGCACCTGCACCTGACCGGCTCCAAGAAGGGCTGCGACCACGGTCAGTGCGGCGCCTGCACGATGATCGTGGACGGGCGGCGCATCAACGCCTGCCTGACGCTCGCGATCATGCACCAGGGCGCCGAGATCACCACGATCGAGGGGCTCGGGCAGCCGGACGACCTGCACCCGATGCAGGCCGCCTTCATCGCCCACGACGGCTACCAGTGCGGCTATTGCACGCCGGGCCAGATCTGCTCGGGCGTCGCGGTGCTCGCCGAGATCGAGGCCGGCATTCCGAGCCACGTCACCGTCGACCTGACCGCGCCCGTGGCGGTGACGGAGGCCGAGATCCGCGAGCGCATGAGCGGCAACATCTGCCGCTGCGGCGCCTATTCCAACATCGTCGAGGCGATGACCGAGGTCGCCGGGAGGCAGGCATGAAGTCCTTCACCTACGAGCGCCCGAGCACGCCCGCGGAAGCCGCCGCGGCCGTCTCAGCGAAGCCGAACGCCAAGTTCATCGCCGGGGGCACGAACCTTCTCGACCTGATGAAGCTGCAGATCGAGACGCCGGCCCACCTCGTCGACGTGAACGGCCTGGGGCTCGACCGGATCAAGGAGACACCGGAGGGCGGTCTGCGCATCGGCGCGCTGGTGCGCAACACCGACCTCGCCGCCGACCCGCGCGTGCGGAAGGATTACGGCGTGCTCGCGCGTGCGCTTCTGGCCGGTGCGTCGGGGCAGCTGCGCAACAAGGCGACGACCGCCGGAAACCTCCTGCAGCGCACCCGCTGCCCGTATTTCTACGACACCGCGCAGGCCTGCAACAAACGCCGGCCCGGCTCGGGCTGCTCGGCCCTGGACGGCGTCTCGCGCCAGCTCGCGGTGATCGGCGGCAGCGAGGCCTGCATCGCCACCCATCCGGGCGACATGGCGGTGGCGATGCGCGTCCTCGACGCCAGCGTCGAGACGGTCGACGCGGAGGGGACCGCACGCACCATCCCGATCGCGGAATTCCACCGCCTGCCGGGCGACCGGCCGGACCAGGACACGAATCTCGCGCCCGGCGCCCTTATCACCGGGGTGACGCTGCCCGCGCCCGTGGCCGGCACGCACATCTACCGCAAGGTCCGCGACCGGGCCTCCTACGCCTACGCCCTGGTCTCGGTGGCCGCGATCATCGGCCGGGACGGCACCGGGCGGGTCGCCTTCGGCGGGGTGGCGCACAAGCCCTGGCGGGTCGAGGCCGCGGAGGCCGACCTGCCCAAGGGCGCCCGCGCGGTGACCGAGCAGGTCTTCGACGGGGCCCGGCCCACCCGCGACAACGCCTACAAGCTGACGCTCGCCGAGCGGACCCTGTCCGCGGCGCTCACCCAAGCGAGGGCCTGAGCCATGAAGTTCGACACCCCCGCCGGCCAGAACCCGATCGACCGCCTCACGGTCGTGGGCCGGGCCACCGACCGCATCGACGGCAAGTACAAGACCACCGGCACGGCGCCCTACGCCTACGAGCGCCACGACGTGGCGGCGAACCAGGCCTACGGCTACGTGCTCGGCGCCACCATCCCCAAGGGCCGCGTCCGCGCCATCCACCGCGCGGAGGCCGAGCGGGCGCCCGGCGTGATCGCCATCGTCACCACCCTCGAGACGCCCCGGCTCGCGCGCGGCACGATGAACGTCGCCTACCTGTTCGGCGGTGACGAGATCCAGCACTACCATCAGGCCATCGCCGTCGTGGTGGCCGAGACCTTCGAGCAGGCCCGGGCCGCGGCTTTCCTCGTCCGGGTCGACTACGCGCCGGAACCCGGCCGATTCGACCTCTCGGCCGAGGCGGGAGCGGCCGAGCCGGTCCCGGCCGACAGCGGCGAGGGCAGCGGCGGCAACGGCGAGGAGCGCGTCGGCGATTTCGAGGGCGCCTTCGCCGAGGCGCCCGTCCAGCTCGACGCGCGCTACACCACCGCCGACGAAAGCCACGCCATGATGGAGCCGCACGCGACGCTCGCGGCCTGGGACGGCGACAGGGTTACCCTCTGGACCTCGAACCAGATGATCGGCTGGGGGCACGGCAGCCTCGCCAAGATCCTCGGGCTGCCCAAGGACAAGGTCCGTCTCGATTCGCCCTATGTCGGGGGCGGGTTCGGGGGCAAGCTGTTCGTCCGCGCCGACGCGGTGCTGGCCGCGCTCGCCGCCAAGGCGGCCAAGCGCCCGGTCAAGGTGGCCCTGACCCGGCCCCTGATCGCCAACAACACCACCCACCGGGCCGCCACGATCCAGCGCGTGCGTATCGGTGCCACGCGGGACGGGACGATCACGGCCATCGCCCACGAGAGCATCTCGGGGAACCTGCCGGACGGCGATCCCGAGACGGCGGTGAACCAGACCAAGCTCCTCTACGCGGGCGCGAACCGCCTGACCGCGATGAAGCTCGCCCATCTCGACCTGCCGGAGGCCAACGCCATGCGGGCGCCCGGCGAGGCGCCGGGCCTGATGGTGCTCGAGGTCGCCATGGACGAGATGGCGGAGAAGCTCGGCCTCGACCCGGTGGAGTTCCGCATCCGCAACGACACCCAGGTCGATCCGAACACGCCGGGCCGGCGCTTCTCCCAGCGCGACCTCGTCGGCTGCCTGAGGCTCGGCGCGGAGCGCTTCGGCTGGAGCCGGCGCAACCCGAAGCCCGGCCAAGTCCGGGACGGGCAATGGCTCGTCGGCACCGGCATGGCGGCGGCCTTCCGCAACAACATGGTGATGACCTCCGGGGCGCGTGTCCGGCTCGACCCGACCGGCACCGTCACGGTCGAGACCGACATGACCGATATCGGCACCGGCAGCTACACCATCATCGCCCAGACCGCCGCCGAGATGATGGGTGTGCCCCTCGACACGGTCGTGGTGCGCCTCGGCGATTCCGACTTCCCGGTCTCGGCGGGTTCGGGCGGGCAGTTCGGCGCCAATTCCTCGACGGCGGGCGTCTACGCGGCCTGCGTGAAGCTGCGTGAGACCGTGGCGCAGCGCCTCGGCTTCAATGCCACCGACGCGGTCTTCGAGGGCGGCCAGGTGCGCTCCGGCAACCGCGCCGTCGCCCTCGCCGAGGCCGCAACGGACGGCGCGCTGTCGGCCGAGGACAAGATCGAGTTCGGCAAATTCTCGAAGACGCAGCAGCAATCGACCTTCGGCGCCCATTTCGTCGAGGTCGGCGTCGATGTCGACACCGCCGAGATCCGGGTCCGGCGCATGCTGGCGGTCTGCGCGGCCGGGCGCATCCTCAACCCTAAATCGGCCCGCAGCCAGGTCATCGGCGGCATGGTGATGGGCACGGGCGCGGCGCTGATGGAGGAGCTCGCGGTCGACGCCAAGCGCGGCTTCTTCGCCAACCACGATCTGGCCGGCTACGAGGTGCCGGTCCACGCCGACATCCCGCACCAGGAGGTGATCTTCCTCGACGAGGTCGACCCGATGTCCTCGCCGATGAAGGCCAAGGGCGTAGGCGAGCTCGGCATCTGCGGCGTCGGCGCGGCGGTGGCCAACGCCGTCTACAACGCCACGGGCATCCGCGTGCGGGACTATCCGATCACCCTCGACAAGCTCCTCGACCGCATGCCCGACGCGGCCTGAGCGGGCAGGAGCGCGGCGCCCGCCGTCCCTCTGCGGGAGGCGGGCTCCGCCGTTCAGAACCGGTAGTTCAGGCCGGCCCGCACGAGGCCGAAGACGCCGTCGCTGCGGCCGGTGCCGTAATAGGCCGGAACGCCGGCATCGTAGACGGTGGTCGTGCGCGAGCCCTGGCGCAGGTTGACGTAGAGCGCCTCGATCTTGGCCGAGAGCTTCTCGGTGAAGGCGTACTCGATGCCGGCGCCGGCCGCGTAGCCGGTGCGGAAGGTGTCCGGCAGGGTGCCGGTGTAGGAGGCCGCAGAGGCGCTGCGGGCGCCGTCGCCGTAGGCGAAGCCGCCCGTGCCGTAGATCAACACCCGGTCGAAGGCGTAGCCGACCCGGCCGCGCACCGTGCCGAAATAGTCGAGGCTCGGGCGCAGGCTGTAATAGGGCGTCGTGCCGAGATAGGCCGCGTCGGCCTTGGCGAAGGCCGTGCCCTGGATATCGGCCTCGACGCCCACCACGACGCCGGAGCCCGGCGTGAACTGGTAATTGTAGCCGATCTGTCCGCCACCGGCGAAGCCGCCACCGCGGCCGCCCCCCGTCACCGCGCCGTAGGTCGGATCGGTGAAGCCGCTACCGCCCGCTCCGAAGGCGTAGCCGGCGTTCACGCCCGCGTAGAACCCCGTCCAGGTGAAGACCGGAAGGCTGGGCAGGACCGGCGGAGGCGCGCGCCGCGGCAGGTCGGCGGCCTGGGCTGTGGAGAGGACGGCGGACGGGGCGACGGCCCCCAGGGCGGCGAGCCCGAGGAGGACGGTCGGAAGGGGTCTGAGCATGGATGTCTCGCGTGTGTCGGGCGCGTGCCGCACCCGGCGCCGGGCGCGACGCGCCGCGGCGGTTCGGATCGGGGCGGGATGGCGCGGGGGCAGAAAAGCCGGTGTCGGGAAGCCGGTCTCGGGACGCCGGATCAGAGGGCCAGCATCAGGAGGCCCACCACGGTCACGGCGAGGATCAGGCAGATCGCGAAGTCGATCACCTGGGCACCGCCGCAGGTCTCGCGCGGGGCGGCCCGGGGCGGAGCGGTCCGACGCGGAGCGGGACGGTCGGCGGCGAGCGCGGTCATGGCCGCTCACCCGCCGCGCCGGGCAGAAGCGACGCCGCCCGCACCGGAGCGGTGCCGCTGACGTCGCCGAGGGGTGCCGCCGCCCTGATCGAGGGGAGGGACAGGGCGGCGGCCTGCCGCGTCCCGGGCGCGCCGACGCGGTGGACCGTGTCCGCGGCGGCGATCCCGAGGGCGGGCAGAGCGAGCGCGGCCAGGCACAGGACGAGTCGTCCGAGCCGCACATGATCGAAGGCGGGGAGAGGGCGGCCTGGCATCGCGGGAACGAGGCGCAGCGGCGGCAGGATCGCGGGACGCAGCGACGCCGGCTGGGGGATCGGTCGGGGTTCGGCCATCGCTGTCCGCCTCTCTGCATTGAGTTCGTGGGAAACTTGACCACGCCAGAATTACGTGGGCAAAAATCACACGTCAACGCGAAAAGCGGCGAAGCCTGTGCGTTGGCGCACCCTGTGGGATTGTATCCCACGATCCCGCGGGTATGGTTTGGTCCATGTCGGACGAGACCGCATCCCCCGAGGGCGCGAGCCTGCACGCGCCGGTGGCCCGCCTGCTGCGGCCGCTGGTGCGCCTGTTCGTGGCCCGCGGCATCACCTTCCCGGCGCTGACGAACCTGCTGCGCGAGCTCTACGTCAACGTGGCGGAGTACGACTTCGCCCTGCCCGGCAAGGAGCAGACGGACAGCCGCGTCTCGCTGCTCACCGGCATCCACCGCAAGGAGGTGCGCCGCCTGCGCGGGGCCGGCGCGCCGGTGAGCGCGGTGCCGGCCGTGGTCTCGCGCACCAGCCGGATCATCGCCCGCTGGCTCGCCGATCCGCGCTTCACAGACGGGCAGGGACGGCCGCTGCCGCTCCCGCGCGCGGCGCCCGGCGAGGCGCCGTCGTTCGAGGCCCTCGTCTCGGGCGTCACCCGCGACCTGCGCCCCCGCGCGGTGCTCGACGAGTGGCTCGACCGCGGCCTGGCGAGCCTCGATGCCGGGGACCGGATCGTGCTGGCCGAGGCGGCCTACGTGCCCAAGGGCGGCGGCGAGCCGCAGCTCTACTATTTCGGCCGCAACCTGCACGACCACATCGCCGCGAGCGTCGCCAACATCATGGGCGAGGCGCCCCGCTTCCTCGAGCGCGCGGTGCATTACGACGGCCTCTCCGAGGACCTCGCCCGGCGGCTCGAGGCACGGGCGCGCGAGATCGCCATGGAGGCGCTGCAGCAGGCCAACCGCGAGGCCCACGCCGCCTGCGAGACCGATGTGGGGGGCGAGCACCGCTGGAATTTCGGCCTCTACGTCTATGCCGAGGCGGTCGCGCCCGCCCCGCAGACGTCCGCCGGCCGGTGAGGGGCGGGCGCGTGGGGCGCGATCCCGCCCCGAGCCGACGCCGCGTCCTGCACCTGCTGGCCGGGCTCGGCGGGCTCTGCCTGCCCGGCCGGGCCCCGGCGCAGGGCGTGCCGCCCGAGCCGCCGATCCGCGACCAGGGCATCGGCGGCACCGGCGCGCGCCCGACCGAGGCGCCGGGCGAGGGTGACCGCGGCATCGGCGGCACCGGCGTGATCGGGACGATCCGGCGCTTCGGCTCCATCGTGGTGAACGGTCTGCGCATCGCCTATCCGGAGGACGTCGCGGTCCATATCGACGGCGCGCCGGCCCGGGCCTCGGATCTGCGCATCGGCCACGTCGTCCGCGTCGTCGCGCGGCCGGAGGGCGAAGGTCTCGCCACGCGCCGCATCGACGTGCTGAGCGAGGTGGTCGGCCCGATCGAATCCGTCGCCGGGGGCCGCCTCACGGTGCTCGGCCAGCGCGTCGCCGTCGCGGATCCGGGCGGATCCTGGCGCGTCGGACAGCGCGTGGCGGTGAGCGGCCTGCGCCGCCCGGACGGCGTGGTGGTGGCGAGCCTGATCGAGCCGCGCGGGCCCGGGCCCGACCGCGTCGCCGGCCCGGTGCGGCGCGGGCCCGACGGCACCCCGATGATCGGCGGCCTCAGGCTCGCGGGCGCCGAGGCGCTGCCGGCGGGCCGGCGCGCCCTCGTCGACGGGCAGATGCGCGAAGGCGCGCTCCAGGTTCGGGACGCGGCCGAGGCGGGCCTGCCGCCGGGCATCCGCAAGGCCTCGATCGAGGCCTATATCGGCCGCCGCAAGGGCGGGCTGGCGCTGGGCTCCGGCCTCGACGTGGCGGGAGCGCCGGAGGGCGGCGTGCCCCGGCGCGGCAGCGTGCGCGCGGTGCTGAGCACGGAGGTATCGGGCGACGGCCGCCTCACCGTCGAGCGCCTGCGTGTCGAGGACCGGATCGCGCCGCCGGCCGAGGGCCGGCCGCAGCGCTTCGAGGGGCCGGCCTTCGAGCGCGACCACCTCGATCTGCGCGGCCTGCCGGGCCAGGAGCGCGGCCGGGGCTTCGGTCCCGGCGAGACCGCGCGCCCCGGCGGCTTCGAGGGGCCGCGTGGCCTGGGCATCGACACCCGGCCGGGCGGCGGGCTCGGACCGAACGGGGCGGGCGGATTCGGCGGTCCGGGTGGACTGGGCAATCCGGGCGGATTGGGCAATCCGGGCGAATTCCGGGGGCCGGGCGGTCTGGGCGTCCCGGGCGGCCTGGGAGCGCCCGGAGGTCTGGGCGGCCCGGGCGGTCTCGGGGCTCCGGGCGGTCTCGGCGGCCCCGGCCTGGGCGGGCCCGGAGGCTTCGGGGGCCGGCGTTGAGGCCGTGCGTCAGGTCAGCATGAAGGTGAGGAGCGAGCGCAGCTGCGCCGGCTTGATCGGCTTGCGCACCAGCTCCGCCCCGAGCAGCCCGGCCTGGTCCTCGATCTCGGGCGCGTAATCGGCCGTGGTCAGGATGATCGGCAGCGGGGCCGGACAGGTGCTGCGCAGATAGGCGGCGACGTCGAGGCCGCAGGCGCCGTCGTCGAGATGGTAGTCGAGGATCAGCACGTCGGGCTCGGGCGCCCCGGCCTCGATCGCCGCCCGCACCCCCGCGAGGTCGCGGAAGGCCGAGACCTCGGCCTCCCAGTTCCGCAGCAGCCGCGTCAGGGCATCGGCAGTGGAGGCGTCGTTCTCCACGATCAGCACCCGGGCGCCGGACAGCCGGGTCGCCACCGGGACCGGCCGCGGCTCCGCCTGCGCGGGCGCGGCGCTCGCGGGCAGCGTCAGCGAGACCCGGGTGCCGTGGCGGAGGCGCGAGATCAGGGCCAGCGGATGGTCGAGGGCCGCGGCCATGCGCCGGACGATCGAGAGGCCGAGGCCGAGGCCCGGCTCGCCGGTATCGGCCGGGCGATCCCGGTCCCCGCCGCGGGGCTCGGAGGCGCCGGCGCGGACCTCCCGCGAGCCGCCGCGGTAGAACTCGTCGAAGACGAGGTCGCGCTCGTCCGGCCCGATGCCGCAGCCGGTATCGATCACGTCGATGCGGATATGCGCGCCCCGGGGCCGCGCGACGATCAGCACGCCGCCGGAGGCGGTGTAGCGCACGGCGTTCGAGACGAGGTTTTGCAGGATGCGCCGCAGCAGCACCGGATCGCTCGTCACCGTCAGCTCCGGGCAGCGCACCGCGAGGCGCAGGCCCTTGCGCTCGGCGAAGGGCTTGAAGCTCGCGGCGAGCCCCGCGAGCAGGTCCGGCAGGTCGAGCGCCCGCAGGTCCGGCCGCACGATCCCGGCATCGAGCTTCGAGATGTCGAGAAGCGTCTTGATCAGGTCCTCGATCGTCTGCAGGCCGCGCTCCACCTGCCCCGCGATCAGGTGCGCGTCCGGGCCGAGCGGCAGGTCGGCGAGCGCCGAGAGCGAGAGCCGGGCGGCGTTGAGCGGCTGCAGCAGGTCGTGGCTCGCCGCGGTGAGGAAGCGGGTCTTGGAGCGGTTGGCGGTCTCGGCCTCCTCCTTGGCCGCCACCAGGGCGGCGTTGGAATGCTCGAGCCGGTGCATCAGCGCGGTCAGTTCCTCGGTGCGGCTGCGGACGCGGCCCTCGAGGGTGATGGCGGTCTGGAACAGGGCGTAGGCGCCGCCGTGCTGGTCCGTGCTGCGCTCCACATGCGCCATCAGCGCGGCGTTGATGCGCTCCAGCTTCGCCACCCGGCGACGCAGGGCCGCCTCGGTCTCGCCCTCACCCGCCGGCTCGCGCCCGCCCTTCAGGTCCAGCACCGCCGCGCTCACGACGGGCGCCGGCCGATGGCGATGCCCGTGAAGGTCTGGTTCAGGTGCATCGCCCGGTACTGCTCGCCGAAGGTCTCGAAGCCCACCACGTTGAAGCGCCGGTAGAGGTCGGCGACGCCCTGGCGCACCTGCCGGCTCTCGGCGTCGAGCCGGCGCAGCACGCACTCGAAGCCGATGATCAGGTCGATGCCGCCGAGCGCCGCGTCGAGGCGCAGGAGTTCGTCCCGGGTGGTCGCCACGATGTCGCGCGGCTCGGCCAGGGTCAGCACGACGCCCTCGTCGATGGCGCAGAAGAAGCTCAGGCTGCCGTCCGGGTTCAGGCGCCGGATCGAGCGGCAGAAATACTCGCCGCCGACCTTCACGGCGAGCGGGTAGGCGGCAAAGCTCATCGGTGTGAGCCCTTCCGGATCGAGACCCACCGCCATCGCGTATTCGCGGGCGGCGGGCTCGGCGTTCAGCTCGTGCACGATGCGCCGCTCGCCGTCCGAGGCGGTGACCACGAACTTCGTCGCCGTCGGCTCGAAATTGTCGCTCTTGAAGATCTGCACGGGACAGTCGGTCTCGACGAGCAGCACGGCGGCGGCACGCCGGTGGATGCCGCCGCCATGCAGCACCACCGCGTCCCGGAAGGTGAGATCGTCGCCCGCCGAGCCGCCGACGAGAGGGATGCCGTCGAGCGCCCAGGCAATGGCCGAGACCACCGTCTCCTCGGCATTGGCGAGGCCGTCGATCAGCGAGAGCGCGAAGCAGCGCCCGGCCGAGGCGGATTCGGGATCCCCGTCCTGGGGGCCGAGGCTGCGGCGCAGAGCCCGGACCGCCGAGGCGGTGCGCTCGACGTCGAGATGGTCGATCGCGTCGAGGAGCGTCGAGACGATGCGGAAGCCCTCGCGCGGGAACGCGATCGCCACGAGCCCGCGCTCCAGGCCGCCCTCCGGCGATATGCTGCCGGAACTGGTGCAGCCGGCGATCGGCGTGCCGGGAAAGCGCGCCTCCAGGGCGCGCAACAGGCTCTCGGGGTCGTAGGCGGGCGCGAAGAACACCACGAGCTGGGCCGCGCCCGGGCCGACCGCCTCCGCGATCTCGGCGGCGGCCGTCTCGGCGGATTCCGCCTCGGTCCAGGCCGTCCTGATGCCGCACAGGTGGACGCGCATCCGCGGTCCCTGTCCCATGTGCCCTCGCCCCACCTCTGGCCCTGAACGCGTCGCGTCCTCGAATATCCGGTCCGGCGGGCCTGTTCTTGTGCAGCACGTCGTTGCCGAGCATGAATTATGTCGCCTAGGGCCGGACGGCGCAACCGCGGCGCCGGTCGCGCCCCGTTCGCCCGTGGACATCCCGGCCCGCGGGTCCGCCCGCAGGTCGGAGCCCGGCTCCGACCACGGGTCCCGCGTCTCCGCCGAATGGCCGAGAGCGGCAGCATTGTCCGGCTGGCGCGCATCTGGGAGAATGCGCGCCACCGTGCAGGGGGAACGAGCCGGACGGCCGAGCGCGGCGGGAGCGCGCGGATGGACAGCCCATGGACATTCTGATCGTCGACGACCATCCGCTGTTCCGGGACGCCCTGAGCAGCGCGATCCGGATCGCCTACCCGGACGCGGTCCTGCACGAGGCCGACAGCATCGCCGACGCCTGCGCCGTGCTCGGCCGCAACAGCGGGATCGACCTCACCCTGCTCGATCTCTCGATGCAGGGCGTGGCGGGCTTCGACGGGCTGATCACGGTGCGCGCCCGCTTCCCGCGGGTGCCGATCCTGATCGTCTCGGGCCACGAGGATCCGCGCATCATGCGGGAGGCGCTTCAGCACGGGGCGGCCGGCTTCGTGCCGAAGGCCGTCGACCGGGCGACGCTGACGCAGGCGATCTCCGACGTGCTCTCGGGGGCCCTGGTGATCCCGCCGGGCCTCGCCGACGGGCCGGCACCCGCCTCTCCCCGCTCGCGCAAGACGCCCCTGGCCGAGCGCATGGCCCGGCTGACGCCGCAGCAGCTGCGCGTGCTGATGATGATCCGCCAGGGCAAGCTGAACAAGCAGATCGCGCACGAGCTGCAGGTCGGCGATTCCACCGTGAAGGCGCACGTCTCCGAGATCCTGCGCAAGCTCGAGGTGATCAGCCGGACCCAGATCGTGATCGACACCGCGCCCCTCGATTTCGACGCGCTCCACGGGGTCGCGGTGGGCTGAGCCCACCTCCGCGGCACGGGCGCGCGGGGCGCGTCCGGTACCCCGCCGCCACAGGGTTGCCCACACTGTTAACCTTTCGTTAAGACCCCGATTGCCCTGCCGCCTCGGCCGTGAGAGCTTCCGTTAACGAGAGCTTAACGGGTTGGATCGAAGGCCATGCGGTTCGCGGTTTCGAAGCGTCGGAATGCTGCGGCGGCCCTGACGAAGCGCCTGGGCGGCCTCGCCGCCGGCGCGGCGTTCGGTGCGGCCCTTCTCGCCGGCGCCGGCCTCCCGGCCCAGGCTCAGACCCTGGCCTCGCTGCCCGCCCCCAGCATCGCCACCCCGGCCGGCCCGGCGAAGCCACTGGCGGCGTGGGTGACGTTCTGCCAGTCCTACGCGGCGGAATGCGCCACGGACCGGTCCGAGCCGGCGCGCATCAGCCTGACGCCGGCGCTGTGGTCGAGCATCGTGGCCATCAACAAGCGCGTGAACAAGAGCGTGCAGGCCATGACCGACCAGGAGCACCTGGGCGTGCCCGACCGCTGGGACTTGGCCGAGGACGGCATCGGCGATTGCGAGGACTTCCAGCTGCTCAAGCGCCACCTCCTGGCCGCCGCCGGGCTGCCGCGGCGGGCCATGCGCATGACGGTGGTGATCGACGAGAAGGGCGAGGGCCACGCCGTGCTCACCCTGATCACCGACCGCGGCGACCTCGTGCTCGACAACAAGACCAACCAGATCCTGCCCTGGCACCGCACCGGCTACATCTTCGTCAAGCGCGAGAGCCAGGACGCCGTCGCCTGGGTCAGCCTCGGCGGCGTCTCGTCGCCCGTCACCACCGCGAACCGGTGATCCGTCTTCCGCTGGCCGGAAGCCGGGACCTGATCGTGTGCCCCGCGCGGGGCTCGCGCGAAGCCCGGATCCGTATGACGCCCGCTCACCGCGGGACAGGTGCGGCATCGCAGGGTTAGCGAGATCTTAACCGCGTCGGTCGCAGGCTGCCGCCAACGCTCGCGGCGGCTTCACCATGATCCGATCCCGGTCTCTCGCTCTCGCCGGATGTCTCGTCGTCGGCCTCGCGCCGTCGGTGCTGGCTGGCGAGGCCGGCGACCGACAGACGGCGTGGCACGGCTGCCTCAACCGGAACTTCGAGGCTGGAGCGCTGCTGACGAGCCCTGCGCTCGCCGCGGACGCCGCCCTGCGCACCTGCCGCGACGCGGAATCCGCCTATCTCGACGCCCTCGCGCGCTCACCCCTGCTCGATGCGGCGGAGGCGGCGCAGGTGCGCCCGGCGCTGGTGGCGCGCGCGCGCGGCTGGCTGCTCGGGCGCCGCGCCGCGCTCTGATTTCCCGATCCCGCGCGCGGGCTTATCCCGGCCGCGACGGGTCAGGCGGGTTCGCGCGGGCGGTCCACGCGCGGCCCAGGCCAATCCTGCCGCCGCTCAGGCCGCCTCGACGCTCTTGCGGCTGCCGCGCTTGGCCGGTGCCGCGCTCTTGCGCCCGCCGCGCTTCGACGGTGCGGCCTCTGGCTCGGCGGCGGCCTCCGGCTCGGCGGCCGGCTCAGGCGTCGCGGCACGGCCGGGCTGCCCGAGGCCGAGGCTCTTGGCCAGCGCCGAACGTTGGGCCGAGTAGTTCGCCGAGGTGGTCGGGTAATCCGCCGGCAGGCCGTAGCGCTCGCGGTAGCTGTGCGGGTCGAGGCCGTGCTTGGTCAGGTGACGCTTGAGCGTCTTGTAGGCCTTGCCGTCGATAAAGGAGATCAGTCCATCCGGGCGGATCGACTTGCGAATCTGGGCCGGCGTCGGCTTCTCGACCGTCTCGACGGCCGCATGGGCTGGTCCGGAGGCAATCGTATTCAGCGCTTCATGAACGCTGGCGATGAGGGCCGGCAATTCCGCGGTCGGAATCGAATTGTTGGAGACATAGGCCGCGACGACATCGACGGTGCGCTCGATGTAGCTCGGCTGCGACGGTGCTTCGGTGTCCGACATACTTGCGATCCTCGTCCTTCATCCTAGACCGGCGGCCCCCTCGGATCGAGGTATGATATTTATCAAAGAAAGCAAGCATCAAATGGCAATTCCTTGTGACTAGATCGGCATATGCCTGATCCTCGCCAGCCGAGCTTGGATCCGGATGCATGTCTAGCTGCCCGCAGGGGCAATGCAGCGAGCACAGACGTGCGGATGCGGGCGGCGTTCGACCTTGCGCTCCTGTCTTCGCTGCGGACGGCTTAAGCCTTTGCAATCGCTCGGCCTTGCCGATGCCCCGCGGCGACCTTCGATCTGCCCGAAACCGCACCGGTTCTGGAAGCGACTGCTTCTCACGCGCGGCTGTGCCCGCGAATACCGGTGTGGATGTATCAGATGTTAGCCGCCCGGCACGGGCGGGCGCCGATCTCGGCCGCGGGGACGATCGCACGGCGGCTTGGCAGACCGGGATTTATCAGACCGGGGCTTGGCAGACCGCGGTCTGGCAGATTGGGACCTGACGGAGTGGGGCTGTCAGACCGGGGCCAGGGCGGCGCGGGGATCGTGCCGGGCGAGGCGCCCGAGCAGGTACTCGACCTCGGCCGTCGCCGCCGCGCTCATCGCGCCGCCCGGGCGGCGCTGGGCGTCCGACGCGATCAGGCCGCGCCGGGCCATGACATACTTGCGCACCGCCAGCCCGACGCCCGGCTGCTGCTCGTAGCGCAGCAGCGGCAGGTGGGCGTCGAACAGATCGTGGGCGGCGTCCCGGTCGCCGGTACCCGACAGGCGCACCACGTCCACCAGCATGTCGGGGAAGGCGTAGCCGGTCATCGCGCCGTCGGCCCCGCGCTCGCACTCGAAGTCGAGGAACAGGCCGCCGTTGCCGCACAGGATCGAGATCGGGCGCATAGACCCGTCCCTCTGGAAGCCGCGCAGCGCCGAGATCTTCTCCAGGCCCGGCCAGTCCTCGTGCTTGAGCATCACGCAGGCTGGGTTGTCCTGGACGATGCGGCGGATGACGCCCGGCGTCATCACCACGCTGAAGGTCAGCGGATAATCCTGGATCACGAAGGGCACGTCCGCGCCGATCGCGGCGGCGGCCTGGGCATAGTAGCCGACGATCTGGTCGTCGGTGCGCAGGATGTTGGGCGGCGCGATCATCACGCCCGCCGCCCCCGCCTCCATCGCGCTGCGGGCGAGCGCGGCCATTGCGGCGAAGCCCGGCGCCGAGACGCCGACGATCACCGGCAGGCCGTCCGCCCGCCGGATGTAGCGCGTGGCGACCGCGATGGCCTCCGCCTGGTCGAGCTTGCCCGCCTCGCCCATCACGCCGAGCACCGTCAGCCCGGTCGCGCCGCAGCCCGCGTAGAAGTCCGTCAGGCGGTCGATCGAGTCGAGGTCGAGCCGCCCGTCCGGGTGGAATGGGGTCGGGGCGATCGGGTAGACGCCGCGCGCGGTCGCATCGAGGGGCATTCCGGGCATTCCCTGGCTTCGCCGCGGCTCCCTGCCGGCCGGGCTTTACGGCCGGCAAGGTCTACGCCGCGGGCCCCCGCGTCGCCAAGCGGACGATCGTCAGGCGGGCGCCCTCACTCCGCGGCCGCCTCGTAGCTCTCCGGTGGCGGGCAGGAGCACATCAGGTTCCGGTCGCCGTAGGCGTTGTCGACGCGGTTCACCGGCGGCCAGTACTTATCCATCCGGAAGCTGCCGGCCGGGAAGCAGGCGGCCTCGCGGGAATAGGGCCGCTCCCACGGCCCGATCAGGTCCTGCACCGTGTGCGGCGCGTGCTTGAGCGGGTTGTCCGCGCGGTCGGAGCGGCCGTCCTCGATCGCCCGGATCTCCTCGCGGATCGCCAGCATGGCGTCGCAGAAGCGGTCGATCTCGCCCTTGGTCTCGGATTCGGTCGGCTCGATCATCAGGGTCCCGGCCACGGGCCAGCTCATGGTCGGCGGGTGGAAGCCGCAATCGATCAGCCGCTTGGCGATGTCCTCGACGCCGACGCCCGCGCTCTTCTGGAAGGGCCGCACATCGACGATGCACTCGTGCGCCACCCGGCCCCGCTCGCCCGCGTAGAGGATCGGGTAGGCGCCCGCGAGCCGCGCCGCGATGTAGTTGGCGTTGAGGATCGCCACCCGTGTCGCCTGGGTCAGGCCGCGCCCGCCCATCATCAGGCAGTAGCTCCACGAGATCGGCAGGATCGAGGCCGAGCCGAAGGGCGCGGCCGAGACCGCCCCGGCCTCGCCCGTGCGCGGATCGGAGGGCAGGAACGGGACGAGGTGCGCCTTGACGCCGATCGGCCCCATGCCGGGACCCCCGCCGCCATGCGGAATGCAGAAGGTCTTGTGCAGGTTGAGGTGGCTCACGTCCGCCCCGATGTCGCCGGGCCGCGCCAGCCCGACCAGCGCGTTCAGGTTGGCGCCGTCGAGATAGACTTGGCCGCCGTGGAAATGCGTGATCGAGCAGATCTCGCGCACCCGCGCCTCGAACACCCCGTGGGTCGACGGGTAGGTGATCATGCAGGCCGCGAGGTTGGGCCCGTGCAACTCGGCCTTGCGGCGGAAGTCCGCCACGTCGACGTTGCCGTTCGAATCCGCCCCGACCACCACGACGCTCATCCCGCACATCTGCGCCGAGGCCGGGTTGGTGCCGTGAGCCGAGGAGGGGATCAGGCAGATCGTGCGATGCCCGTCGCCGCGCGACAGGTGATAGGCCCGGATCGCGAGCAGGCCCGCATATTCCCCCTGCGCGCCCGAGTTCGGCTGCATCGAGATCGCCGCGTAGCCGGTGATGGCGCAGAGCTTGTCCGAGAGGTCGTCGATCAGCGCGCGGTAGCCCGCGGCCTGGTCCTCGGGCACGAAGGGGTGGATCTCCGAGAATTCCGGCCAGGAGATCGGCAGCATCTCGGCGGTGGCGTTGAGCTTCATCGTGCAGGACCCGAGCGGGATCATCGCCCGGTCGAGGGCGAGGTCGCGGTCGGCGAGGCGGCGCATGTAGCGCGTCATCTCGCTCTCGGCCCGGTTCATGTGGAAGATCGGGTGGGTGAGGAAGGCCGAGGTCCGGCACAGGGCCTCGGGCAGCCGCGCCGCGGGCGCGGTCTCCAGGGAGGCCGCGTCGAAGGCCGCGCCGGTGCCCCCGAAGGCGCGCCAGACCGCCTGCAGGATGTCGGGCCGGGTGCGCTCGTCCAGGGTGATGCCGATGCGGTCCCCGCCGACCTTGCGCAGGTTCACGCCGTTCGCGACGGCGTTCGCCAGGATCACGCCCTGGAACGGGCCGACCGCGACCGTGATGGTGTCGAAGAAATGCGCGGGCTCGACCGTGAAGCCGAGCGCCGTGAGGCCGTCGGCGAGCCGCACCGCGTCGCGATGCACCCGCTGTGCGATGGCCTTCAGCCCGGCCGGCCCGTGGAACACGGCGTACATCGAGGCGACGACGGCGAGCAGCACTTGGCTGGTGCAGATGTTCGAGGTCGCCTTCTCGCGCCGGATATGCTGCTCGCGGGTCTGGAGCGCCAAGCGGTAGGCGCGGTTGCCGCGGGCGTCCACCGAGACGCCGACGATGCGGCCGGGCAGCGCGCGCTTGTGGGCGTCGCGCGTCGCCATGTAGGCGGCGTGCGGGCCGCCGTAGCCCATCGGCACGCCGTAGCGCTGCATCGAGCCGACCGCGATGTCGGCTCCCATCTCGCCGGGCGGCTTGAGCAGCGTCAGCGCCAGCGGATCGGCGGCCATCACCGCGACGGCGCCGGCCGCGTGGAGCGCGGCGATCTGGGGGCCGACGTCGTGGATCGCGCCGTTCACGCCCGGATACTGGAAGAGCGCCCCGAACACCGCCCCCGGATCGAGGTCGGTCTCGGGATCCCCGACGATCACCTGCCAGCCGAGCGGCGCGGCGCGGGTGCGCAGGACCGCGATGGTCTGGGGCAGGCAGTCCCGGTCGACGAAGAACGCGTCCTGCGTCGAGGCCGCGACGCGGCGCGCCATGCCCATCGCCTCGGCCGCCGCGGTGGCCTCGTCGAGCAGCGAGGCGTTGGCGACGTCGAGCCCGGTGAGATCGCAGACCAGCGTCTGGAAATTCAGCAGCGCCTCGAGCCGGCCCTGGCTGATCTCCGGCTGGTAGGGCGAGTAGGCGGTGTACCAGGCCGGGTTCTCGAAGATGTTGCGCTGGATCGCGGGCGGCATGGTGGTGCCGTGGTAGCCCTGGCCGATCAGCGACACGAGGAGCCGGTTGCGGTCGGCTGTCTCGCGCATGCGCTCGATGGCGCGCCGCTCGGTGAGGGGCCGCCCGAAGGCGAGGCCCTCGGCCTGCCGGATGTCGGCGGGCAGGGTCTCGTCCATCAGCGCGTCGAGGCTCGGCGCGCCCACCGCGTCGAGCATCTGCCCGATCTCGGCCGCGGTCGGGCCGATATGGCGGCGATTGGCGAAGTCATAGGGATCGTAGGCGGTCATCTCGGGCTCCCCGCGGCTCACTTCGGCAGGGCGGCGTAGGCCGCCTCGTCCAGCAGGGCGTCCATGTCGCCCGGGTCCTTCAGGCGCAGCCGGTAGAGCCACCCCGCCCCCTGCGGATCGCTGCCGACGGTCTCGGGCGCCGCCACCACGGCCTCGTTGACCGCGGTGACCTCGCCGTCGAGCGGTGCGTAGACGTCGGAGGCGGCCTTGACCGACTCGACGACCGCCGCCGACGCGCCCTTGGTCAGGGCCGCGCCGACCTTCGGCAGCTCGACGAAGACGAGGTCCCCGAGCTGCTCGGCGGCGTGGGCGGTGATGCCGACCGTGGCGATCCCGTCCTCAAGCTTCAGCCACTCGTGCTCGTGCGTGAATCTCAGCATGGGTCTCTGCTCCGAAGAATCAGCGGCGCTTGAAGCCGGCGGGGAGGAAGGGGAGGGGGGAAACGGCGAGCGCGAGGCGCTGGCCGCGCAGCTCCGCGAAGACGCGCGTGCCGGGCACGCCGAGGTCGGCGGGCAGGTAGCCCATGGCCACAGGCGCCCCGACGCTCGGGCCGAAGCCCCCGGAGGTGACGCGGCCGACCGCCTCGCCGCCCTCGGCCTCGGCGAAGAGCGGGGCGCCGCCGCGCACGGGGGCGCGGCCCTCGGCCCTGAGGCCGACGCGCCGCCGCGCCGGGCCGTCCGCCAGGGCCGCCAGCACGATCTCGGCCCCCGGGAAGCCGCCGGCGCGGGCGCCGCCGCTTCGGCGAACCGGCGCGATCGCCCAGGCGAGGCCGGCCTCGACCGGGTTCGTACCCGCGTCGATGTCGCTGCCGTGCAGGCACAGGCCGGCTTCGAGCCGCAGGGAGTCGCGGGCGCCGAGGCCCACCGGGCGCACGGCCGGATCGGTGAGCAGCGCCTCGGCGATCGGCTCGGCGCAATCCTCCGGGGTCGAGATCTCGAACCCGTCCTCGCCGGTATAGCCCGAGCGGGTGACGAGGCAGGACGCGCCCAGGATCGTCACCGCCTGGGCATCCATGAAGCGCATCGCCGCGACCTCGGGCGCGAGCCGCGCCAGGGCCGCCTCGGCGCCCGGGCCCTGGAGCGCCAGCAGGGCGCGGGGCAGGATCTCGATCGTCACCCCGGGAGGCAGGTTCTCCCGCAGATGCGCGGCGTCCGCCGCCTTGTTCGCCGCGTTGACGACGAGGACGAGGCGGCCGCCGAGATTGGCCACCATCAGGTCGTCGAGGATGCCGCCGGCGGCGTCCGTGAGCAGACCGTAGCGCTGGCGCCCGGGCTTGAGCCCGAGGATGTCGGCGGGGATCAGGGCCTCGAGGGCGCGGGCGGCCTCGGCGGGCGTGTCGGCCCTGAGCGCGATCTGGCCCATATGCGAGACGTCGAACAGGCCGGCCGCGGCGCGGGTGTGCAGGTGCTCGGCCAGCAGCCCGGCCGGGTACTGGACCGGCATGGCGTAGCCTGCGAACGGCACCATCCGGGCGCCGAGGCGCCGGTGCAGGTCGTGGAGCGGGGTGGTTGCGAGGGATTCGGGGGCAGCAGTGGGGGCGTGCGCCGGCATTCTGGATTCTCCACGACAGCGTGCGTCCGGAAGGCTCCTCACGAGCGTTTCCGGCTGCCCCCATCTGTCGCGGTTACCTGAGAGCTTCCCTCGCGCCGGGGCGGGAGGTTTCTCCTTCGGTGGACGCCGTCAGGCGCCTCTCTCCAGATTGTCCAACGATACGGTGATTGTGCCTGAGAGTTTCCGGGGGTGGTTGCTCCGTCGGCGCCATGCTCGCGGCGGATCTGCCGTGGCTGGGCTCTCCCGTATCGCCTTGATTGGACGAGCCTAGGAGAGCATGCCGCACGCTGCAGTGCAACCGGCGCCGGGTGACAGGCGGCGCCGGGCGTCAGGACATGCAGAAGACCGCCAGCGACTCGGGACGGGGCCCTCAGGGCGTGCGGTAGGCCGAGCCGTCCGCGGCGCGGGCGGGCCGCTCGAGGTAGCGGCCCTGCTCCGGCACGGCGATCCGGTCGAAGTCGCGGGCCAGGGTCTCGAGGCCGACGCGCAGGTCCGGCCCCGCGAAGGCGCGGCCGTGGCCGGTGATCGCGCGCTCGGGCCGGAGCGCGGCGAGCGCCCGGACCGAGTCCCGGGAGGCCGGCCAGTCGATGGTGAGGTATTTCGGCGGCCCGTGGATCTCGGGCGTCTGCATGATCGATTCGTAGGCCGATTCGCTCGCGGTGGTGATGAAGGCGTCGCCCGCGATCAGGGTGCGGTCGCCCTCGCGCCAGAACGAGACGTGGCCGGGCGAGTGACCGGGCGTGTGGATCCAGCGCCAATCCGGCAGCTCCGGGATGCTGCCGTCGGCCGGAAGATCCCGGAGCTGGGCCGAGACGTCGACGGGCTTCGTCGGGAAGAGCGGCGAGGCCAGGGCCATGGCGCCGCCGCCGACGCTGGCATCCCCCGGCGGGTAGGCCGCGCTGCCGTCGAGATACGGCCGCTCCAGGGGATGGGCGTAGATCGGCACGGCCCAGTCGCGGGCGAGATCCTCCAGCACGCCGACATGGTCGAAATGGCCGTGGGTCATCAGGATGGCGGCCGGGCGCGATCCCTTGCCGAAGCGGCGCTCGACAGCCTTCTCGATCCGGCCGCGGCTGCCGGGAAAGCCCGCATCCACCAGCACCCAGCCGGGCTCCTCGGGGCGGCCGATATAGGCGACGTTGACGATGACCTGACGCTGATAGGCTAGATCGGGCAGCACCTCGTGGGTGGCGTCGTCGCGCTCGGAATCCGCCCGCGGGTCGTCGGCGCGTGCCTGGGGATCGATCGGGACCTGCTGCACCATCGCTGCCACTCCTCATGCCGCTCGCGGCTCGGTCCCGCCTCCGCCGGGAGGCGGCGGTCGCGCGGAGGCCCCGCTCCACTCGGCCGACGGCTCGCGGTCCGGCCCTGCAAGCGGGCAACCGGCCCGCGGCGCGGTTGTTTCTCGCCGCCCGCCATCGGCCGCGCCGATTGCGCCCGGGATGCGCATGCGGGGCTTGCGCGCGGGACCGGCACTAGGCCCACGGGGCAGCGCGCCGAAGGGCCTCCGGCCCGGCCCGCGCCATCCATCACGGCACCGCGAGATCACTGGGCGCGTGCGCTGCCGAAACGCCGCTGCCCATCGGCTAAGCCGTTTGCCGACTTCCGGAAACCGCCGGTGGATGCGCGCGTGCAACGCCCGCAAAAAGCTTGTCGTGCGCTGCATCGCCCGCCTTAGAAAAGCGCTATCGGTCGGTTGGGTGGTGATTGCGGATGCAGGCGCGAATCACCCGCTGTCCACCCCCGCCGGAACCGCGCCCGCCCGACCGTACGACCCGAGATCCATGATGGACGCCCGCAACCCCCTCGAACCCGCCGCCGGTACGGCGGCCGCGCGCGCCCGCGGGCGCCGCTCGGGCCTCATGCCGATCGCGGCCGTGCTGCTGACCGTCGTCGCCGTCGTCGCGGCGGCGGCGATCTTCCCGCAGCCGGTGCGCGACGCCGCCGAGGGGGTGATCGCCTACGTGCAGAGCTTCACCAAGAGCGAGGATGCGGAGGACAAGGCGGAGGAGGGGGAGAAGACCGCAACCGGCGAGCGCGTGTTCCGGCCGACCAAGGAGCAGCGCATCGCCTTCGAGATCCACCCGGTGCCGACCATGACCTTCCGGCCGGAGGGCACGGCGGAGGGGCGCATCGCCGTCAACGAGGACGACAACGTGCCGGTGGTGCCTCCCTATTCCGGCCGCGTCACCCGGGTGAACGTCCGGGCGGGCGACGACGTGAAGGCCGGCGACGTGCTGCTCACGCTGGAGGCCACCGACATGGTCCAGGCGCAGAGCGACTATCAGGCGGCGCTCAACAACCTCCAGAAGCAGCAGGCCCTACTGAAGCTCGACCAGACCATCGCGGCGCGCCAGCAGGAGCTGTTCGCCGCCAAGGCGGTGGCCCTGAAGGACTACCAATCCGCCCAGAACGACGTGATCGCCGCCCAGAGCGACCTGAAGACCGCCGAGGCCGCCCTCGACGCGGTGAAGAACCGGCTGCGCCTGCTCGGGAAGACCGATGCGGAGATCGCGGGCTTCGTGAAGAACGGGACGCTGAGCTCCGAGACCCAGATCCGCGCGCCGATCGCCGGCACCATCGTGCAGCGCAAGGTCGGCGTCGGGCAGTATCTCAACGCGTCGAGCGATCCGGTCTTCGTGATCGGCGACCTCTCCACCGTCTGGCTCATCGCCAACGTGCGCGAGAGCGAGGTCCCGAAGATCCGCATCGGCCAGGAGGTCGAGGCCAAGGTCGCGGGCTTCGGGGCGCGGGTGTTCAAGGCGCGGGTCAACTACATGGCCGCGAGCCTCGACCCGGCGACGCGCCGGCTCGCCGTGCGCAGCGAGGTCGACAACGCCGACCGTGTTCTGAAGCCCGAGATGTTCGCGAGCTTCACCATCATCACCGGCAAGGCGCAGCCCTCGCCCGCCGTGCCGCTCGCGGCGATCGTCTACGAGGGCGCCGACGCCCATGTCTGGGTGGCGCGGCCGGACGGCACCATCGCGGCCCGCGCCGTGAAGCTCGGGCTCATCAACGGCGAGAACGCCCAGGTCGTCGACGGGATAAGCCCGGGCGAGGAGATCGTCACCCGCGGCGCCCTGTTCATCGACCGGGCGGCCTCCGGCGACAAGGCGTCGTGACGGCGATGGGCGCGACCGCACCCGGCACGGCCCTGGGGACAGCGCGATGAACAGCCTGATCGTCTTCTCCCTGCGCCAGCGCGTGCTGGTGTTCCTCATGTTCGTGATGATGCTGGGCCTCGGCTACGCGAGCTACACCCAGCTCAACATCGAGGCCTATCCCGATCCGGTCCCGCCGCTCGTGGACGTGATCACCCAGAATCCCGGCCAGTCGGCCGAGGAGATCGAGCGCTACATCACCATCCCGCTCGAGGTGGCGCTGGCGGGCATCCCCAACGCCACGGTGGTGCGCACCATCTCGCTGTTCGGCCTCTCCGACGTGAAGGTGCAGTTCAACTACGAGTACACGTACGAGGAGGCGCTGCAGCGGGTGCTCAACCGCCTCTCGCAGGCGGCGCCCCTGCCCAACGGTGCCCAGCCGCAGATCTCGCCGACGAGCCCCGTGGGCGAGATCATGCGCTACAAGCTCGTCGGGCCGGCGGGCTACTCGTCGGCGGACATGAAGACCCTGCAGGATTGGGTGCTGCAGCGCCGCTTCAAGGCGATCCCGGGCGTCGTCGACGTCACGGCCTTCGGGGGCAAGGCCAAGGAGTACGAGATCGCCGTCGACCTGACCCGCTTGCAGGCGCAGGGCATGACCCTGGTGCAGCTCGTCACCGCGCTCAACAACTCCTCGATCAATGTCGGCGGCCAGACGCTCAACGTCGGCGAGCAATCGGCGGTGGTGCGCGGCGTCGGCCTGATCCGCGACATGGACGACATCCGCGACACCATGCTGACGCAGGTCAACGGCGTGCCGGTGCTGGTGCGGGACGTGGCCGAGGTGCGCGTCTCGAACGCGCCGCGGCTCGGCATCGTCGGTCACGACGACCAGCCCGACGTGGTCGAGGGCATCGTGCTGATGAGCCGCGGCGGCCAGAGCCTGCCGACGCTGCGCCGGGTCGAGGCCGAGATCGACCGGATCAACAATTCGACGATCCTGCCGCCCGACGTGAAGATCCAGCGCATCTACGATCGCTCGGGGCTGATCCACACCACGACGCACACCGTGATGCACAACCTCGTCTTCGGCGTGGTGCTGGTCTTCGTGGTGCAGTGGCTGTTCCTGGGGTCCCTGCGCAGCGCCATCATCGTGGCGGCGACGATCCCCTTCGCCCTCGGCTTCGCCATCCTGATCCTGGTGGTGCGCGGCGATTCGGCCAACCTGCTCTCGCTCGGCGCCATCGATTTCGGCCTGATCGTCGACGCCACCGTGATCATGGTCGAGAACGTGTTCCGGCACCTCGCCGAGCCCGAGCACGCGGAGGGCCAGCCGGCGCCCGGCGGGCTGACGGGGCGCCTCGGCGCCATCGCGATCGCGGGCGCCGAGGTGAACCGCGCGATCTTCTTCTCGGCCACGATCATCATCGTGGGCTTCCTGCCGCTCTTCACCATGACGGGCGTCGAGGGTCACATCTTCGGGCCGATGGCCAAGACCTACGCCTACGCGCTGGTCGGCGGGTTGATCGCCACCTTCACGGTCTCGCCCGCGCTCTCCGCGCTGATCCTGCCCAAGCACGTCGAGGAGCACGACACCCTGATCGTGCGGGTGCTGCGCTTCGGCCACGAGATCATCCTGGGCTTCGGCCTGCGCAACCGGGTGCTGTCGCTCGCCGTCACCCTGGCGATCCTGCTGGTCTCGGGCATCGCCGCGCGCAACCTCGGCCTGGAGTTCCTGCCCAAGCTCGAGGAGGGCAACCTCTACGTGCGCGGCACCATGCCGGCCTCGATCTCGCTGGAGGCGGGCAACGCCTACGTCCAGCGCCTGCGCAAGATCTTCACCGAGGTGCCCGAGGTCGTCACCGTGATCTCGCACCAGGGCCGGCCCTCGGACGGCACCGACGCCACCGGCTTCTTCAACGTCGAGATCCTGGCGCCGCTCAAGCCGATCGACCAGTGGCGCAAGGGCCTCGACAAGGAGACCCTGATCCGCACCCTGTCGAAGCGGCTGGACGCCGAATTCCCCGGGATCGAGTTCAACTTCTCCCAGTATATCGAGGACAACGTCCAGGAGGCGGCCTCAGGTGTGAAGGGCGAGAACTCGGTCAAGATCTACGGCAACGACCTCGCGGCGCTGACCAAGACCGCCGAGAACGTCAAGGCGGTACTCGCCACCGTGCCGGGCATCACCGACCTCGCGGTCTTCACCTCGCTCGGGCAGCCCACGGTGCGGATCGACGTCGACCGCTACAAGGCCGCCCGCTTCGGCCTCTCGATCGGCGACGTGAACACCACCGTCGCCGCCGCCATCGGCGGGCAGAACGCGGGCGACCTCTACGAATACGGCTCGGACCGGCACTTCCCCATGCGGGTGCGCCTCGCCAAGACGTACCGCTCCTCGCTGGAGACGATCCGCAACATCACCATCGGGGCACCGAACCCGGCCGGCGGCGTGGTCCAGGTGCCGCTCTCCGAGATCGCCACGGTGGAGCTCGTCTCGGGCGCGGCCTTCATCTACCGCGAGGACCAGGAGCGCTACATCCCGGTGAAGTTCTCGGTGCGCGGGCGCGATCTCGGCAGCGCGGTGATCGAGGCGCAACGCCGGGTGCGCGACGAGGTCGACATGCCGGCGGGCTACCACCTCGAATGGGTCGGCCAGTTCACCAACCTGCAGGACGCCGTGGCCCGGCTCAGCCTCGTTGTGCCGATCACCCTGTTGCTGATCGCGCTGCTCCTGTTCATCAACTTCAGCTCCGTCACCGACATGCTGCTCACCCTCTCGGTGATCCCGATGGCGATGATCGGCGGCATCTTCGCGCTGACGCTGACCGGCACCCCGTTCTCGATCTCGGCGGCGATCGGCTTCATCGCCCTGTTCGGCATCTCGACGATGGAGGGCGTGATCCTGCTCGCCTACTACAACCAGCTGATGGACGAGGGCTGGCAGCGGGCCGAGGCGGTCTGGCACGCCTCGATCGTGCGGATGCGGCCGGTGATGATGACCTGCGTGGCGGCCTGCGTCGGCCTGTTGCCGGCCGCGGTCTCCACCGGCATCGGCTCGCAGGTGCAGAAGCCCCTGGCTCTGGTGGTGGTCGGCGGCATCCTGCTCGCCCCGAACCTGATCCTCGTGGTGCTGCCGGTGCTGATCTCGCTGTTCTCGCGGCGGCGGCCCAACCCGGCGGCCAAGCCCGCCGCGCACCGGGTGGCCGCGTGATGCGGGCGCAACAGGCACGGGCCGAACGGCCGGAGGTCCCGGCGTGGCGTTGACAGGCGACCGCGGAGCGCTCCTCTGCGGGCGGCGAGCACCCGACGGCCGGGTGCGCGATGCCAGGGTGGGGGCCGGCGGCGTGGCGGATGTGGCACGAGACCGGCGCGGGGCCGCGCGAGCGGCCGGCCTGCTCGCGGCAGGCCTGCTGTCGGCCGCCCTCGGCGCCTGCGCGGTCGGGCCGGACTTCGTCGCGCCCGAGGCGCCCCCCGTCGGCCGCTACACCCGCGAGCCGCTCAGGAACCCCAGCGCCGCCGACAAGGTCTCGACGGGCCAGGGCGGCTCGGCCGATCAGAGCTTCGTGGCCGGCGCCGACATTCCCGGCCAGTGGTGGAGGCTGTTCCACTCGAAGGCGCTGAACCGCCTCGTGGAGGAGGCGCTCGCCAACAACCCGAACCTCGAGGCGGCCCAGGCCTCGTTGCGCATCGCCCAGCAGAACGTGCTCGCCCAGAAGGGCACGCTGTTCCCGACCCTGACGGCCAACCCGCAGGCGCAGGGATCCCGGGCCCCGGGGCTCGACCTGCAATCGCCCCTGCAGAACCAGACCCAGTATCTCTACAGCCTCTACACCCCGCAGGTGCTGGTCTCGTTCAACCCGGACGTGTTCGGCGGCAATCGCCGCCAGATCGAGGCGCTCGAGGCTCAGACCGAGAACCAGCGCTTCCAGCTCGAGGCCGCCTATCTCAGCCTGACCGCCAACGTCGTCACTGCGGCGATCCAGGAAGCGGCGCTCCGCGCCCAGATCGACGCAACGAAGCGGGTGATCCAGGCGCAGACCGAGGTGCTCCAGCTCTACAACAAGCAGCTCTCTCTCGGGCAGATCGCGGGGGCCGACGTGGTGCAGCAGCAGGCCGCGCTCTCGCTCTCGCAGCAATTGCTGCCGCCGCTGGAGAAGCAGCTCGCCCAGCAGCGCAACCTGCTCACCGCGCTCGCCGGCCGCCTGCCGAGCGAGGAGGTCGGCGAGACCTTCACCCTGGCCGCCCTGCGCCTGCCGACGAAGCTGCCGGTCAGCCTGCCCTCGCGCCTCGTGCAGCAGCGGCCCGACGTGAAGGCCGCCGAGGCGCTGGTGCAGCAGGCGAGCGCGGGCGTCGGCGTGGCCCTGGCCAACCGCCTGCCGCAATTCAACATCACGGCGACGGGCGGGTCGAGCGCGGTGCGCATCGCGCAGCTCACCAACCCGGGCGCGGGCTTCTTCACCATCATCGGGCAGGCGACGGCGCCCATCTTCGACGCGGGCACGCTCTACCGGCGCCAGCGCGCCTCGGAGGAGACGCTGACGCAGGCGCAGGCGCAGTACCGCGCCACAGTGATCGCGGCCTTCCAGAACGTCGCCGACACGCTGCGCGCCCTGCAATCGGATGCGCAGGCCGTCGCCGCCGCACAGGCCGCCGAGAGCGCCACCGGCCAGAGCCTCGGCCTCGTGCGCAAGCAATACGCGGCGGGCGCCGTCACCTCGACCCAGGTGCTGATCGCCCAGCAGGGCTACCTCTCGGCGCTCGTGACCTCGGCGGGCGCGCGGGCCACCCAGTACGCCGACACCGCCGCCCTGTTCCAGGCGCTCGGCGGCGGCTGGTGGAACCGCGTGGACGTCGCCCCGCCCCCGCCCGAGACGGACCCGGCGAAGTTCCTCTGAGCGCCGCTATCCCGCGGCCGGCGGGACGGCCCGCGGCTCGTGGATCGGGCAGCCGTTGCGCTCAGCGCGGAAGCCAGCCGAGCGCGGGTAGACCGCCCGGCGGGCCCGCATGACCGAGCCGAGGGGGCGGTGCGCCTCGATCCCGTGCCAGGGGCTGAAGGCGAGGCCATCGTCCAGGCTCGCCCGCTTGCCCGCGCTCCAGCTCTCCTGCCGCGACACCGTGATCCGCGCCACCGCCACGTAGGGGCTCTGCGCCTCCGGCCAGGGGACCGAGGCGTCCTCGACCGGCATGGTCTCGCGGTCGGTGAGAAGCTGCGCCCGAACCTCCCAGACACCCGCATGCTCCGCGAAGAAGGCCGAGACCGCCTCGCGTAGGCCGTCGGGCCGGCCGTTGACGTTGAGGGCCGCGCCCGTGAGCGCGCTCAGCTCGGGCGAGACCGGAGCCACCGCCACCTTGGCGACGTAGTCGCCCCAGCGCATCGGAACCTGACTGTAGAAGGTCTCGCCGAGGATGTGGGTCTCGGGGTGGCCGCCGAGGGCGATCACGGTGGGGCTCTTCGTCCCCAGCGCCTCCAGGGTGTGCTCGACGCCGCGCATCACTGCGGAGAGGGCCTTCTTGAAGATCTGCGGCGTGTCCGTCGTGGCGGCGAGGAGCTTCAGGCTCTTGAGGAAGGCCGCCGCGTCGGGTGCCGTGAAGGCCGGAGCGTTGGCCATCACGAAGTCCTGCGTCTCGCCTTCCGCGCCGGGCAGGCGCTCGCCCGCCACGCCGAGGATCTTGATGGCGAGCCCCCGCGGGGTCGAGACGCTGTCGTCGAGGAGGTCGCCCGGGTTGGTGGACAAGCGCATCAGCACGTCATGTCGGCCGGGCGCCGCGAAGAGGCCCTGCGCCAGCGCCGGGGCGAGCCCGGGCAGGATCTCGAGGGTGCCCGTGAGCAGGCCGTGGCTCTTGGCATGGACGCCGCGCACGGCGTGTCCGTAATCCCGCGCCGTCGTCTCCTGGATCTTCTCGAACTGCGCGATCATGCCCTGATGCACCGCCGCCTCGTCGGCCTGCACGTGCTCCAGATCGGGGCTGTAGCGGACGGGCTCGGCGGGCGTCACGGGCATCTCGGGGTCCTCGGGGCAAGTCTCCGGGTGAGAACCGGGCGCGCTCCCGCGTGTTCCGGCCGGCCCGGATCGTCGCGCGATCACAAACGGTCGATGGACGTGCCGCAGGCGCGGAGCGCCTGCGGCACGTCCCGGCGCCGGTGCGAGCACCGGGCGCCGGCCCGGAGAAACCCGGCGCCGTCTGCCGCCTAGCCGCCGGCCCGGCCTGCCGAACATCGAATCTCCGCAGCGCCGTCGCGCATATCGCGCGCCCGCTGACCGCCTATCGCGCCGAGATCCCGGTACGGAGTGTTCGCGTTACGTTTCTCTATAATAACAGTCAAGGTTACACCAACAAATCAATGTCAGCATGACCATGTCTTATGTTATCGATCCCGATGAAGAACAGGTCGATCCTGTGCATGCGTTGAAATGACAGTGGTCGGTATTTCGCAATCCTTCCTGCATAGTTGGGAGAACCTTCATGAGGGCGCTGGTTTGGCACGGCACGCAGGACATCCGCTGCGATACGGTTCCGGATCCGAGGATCGAGGACGACCGCGACGCCATCATCAAGGTCACGGCCTGCGCGATCTGCGGCTCCGACCTGCACCTCTACGATCACGTCATGCCCGGCATGGAGAAGGGCGACGTGATGGGTCACGAATTCATGGGCGAGGTCGTCGAGACGGGCAGGGGCGTCAACGGCGCCTTGAGGAAGGGCGAGCGCATCGTCGTGCCCTTCACGATCATCTGCGGCGCGTGCGACCAGTGCAAGCGCGGCTTCTTCTCGGTCTGCGAGCGCTCGAACCGCAATAAGGATGTCGCCGACAAGGTGTTCGGCCACACCACGGCGGGCCTGTTCGGCTACACCCATCTCACCGGCGGATACCAGGGCGGACAGGCCGAGTACGTCCGCGTGCCCTTCGCCGACAAGACGCATATCAAGGTGCCGGACGGGCTCACCGACGAGCAGGTGCTGTTCCTCGGCGACATCTTCCCGACCGGCTGGCAGGCGGCGGTGCAGGCCGATATCCAGCCCACCGACACGGTCGCGATCTGGGGCGCCGGCCCCGTGGGCCAGATGACGCTGCGCTCCGCGCTCCTGCTCGGGGCCAAGCAGGTGGTCTGCATCGACAGCGTGCCGGAGCGCCTCGAGATGGCGCGCGCCGGCGGTGCCATCACCATCGACCACACGCAGGAGAGCACCGTCGAGCGGTTGAACGAACTCACCGCCGGCAAGGGCCCGGAGAAGTGCATCGACGCCGTCGGCATGGAGGCGCACTCGCCCCGGGCGCTGGAGCAGGCCTACGACCGCGTCAAGCAGGCGGTGATGCTGGAGAGCGACAGGGCCACCGTGCTGCGGGAGATGATCTATGTCTGCCGCCCGGCCGGCATCCTCTCGATCCCGGGCGTCTATGGCGGGCTCGTCGACAAGATCCCGATGGGGGCCCTGATGAACAAGGGCCTCACCGTCCGCACCGGCCAGACCCATGTGAACCGCTGGACCGACGACCTCGTCCGGCGCATCGCCGACGGACAGATCGACCCGTCCTTCGTGATCACCCACCGGGCCGGCCTCGAGGAAGGCCCCGGGATGTACAAGACCTTCCGGGACAAGAAGGACAATTGCATCAAGGTCGTGCTCCGGCCCTGAGGCCATCCCGCCCCATCGTTCCGCGGCGGCCCTGTCGCCTCGCCCCCTTCGGCAGCCAGGAAGCCAGGAAGCCAGAATGTCCGATCCGACCTCTCGCCGCGACCGAAGCCGCGCGTCCGTGCGCCCCGCGCGACCGGGTTATCTCAGCTCGGACCCGCGCCGAAGGCCGGATCCGGCGACTCGGGACCTCGCCTACGGCCTGGGCTGGTTCTCGATCGGTCTGGGTCTGACCGAGCTCGCGTGCGGGGGCGCCATCGCGCGCTGGCTCGGAATGCCGCGCGCGGCCCCGGTCATTCGCGCCTACGGCCTGCGTGAGCTTCTACAGGGCGCCGGGATCCTGGGCTCGCGCGATCCGACGCCCTGGATCTCGGGACGGGTCGCGGGAGACGCCCTCGACATCGCCACAATCCTGCCCGGCCTCGGGCCGCGGAATCCGCGCACGGACAACGTGGTGATCGCCCTTCTGGCTCTGGCCGGCGTCACGGCCGTCGACGTGATCTGCGCACGCAGCCTCGCGGAGGCACCCTTGGCCCCGTCACGGGCGATCCGGCGGGATTACCGTCGCCGGAGCGGCTTCCGCCGGCGCGCCGCGGCGATGCGGGGTGCGGCCCGCGACTTCACGCCGCCGCCCGACGTCGTCGGCCCGGAAGCGATGCGTCCGTGGCGGCCGGCCGACGCCTGATCCGGCCTCCCCTCGATCGGAGCGGAGACCGCCCGGTCCCGAAGGGGGCCGAGCGGTCAAGCGCCGCCCTGCAGGGTTCGTCCGAAGAGGGCGAGCAGCGCCTCCCAGCCGCGGGCGGCGGCGTCGCGATCGTAGACGGGGAAATCGGGCATCATCCAGCCATGCGCGGCCGGATAGGTCTGCGCCGTATAGCGTACGCCCGCCTGCGTCAGGGATCTCTCAAACCGCTCGGCCATCGCGGGCGGATAGCTGCCGTCGTTCTCGGCCGCCGCGACGTAGATCTCGGCCTTCAGCCTCGGCGCGAACAGGTGGGGACTCGTCGGCGCGTCGGTCGCGAGGTTGCCCCCGTGAAAGCTCGCCGCCGCCGCGAAGCGCTCGGGGTAGGTTCCGGCCGCGGCCACGGCCATGCCGCCGCCCATGCAGAACCCCACCGCACCGACCCTGCGCCCGGCGACGTCCGTGCGCGCGTCGAGGCAAGCGAGGAAGGCCGCCGTATCGTCGGCGGCCTTGTGGGGCCCGGTCGTGGCCATCAACGGACCGAGAACGGCGCGGAAATCGCCCGCGAACACGTCCTTGGGCACGAACGGGCCGTAGGGGCCGTACCGGTAGAAGAGGTCCGGGAGCAGGACCACGTAGCCGGCGTCGGCGAGCTGTCGCGCCATGTCGCGCATCGCGGGGCGGATGCCGCCAGCGTCCATGTACAGGATCACCCCGGGCCACGGTCCGTCGCCGGCGGGGGTCATCACGGAGGACGGGCAATCCCCGTCGCGGGTCCGGATCGTCACGCGCTCGTTCGGCATGGGGGCTCCAAGGCTAGGTAGGAGACTCATTCAGGTCCATGCGATGACACAGGAAACGAGGGCGACGGCGGCCAGATAGTTGCAGGCCAAGCGGTCGTAGCGGGTCGCGACACGCCGCCAGTTCTTGAGATGACCAAACAGGCGCTCGATCCGATTGCGCCGCCGGTAGGCGATCCGGCTGTGCTTGTAGGGCACCGTCCGGGTGCCCGTGGACGGGATGGTGGCGATCACCCGGTGGCTTTTCAGCCAGTCCCTCAGGCTCTGCGCATCGTAGGCCTTGTCGGCGATCAGGCGCTTGGGCGGCACCACGGCCTGCACCAGAGGCAGCGCCATGGTGATGTCGGCCACGTTGCCGGGCGTCAGGGCGAACGCAACCGGTCGGCCACGACCATCGGCCAAGCAATGGATTTTGCTCGTGAAGCCGCCGCGCGAGCGCCCGATGGCCTGGCTCCAGGCCCCCCTTTTCCGCCCGATGCCGAGCGGTGGGCCTTCACGTGCGTGGCATCGAGCATCAGTTCGTCAGGGACAGGACCTGCGGCAGCGATCCTGGCAAACAGCCGCTGCCAGATCCCGCGCTGAGACCACCTGTTGTAGCGATTGTAGATCGTCGTGTGTGGGCCGTAGGCGGAGGGCGTATCCTGCCAGCGGCAGCCGACCTTCAGGACGTGCAGGATGCCGCTGATCACCCGCCTGTCGTCGACCCGAGGTTTGCCCGGTTGGCCATGCGGCAGGTGCGGCTCGATCTGCGCCCAGGCTTCATCCGAGAGCCAGAACAACTGTGCCATCGCGATCCTCCTGCATTGGAAACCCCAAACTTCGAAAGAAAACGCGAGCGATGGCAAATGGTTGTATGAGTTCCCTACCTAGAGGTCTGCGATGTCCGCGGCGAAGTCTCGGCTCACGAGAGGTTGCGCGCCGGAGGAGATGGGTCTCGCGCCGGATGCCGGGCGCCGTCCGGGCGGCCCCCGACAGCGGGCCTACGTACCGATCACCTGGAACAGGATCTCGCGCCGATGCGGCCGGTCCCGGTGCTCGATGAGATAGAGGCCCTGCCACGTGCCCAGCGCGGGGCGCCCGCCCGTCACCGGGACGGACAGGCCCGAATCCGTGAGCAGCGTGCGGATATGGGCCGGCATGTCGTCCGGCCCCTCCGCGCCGTGGACGTAGCCCGCGCCGCGCGGGGCGAGGCTGTCGAGGGCGCTCATCAGGTCCGTCTGCACGTCCGGGTCGGCGTTCTCCTGGATCGTCAGGGAGGCCGAGGTGTGCCGGCAGAACACGGTGAGCAGGCCGTCGCGGATGCCGCTCGCGCGCACGAAATCCGCCACCGCCTCGGTGACGTCGGTGAAGCCGGGGCCCGGCGTGGCGACGGTGAGGCGGGCGCTCGCCTGCCGCGTCACGGTGCCGGCCGAGAGGCTCTCGAGCGCGCCGATGCGGCCCTGTCCGCTCCGTCTCATCGGGTCTCCTCCAGGGTGCGGCCCGGCGCGATCTCGCGCTCGCCGCGGGCCAGGATGCGCTCCAGCACGTCGATGCGGTCGGCCTCGGCCGGCGGCTTGTCCCAGCGGATGCGGCTGACGCGGGGGAAGCGCATGGCGACGCCGGATTTGTGCCGGGTCGAGCGCTGCACGCCCTCGAAGGCGATCTCCAGGACGAGGCCCGCATCCGGCCCGTAGGCGACCTCGTGCACGGGGCCGAAGCGCTTGGTGGTGTTGTTGCGGACGTAGCGATCGAGCTTGGCCAGCTCCGCGTCGGTGAAGCCGTGGTAGCACTTGCCGACCGGCACCAGCTCGTCGCCCTCCGGGCCTTCACGCCAGACCCCGAACGTGTAGTCCGAGTAGAAGGACGAGCGCTTCCCGTGCCCGCGCTGGGCGTACATCATCACCGCGTCGACGATGTGGGGCTCGCGCTTCCACTTCCACCACGGGCCCTTCGGCCGGCCCGGGAGGTAGGGGCTGTTGCGGCGCTTCAGCATCACGCCCTCGATGGCGTCCGCATCCGCCCCGGCTCCGACGGAGGCCGGGTCGGCACGGGCCGCCGCCAGCTCCGCCCAGGTCGCGAACGGAACCAGCGGCGAGATGTCGATGCGGGCGTGGTCGAGACGGGCCACGAAGGCCTCGAGCCGGGCGCGGCGCTCGCCGAAGGGCTGTTCGCGCAGGTCCGCGCCGTCGGCCGCCAGCAGGTCGTAGGCCCGGACGTGGGCCGGGAACTCCTCCAGAAGCTTCGGGGTCACCGCCTTGCGGTTGAGGCGCTGCTGCAGGACGTTGAAGCTCTGCACCCGGCTCTCGCGCAGGATCAGCAGCTCTCCGTCGAGGGCGCCGTCGAAGCCGATCGCCTCGGCGAGATCCGGGAAGGCGCCCGTGATGTCCTCGCCGGTGCGGGAGTAGACGCGCGCCACCTGCGCGCCCGCGCGGTCGCGCCCGCCGACGAGCTGGACCCGGATGCCGTCCCATTTCCACTCACCCGAGAAGGCCTCCGCGTCGAGCTTGTCGAGGTCCGCCTCCTCCTCGATCGGGTGCGAGAGCATGGGCGGCCGGAACGGGGCCGGGTTCAGGGTCTCGGGGCGCGGGGCTTTGCCCTCGACCCATGCGAAGAGCGCGGCGAAGGGCGGCGTCAGCCCGTGCCAGACCTGCTCGACCGCATCCGCCTCGTGGCCGCCCAGCGCCCCGACCGCGGTCTTGGCGAGCCGGGCCGAGACGCCGACCCGCAGGTTACCGGTGACGAGCTTCAGGAGCGCCCAGCGCCCGGTCTCGTCCAGCGCGTCGAGCCAGCCCGCGAGATGGCCGGGCAGGTCCTTCTTCGGCGTGGCCGCCAGGGTCTCGACCACCTCGGCCAGCGTCGGCACGTGCGGGGGCGGGTTGTTGTGGCCGATGCCGGGCCCCTCCGCCCGCGGCTCGGGCCCCGGCCAGATCAGCGCCGTCGTCTCGGCGAGGTCGCCGACGTAATTGTGCGAGAGCCGGAACAGCACCGGGTCGATGCGGGCCTCCACCAGCCCCCGGATCAGCGCGGGCTTGGCCTCGCGGAAGCTCAGGGTCCCGGTCATCGCCCCGAGGGCGTAGCCGCGCTCCGGGTCGGGGGTGCGGGCGAAGTAATCCTGCAGGAGGCGCAGCTTGGCGTTGCGGCGCGGCTCGTAGGCGAGGCGGTCGAGGAGATGGGCGAAATCGTTCACGCCACCGCCTCCGCGGGCCCGGCGGGCTCTGCCGGCTCGGCGGCCGATTCCGCCTCGCCGTCGTCGCCGTAGCCCAGCATGTGCAGGGGCTTCGCCGCGATCCCCTGCGTGCCGCACCAGTGCACCAGCGCGTCCTCCTGCCCGTGCGTGACCCAGACCTCCCCCGCGCCGGTGTCCCGGATGGTGCGGCAGAGGTCCGGCCAGTCCGAGTGGTCCGAGATCACCAGCGGCAGCTCGACGCCCTTCTGGCGGGCGCGCGCCCGCACCCGCATCCAGCCCGAGGCGAAGCAGGTGACCGGATCGGGGAACTTGCGCGACCACAGATCCTGCATCGCCGAGGGCGGGCAGAGCACGATGGCGCCCTGCAGGTCCTTGCGCTCGGCGGCCACCACCTTCGGGGTGTCGCCCAGCGGCACGCCCTCGCGCTTGTAGAGCTCGGTCAGCTTCTCCATCGCCCCGTGCAGGCGGATCGGCCGGTCCCAGCCCTCCTCCCGGAGCAGGGCCATCACGCGTTGCGCCTTGCCGAGCGCGTAGGCGCCGACGATGTGCGCGCGCTCGGGGAAGAGACGCACCGATTCGAGAAGCTTGCGCACCTCGTCGCGGGTGTCGGGATGACGGAACACCGGCAGGCCGAAGGTCGCCTCGGTGATGAAGACGTCGCAGGGCACCACCTCGAAGGGCAGGCAGGTCGGGTCCGGCGCCCGCTTGTAGTCCCCCGAGACGACGACGCGCACGCCCTCCGCCTCGATCGCGATCTGGGCCGAGCCCAGCACATGGCCGGCGGGGGCGAAGCGCACCGTGACGCCGCCGATGCGGATCGCCCGCCCGAGCTCCGCCTCCTGGCGCGTGCCGCAGAAGTCCGCCCCGTAGCGCACCGCCATGATGCGCAGGGTCTCGGGTGTGGCCAGCACGCTGCCGTGCCCGGCCCGGGCGTGGTCGGCGTGCCCGTGGGTGACGAGCGCGCGGGGCACCGGCCAGGTCGGATCGACGTGGAAGCGCCCGAGCGGGCAGTACAGGCCCTCGCGGGTGAGGGTGAGGAGATCGCTGGCGCGGAGGGGCATGGGAGCGGCTATATAGGGCGGGCGGGCACGGGTGTTCACCGGGCCCGTCCTCCCGCAAGCCATGTCCCGATGTCCCAGAACAGTTCCGGCGACCTCCTCGCCGACCGGCGCTACCTCTATGCCGAGGCCTGCCTCGCGGAGGGCGACGCGCAGGGCGCCGCCGAGATGGCCGAGCAGGCGCTGGCGCTGGCCCCCCGCTACGCCCCGGCCTGGCTCCTGCTCGGGCGCGCCCGGGAATGCCTCCACGCGGCGAACGGGTCCGAGCCCCTGCTGCGGGCGGCGCGGGCGGCCTTCGCCACGGCGCGCGCCCTCGACCCGGAGGACCGGATCGGTGCCGGCATCCACGGCGCGCGGCTCGGCGCCGGCTCCGCCGCCCCGTCCCCGGCCTATGTCCGGGCGCTGTTCGACGGCTACGCCGGCCGCTTCGAGCGCCATCTCGTGGAGGGCCTCGGCTATCGCGGCCCCGACCTCCTGCGCGCCGCCCTCGACGCCCTGCCGGATGCCCCGGCCCGCTTCCCCGTCGCGCTCGATCTCGGCTGCGGCACCGGGCTGACGGGGGAGCGCCTGCGCGACCGGGTCGACCATCTCACGGGCGTCGACCTCTCACCCGCCATGCTGGCGATCGCCCGGGGCAAGCCGGGCCTCTACGACCGCCTCGCCGAGGGCGATCTGACGCGCTTCCTGGCTGCCGAGGCGCCGGGCTCGGCCGCGCTCTGCGTCGCCGCCGACGTGTTCATCTACCTCGCCGATCTCGCCCCAGTGCTGGCCGGCATCGCCCGGGTGCTCGAACCGGGCGGATGGGCCGCAGTCACGGTGCAATCGCATGCCGGCGACGGCGCCGTGCTCGGTCCGGACGGCCGGGTCGCGCACGCGGACGCCTACCTCAAGGCTCTGTTCGCAAGCACGAATCTCGTCCCGGTCGTGTTCGCTTCGGCCGCGATCCGGCGCGAGCGCGGCGTCGGCGTGCCCGGCCGGCTGATCGTCCTGCGCAAAATCGAATTGCGCGCGGTCGGGGATGAAACCTCGCCGTAGGCCGTCGCTTATTACGCGACCGCGGCAAACCGGCGGGGAAGAGGATTTCATGAGCGAGACGAAGACGGCACCGGCGGACAAGTCGTTTCCCGCAAGCCCCAGCAGCCGCATTCCCTTCGCCATCGTGCTGGCGGCCCTGGCGGGCTGCGCCGACTCGATCGGGTTCCTCGAATTCTCCCAGCTGTTCATGTCGTTCATGTCGGGCAACACCACGCGTTTCGGCGTTGCGGTGGCCAATGCCGATTGGGAGAACGTCACCCGCGTCGCCTCGGCGATCCTGATCTTCTGCTTCGGCGCCTTTCTCGGCACCCTGATCGCCGCCTTCGTCGGGCGCTGGCGCCTCTCGGTGCTGCTCACCCTCGAGGCGATCCTGCTCGGCCTCGGCCTGATCATGCCGTGGGGCACCTTCGCCTATCCGCTGCACGCCTATCCCATCGTCCTGGCCCTCGGGCTGCAGAACGCGATCCTGCAGGACGAGGGCGGGCGCAGCATCGCGCTCACCTACGTGACCGGCGCGGTGGTGCGCTTCGGCACCGGGATGGCCAACCTCCTCCTCGGCACGGTGGCCTCCTCGTTCTGGATCCAGGCGCCGCTCTGGGCGGGGCTCAGCGCCGGCGCGGTGCTGGGCGGCATCCTCCAGATCCGCTTCGGCGAGAGCGCGTTCCTGTTCCCGGCCGCTCTCGCGGCGCTGCTCGCGGTGATCGCGATCGTCCTCACCGTGGCCAAGCCCGGCAGCACCCTCGTCGCGGGGTCCTCGCCCGCGCCGGACGCGTCCCCGCACGCCGAGCCGGTCGACGCGATCCACTGAACGGAAGGGCGACGCGCCGGCCCCGGCGCGGTTCGTCCGCGGTGTCTCTTGGGTGATGCCTGCCGGGTGACGTCTCCTGGGTCACGACCTCTGCGGCGCGGCCCGGCGCTCCGCGCGGGGCGCTCAATCGCCCGACGCGTCCCCGCGCATGCGCTTGACCGCGCTGCGATGGCTCTTCGATTCGAGCCGGCGCTTCTTCGAGGCCAGCGTCGGGCGGGTCGGGCGCCGCGGGGTCGGCGGCACGGCCGCCTCGGCCACCAGGGCGGCGAGGCGCTCGCGCGCGTCCGCCCGGTTGCGTTCCTGCGTGCGGTGGCGCTGGGCGTTGATGACGATCACCCCGTCCACCGTCAGGCGCTGCCCGGCGAGCTGCATCAGCCGCACCGCCACCGCGTCGGGCAGCGAGGGCGACCGGCGGGCGTCGAAGCGCAGCCGCACGGCGGACGAGACCTTGTTGACGTTCTGGCCGCCGGGACCCGAGGCGCGCACGAAGCTCTCCTCGAGTTCCGCCTCGTCGATGGCGATCTGGGGGGTGCAGACGAGCGCCACGATCGCCATATCTCCGTTGCGGCCGAGGCCGCGTCTCTCACGGGGGCGCGGCCTGTGCCGCGTCCTTCAGGGGGCGCGGCTCAAGCCGCCTCGGCGGGCGTGCGGGCCTTGAGCGCCAGGGCGTGCAACCCGCGCCGGAAGGCATCGTCCAGCAGCCCGTTCACGAGCCGGTGGCGATCCACCCGGCTCTTGCCCTCGAAGGCCGCCGAGACGACGTCGAGGCGGAAATGCGTCTCCCCGCCCTCGCGCCAGCCCGAATGGCCGGCATGGAGGTGGGATTCGTCCACCACGTCGAGCTTCGTCGGGGCGAGTTCCGCCTCCAGCGTCGCCTGTATCCAGTCCCGCAGCGTGTCCATCGCCATCCTCGATTCCGGCCGGGTCCGGGGATGGGCCGGAGGCCCGTCCCGTCAAGCCCGTTCCACCGCATGCGTCATCAGGCCCGCCGGCCTTGTGTCTCCGGTCCGCCCCCTCATAATCGCCCCGTCATGGATCTCAACTCGCGCCTGTTCGACAGCATCCGGATCAAGCCCTCCTGCGACGAGCCGAAGGGGAGCGGTCCCGCCTGCGAGAGCCCCGGCTGCACCCATCCGGGGTTGTACCGCGCGCCGAAGGGGCGCCGCGCGGAGGGCCAGTACTGGCGCTTCTGCATCGATCACGTGCGCGCCTACAACGCGACGTACAATTACTTCGACGGCATGAACGACGCCGCGGTGCAGGCCTTCCAGAAGGACGCCATCATCGGCCACCGCCCGACCTGGGCGATGGGCGTGAACGACAAGGCGAAGGGCAAGGCCAAGCAGAAGGGCGACCCCGCCCGCGACTGGGCCTATGTCGACCCGCTGGGCATCCTGCGCGCCGAGGGCGTCGGGGAGGCCCGCGGGCGGACGAAGCGCGCCGAGCCGGAGCGCCCGCGCCATTCGGCCACCGTCCGCAAGGCCCTCGACGTGATGGGCCTCGAAGAGGGGGCCGACACGGCCGCCATCAAGGCGCAGTACAAGGTGCTGGTGAAGCGCTTCCACCCGGACGCGAACGGCGGCGACCGCTCGTTCGAGGACCGCCTGCGCGACATCATCCGGGCCCACGACGTGCTGCGCGCCGCCGGCCTGTGCTGAGGCGTGCAGGGGCCCCGGCACGATCGATGCACCGGCCGCTGTCCTGCCCCGTCCCGCGCACGGCATGACAGTCTTGAGGCGGGGCCGGGCGGACAACGGCGCGCGGGTGCCTATATGGAGCTGATCCCCGGCGTGGCGCAGCGGCGCGACGGCGGTTAAGGAAGTCCGGCGCCGCAGCCCCTGGCCGGCCGCTGCCCGGTCCGAGAATCCGCGAGGTCTCCGGCGCGTCCCGCCGGAGCCCGCACCCACGAGGTCCCGTATGCTCTCTGACGACAAGCCCGCCGCGCTGCCCGACCGCCACGTCTCGGTCCGCGAGGTCTTCGGCATCGATCTCGACCTCAAGGTCCCGGCCTTCTCCGAGCCCGAAGAGCACGTCCCCGACCTCGATCCGGATTACATCTTCGACCGCGAGACCACGCTGGCGATCCTGGCGGGCTTCGCGCGCAACCGCCGCGTCATGGTCACCGGCTATCACGGCACCGGCAAGTCGACCCATATCGAGCAGGTCGCCGCGCGGCTGAACTGGCCCTGCGTGCGGATCAACCTCGATAGCCACGTCTCGCGCATCGACCTCGTCGGCAAGGACGCGATCGTGCTGCAGGACGGCAAGCAGGTCACCGCCTTCCAGGACGGCATCCTGCCCTGGGCGCTGCAGAACAACGTCGCGCTGGTCTTCGACGAGTACGATGCCGGCCGCCCGGACGTGATGTTCGTGATCCAGCGCGTGCTGGAGCTCTCGGGCCGGTTGACCCTGCTCGACCAGAAGCGGGTCATCCGCCCGCACCCCGCCTTCCGGCTCTTCGCCACCGCCAACACGGTGGGCCTCGGCGACACCTCGGGCCTCTATCACGGCACCCAGCAGATCAACCAGGGCCAGATGGACCGCTGGTCGATCGTCACCACGCTGAACTACTTGCCCCACGACCGCGAGGTCGACATCGTCCTGTCCAAGGCGACCCATTACCGGAGCGACCAGGGCCGGGACATCGTCAACCGCATGGTGCGCGTGGCCGACCTCACCCGCAACGCCTTCATGAACGGCGACCTCTCGACCGTGATGAGCCCCCGCACGGTGATCACCTGGGCCGAGAACGCGGACATCTTCCGCGACATCGGCTTCGCCTTCCGGGTGACCTTCCTGAACAAGTGCGACGAGCTGGAGCGGGCGCTCGTCGCCGAGTTCTACCAGCGCGCCTTCGGCAAGGAGCTGCCCGAGAGCGCGATGAACGTGGCCCTGAGCTGATCCGCATGGGGGGAATCCGGGGCGAGGTCCCGGAGCGTCCCCTCGACCTCGTGTCCGACCGGTAGGCCCGCATGTCCATCTCCAACCGCAAGCCCGGCGAGCGTCGCGAGCCCGTGGCCGAGCCCCTCAAGCGCTCGGTCGCCGGGTGCCTGCGCGCGATCGCGCGGCGCTCCGAGATCGAGGTGACCTACGCCACCGACCGGCCGGCGCTCACCGGCGACAAGGCCCGGCTGCCCGAGCCGCCGCGCAAGCTCTCCGCCGCCGACGTGGCGGTCTTGCGCGGCAACGCCGATTCCATGGCGCTGCGGCTCGGCTGTCACGATGTCGGGGTGCATCGCCGCCTCGCCCCCGAGAATGCGGCGGCGCGCGCCGTCTACGACGCCGTCGAGCAGGCCCGCGTCGAGGCCATCGGCTCGCGCCGGATGTCGGGCGTGGCCGCCAACATCTCGGCCATGCTCGAGGACCGCTACCATCGCGGCGGCAAGTACGAGTCGATCACCGACCGGGCCGACGCACCGATGGAGGACGCGGTCGCCCTGATGGTGCGTGAGCGCCTGACCGGCCAGCGGCCGCCGGCCGCCGCGCAGCGGATCGTCGATCTCTGGCGCGACCACATCGAAGCCAAGGCCGGGCCCAACCTCGACGGGCTGCTCGGCGCGATCGAGGACCAGCGCAGCTTCGCCCGCTCGGTGCGCGACCTGCTCTCCTCCCTCGACATGGCCGACGAGACGCCGTTCGACCCGGAGGACGACGAGAACGACGACGAGGGCGAGGCCCAGGACGACGAGCAGAGCCCCAGCGAGGGCGAGGCCGAGGAGCAGTCGCAGGGCGACCGCGCCGAGATCGAGACCTCGGAGGAAGCCTCCGACGAGATCGAGGAGGGCGCCCAGGAGGCTGCCGACGCGCCGTCGGGCGAGCTTCCCGACGAGGCGGAGGAATCCGAATCCGAGGAGGCCTCGGAATCCTGGCGGCCGCCGCAGCGGGGCGGCAACGAGATGCGCGGACCCGATTACCGGGTCTTCAATGCCCGCTTCGACGAGGTCGTCCACGCCGAGGACCTCTGCGACCCGGACGAGCTGGCGCGCCTGCGCAGCTACCTCGACAAGCAGCTCTCCCACCTCCAGGGCGTGGTCGGGCGCCTCGCCAACCGGCTGCAGCGCCGCCTCCTGGCGCAGCAGAACCGCGCCTGGGAGTTCGACCTCGAGGAGGGCCAGCTCGACCCCGCCCGCCTCGTGCGCGTGGTGACGGACCCGTTCCAGCCGCTCTCGTTCAAGCACGAGAAGGACACGAACTTCCGCGACACGGTGGTGACGCTGCTCCTCGACAATTCCGGCTCGATGCGCGGCCGGCCGATCACGGTGGCGGCGACCTGCGCCGACATTCTGGCGCGCACGCTGGAGCGCTGCGGCGTGAAGGTCGAGATCCTCGGCTTCACCACCCGGGCCTGGAAGGGCGGGCAGTCGCGGGAGGCCTGGCTCGCGGCCGGCAAGCCCGCCGCGCCCGGCCGCCTGAACGACCTGCGCCACATCGTCTACAAGGCGGCCGACGCACCTTGGCGGCGGGCGCGCAAGAACCTCGGGCTGATGATGCGCGAGGGGCTGCTGAAGGAGAACATCGACGGCGAGGCCCTCGACTGGGCGCACAAGCGCCTGCTCGGCCGGCCCGAGCAGCGCAAGATCATGATGGTGATCTCGGACGGCGCGCCGGTCGACGACTCGACCCTCTCGGTCAATGCCGGGAACTACCTCGAGCGGCACCTGCGCTGGATGATCGAGGACATCGAGACCCGCTCGCCGGTCGAGCTCCTGGCGATCGGCATCGGCCACGACGTCACGCGCTACTACCGCCGCGCCGTGACCATCATCGACGCCGAGGAACTCGGCGGCGCCATGACGGAGAAGCTCGCCGAGCTGTTCGAGGAGGATGGCGGCGCCGCGCCCGTGCGGGCGCCGATGCGGGCCGCGGGCGGGCGCCGCTGAGAGCGAGGCCGGCCCGCACCCATATCCACGCACGACAAAGCCGCCGTCGCGGGCTCCCGCGACGGCGGCTTTGTCGGATGGACCGCTAGGCGCCGATCAGGCGGCGACCGGGGCCTCGGCGAGCTTCTTGTGAATCTCGCGCTTCAGGAGCTTGGCCGTCTGCGACAGGTCGCTCTCGCCGGCCTTGACCAGGAAGGCGTCGAGGCCGCCGCGGTGCTCGACCGAGCGGAGCGCGTGCGCGGTGATGCGCAGGCGGACGCTCTTATTCAGGGCGTCGGATTGCAGGGTGACGTTGCACAGGTTCGGCAGGAACCGGCACTTGGTCTTGCGGTTCGAGTGGCTCACGAGGTGGCCGACCTGAACAGCCTTGCCGGTGAGTTCGCAGCGGCGCGCCATTGTCTCAAATATCCCGTCTCGTTCCGTGGGCTGTCAGAACCCGGACCATGACGGCATCGCAGCACCGCCGCGGGCCTCGCCCAAGCGTGATTCCAGGTCCAGCGGAGTCCTGTTGAAGGCGCGAGCCTATAGGGGACGGGGGCGTCCTTCGTCAAGCTGCTCCCGTGCCCGTCCGGCCCCCGCTGATGCCGGAAGCCCGGCGCTGTGGCCGGCAGGCCCTCACCTCCGGCCCAACGGTCTGTTAACCATGGGTTGGAGATAAAGGCTCCCTGTCCCGCGGGCGGCCGACGATGCCCGTCGCGAGCGTTGAGGATCGTTTCGGACCATGTGCGCCCAGCCCTTCCGCACTGCGCCGACCGACCGGCTGACCGACCGGCCGATTGACAGGCAGACCGATCGGCCGACCGTTTCGCCGACGCGGCGGCCCTTCCTGGGGATCGCTCTCGCCGGCGCGGCCGTTCTGGCCCTGGCGCCCGCCGAGGCGCGCCCACGCCCCGCCCGCGCGGGCGGCACCACCCTCGCGGTCGATTACGGCATCAACCTCGCCGGCCTGCCGATCGGCACCGCGCGGCTCTCCAGCGCGATCGACGGCGCCCGCTACCGCACCGACGTCTCGGCGACGCTGACCGGACTCGTCGGGGCGATCACCGGCGGACAGGGCTCGGCCCAGGCGTCCGGCACCCTCGCCGCCGGCCCGCAGCCCAGCGCCTTCGCCATCGCCACCAAGACGGCGAATTCCGGCATCGCCGTGCGCATGGCCCTGAGCCGCGGCAACGTCACCCAGGCCGAGGTGACCCCCCCGCTGATCGACATGCAGGACCGGGTTCCGGTCACGGCCGCCAACAAGCGCGGCATCATGGATCCGGTGAGCGCGCTGATGATGCCTGCCCACGCCCGCGGCGACCTGATCGACCCGGAGAATTGCAACCGCACCCTGCCGGTCTTCGACGGGGCCACCCGGTTCAACGTGGTGCTGAGCTACGCCGAGACGCGCTCCGTCGAGAAGCCCGGCTACGCGGGTCCCGTCCTTGTCTGCAACGCGCGCTACCAAGCGATCGCCGGGCACCGGCCGGACCGGCCGGGCGTGCGCTTCATGGAGGAGAACCGCGACATGTCGGTCTGGCTCGCGCCGGTCGAGGGGACGCGGGTGCTGGTGCCCCTGCGGATCTCGGTGCGCACCAGCATCGGCACCAACATCATCGAGGCGACGCGCTGGACCCGCACCGGCGCCGCCGAGGCGCCCGTCCAGGCGGCGACCGCGAGCGCGCCGGCCGCTGCCTCGGTGGCGAGCCTCGACGCGCGCTAGGGCCCGTGCGGATCCGCGCCGGCGCCTGGGGCGGCCTCGCCCGCCGCATCCTCCCGGTCATCCGGGCCGTCTGCGTCGCCCTGACCCTCGCCGCCATCCCGGGCGCGGCCGTCCGGGCCGCGCCGCTCGAGGCCGGCAGCGCCTGCGGGGGCGACGCCTATTCCTCCGCTACCGTGGTGGAAGGCCGGCCGGCGCGGCGCGGGCCGCTGACAGCGGTTCCCGACACGCTCTGCGCCGACCTCGCGGCCCCGCACCCGCCGGTGCGGGTCGAGATCTACGGCCTGCCGGGCGTGTCGGGCGAATCCGCCCGGGAGAGTGGCGCGGGCCCGGCCGGCACCCCATATGGGGACCGGTTCCGGCGCGGCAGGCGGGCGCCTCCGCTCTCGAGCGACTGACAGCGCCGCAGGGACCGTCCGCACAGGGCTTTTTGCGCGCCGCGCATCAGCCGGCCCACCGCCGAAGGGACCATCCGCCCCCTGATGCCTCGCCGCTCACTCCCCCCGCACGACCGCGCCCGCGGGGTCACGGCGGTTCTCGGCCCGACCAATACCGGCAAGACCCATCTCGCCATTGAGCGCATGCTGGCCCACCCGACCGGCATGATCGGGCTGCCGCTGCGGCTGCTCGCCCGCGAGGTCTATCTCCGCGTCGTCGCCCGCGTCGGGGCCGACAAGGTGGCGCTCGTCACCGGCGAGGAGAAGATCAAGCCCGACCGGCCACGCTACTGGATCGCCACCATCGAGGCGATGCCGCGCGACCTCGACGTCGCCTTCGTGGCGATCGACGAGATCCAGCTCGCCGCAGACATGGACCGCGGCCACGTCTTCACCGACCGGCTGCTCTACCAGCGCGGCCGCGAGGAGACCCTGCTGATCGGCTCCGGCACCATGCTGCCGCTGGTGCAATCGCTGATCCCGAACGTCCACACCACCACGCGGCCGCGCCTGTCGAAGCTCACCTTCGCGGGCGAGAAGAAGCTCTCGCGCCTGCCGCGGCGCACGGCGATCGTCGCCTTCTCGGCCGAGGAGGTCTACGCCATCGCCGAGCTGATCCGGCGCCAGCGCGGCGGCGCGGCGGTGGTGCTCGGCGCGCTCTCGCCCCGCACCCGCAACGCGCAGGTCGAGCTCTACCAGTCGGGCGACGTGGATTACCTCGTGGCGACCGACGCCGTCGGGATGGGCCTCAACCTCGACGTCGACCACGTCGCCTTCGCGGCGAACTGGAAGTACGACGGCACGCGCTTCCGCAAGCTGACGCCCGCCGAGATGGGCCAGATCGCGGGCCGCGCCGGGCGCCACCTCGCGGACGGGACCTTCGGCTCCACGGGCCGCTGCCCGGCCTTCGAGCCGGAACTGGTCGAGCGGCTGGAAGCCCACGATTTCGACCCGTTGCGCATCCTGCAATGGCGCAACCCGGATCTCGTCTTCGATTCGCCCGAGGCTCTTCAGGCGAGCCTCGACACCCATCCGCGCGAGGCGGGCCTCACCCGCGCGCCGATGGGCGAGGACCAGCAGGCGCTGGAGATCCTGATGCGGGAGGAGGACGTGCGCGACCTCGCCCGCTCCGCGGCGGGCGTGCGCCGGCTCTGGGACGTCTGCGGCGTGCCCGATTACCGCAAGGTCCACCCGCAGACCCACGCGGAGCTCGTGGCGCAGCTCTACCGCTTCCTGATGAAGGGCATGGCCGGGCGCATCCCCGACACGTGGTTCGCCGAGCAGGTGGCGATGATCGACCGCACCGACGGCGACATCGAGACCCTCTCGCGCCGGATCGCCCAGGGGCGCACCTGGACGTTCGTCGCCAACAGGCCCGATTGGTTGCGCGATCCTGAACATTGGCAGGGCGAGACGCGTCGGGTAGAGGACAGGCTGTCCGACGCCCTGCACGAACGCCTCGCGAGCCGCTTCGTGGACAGGCGCACCAGCGTCCTGATGCGGCGCCTGAGAGAGAACACGATGCTGGAAGCCCAGATCACCGCCGACGGTGACGTCACCGTCGAGGGTCAACACGTCGGCCACCTGCACGGATTCCTGTTCGTGCCCGATGCCAACGCGGAGGGCCACGAGGCCAAGACGCTCCGCAGCGCCGCCGAGAAGGGGCTCGCCGGGGAGATCGAGGCCCGGGCCGAGCGCTTCTCGGCCGCGGCCGACGCCTCGCTGGTGCTCGCGCATGACGGGATCATCCGCTGGACCGGCGCGCCGGTGGCCAAGCTCGCCGCCGGCGACAAATTGTTCGCACCGCAGGTGCGGCTCCTGGCCGACGAGAGCCTCGCTGGCCCTGCCCGCGAGAAGGTCGAGGCCCGGCTGAACGCGTGGCTCAAGGCCTACGTGGTGCGTCTTCTCGGCCCGCTGATCGAGATCGAGACCGCGGCCGACCTCACCGGGCTCGCCAAGGGCATCGGCTTCCAGGTGGTCGAGGCGCTGGGCGTGCTCGAGCGCGCGAAGGTGGCGCAGGAGATGCGCACCCTGGACCAGGAAGGCCGCGGGGCGCTGCGCCGCCACGGGGTGCGCTTCGGTGCCTATCACATCTTCCTGCCGGCCCTGCTCAAGCCGGCGCCCCGGACGCTCGCGGCCCAGCTCTGGGCCCTGCGCAACGGCGGCCTCGACCAGCGCGGCCTCGACGAGATCGCCCATCTGGCCGGCTCCGGCCGCACCTCGATCAAGGTCGATCCCGAGATCGCCAAGGGCCTCTACCGCGCCGCGGGATTCCGCGTCTGCGGCGAGCGGGCCGTGCGCGTCGACATCCTGGAGCGCCTCGCCGACCTGATCCGGCCGGCAGTGGCCTACCGGCCCGGCACCACGGCGGGCGAGCCGCCGCCCGGCACCGCGGACGGCGAGGGCTTCGTCGCGACCGTCGGCATGACCTCCCTCGTCGGCTGCTCGGGCGAGGATTTCGCCTCGATCCTGAAATCCCTCGGCTACGTCGCCGAGAGCCGCCCGGGCCCGGCCATCACCGTGCCGCTCATCCCCGCCGCCGCCACCGTGCCGGCGGCGCGCCCCGCCACCCAGCCCGCCGGCGAGGCTGCCACCCAGCCCGCGGACGAGGCCCAGCCCGTCGGCGAGGCCGCAGCCCAGCCCGCGGACGAAGCTGCCACCCACCCCGACGAGGCAGTCTCCGCCGAGACCCAGCCTGGTGAGACCGCACCGGCCGAGACGGCCGCGATCGAGGCCGCCCAGGCCGCTTCCGTGCCGGCCGAGGAGCCCGAGGCTGCCTCGGCCGAGCCGGTTGCGTCGGAGGCTTCGGCCGCCGAGACCGGATCCGACTCGGCTCCGTCCGCCGATGCGCAGCCCGAATCCGGCACTGAGCCGCTGACCGAGGCCGCCGCCGAGATGCCGGTGGACACCGGAGCCCAGGACGACGCGACCGCCGCCGAGCCGCGGCCCGAAGCCGCGGAGGCGGCATCCGAGCCGGCCGAGGAGCCCGCGGTCGCCGCTGCCGTTTCCGCCGCGCCCGAGTCCGTGCCCGAGGCCGGTGAGGAGAGCGCCGAGCCGGTCCTGGTCGAGGTCTGGCATCTTCAGCGCCATCAGCGTCCCGCCCATGCCCGGCAGAGGCCGCGCGGCGGCCAGGGCCGGGGCCGCGAGGGACAGCAGGAGGGACGGCCGCAGGGACAGCGCAACCGCCCCGATCACGGCCAGCAGAACCGCGTCCAGGCCGAGGGCGGCGAGCGCCCGCAAGGCGGCGAGCGTCCGCCGCGCGGCGACCGGCCCGAGGGCGGGCGCGCGGAGCGCCACGGCAACTTCCGGCGCGAGCGCTTCGAGGGGCCCCGCCCGGACCGGCGCGACGACAACCGGCCGGCCGGTCCGCGGCCCGACGCACGCCCACCCCGGCGCGAGCGGGCTCCGGACCCGGATTCCCCCTTCGCCAAGCTCGCCGCTCTGAAGGCGCAGCTGGAGGGCGAGGGCAACAAGCGGTGAGGAGGCCCTCCGCGGCATGAAGGTCGGGCAGTGCCGGGTCGACAAGTGGCTGTGGTTCGCGCGCTTCGCCAAGACGCGCTCGCTCGCCGCACGACTCGTCAGCGACGGCCATGTCCGGATCAACGGCCGGCGGGTCGACGCACCCGCGAAAGGCCTCGCCGTGGGCGACGTCGTCACCGTCGCCGCCGCGCACGTCACCGCGAGCATCCGGGTTCTGGACCTCGGCGAGCGCCGCGGCCCGGCCCCGGAGGCGCGCCGCCTCTACGCCGACCTGCTGGCCCCCGGCACGCCGCCGGAGCCCGGCTCCCCCCTGGAATCGGTGTAAGCGGGCCACAGGGTGGGCCAGCGCGCGCAGGACGCATCGGGCCGCGCTTGTCAGCCCTCCGGGCAGCCGCTAGAGCCTTCTCCCACTCGGGCCTCACCGTGGCCTGCCATAGCCCTGCGTGAACGAAACCCGCCGGATCGGGAGGCTGTTCGAGCCCCCGGCATCGCTCTCACGGGAGCGCGCGGATCGAGGACGAAAATCGGCCCATGACCTACGTCGTCACCGACAACTGCATCAAGTGCAAGTACATGGACTGCGTGGAAGTCTGTCCTGTGGACTGCTTCTACGAGGGCGAGAACATGCTCGTCATCCACCCCGACGAGTGCATCGATTGCGGCGTGTGCGAGCCGGAATGCCCGGCGGAAGCGATCAAGCCGGACACCGAGCCGAGCCTCGAGACCTGGCTCAAGCTCAACGCCGACTATGCCAAGACCTGGCCGAACATCACCCAGAAGAAGGACGCTCCGGGCGACGCCAAGGAGTGGGACGGGGTCGCGGGCAAGTTCGAGGCGCATTTCTCGCCCAACCCCGGCTCCGGCGACTGATCCCGCGGCCGGGCATCGGCTGGGATCCCCGAGCCCGATCGAAGCTTGAGCGTGGGAGGGGCGCTGCGACGAGCGGCGCTGCTCTGCGTCGGATGCGTGGCAGGGTCGCGAATCCCTCGCACGACACAGTGACGGGGACATGCACAAGTCGGACGGCGCCGCGGAGCGCGTGTCCGAAACCCACGAGCGCGCTTTGATTTGTCGGGTCGATTGTGGTACACAATCGGCCTGCCGTCGCTCGTGCCTGACGTGCTTCCTCCGCGCTCTGACGCAATTCCGAACCGACTTGGAATGAGGGTGCATGCGATCGACCCCTGAAGGCGCGCCTTCGGTGGTCGTTCCCTCTTGCCGTGCGCCGGCCGCACCTGGGAATGCCGGGTCCGTTCCATGGGGACGGTCCGGCGACGGTGGTGGATACCCGGTGTCCCACCCCGGGTGAAACGGTTCGGCGCGGGCCCAGACGAGCCCGTGCGTTGTTCGGAGGCCCTTCTCGCATGACGACAGCCAAGAAGACCACGGCAGGCCGCCAGGGGTTCAAGACCGGCGAGGCCGTAGTGTATCCGGCTCACGGTGTCGGTCGCATCGTCGCGATCGAGGAGCAGGAAATCGCGGGCTACAAGCTCGAGCTGTTCGTCGTTTCCTTCGAGAAGGACAAGATGGTCCTGCGCGTCCCCACCGCGAAGGCCAACAGCGTCGGCATGCGCAAGCTCTCCGAGCCCGAGACCGTCAAGAAGGCCCTCGACGTTCTGACCGGCCGCGCCCGGGTCAAGCGCACCATGTGGTCGCGCCGCGCGCAGGAATACGAGGCCAAGATCAATTCGGGCGACCTGCTCTCGGTGACCGAGGTGGTCCGCGACCTGTTCCGCTCCGAGGCCCAGCCCGAGCAATCCTACAGCGAGCGCCAGCTCTACGAGGCTGCCCTCGACCGCGTCGTGCGCGAGATCTCCTCGGTGAACCGCATCACCGAGACCGAGGCGCTCAAGCTCATCGAGCAGAGCCTCTCCAAGTCGCCGCGCCGGGCCAAGAACGAAGCTGAGGCGGAGCCGGAGGCCGAAGCCGAGGGTGACGACATCCAGGAGGAGGCCGCCTGAGGCGGTCCGTCCCAACATCGCGATCGTCGAGGCCCGGCAGCCGCTGCCGGGCCTTTTTCATGCCCGGTCGCGATTGGCCACAGGTTTTACCTTCGGGGGACTGGCAGGATCCGATCGCGAACACATGTTGGTGATAAGGCGGTCGCACCGGGTTCGCCGCCGGCGACGCGCGCTCCGTCTGCCCTGAGGTTTCGGGGAAAACGGAGCCTCTCTGCGCTTGCACGCAAACATCTCGTGCATGCGGAACCTTCGTCTGCGCCATTCCGTTGAGCCTGTGCCTGGTGTCGGCAAAGGCGGTTCCGTGCGTTCCGCCACGCTCCGTCGACGCCGTATCAGCACTCGACACAAGAGGCGGGCGGGGATGGCGGAAATCGCGGGTATCCGGCGGCAATTCATTCGAACCGCCATGGAGGCACCCTTCCTGGCACGGGAAGAGGAGCGTGGCCTCGCTGTCCGTTGGAAGGAAAATCGCGACGAGCGCGCGCTGCACCGTCTGATCTCGGCCCATATGCGCCTCGTCATCGCCCTGGCGGGGCGTTTTCGTCATTACGGCCTGCCCATGGCCGATCTGGTCCAGGAAGGGCATGTCGGCCTGATGGAGGCCGCCGCCCGCTTCGAGCCGGAGCGGGACGTGCGCTTCTCGACCTACGCCACGTGGTGGATCCGCGCCTCGATCCAGGACTACATCCTGCGCAACTGGTCGATCGTGCGCGGCGGGACCTCCTCGGCCCAGAAGGCGCTGTTCTTCAACCTGCGGCGCCTGCGCGCCCGGCTGATGCAATCGACCGAGGAGCGGGTCGGCGACGAGATCCATCGCCGGATCGCCACCGCCATCGGCGTCTCCCGCGAGGACGTGGCCCTGATGGACGCGCGGCTCTCCGGACCCGACATGTCGCTCAACGCCCCCGTGGGCGAGGAGAGCGAGGTCTCCTCCGAGCGAATGGACTTCCTGGTCGATGGCGCGGCGCTGCCCGACGAGACCGTGACCGCCACCGTGGATGGCGAGCGCCGTCTGAGCTGGCTGCAGCAGGCTCTCGGGGTCCTGTCCGAGCGCGAGCTGCGCATCCTGCGCGAGCGGCGTCTGGCCGAGGATCAGGCGACGCTGGAGGCCCTCGGGCACCGGCTCGGCATCTCGAAGGAGCGCGTGCGCCAGATCGAGAACCGGGCGCTGGAGAAGCTGCGCCGCGCCCTGGCCGAGAAATTCCCGGCCGCCACCGGCAGCCCCTATGTCGGCTGAATAGCCTCACGCATCCGACGGCATCGAGACCCGGCCGACAGGCCGGGTTTTTTATGCGCGGCCCGCGACGAGCGGTGCGAGCTGCCCCCGGATCGTGTCCACATCATCGAAGCGGAGTCGTACCGGCAGCACCCGCACGCGCCCGGCGAGGTCCGGCGGCAGGCGGACCGCGTCCTTCTCCGTGGTGATCGGCTCCGCTCCGAGCCGCTCCGCCGCCTGCAGCAGCGCGGCGATCGCCCGCGAGCCGTAGGGGTGATGATCGGGGAAGCTCCGCGTTCCGACGAGCTCGGCCCCGCTCTCCCGGAGCGTGGCGAAGAATTTCTCCGGACGGCCGATCCCCGCGAAGGCCAGGAGGTGACGCCCCGCGACGTCGTCCCCGTCCGGCACCAGCCGCGCCCGGTGCACCGGCAGCCCGCGCCGTGCGGCCTGCTCGGCCACCGCCTCGCCGGGGCCGGTCCCGCCGATCAGGATCAGGCCGCCGAGATGGCGCCAATGGCGCTCCAGCGGAGCCCGCAGCGGGCCCGCCGGGAAGGGCAACCCGTTGCCTAGGCCCGCGCCCGCATCCACAACCGCGAGTGCGAGCGTCTTGGTGAGGCTCGGGTTCTGCAACCCGTCATCCATCACGATCACGTCCGCGCCCGCTGCGCGGCAGAGCGTCGCCCCGGCGACCCGGTCGCGGGCGACGACGGTGGGGGCTTGGCGGGCGAGGAGCAGCGGCTCGTCGCCGACCTCGCGGGCCCCGTGTCGCGCGGCGTCGACCCGGATCGGACCGGTGAGGCGCCCGCCATAGCCCCGGCTGAGGAAGGCCGGCCGTGCCCCGAGCTCGCGCAGGATCCCGGCGAGCGCCAGGGCCGCCGGGGTCTTGCCGGCGCCGCCGAGGGTGACGTTGCCGACACAGAGCACGGGGCAGGGGGGCGCTGCACCGGGGCGGTCCATCCGTGCGGCGGTGCGGTTGCCGTAGAGCGCCCCGAGCGGGCGCAGCAGCCGCGCCGCCGGGTGGTTCGGGGACCGCGCCCAGAAGCCAGGCGGCCGCATCAGGATTGCTGCAGGGCCGCGAGCTTCATCTGCGCCACGAAGGGGTCGAGGACCGCCAGCGTGCGCTCCACCGCGCCCTCGAAGGGCTGCAGCGCCCGCTGCCCGGCCTCGGCGACGGCATCGCGCCGGGCCGGCGTGCCCAGGAGATCGCCGACCGTGGCGGCGAGTTCGGCCGTGTCGGTGATGGCCAGGGCGCCGCCGGCGGCGTCGAGGGCGCGGTAGACCTCGGTGAAGTTCTGGACATGGGGGCCGTGCAGCACGGCCGTGTCGAGCCGCACGGGCTCGATCGGGTTCTGGCCGCCGTGAGGCACCAGCGAGCCGCCGAGGAAGGCCAGCGCGCTGAGGCGGTAGAACAGCCCGAGCTCGCCCACCGTGTCGGCCACGTAGAGGTCGATACCCGGATGCGGGCGTCCACCGGCCGCCCGGCGCGCGCTGCGCAGGCCCGCGGCCTCGGCGCAGGCGGCGATCTCCGGCCCGCGGCGCGGATGGCGCGGCGCCACGATGGTGAGGAGGTCGGGGAAGCGGTCGCGCAGCCGGGCATGGACGTCCGCGGTCACCGCGTCCTCGCCCGCATGGGTGCTCGCCGCGATCCAGACCGGGCGCGTGCCGATCATCGCGCCGAGATAGCCGAGCTGCTGCCGGTCGGCGGGCGGCACCGCGGAATCGTACTTGAGGTTCCCCGCCACGCTCACCCGGGGCGCCCCGAGCCCGATGAAGCGGTCGGCATCGTCCCGGGTCTGTGCGAGGCAGACGGCGATGCGCGAGAGCAGGGCCCTCGCGGTGCGGGGCGTGCGCGCCCAGCTCCGGAACGAGCGTTCCGACATCCGCCCGTTGACCAGAAGCAGCGGCACCCCGCGGGCGTGCAGGTCGACGATGACGTTCGGCCAGATCTCGGATTCGGCGACGAGCGCCAGATCGGGCTGCCAATGGTCGAGGAAGCGCGCGACCCAGCGCGGCGCGTCGAGGGGCATGTACTGGTGCACGGCGCCCGACGGAAGGCGGGTGCCGATGAGCTCGGCGGCCGAGCGCGTGCCCGTGGTGACGAGCACCGAGAAGCCCCGGGCGATCATGCCCTCGACGAGGCCGACGAGCGAGAGCGCCTCGCCGACGCTCGCCCCGTGCATCCAGGCCAGCGGGCCGATCGGCCGCGCCCGGCCGGGCAGGCCGCGGCGCTCGGCGAGGCGGCGGCGATCCTCCTTGCCGCGATGGGCCCGCCACGCTAGCAGCCCGGCGACGGCCGGCTCGCCGAGGCGCAGTCCGACCCGGTAGGCGCGCAGCGGCAGGGTCAGCGGGGGCGCCCTCATGCCGGCTGTCCGAACCAGTTGGCGCCGACCCGGTCGGGCCGCCCGACCAGCGTGTAGGCGCGGTCATGGACCCGGTTCATCTCGGCCTCGAGCCGGGCGCGCAGGCTCTCGAATACCTCCGGCTCGACCTCGCGCGGCACGTAGATCGCCTCGCCGAACACCACCGCCGCGCGGCCGAAGGGCAGGCCGAGGCAGGCCCGGTCCCAGCTCCGGAAGCGCAGATGGCGGCTCGTCACCACCGCCACCGGCACGATCGGCCGGCCGGAGAAGCGCGCCAGGGTGAGAATGCCGGCGTCCGCCCGGCGCGAGACCTTGGGCACGTCGGCGCTGAAGGCCACCGTCTCGCCGGCCCTGAGCGCCTTGATCATCGCCCGCAGGCCCTCGGCGCCGCCCTTGGCGCGCGCGTCCCGCACCTCTCGGCCGCGAGCCCCCGAGGCGCGGATCACCCGCACGCCCATGCGGGTCAGGGCGATGGTGTTGATGTTCCCGTCGGGGTTGCGCGAGATGATGGTGGCGACGCGCTCGCCGGGGCGCCGGGCGAAGGACACCATGATGTGCTGGCCGTGCCACATCCCGGCGACGAAAGGCGTGTGCGGGTCGAGCCACGCGGCGGACTCGGCCGGCTCGACCGTGAAGCGGTTCGTGCGCCGCACCAGCCCGAGATAGGCGGCAGCGAGGGTACCGAGGACGTTCTGGACGGCCGGATGCCGGCTGATGCGTTTGAGGACGCTCATGTCTCGCTTCTGAGGCCCGGACCTTCGGGACGGCCCGGAGGGCGGTGGCCGGGGAGGGGATACGCGACGAGCGGAGACCGGCGCGGCCCGGCGGTCGCCATCTACCCCCGGGGCCGACCGGCACGCAACCGAGCCGGGGACGATCCGGGCGCGGGCCGGCGGAGCGGAAGGCCCTCACCCTGCAGAAAGCGCCTTGTTTGTATCGATTCCAGTCTATAGATTGGAATCGATACAAACAGGAGGCCGGCATGGCGATAGGAGCGAGCGGACCCCTCATGGACGACGGCACCACCGAGCGGCATCGCGCCTACGTGCTGCAATACGTCCAGCCGGGATTGGCCGGCCTGATCGACGGGTCCGTCTCGACGCTGGCGCCGATCTTCGCCGCCGCCTTCGCAACCCATCACAACGGGGCGACCTTCCTGGTCGGCCTGGCCGCCTCGATCGGCGCGGGCATCAGCATGGGCTTCACCGAAGCCCTGTCCGACGACGGGCAGGTGACGGGGCGGGGCGATCCGTGGGTGCGCGGCCTCGTCTGCGGCGCGATGACGGCGCTCGGCGGCCTCGGCCACACGCTGCCCTATGCGATTCCCGATTCCTGGCCGAACGCCTTCGCGCTGGCGACGGCCCTGGCGATCCTCGTGGTGGTGGTGGAGCTCGTGGTGATCGCGGCCGTCCGCACGCGCTACATGGCGACGCCGTTCGGGCGCGCGGCGCTGCAGATCCTGCTCGGCGGCGCCCTCGTGCTGGCCACCGGCATGCTGATCGGCAGCGCCTGAGGCGACGGGCCCGCGGCGACGGCTTGACGCGCGGCCTCCGAGCCGCGATGCGCTGCGCCCGATGCCGGACGCCAGCCCCTTCCGACTCGGCCACCTCAGCGACCCGCATGTCGGGCCGCTCTCGCGCCCGCGCCTGCACCAGCTTCTCGGCAAGCGCGCCACCGGCTACGCCAACTGGAAGCGCGGGCGCTCGCGCAGCCACGACATGGCGGTCCTGGCCGCCCTGGTGGCGGATCTGCGCGCGCAGGCGCCGGATCACATCGCCTGCACCGGCGACCTCTGCAACATCGGCCTGCCGAGCGAGTGGGAGACCGCCCGGGTCTTCCTCGAGGCGCTGGGCGCGCCGGAGGCGGTGAGTTTCGTGCCGGGCAACCACGACGCCTACGTGCGCGGCTCCCTCGAAGGCCTACTCGCCGCCTGCCGCGGCTGGACCGCGGGCGATGACGGGCAGACCGGACGCTTCCCCTACCTGCGGCGGCGCGGCCCGCTCGCCCTCGTCGGCCTCTCGACGGCGATCCCGACGAAGCCCTTCGTGGCCAGCGGCCGGCTCGGCCCGGCCCAGATCGCGGCGGCGGAAGCGCTCCTCGGCGCGCTCGGGACTGAGCCCGGGCGTCCGTGCCGAGTGGTGATGATCCACCATCCGCCCCATCCGGGGGGCGCCTCGGCGGGGCGGGAGCTCAAGGACGCGGCGGCGTTCACCGCGATGATCGCCCGCGCCGGCGCCGAGTTGATCCTGCACGGCCACAACCATGTCCTGAGCAGCACGCGGGTCGCGGGCCCGCGCGGGAGCCATGTGCCGGTGGTCGGCGCCGCCTCGGCCTCGGCGCGGCCGGGTGCGCATGGCCCGGCGCCGGCCAGGCGCGCGGCCTACCTCGTCTACAGCTTCGAACGGGTGGGGGATCGCTACGCGATCTCGGCCCGCCAGCGCGGGCTCGATGCGAGCGGGAGCGTCGGCGATTTCGGTCCGCTGACGCTCGGCTGAGGCGGGCTCAGGCGACGGCGGCCGGGATGTTGCCCTGCATGCGGGCGATGCTCGCCTCGTAGCGCTCGGCCTGCAGGCGGGTCAGGCCCGAGATCAGCGCCGTGCTGCCGCGGTACACGGTGTAGGTTCCGTCCTGGGTCGGTTGTACGCGGATCATCTGTGACATCGGAGCCATCCTGCGTTTCGAGCGGTGATCGGGGCGTATAATTTTCTCGACCTGAAGCTTTCCGAAGAAAATTTCTCCTCTCGGTCCGGGTGAGATTGTGGCGAGATCGAGACGTTACCCAAAAGGATTAGCAAGGCAAGTGATTCGCGGCTGGCATACCTAAGTATTTCCGTTGCAGCGCAGCATGGAATGGGCGTGCGGGAGACGGTTGCCCGGTGCCCCCGATTTGCCGGTTCGGCGCGTCGGAGCCAGGATGGGGCCCGGCGCGTGCCCGCGCGGACCACGATTGAGCGATCCATGGACCTCTGGCGCCTCTCCGCCGCCGATCTGGCCGCCCGGATCCGGGCGCGCGACGTCAGCGCCCGCGCGGCGGCGGAGGCCGCGCTCGCGCGCTGCGCTGCGGTGAACGACCGGATCAACGCGGTGGTCGAGTCCCGGCCCGACGCGGTTCTGGCCGAGGCGGACGCGATCGACGCGGCGCTCGCCGACGGCGTCGATCCCGGACCCCTCGCGGGCGTACCCGTCACCGTGAAGGTCAACGTCGACCAGCGCGGCCACGCCACCACCAACGGGGTCCGGCTGCAGCGCGACCTCGTGGCCGAGGCCGACAGCCCCGTGGTCGCCAATCTCCGGCGCGCCGGGGCGGTGATCCTCGGGCGTACCAATACGCCGGCCTTCTCCCTGCGCTGGTTCACCACCAACCTCCTGCACGGCGACACCCGCAACCCGCGCGATCCGGTGCTGACGCCGGGCGGATCCTCCGGCGGGGCGGGCGCCGCGGTCGCGTCCGGGATCGGGGCGATCGCGCACGGCACCGACATCGCCGGCTCGATCCGCTATCCTGCCTATGCCTGCGGCGTGCACGGCTTGAGGCCGAGCCTCGGCCGGGTGCCGGCCTGGAACGCGTCCTCGCCCGAGCGCGGCATCGGTCCGCAACTGATGGCGGTCTCGGGCCCGCTCGCCCGCACGGTGGCAGACCTCCGGCTCGCGCTCGCGGCCATGAGCGCGCCCGATCCCCGCGACCCCGGTTGGGTCCCGGCCCCGCTCGACGGACCGCCGCGCCCGCGCCGTGCCGCCCTGTGCCTGCGGCCCAACGGACTCGCGATCGTGCCGGAGGTCGAGGCGGCGCTGCGCGATGCGGCCTGCCGCCTCGAAGCGGCCGGATGGATCGTCGAGGAGATCGCCGACACGCCGCCGGTGCGCGAGGCGAGCGCGCTTCAGCTGCAGCTCTGGCTCGGCGACGGCTACGCGGCGCTCAAGGGGGCGGCCGAGCGCGAGGACGATCCCGGCGCGCTGGCGCTGCTCGAGGCCTTCGAGCCGATGGCCGAGTCCCTGCCCGCCGACGCGATCCCGCGGGCGCTCACCCGGCGCCTCACCCTCGCGCGCGCTTGGTCGCTCTTCCTCGAGGCGCATCCCGTCCTGCTGGTGCCGGTCTCGGGCGCGCTGCCCTTCCCGGACGGCCTCGACCGGCAGGGGCCGGCAGCGGTCGCCCATGCCTTCGAGGCCAACCTGCTGCAGGTCGGCCTGCCGCTGATCGGGATGCCGGCGCTGACCGTCAGCACCGGGCTCGCGGGCACGGCGCCCGTCGGCGTGCAACTCGTGGCCGCGCGCTTCCGCGAGGATCTCTGCCTCGCCGCGGCCGAGGCGATCGAGGCGGGTGGCGCCCCGCCGATGCCGGTCGATCCGGCCTGAGCCGATCCGTTCTGGGCCTCAGGCCGGCGGCGTCAGAGCGCCACCTCGATCAGGAAGGGTCCGCGCCGACCGAGAGCGTGGCCGAGCACATCCGCCAGCGCCTCCAGGGTCTCGATCCGGCGGCCCTCGACGCCGTAGCCCCGTGCCAGCGAGACCCAGTCCACCGGCGGCTCGTCGAGGGAGAGCATGCCGAGCGCCTTCGGCCCGGGGTTCCTGGCGCCGACATTGGCGAGTTCGCCGCGCAGGATCGCGTAGGCCCGGTTCGACCAGATCAGCGTGACGACGTTCAGCCGCTCGCGCGCCTGGGTCCACAGCGCCTGTGCGGTGTAGAGCGCGCTGCCGTCGGCCTGCAGGTTGATCACCGGCCGGTCGCGGGCGGCGATGGCCGCACCGGTGGCCATCGGGATGCCGACGCCGATCGCGCCGCCCGAGAGCTGGAGCCAGCTGTGGGGCGCCGCGCCGTGCGTGGCGGCGAAGAAATTCCGGCCGGTGGTGAGCGACTCGTCGCAGACGATCGCGCCCTCGGGGATCAGCGCGCCGAGCACCTGCCCGATCGCGTCGTCCGCGAGCGGGCCGCGGCCGGGCAGGGTCGGGCGTGCCGGCTCGGGCACGGCGACCGTCCCGGCGGCGCCCACCGCCTCGGCCAGGCGCTCCAGGGCCTCGATTTGATCCTCGTCGGGGCTCGCGAGCGTCAGCGTCTCGCAATCGGGATGAGTCAGCACGCTCGGCTTGCCCGGATAGGCGAAGAAGCCGACCGGCTCCGTCGCCCCGACCAGGACCACACGGCGATAGGGCTTCAGGGTCTCGATCGCCTGATCGATCGGGTAGGGCAGGCGCTCGATCGGCACGCTGCCGGCGCCGCGGTCGATGCGGGCGTTGGCCTGCATGGCGAGGAGCCGCGCCCCGGTCTTGCGCGCGATCCGGGCCGCGATGCGCTTGCCCTCGCCCCGCACGGCCCGGTCGCCGAGATGGAGGAGCGCCGGCTCGCCCGCCGTCAGGGCTGCAGCGGCCCGCGCCACCGCGTCCTCGCTCGCCCGCGCCCGCTCGGGGACCGGCGGCACCGGCGCGATCCCGCGCCCCGGTTCCCACGCCGTATCGGCGGGCAGGATCAGGGTCGCGATCCGCCCCGGCGCGGTCCGGGCGGCCGCGATCGCCGCCGCGCCGTCCTCGGCTACCGCTGCCGCGCTGCGGCCGGTCCGCACCCAGGCCGAGACCGTGCCGGCGAGCGTCTCGATGTCCGAGGTCAGCGGCGCGTCGTAGGCCCGGTGATAGGTCGCGTGCTCGCCGACGATGTTGACGATCTGCGAGCGCGCGCGCCGAGCGTTGTGCAGGTTGGCCCAGCCGTTGGCGAGGCCGGGCCCGAGATGCAGCAGCGTCGAGCCCGGCTTGTCGGCCATCCGGCTGTAGCCGTCGGCCGCCCCCGTCGCGCCGCCCTCGAACAGGAACAACACGCAGGCCATGCCGTCGACCCGGTCGAGGGCCGCCACGAAATGCATCTCGGAGGTGCCCGGATTGGTGAAGCAGACCTCGACGCCGCCCGCCACAAGGGTGCGCACGAGGCTCTCGGCGCCGTTCATCGCGTCGGCCAAGGCTATGATCCTCCCTCGCCGGGTCGCGCCGGCCTCAGGCCTCATGGTGATGCAGCCGCGCGCCGCGGCAAGCCCCCGGTGCCGCGCCGGGCCTGCACGCGCCGCAACGCGCCGTGGCGCGGGTCTTGCGGTCGGGGCGGCGTCCGCGCCGCGGCCCGCGCAACGCCTGTGTGAACGCCGATGACGATCAGATCCGCCCTGGCCGCTCTTCGCTCTGCCGCCCTGTCCTCGGCTGTGCTGCCCCTGGCCGCGCTGTTCTGCGCCCTGGTCCCGGTATCCGTGCGGGCCGAGAGCACCCTGCGCATCGCGATGACGGCGGCCGACATCCCCACCACCACCGGCCTGCCGAACAACGGCTTCGAGGGCATGCGCTTCCTGGGCTACCCGATCTTCGAGGGCTTGGTGCTGTGGGACCTCACCCGCACCGACCGGCCCGCGACCCTGAGGCCGGGCCTCGCCACGCGCTGGGAGCAGGCGTCGGACGATCCGAAGACCTGGATCTTCCACCTGCGCGAGGGCGTCCGCTTCCACGACGGCACGCCCTTCGACGCCGACGCGGTGATCTGGAACCTCGATCGCTATTTCAGGAGCGACAGCCCGCAATTCGAGGCGCCGGCCTCGGGCATCACCAAGGCGCGGGTACCGATCCTGGCGAGCTACCGCAAGATCGACGACCGGACCGTCGCGCTGACCACGACGCAGCCCGCCTCCTACTTCCCCTACATGGCGACCTACATCCTGTTCACCGCGCCCGCCTCGTTCGAGACGGCGGGCCGCAACTGGGGCCGGGTCGCAGCCCTTCCGGCGGCCGGGACCGGCCCGTTCCGGATCACCGCCGTCAGCCCGCGCGAGGCGGTCGATCTCGCCCGCAACCCCGCCTACTGGGACGAGGCCAAGCGCGCCAAGGTCGACCGGGTGCGGCTGATGCCGATCCCGGAGGCGAATGCGCGGCTGGCGGCCCTCCGCTCGGGCCAAGTCGACTGGATCGAGGTGCCGGCCGCCGACGGCATCCCGTCCCTGAAGCAGGCGGGCTTCAGCGTGACCACCGGCTCCTACCCGCATGTTTGGCCCTGGATGTACAACATCGGTGCCGCCCAGAGCCCGTTCCGGGATGCGCGGGTGCGCCGGGCGCTGAACTACTGCATCGACCGGGCCGGGATCGTCACCCTGCTGAACGGCACCGCCGAGCCGGCCGTGGGCTGGCTGAAGCCGGGCGATCCCGATTTCGGCGCGCCGGAGAATCGCTACGGCTTCGATCCCGACAAGGGCAGGGCGTTGCTGAAGGAGGCGGGTTACGACGCGCGCAAACCCCTCGCCTTCCCGGTGATGGTCTCGACCTCGGGCTCCGGCCAGATGCTGCCGATGCCGATGAACGAGTTCCTGCAGGAGAACCTCAAGCAGGCCTGCGACGTCGATGTGCGCTTCAACGTGGTCGAGTGGCAGGTGCTGCTCACCGCCGGCCGGGCGGCCCCCGACAGCCCGAGCCTCCAGGGCGCGATGGCGCTCAACATCTCCTCGCCCTCCTCGGATGCGGGCGTGATGGCGCGCTATTTCGCCTCCGACCGTTTCCCGCCCAACGGCTTCAACTTCCCGAACTGGAAGGACGAGGCCTTCGACGGCGCGATGCGGCAGCTCGCGGGATCCACGGACGCCGCGGTGATCGCCGCGGCCACGCGCAGGGCGCACGAGCGTCTCGTCGACGATCCGCCCTGGCTCTATGTCGTGCACGATCTGAATGCGCGGGCGATGTCCCGCAAGGTCACGGGCTTCGTCTCGCCCCAATCCTGGTTCGTGGACCTGACCCTCGTGAGCATGCCGTGATCCGGCCCCGTGCGGTCCCGGCCCGACGGGACGACGGCGGATCGACGCTCGAACAGAGCGGCCTTCCCCCCGCATTCCGGCCCGATCTGGCAAAGGCGTAAGGCGATGACGGACAGCACCGACGACCTCTCGCTCCTCCCGGCCGGGGCGCTCGCCGAGGCCATCGCCGCCCGCAAGGTCTCGCCCGTCGACGCTGTCGAGGCCCATCTCCGACGCATCGCCGCCCAGGAACCGACGCTCCGGGCCTTCACCGAGGTCTTCGCCGACGACGCCCGGCTGGCCGCCGAGGGGGCCTGCCGGGCGATCCGCTCCGGCCATGCGGTCGGCCCCCTGCACGGCGTGCCGGTGGTGCTCAAGGACTTGATCGACCTCGAGGGCCGCATCACCATGGGCGGTTCGGCCGCGCACCGGACGCGCCGCGCCACCCGCACCGCCACGATCGCCCGTCGCCTGATCGCGCAGGGCATGATCGTCCTGGGCAAGACACACACAGTCGAGTTCGCCTATGGCGGCTGGGGCACCAACCCCCATCTCGGCACGCCCTGGAATCCGTGGGACCCGCAGGTGGCGCGCACGCCCGGCGGATCGAGCAGCGGTACGGGCGTCGCCGTCGCGGCCCGGATGGCGCCGTGGGGCATCGGCACCGATACCGGCGGCTCCGTTCGCCTGCCGGCCTCGTTCTGCGGGCTCACCGGCCTCAAGGTCACGGTGGGGCGCGTCTCGACCCACGGCATCGTCCCGCTCTCGACCACCCTCGACACGCCCGGCCCGATGGCCCGCACCGTCGCGGACGTGGCGCTGCTCTACCGGGCGATCTCCGGGCCCGACCCGCTCGACCCCGCGACGCGCGGGATCGAGCCGGCCGATCCGATGCCGGTCCTGAACCGCGGGATCCGCGGCCTGCGCCTCGCCCGCATGCCCCTCTCGGAGCGCGAGGGCGTCGATGCCGCGGTGCTCGCGGCCTACGACCGGTCGCTGGACGACCTCGCCCGGCTCGGCGCCGAGATCGTGGCGATCCACCTGCCGTTCCGCTTCGCCGACCTGTTCGCCCTCAGCGCGATCACCAACGCCGAGGCCTACCTCACGAACGGCGCCCTCGCCGAGGACCCGGCCTCGCCGCTGGGCGAGGCCGTGCGCGCCCGGATCCTCGCGGGGGCGCGGCTCTCCGCGCAGGATTACCTCGCCACGATCCGGCAGCGCGAGGCGATGAAGCGGGCCCTCGCCGAGGCCTGGGCGGACGTGGACGCGCTGCTGACCCCGACCACCGAGACGCCCGCGATTCCCCTCGATGCGGTGGACGAGAACCACCTGCCGTCCCGCTTCTGCCGCTTCGGCAACCTTCTCGACCTCTGCGGCCTCGCCCTGCCGAACGGCCTCTCGGCCCAAGGCCTGCCGACCTCGCTCCTCATCACCTGCCGCGGCTACGACGAGGCCACGGCTCTGCGCATCGGCCAAGCCTTCCAGGGGGCGACCGACTGGCACCTCAATCTGCCGCCCCTGCTCGCGGGCTGACGGGCGGGACGAGCCGCGGCCCGAAGACCACGGGCTCGCGCTCAGACGAAACCGTAAAGGGCGCGCGGGTTGTCGACGAACAGGCGGTGCCGGTCGGCCTCCTCGGGCACCCAATCGGCGACGCGGTCGAGGAGGTCGGCGATGCGCGGCGGGCCGTCCCAGGCGGCCACGTGCGGCCAGTCCGAGCCCCAGAGGCAGCGCCCGGGCGCCGCCGCCTGGAGGGCGCGGGCGAACGGGATCGTGTCGGCGTAGGGGTGTCCCGTCACGGAGGTGCGGAAGGCGCCCGAGAGCTTCACCCAGGCCCCGTCGCGCACGAGGCCCACGAGGGTCTCGAAGCCCGGATCGGCGAGCCCGGCCGAGGTCGGCATGTGGCCCATATGGTCGACCACGAAGGGGACCGGCAGGCGCGACAGGCGCGGTGCCAGCTCCGGCAGCTGCCGGGCATCGAGCAGGAACTGCAGATGCCAGCCCATCTCTCGGGCGAGCGCGCCGTAGCGCTCGAGGTCGGCGAAACCGACGCCGCCGCCGAACAGCACGTTCAGGCGCAGGCCCACGATGCCCGCGGCCTTGAGATCGGCGAGGTCGTGCTCCGGCAGGTCGGGCGGGATCACGGCGACGCCGCGCAGGCGCTCGCGATGCGCCCGCAGGGTCTCCAGCAGAAGCCGGTTGTCGGTCCCGTGCACGCTGACCTGGATCAGCACGCCGTTGGCCATGCCGGTGGCGTCGAGCATCGCGAGGTAGCGCGCGGCGCCGGCCTCCGGGGGCGTGTAGCTGCGCTCGGCCACCAGCGGGTAGGCGGGCGGCGCGCCGATCACGTGCGCGTGGGTATCGACCGCCCCGGCGGGGACCCGGTAGCGGGTCGGCCCCGAGGGGTGTGGATCGGGGGGCGGGCAGTCGCGGATGTCCGGCATGGCGCGATCCTCCCGGCTCAGGTGTCGGCGTGGAGCACGCGGCCGCGCGTCTCGGGCAGCGCGAAGGCGGCGACGAAGAACACCCCGTAGGCGATGGCCGCGAAGATCGCGATGGCGGAGGCGAGCCCCGTGCGCGCCGCGAGATAGCCGACGAGGGCCGGGAACAGGGCTCCCAGGCCGCGGCCGAAATTGTAGCAGAAGCCCTGGCCCGAGCCGCGCAGGCGCGTCGGGTAGAGTTCGGTCAGGAAGGCGCCCATGCCCGAGAAGTAGCCGGAGGCGAAGAAGCCGAGCGGGAAGCCCAGCACCCACAGGACATTGTTCGAGAGCGGCAGCTGCGTGTAGGCGGCGATCACCGCGATGGCACCGAGCGAGAAGATCAGGAAGAGCGGGCGACGTCCGAGCCGGTCGGCGAGCCATGCGCCGACGAGGTAGCCCGTGAACGACCCGAGGATCAGGGCGGCGAGATAGCCCGTGGAGGATACGACGGAGAGGCCGCGCTCGGTGGTGAGGAAGCGCGGCAGCCACGTGGTCACCGCGTAGTAGCCGCCCTGGCAGCCGGCCGAGGCCAGGGAGGCGAGGATGGTGGTGCGCAGGAGCGGCCCGGAGAAGATCTCCCAGATGCGCGGGGAATCGCCCGCCGCGGCGGCCCGGGCCCGCGACTCGGCCGCGACCTGCGGCTCCTCGACGTAGCGGCGGAGGTAGAACACCAGCAGCGCGGGCAGCGCACCGATCACGAACATCCAGCGCCACGCGCTCTCGGGCGGCAGCCAGGAGAACAGGACCGCCTGGGACAGGACCGCGGCCCCCCAGCCGACCGCCCAGCCGGACTGGACCGACCCGACCGCGCGCCCGCGGAACTCGGCGCGGATCGTCTCGCCGATCAGCACGGCGCCCGCCGCCCACTCGCCGCCGAAGCCGAGCCCGAGCAGGGCGCGCGCCACCAGCAACTGCTCGAAATTCTGCACGAAGGCACAGATCAGCGAGAAGACCGAGAACCACAGAATGGTGATCTGCAGCGTCAGCACGCGGCCGATGCGGTCGGCCATGAAGCCGGCGATCCAGCCGCCGAGCGCCGAGGCCAGCAGCGTCACCGTGGCGGCGAGCCCCGCCGTGCCCGGATCGACCTTCCACAGGGTGATGATCGTGCCGATCACCAGCGGGTAGATCATGAAGTCCATGCCGTCGAGCGCCCAGCCCGCGGCACAGGCCCAGAAGGTGTGGCGCTCCCGCGGCGTCATGCTGCCGTAGAAGGCCCCGAGACTCGCATCCGCGATCGCGACCCGCTCAAGCCCCGCCGCCCCGTCGGGCCCCGCCGCCGAACTCATGCCGCCTCCGCAAGGATCATCCTGCCCAGTCCTCGGTAGCATGGGCTCGGGATGCGGCCTACCGGGTCCGGGCGGGATCGGGCGGGACATTCCGGCGGCCCTGCATGCCGCCGAACCTGGATCCGCGTCGGCGGGCGAGGCCGTCGCCGCGATCAGAAGCTCGGCGGGGTGCAGGCGCTCACCACCTCGCAGGGCTGCGGCCCGACGCAGCGGAAGCGGTGCGGGCGCCGGCTGTCGAAGGCGTAGGCGTCGCCGGGGCCGAGGATGCGCCGCTCCTCCCCCACCGTCACCTCCAGCCGCCCTGAGAGCACGATGCCGCCCTCCTCGCCCTCGTGCGAGAGCAGGATGCGCCCGGTATCGGTGCCCGGCTCGTAGCGCTCCTTCAGGATCTGAAGGGCGCGGCCGAACAGGGTCTCGCCGACCTGCCGATAGGAGATGCCGCCCCGGCCGATCTCGGTGAGGTCGTCGCTCGCGTAGAAGGCCTTGCGGTCCTGCTCGGGCTCGACGGCGAAGAAGTCGGCCAGGCCGATCGGCACCCCGTCGAGGATGCGCTTCAGGGCGCCGACCGAGGGATTCACCCGGTTCGACTCGATCAGCGAGATCGCCGAATTCGTGACGCCCGCGCGCTTGGCAAGGGCCCTCTGCGACAGCCCGTGCCGGATCCGCACGAAGCGCAGCCGCTCCCCGACATCGACGCTCATCGGCCCACCCCTGTTGCGGGTGTTGAAGATAGCGCAACACCGTGCCGTGCGAACCCGCGTCTTCAAGAGCTTGGCCCGGGCCAGAAAAGGACTTGTTGCGGGCTCCCGAAAAGCCTCTCCTCGGCGCCGTCCCGATCGCACCCGAGAGCGTCCGCATGTCCGAGCCCCTGCGCAACTCCCCGGCGCTCGACGCCTTCTGGATGCCCTTCACGGCGAACCGCCAGTTCAAGGCGGCACCGCGCATGCTCGTCGCGGCCGAGGGCATGCACTACACCGCCGACGACGGGCGCCGCGTCCTCGACGGCACCGCCGGGCTCTGGTGCGTGAACGCGGGCCACGGGCGTCGCGCCATCGCCGGGGCCGTGGAGCGCCAGCTCGGCACGCTCGATTTCGCGCCCACCTTCCAGATGGGCCACCCGGTCGCCTTTGCCTTCGCCGAGCGGCTCGCCGCCATCGCGCCCGGTGGTCCCGAGGCCGGCCTCGACCGGATCTTCTTCACCGGCTCCGGCTCGGAATCGGTCGACACCGCGCTCAAGATCGCGCTCGCCTACCAGCGGGCGGTCGGACAGGGCAGCCGCACCCGGCTGATCGGGCGCGAGCGGGGCTATCACGGCGTCGGTTTCGGCGGCATCTCGGTCGGCGGCATCGTCTCGAACCGGCGCGCCTTCCCGCAGCTTCCCGGGACGGACCATCTGCGCCACACCCACGATCCCGTCCGCAACGGCTTCGTGAAGGGACAGCCCGAGCACGGGATGGACCTCGCCGACGACCTCGAGCGCCTGGTGGCGCTCCACGGGGCCGAGACCATCGCGGCCTGCATCGTCGAGCCGGTCGCGGGTTCGACCGGCGTGCTGATCCCCCCGAAGGGCTACCTCGAGCGCCTGCGCGAGATCTGCACCCGCCACGGCATCCTGCTCATCTTCGACGAGGTCATCACCGGCTTCGGGCGCCTGGGCGCGCCCTTCGCCACGGATTTCTTCGGCGTGGTGCCGGATCTCGTGACCACCGCCAAGGGCATCACCAACGGCACCATCCCGATGGGGGCCGTCTTCGCGAGCCGGCGGATCCACGATGCCCTGATGCAGGGGCCCGACGGGATCGAACTGTTCCACGGCTACACCTATTCGGGCCATCCGGTGGCCTGCGCGGCCGGGCTCGCGACCCTGGATATCTACCAGCAGGAGGGGCTCCTCACGCGAGCCGCGGATCTGTCGGAGGACTGGGCGCAGGCCATGCACGACCTGCGCGGGCGCGCCCATGTCACCGATATCCGCACGATCGGCCTCATCGCCGGGATCGAGCTGGCCCCGCGGCCCGACGCGCCGGGACGCCGGGCCTACGAGATCTTCGTCGATTGCTTCGCGCGCGGCCTGCTGATTCGGGTGACCGGCGACATCATCGCCCTGTCGCCCCCCCTCATCCTCGAGCGCGCGCAGATCGGCGAGATGGTGCAGATCCTGGGTGCGGCGATCGACCGGGCGGCCTGACCGGCCAATCTCGCCCGCACGGGTGTCCGACACGTGTCCGGGCGAGCCATTGCCAGGCCGCGTCTTCAGGCCTAGCTCCCCCGCGGCCAGAGAGCCGGCGCGGGGCCCGTCCCCGCGCGGAATGCCAACGGATGGAGACTCCCACGATGCTGCGCCTCGCCCTGCCGACCCTCGTCCTGCTCGCCGGCACCGTGTCCGGCCAAGCGCTCGAGGTGCAGAAGTCGGCCGCCATCGCCGCAGCACCGGACAAGGTCTGGCAGACGATCGGCGATTTCTGCGGCATTGCCCAGTGGCATCCGGCAGTCGAGAAGTGCGTGCCCTCGGAGAAGGAGGGCCAGAAGGTCCGCACCCTCAGCCTCAAGGGCGGCGGCACGCTCGTCGAGCAGCAGGTCTCCCGCGACGACAAGGTGATGAGCTACACCTACACCATCCTCGAAGGCCCGCTGCCGGTGCAGGATTACCGCTCGACCCTCGCGGTCGCGCCGTCCGGCTCCGGCTCGACGGTGAGCTGGCAGGGCAGCTTCACGCCCAAGGGCGTGCCGGACAGCGTGGCCACCGACGTGATCTCCGGCATCTACGAGTCTGGGCTGACGGCGCTCGCCGACAAGGCGAAGTAGGCCGGTCGAAGCAGAGCGGTCTCGATCGCGCCGGCGCTCCGGTTGACCGGTGCGGCGGCGCGGCTCAAAACCCTGGCGGCGCCAAGCTGCGCCGTTTCAGGGAACCCGTGCCGTGTCGACGCAACGTCTCCGCCTCACGCTCGCACTCCTCGCCGCCACGGGGATCGGCGCCTGTCAGCCCAAGGCGGTCGCCCCGCCGGTCGTCGCGGCCGCGAGCCCGCCTCCGCTCGTCCTGCCGCCGGGCTCGGGCTGCGGCCCCGCCATCGCCCGGACCCAGGCCGTGGTCGACAGCGATGTCGCGACCGGCAATCTCAACACGCCCGTCGGCGACCGCTTCCGCGCCGATCTGGCCAAGGCCTCCGCGGCCTGCGCCGCCGGTCGGGACGGCGAGGCGCTGCATCTGCTCGCCGCCGCCAAGAGCCGCTACGGCTATCCCTGAGCCGCCTCGGCCGGCCGCGACGAGCGGTCGGCCTCGCCCCCGTCAGGTCACGAACAGCAGGTTCAGGCCGGCCCTGCGAAAGCCCTCCTCGGCGATCTTGAGATCCAGGCCGTAGGAGGCGACGTCGTCGGCGATCGGATCGAGCGTCGGGTCGCGGTGCTGGTGCAGGTGCTTGATGTAGCTGTGGCAGGTCGAGCAGGTCTCGACCTGGACATCCTTCGAGACCTCGTCGAGGCCGTAATAGCTGACGCCCTCGCCCGCACCGCAGGCGGTGCAGCGGATGCGGACGTGGTTCCACTGCGTAGCGCAGAGCGAGCAGGCGAGGTAGCGCGCCTTGTCGGCCGGCGTCCAGCCGACGATCAGGCTGGCGACCGGAGCGCCGCCGCAGCAGGGGCAGACCCCGTCGGCGACGGGCTTGAGCGCCTTGGCGTCGAGGCGCGCGGCCTCCTCGGCCAGACCGATCTGCAGCGCCGCGGCCACGTAGACGCATTCCGCGATGCGCTCGACCGGTATCGCCCCCTCGAAGACCTGCACGGCGAGATCCAGGCGTTCCTCCGGGGACGCGCCGCGCAGAGCCTCGAGCGCAGCGCGAGCGGCTTCGGGCGCCGTGCCGAGATGCAGCCGCGCCAGGAGTGCCGAGAGGCAGTCCGGAAACGTGGTGTCGAGGACGTGGCGCGAGAGCGGCGGCATGCCGTGCTCGATCCGCATCGCCGTGTCGGCCACGGGCTCGCGCGCCGGCGCGCCGGCACGCTCGGCGGCGACCGCGGCCTGCGCCTCGGCGATCTGGGCCAGGAAGGCCAAGTAGGCGCCGAGCGGGTTCTCGGGCGCCACCGTGCGCAGGCGCTTCGCGCGGTTCGCGAACAGGGTCGCGGGATCGGGCAGCTTCACGAACGGGACCGAGCCCGCGATGCCGATCTTCTCGGGCTGCGGCTGGATCTCGCGCGGCGGCTTCGGTGCCGCCGCCTCGGGGCCCTCGTCGGCCTTGGACGCGCGCTTGAAGAAACGGGCCAAGATCTACGATCCGCGCTTGTCGACCGGGCCGTGCTCGATCTTGCTGCCGGCGATCTGCCGGAACCACTTGCGGTGGTGCCGGTAGGCCCAACCGCCGGTGACGCTGCCGCGCACCATCGCCCGGCCGGTGCCGCGGACCCAGATGCCGGCGTAGATGTGCACGACGATGATGGCGATGGCGATGACGGCTGCCAGCGAGTGGATCAGCAGCGCCCAGCGCTGGGTCTCGATCGTGGTCCAGTTTGCGAAGTACTGGTACCAGATCGCCAAGCCCGTGACGAACATGATCCCGATCAGGGCCGTCTGCCCCCAGAACACGCCCTTCTGCCCGGCATTGTACTTGCCGAGCTCCGGCAACCGGTCCTCGCGGTTGGTGACCACGTCGCCGATGTGCTTCGACCACTCGACATCGTCCCGGTTCGGGATGTTGAGCCGCCAGAACCGGATGAACAGCAGCGCGAAGCTCACCACCAGGGCGACCCCGAGCCAGGGATGGAACGCCCGCGTCGCCTGCCCACCGCCGAACAGGCCCGTGAGGAAGGCCAGGTAGGGCGTGAACATCGCCAGCCCCGACAGCGTCAGCAGGCTGAACAGGATCGCGGTGATCCAGTGGTTCACCCGCTGCAGCCCGGTGTAGCGCGGCACGTAGAGGATCTCGGGGGCCTCGGTGCGGGCTTCCCGGAGGGGGCGGGTCTCGCCGTCCCGGACGTCTGTGTGGATCGTCATCGCTTCCGCTTCGGCAGGGTGCGGGGAATGGGGCGCGGTGGCACGGGGCCGTATTCGGGCTCGAACGTTCGGGCCGGGCACGCGAATGCCCGGCCCCGTCTCGCTCAGTGCGGCCGGGCCTCGTCGTGCCCGTTCCGCCGCTTCTCCCGGTCGATCTCGACCGCCTCTTCCTCTTCCTCCGGCACCACCTCGTTCGGGCCGGCGGTGACGTAGTGGAAGAAGCCCGCGACCGCCGCGAAGCCCATCGCGGCGAGGCCGAACACCTTGGCGCCGCCCTTCCAGAAGGCGACGAGGGGCGAGATCTTCGGGTCGTTCGGCAGGCCGGCATAGAGGCTCGGCTTGTCGTTGTGGTGGAGCACGTACATCACGTGCGTGCCGCCGACGCCGGCCGGATCGTAGAGGCCGGCATTCTTGAAGCCGCGCGACTGCAGGTCCTCGACCCGGTCGTGCGCCTGCTCGATCATGGCCTGCTTGGTGCCGAACATGATCGCCCCCGTCGGACAGGCCTTGGCGCAGGCCGGAGCCTGACCGACCGCGACCCGGTCCGAGCACAGGGTGCACTTGTAGGCCTTGTGGTCCTTCTCGGAGAGCCGCGGGATGTTGAAGGGGCAACCCTTCACGCAATAGCCGCAGCCGATGCAGTTCTCCTCGATGAAGTCCACGATGCCGTTCGAGTACTGAACGATCGCGCCGGGCGACGGGCAGGCCTTGAGGCAGCCCGGCTCGGTGCAGTGCATGCAGCCGTCCTTGCGGATCAGCCACTCGAGATTGTTGGTCTCGGGGTTCTCGTACTCGGTGAACCGCATCAGGGTCCACGTCTTGGGCGTGAGGTCGTGCGGGTTGTCGTAGACACCGGTGTTGACACCGATGTCGTCGCGCAGGTCGTTCCACTCCTCGCAGGCCGATTGGCAGGCCTTGCAGCCGATGCACTTCGACACGTCGATGAGCTTGGCGACCTCCATGTGGGCGCGGATGGCCGGCGGCGTCTCCGTGGAGGCGGAGCGCTGCCGGAGGTCGAGGGAGCTGTAGTCAGCCATGATTCATGCTCCCCTCAGGCTACGGCGTCGGCCGGAGGCGTCGTCGCCTCAATGTTGACGAGCCAGGCCTTGAACTCGGGCGTCTCGGTGTTGGCGTCGCCGACCACCGGTGTGAGCGAGTTCGGGTGCCATCCTTTCTTGGTGAGGCCCATGAAGCCCCAGTGCTGCGGGATGCCGACGACGTGGACGGTCTTGCCGTCGCAGATCAACGGCTTGATGCGCTTCGTCACCACGGCCTTCGCCTTCAGCGAGCCGCGCTTCGACCAGACCCGGACCCAGCCACCCTTCTGGATGCCCTTCTCCTGGGCCAGCTGCTCCGAGATCTCCACGAAGGCCTCCGGCTGGAGGATCGCGTTGATCCGGGAATGCTTGGTCCATTGGTGGAAGTGCTCGGTGAGCCGGTAGCTCGTCGCCGCGTAGGGGAACTCCTCCGAGGTGCCGAGATCGGCGAGGTCGTCCTTGAAGATGCGGGCGGCGGGAGCCCCCTTGATCTTCGGGAAGGCGACGTTCTGCACCGGGGACTCGAACGGTTCGTAATGCGTCGGGAACGGCCCGTCGCGCATCAGGCCGCGGGTCCACAGGCGGGCGACGCCCTCCTGGTTCAGGATGAACGGACCGACGCCCTGGCTCGGAGCGACCGTCGCGCCGTAATCCGGCACGTCGAACCCGACCCATTGCTTGCCGTTCCACTCGATGAGCTTCTTCTTCTCCGACCAGGGCTTCCCCTCGGGGTCGCACGAGGCGCGGTTGTAGAGCACGCGGCGATTGGCCGGCCAGGCAAAGGCCCAGTTCGGCGCGATGCCGCGGTTGCCCGGATCGGTGTTGTCCCGGCGGGCCATGGTGTTGCCCTTCTCGGTGTAGCAGCCCGAGTAGATCCAGCAGCCGCAGGCGGTGGTGCCGTCGTCCTTGATCTGGGCGAACCCGTCGAGCTGGCGCCCGGCGGGAAGGGTCTGGCCGTTGAGGTCCTGCGTCGGGGCAAGCGTGTAGCCGTTGAGCTCGCGCGCGAGTTCGACCGGCGTGGGCGAATCCGCGATGGCGTAGTTCCAAGTCAGGTTGACGATCGGATCCGGGAAGGCGCCGCCCTCCTTCCGATACATCTCCTTCATGCGCAGGTGGATCGCCGCCATGATCTCGATGTCGGAGCGGCACTCGCCCGGCGGATCCTGCGCCTGCCAGTGCCATTGGAGCCAGCGGCTGGAATTCGAGAGCGAGCCCTCCTCCTCGGCGAAGAGGGTGGTCGGCAGCTCGAAGACCTCGGTCTGGATCTTGGACGGATCGACGTCGTTGTACTCGCCGTGGTTCTCCCAGAACCGAGCGGTCTCGGTCTTGAGCGGGTCCATCACCACGACGAACTTCAGCTTGGCCAGCGCTTCGGCCATCTTCGCGCGGTTCGGGAACGACATCAGGGGGTTGAAGCCCTGGATGACGTAGCCGGTCATCTTGCCCTGCTTGGCAAGCTCGAAGCCGCGGATGACGTCGTAGGTCGGAACGTCGAGCTTGGGCAGGTAGTCGTAGGCCCAGTCGGTCTCTTTGGTGGCCTTGTCGCCCCACATTGCCTTCTGGAACGAGACGAAGAACTTGTTGTAGTTCTGCCAGTAGCTCGTCTGCCCGGGGCGCAGCGGCTTGAACTGCCGCTTGGCCGCGTAGTCGGCGTAGGTCGGCTCCTTCTCCACCGGGATGTTCAGGTAGCCGGGGATGAGATTGCTCATCAGCCCGACATCCGTCAGCCCCTGGATGTTGGAATGGCCGCGCAGCGCGTTCATGCCGCCGCCCAGCATGCCGATGTTGCCCAGCAGCGTCTGCACGATGCACATCGCGCGGATGTTCTGCGACCCCTTGGAATGGTGCGTCCAGCCGAGCGCGTAGAGCGAGGTCATCACCCGATCGGGCGAGGACGTCGTGGCGATCAGCTCGCAGACCTTCAGGAAGGTCTCCTTGGGCGAGCCGCAGATCCGCTCGACCATCTCGGGCGTGTAGATCGCGACGTGCTTCTTCAGGAGCTGCATGACGCAGCGGGGATGCTGCATCGTCTCGTCGACCACGGCGTAGCCGTCGGGACCGATCTCGTAGTCCCAGGTCGACTTGTCGTAGTCCCGCTTGTCGGCGTCGTAGCCCGCGAACAGGCCTTCCTCGAAGGCGTAGCCCTCGCGGACGACGTAGCCGGCGTTGGAATAGGCCGAGACGTAGCGGTGCTGCAGCTTGTCGTTGTCGAGCAGGTACTTGGTCACGCCCGACAGGAATGCGATGTCCGTCCCCTGCCGGATCGGGCAGTAGAGATCGGCCACCGACGCGGTGCGGGTGAAGCGCGGATCGATGACGATGAGCTTGGCGTTGTTATGCGCCTTTGCCTCGACGACCCACTTGAATCCGCACGGATGCGCTTCGGCGGAGTTTCCGCCCATCACGGTAATCACGTCCGCGTGCTTGATGTCCATCCAGAGGTTGGTCATCGCACCGCGTCCGAAGGAGGGCGCCAAACTGGCGACCGACGGACCGTGTCAAACGCGTGCCTGGTTGTCGAAGACCAGGGCCCCCATGCTTCGGACGACCTTGTAGGTCGCCCAGGCCGTCTCGTTGGTCGTGGCCGAGGCGCCCAGGAAGCCGGTGGTGATCCAGCGGTTGACCGTGAGATCGCCGTTCTTGGCGACGAAGTTCCGGTCCCGGTCCTCCTTCAGGAGCTTCGTGATCCGGTCGAGGGCGAAGTCCCAGGAGACGCGCTTGAACTCGGCGGTGCCGGGGGCGCGGTAGAGCGGGTACTTGGTGCGGGTCTCGGACTGCACGAAGTCGAGCAGCGCCGACCCCTTCGGGCAGAGCGTGCCGCGGTTGACCGGATGGTCGGGATCGCCCTCGACATGCATCACGGCCGAGCGGGCGTTCTTCGACTTGTCGCCCAGACTGTAGAGGATGACGCCGCACGCCACCGAGCAGTAGGGGCAGGTGTTGCGGGTCTCGCGCATCTGCGCGAGCTTGAACGGGCGCACCGCCGCAGCCATCGCCGGCTCGAGGCCGCCGAAGCCGAGGGCGCCCAGCGTGCCGCCCGCGAGGCCGGAACCGACCCCCTTAAGCAGGCCGCGTCTGGAGACCTGGACCGTCATCGTGTCTGTTTCCCCGAATAGGACGAGCTAGTCTAATTCCAACCTGTCCCAGGATCCGCTCCCCGAGGCAAGTGCGGTTGCATGACACAGCGCCGTTTTCTGTCGCGGCCGAGGGCTACGTTTTATCAACGCTTTCAATCCACTAGGAAAACGATCGTCCGATTGTGCGTCGCAGCGTAGCGACTATCCGGCAAGAGCAGGGGCGTCGTCGCACCACCTTGCGGACATCCCGGCCTGTCCCGGGAAATGCCGGGCTCGACCCGGCGGCGCCGGGCTCGCTCCGCTGTGCGAGCCGCTCCTGACCCTCGCCCCTCGGCGTGTCCGGCAGGCCCCCTGCATCCCCTTCGGCCGGCGCCGGTGACGCAGTCTTAACCAAGCTTTGCGACACCTGGGGCTGCGCAGCGCCGGAGCGTCCCATCGCCATGCCGAAGCAGCCGAGTCTCACCCCCGAACCGCCTCCGGCCGCGCCGCTCAGCCCGAGCGTGCGGCGCCATCTCGGCCAGAATCTGCGCAGCCTCTACGCGGACACGCTCGCGGCGCCGGTGAGCCAGCGCCTCGAAGCGCTGATCGCCCAGCTCGACAAGCCCCGGTCCTGACCCGTCAATCGAGCGCCACCGCGACGAGAGAGAACAGACCGGCCAACAGGAGATTGCCGACAAGCACCAGGGCGATCACGGTCATGGGTCTCTGTCTCGGATGAGGGCTCGCCGATGCGGGACGCATCGGTCGGCGCACGGCCGACGGCCTGTCGGCGCCCGCCGCTGTACCCGCCGACCCGGCCACAGCGGTCGGTTTTCTGGCCGCGCAGGGCGGCGCGGCGCGGGGATTTCGCGGGCTGATGCAGCGGGGGCACGCCGCGGGAGCGGGGCGCCGGCCGCGCGCTTCCGCTGATCCCGAGTCCGGCCACCGGGGCGACCCGGCATGTGACACGAGCGCCGTTGCTGCGTAGAGGGTCGGGCATGATTCCCCCCGACTCGTCCCACCCCGCGCCCCTAGTGCGCTTCGCCCCGTCGCCGACCGGCTTCCTGCATATCGGCAACGCCCGGCCCGCCCTGCTGAACGCGCTCTTCGCGCGGGCCCGAGGCGGGCGCCTGCTGCTGCGCCTCGACGACACCGACCGCGAGCGCTCGACCGCCGACTTCGCCGCGGCGATCGAGACGGACCTCGCCTGGCTCGGCATCGTGCCCGACCTGTTCGCCCGTCAATCGGACCGCGTGGCGCTCTACGACGCGGCGGCGGCGCGGCTGCGGGCCGAGGGGCGGCTCTATCCCTGCTACGAGACCGCCGAGGAGCTTGAGCGGCGGCGCAAGCGCCAGCTCGCCCGCGGCCTGCCGCCGATCTACGACCGGGCCGCCCTCGCGCTCACGGAGACGGAGCGCGCCGCCCTGGAGGCGGAGGGCCGCCGGCCGCACTGGCGCTTCAAGCTCGAGCCCCGCAGCGTCGCCTGGGAGGATCTCGTGCGCGGGCCGGCGCACGTCGATTGCGCCTCGCTCTCCGACCCGGTGCTGATCCGGGCCGACGGCAGCTACCTCTACACGCTGCCCTCCGTGGTGGACGATGCCGAGATGGGGATCACCCACGTCATCCGGGGCGAGGACCACGTCACCAACACGGGCGTGCAGGTGCAGATCTTCCAGGCGCTCGGCGCACCCGTGCCGGTCTTCGGCCACCACAACCTGCTGACCACGGCCGACGGGGAGGGGCTGTCGAAGCGCCTCGGCCACCTCTCGCTGCGCTCCCTGCGGGAGGCCGGCTACGAGCCCGCCGCCGTGCGCTCGCTCGCCGTGCTCACGGGCTCGGCCGAGGCGGTGCGCCCGGTGGCGGATCTCGACGCGCTGGCCGCCCTCGTCGACCTCGCCCAGATCTCCCGCGCCCCGGCCCGGTTCGATCCCCACGAGCTCGACGGGATCAACGCCCGCCTCGTCCACGCCATGCCCTATGCCGAGGCCGCCCCGCGCCTTGCCGCCCTCGGGATCCCCGAGGCCGAGGTCGAGCCGTTCTGGCTGGCGGTGCGGGCCAATCTCGGCCGGGTCGGCGAGGCCGCCGCGTGGTGGGCCGTGGTGGCCGGACCGGTGGCCCCGGTGCTCACCGATGCGGGCCTGATCGCCGCCGCGATCGAGACCCTCCCGCCCGAGCCCTACGGCCCGGAGACCTGGAAGGCCTGGACCGCCCTGATCCGCGAGCGCACGGGGGCCAAGGGCAAGGCGCTGTTCATGCCGCTGCGCCTCGCGCTGACCGGGCTCGACCACGGGCCCGACCTTGCCGGCCTGCTCCCGCTGATCGGGCGGGCGCGCGCCGCCCGGCGGCTCGCGGGCGAGGCGGCCTGAACCCGCTCAGGCCGCGACGTTCTCCAGCTTCGTCGCCAGCAGCTTGTCGATGCGGCGCCCGTCGAGGTCCACGACCTCGAAGCGCCATCCGGCGATCTCGCAGGTCTCGCCCGTCTCCGGCAGGCGCTGCAGGGTGGCGATGACGAGGCCCGCGGCCGTCTCGTAGTCGCGCGAGGGCTCCAGGCGCAGGCCGAGCTGGTCGGCCATCTCGTCGGCGGGCATCGAGCCGGCGATCAGCCAGGAGCCGTCGGCCCGGCGCACCGCGTCCTGCTCCGCCGTCTCCGAGCGGAACGCCCCCGCGATGGCGTCGAGGATGTCGGCGGGGGTCACCAGCCCGTCGAAATGGCCGTACTCGTCGTGGACGAGGGCCATCGGCACCGGCGAATCCTGCAGCCGGCCCAGGGCGTCGAGGGCGTCGAGGGTGTCGGGCAGCACCGGCACCGCGCGGACGTGGCGGCGCAGGTCGAGCGGGGCGCCGGCCGCGAAGGTGCCGATGAGGTCGCGCAGCTGCACCACGCCGATCATGCCGTCGGGGCTGCCCTCCGCCACCGGCAGGCGGGAATGGGGGCTCGCCAGGATCTGGGCCCGGATCGCCTCGGGGTCGTCGGCGAGGTCGATCCAGTGCACGTCGGTGCGCGGCGTCATCACCCCCCGCACCGCCCGGTCGCCGAGGCGCAGCACGCCCGCGATCATCCGGCGCTCGTCGGTCTCGATCACGCCCGCGGTCTCGGCCTCGGCCACGAGGCTGCGGATCTCCTCCTCGGTCACCGCGCTCGCGCTCTCGGTCTCCTGGCCGAGCAGGCGGAACACCGCCCGGGTCGAGGCGTCGAGCAGCCAGACGGCGGGCTTGCCCGCGAGCGCCACCAGCCGCATCCCCGGCGCCACGAGGCAGGCGATGCCCTCGGGATCGCGCAGCGCCAGATGCTTGGGCACCAGCTCGCCGATGATCACCGATAGGTAGGTGATGATGCCGATGACGATCCCGTAGCCCAGCGTCTCGGCCCAGCCCTTGGCCATGCCGAGATCGATCAGGACGAGGGCCGCCCGGTCGCCCAGCGCCGCGCCCGAGACCACGCCCGAGAGGATGCCGATCAGGGTGATGCCGATCTGCACGGTGGAGAGGAAGCGCCCGGGCTCCTCGGCGAGCGCCAGCGCGGCGGCGGCGCCCGGCCGCCGCGCCTCGGCAAAGGCGCGCAGCCGGCTCTTCCGGGCCGACACGACCGCGAGTTCGGAGAGCGCGAAGACGCCGTTCAGCGCGATGAGGGCGACGGCGATGGCAAGCTCGAACAAGCGGGGACACGTAGAGCCGGAGCCGCCGCGGCGACCCGGGCTTCCTCTCGACGGGAACGGGCGACCCCGAGATGGCGTCGCCCGATCCCGCGGTCAACGGGTCGCCCCACGCAACATCGTCTCCGCGCGCGGGGCTGCGCCGGAGGCTTGGCTGGATGGGAGACGCGGGACGCCGGGGAACCCGAAATCCATGTGTCGCGCGTGAACCGATCCCCCGGCGCCCCGCGGGCCGGAGGGGCATCCCGCCCGGTCCGGTCCGTCTTGGCGTCGCGGCTTCTTACTCTACCCGCCTGCATCGACCCCGATCTCGGACGGCCTGGTATCGCCGTTGTCCGGCGATCGTAGCCTCATCCTCGGCAGACTTGACGCGTCGTGCACCGGGCCCCGTATTGGACCCGGCATCGGTTCCTACGACCTGGGCTCCGCACTATCGGCCCCGCGCCCGTGTTGATCCGGGGCTTCCAGGCCGAGCGCGGCTCGGCGTCGCGCAGAGGCGCCCGGGGCGCCGGCTGACCGGCCGGCGACGCGGGAACCGCCGCGCTGTCCTCGCACCCGCCCCGGCGGTCATCCGGTCCAGGCTCCCGGCGCGCCGGCGCGGCGGATGGGAGACCCGCCGCGCCGACGGGACAGCGCGCGGAGAAACCTGTACCCCCTTTGTTCCCCTATGTCAAGAATAATGTCTTAGGATGGCCGGTCTCCCGGACCTCCGGGAGGGCCGTCCTCTCGCGTCGAAGGGCCGACGGGGCCGGGTTATCGTTCAGGGGCACGCGGGCCTGTCCTGTCGAGGCGCAGGATCTTTCCAGCCGCTCCGCAGGGGAGGGGACGGGCGGTCCCCCTCCGCGCGGGATGAATGCGAGGGGGCGGAGAGTGGCACGGTCGCTCATGACGATCCCCGGCTCCGGTCGCCTGCGGTGCGGGGAGGGGAGGCCCCGGACTCGTCGGTGCGGACCCGGCCGATCGCCTCTTCGTGGACGGTGTGAAGCGGCACCGACCGCCCGTCGCGCAGGCTAGTGTTTTCGCCGCATGCGCGATCCAGGGCCGGCGTGGTCCCGGTTCTCGCTGACGAGCTTGCGCCAGCGGAGCAGGCGCTCGGGGTCCAGCGCCCCGCTGGCGACGGCGGCCTGCACCGCGCAGCCGGGTTCATGGGCGTGCGTGCAGTCCCGGAACCGGCAGGCGGGGGCGCGCTCGGTGATCTCGGCGAACAGGGTCGCGATCCCGTCCGTGGCGTCGCTGACCTGCAACGTTCGCATCCCGGGCGTGTCGATCACCCAGCCGCCGCCCGCGATGGCGTGCATCGAGCGCGACGTCGTGGTGTGACGGCCCTTGGCATCGTGCTGGCGGATTCCGCCGGTCGCCTGAGCGAGGTCCGCGCCCGGGCCGACCAGGGTGTTGACCAGGGTCGATTTGCCGACGCCCGAGGAGCCGACCAGTGCCACGGTCTGTCCCGTGCCGCACCAGGGGCCTAAGGCGATCACCGCCTCCGGCAGACGCGGATTGACGGGCACGACGTCGAGCCCGCGCTGCAATCCGGCCGCTCCGCGCCGGTAGGCGTCGAGATCGGCCGCTTCGTCGGCCTTGGTCAGCAGGATGACGGGTCGCGTGCCGCCCTGATTGGCCAGAGCCAGATACCGCTCCAGCCGTGCCAGGTTGAACTCCGCATTGCAGGACGTGACGATGAAGAGCGTATCGATATTGGCTGCCGCGGGTTGCGGGGTCTGACTGCCTTCGGTCCGCCGCTCCAGCACGGTCCTGCGGGCCAGGCGGCGCTGCAGCGTCCGCGTGTGCGGATCGACCAGCACCCAATCGCCGACGGCATAGTCGCCGGTGCCGCTATGGGGCGGGAGCGACAGGTCGACGGACCCGTCCAGGGACAGGGCCGTCAGGCGGGACCGGTGAACCCGGGCGACCCGCATGGGAACCCGACCGGCGTCGCCGGGCTCGCGCTGGGCCTCGAAGAAATCGGACCACCCGAAACTCGCGGGCGGCGCAGGCGGGAGCGATGCGGCGATCATCCCTGCGGCTTGACACGCCGCCGCTTGCATGGCCAGCGCGCCGGTTCACGCGAAAGACGGCGCTGCCTCGTTGGCCTCGCCCGGGACCGGTCCCGGCGGCCTCGTCGAGCCCGGCGTCGCTGCGATGGCCTGCCGGTCATGCGGCCGCGCATCCGCGTTCGAGCGGGTCGCGATCCAGACCACGTGGCGGGGGCCCGTCGTGCCTCCGCCGGCCCGGACACGCACCTCATCGACGGCAAAGCCTACCCGTCTCAGGCGCGCCTTGAACTTGCGATCGGGTCGGCCCGACCAGACCCCGAGGATGCCGCCCGGGCGAAGGGCATAATGCGCCCGCTTCAGACCCCACACGTCGTAAAGGCGGTCGTTGGCGCGCCGCATCATGCCTTCGGGGCCATTGTCGACATCGAGCAGGATGGCGTCGTACCGGGCTGGACCCGACTGAATGAGGCGGTTCACGTCGGTCTCGACCAATCGGACCCGCGGATCGTCGAGGCTTCCTGCGAACAGATGGGCCAGAGGGCCGCGCGCCCAGGCCGTCACGGCCGGCACCAGCTCCGCGACCACGACCTGCGCATCGGGGCCGAGCGCGTCCAGGGCCGCCCGCAAGGTGAAGCCCATCCCGAGCCCCCCGATGAGAATCGTGGCCTGCGGGCGAGCCTGGAGCCGCGCGCAAGCGAGGCTTGCGAGAGCCCGTTCCGATTCCCGCTCGTGATTGTGCATCAGCTCGGCGGTCCCGACCAGAATGGCGAACGCCTCGCCGCGCCGCATCAGGCGGAGGGTGACGCTTTCTCCCGGGACAGAACCGGAATCGATTTCGACCCAAGAGGGTGCCATGGACTTCCTGAGGATGGGACCGAGGGGACGGTCTTATAGCACCCCGCCGCCGGACGAGGGGCGGATGCCCGGCCCGCGATGCCCGAGGTCGGCCCTCGGCGCAAAGCGTCCGGCCGCTTTCCCCGGGGGGAGCGTCGGCTGTCCGGTTGGGCCAGCCGAACCCGGACGGGCCGGAAGCCGCCCCGCGCAGACCTTCACGGGCTCGCAGGGGTCGCGTGCGGACCCGAGGGCGTCTCCCCGGGGGTCGCGGTGCCCAATTCCCGCGGATCGACCACACCGGCGACGGCCGGGACCTCCGCGGCCCGGATCACGATCGGGGGCTCGATCAGCCTCATCCGGGTGCCGGGCGGCGGGGTGAAGAGCGCGGCGCCGGGCGTCGCGGCGGCGGCCGGGTTCGGCCTCAGCTCGGCCCGGCTCGGCACCCGGTCGATCCCGAGCGGGTAGATCGTCAAGGCGTCGCCCTTGATCCGGATGCGCAGGAAATGCCGGTAGCCGTCGAGGCGCATCGCGCTGAAGGCGTCGTTGTGGTTCATGTCGGCGTACCGGGCCGTGAGCCACAGGTTCAGGCCGAACAGGGTGCCGCCGACGAGCCAGCCGGTGGCGAGGCCGGGGATCATCATGCCGAAGAGCGTGCGCCAGCCGTAATCCGCCGCACCGGGCCCGAGGCCGGCGAGGCGCAGCGCCACGACGCTGGTGAGCAGGATGGCGAGCCAGTGGCAGGCCGCGTGCAGCAGCGCGAAGCCGATCGCCCGGCCGCGCCGGGCCTTCGCCTGATGCGCGGCGTAGGCGCAGAACCCGGCCGCCAGGATGGCGAAGCTGATCACGACGCTGTCCGGCCGGAGCCGGATCGCCAGGCAATAGCCGAGCACCCAGTAGACGACTCCGAGCACGATCGAGAAATCGGCGTTCGTCAGGGCGAAGCGCGCGTTGCCCGCCAGCAGCGCGCGGCTCTGGTCGACCGAGGGGTAGCAGGCCGCGAGTTCGAGGGTCGCGTGCTTGTCCTGCAGCCAGTCGAGGCTGATCGTGGGTTTGAGGCTCTGGGTGCCGTGCAGGAAGGCGCCGCCGCCGCCCGACGTCACGAACTGGGTCGCGAAGCTGCTGGTGTAGCGGGCGTAATGGTGCGTGTCGCCGGACAGGCAGGCGACGATCCTGAGGTTCTTCGAGCGCTCCGGATCCTGGGCGCTCTTGGCGTTGTGGGCGAGCCAGGCGGCGTAGTCGAGGCACTTGAACGAGGCCGCCTTGCGGTCGCCCTCGTACCAGCCCGGCTCGGCGGTGCAGAGGATGACCTTGGCGTTGTCCGGCATCTGCCGGGCCATCGCGACGAAATACTCGGCCTGCGGCTGGTCCATGTCCTCCGTGAGCGCGATGTCGATCGCCCAGACCCACCAATCCTCGGTCAGCGCGAGGGCGAAGTAGCTGCGCCGCTGCCGCGTCCGCCAATGGCCGAGCTTCGACGGCTTCTCGCGGCAGAACAGGGCGAGGAACGCGGTCAGCCCGTCGTACCAGTCGTGGTTGCCGGGCACCATGTAGACCGGCGGTCGCGGCTTCTCCGCGTGGGACGGGAAGGCGAGGCCGTAGGGCTCGCGCAGGCGCGTCTTGTAATCCTTCAGGCTCGAGGTCGGGTAGACCTGGTCGCCGCCCATGATCAGCATCTGGCCCCGCGGCAGCGGGACGCCCTCCGCCTCCAGAGCGGGCTGGGCCAGGAAATACGCGATGGCGTAGGTGGCGTCGAAGCCGTCGCCGAGATCGGAGACGTAATCGATCCAGATGGCGCCGTCCGGGTCGGGCCGGAGGACCGGCCGCAGGTCGGCCCGGCGGAGGTGTTCCTCCGGCGGGACCGTGTCGAGGGCGGCGATGATCAGGCGGCGGTCGGCATATTGCCCGAACAGGCCGCTGACGACGACGCGCAGCAGCAGCTTGCACAGCAGAATTGGGTTGAACCACCGCGTCATCGATGGGAACGCGCCGAGATCCGGAAGCTCACCCATGCGCGAAGACCCAACAGGCGTTCGGGTAGACAGTATCGGAAATCGACTTTCGGGTGTCAATTCACGGTCGGGCGGGAGGCCCGGCCCGGCTGCCTCCGCCCGGAGCGGCCGGGGGCCGGATCAGGCGGCGCGGACGCGCGCGAGGAAAGCCTGCACCGCGGCCCGCAGGGGGTCGGATCGGCGCGACAGCTCGGCGACGGCGCCGAGCACGAGGCCCGCGGAAAGCCCGGCTTCGGGTCAGGCCCCGCCCTCGGCGAGCTCCGCCGGCCAGCGCCCGGACCGGACCAGCTCGCCGAGCAGGTCCCAGGCGAGGCGCGAAACCGCCTCGGCGGCCGCCGAGAGCGGGCGCTCGGCCGCGTGGGCGAGGTAGATCCGGCGCCGGAGCGGCGGGTCGGCGATCGGCCAGGCGCGGAAGCGGCCCGCCGCGATCTCGGCCGCCACCGCGACGCGGGGCAGGATGCCGAAGCCGTGCCCGCGCGCGGCGAGTTCCTTGATGCGGGCGTAGCTGTCGATCTCGATGCCGGGGCCGACCGCGACGCCCTCGGCGAGCGCGGCCTCCTCGATCAGATCGCGCAGCCCGTGCGAGAGGCCGGGCAGGATCAGGTCGAGCCCGGCGGCCTCGCCGAGCGGCACCGGGCCCTCGGCGCGGGGCCCGGCGAGCGCGGGCGTGGCGAACAGGCAGAGGTCCTCGGTGAGCGCGTGGCGCAGGACGAGGCCCTTGGGCGAGGCCGGGTTGTAGAGCACCGCGAGGTCGATGGCGTCGCGGTGCAGCCAGTCGAGGATGAAGCCGCTCATCGCCTCGGCGATGCGCAGGCGGATGCCCGGATGCTCGGCCCGCGCCCGCTCGATCAGCGGCACGCTCAGGATCTCGCTCACCGTGCCGGGCAGGCCGATGCGCACGTCCCCGACCATCGGCCGGTCGGCGCCGCGCACGCTGTCGGGGATCTCGGCGAAGCGCTCCAGGATGGCGCGGGCATGCCCGAGCAGGCGCTCGCCCGCCTCCGTCGGCACGGCGCCGCGCGGGCCGCGATGGAGCAGGGCGAGGCCGAGCTCGCCCTCCATGTGCCGCATGTGCTGGCTCAGCGCCGGCTGGGCCACGCGCAGCGCCTCGGCGGCGCGGGAGAACGAGCCGTGCTCGACGATGGCGACGAAGTAGCGAAGCTGGCGAAGGTCCAAGGGGCGGGCTCGTTCGCGGGCGATGCCGGCGCCGGCAGGGGAGGGGCCCCCGCATAGCATCCGCTTATGGGGGCGAGAAGAAAGCTGTCTTGGGCGGGCGCCCGAACCGCTGACATAGTTCGGCGGCCGGAGAGCGCCGACCCGATGCCCGACACGCCCCTCGACCTCGACCACCTGCGCGGCTGGATCGGCCGCGCCGAGAGCGCCGAGGACGTCGTCTCGGCCCGGATGGTCCAGGCCTTCCGGGCGACGCTCGACCTCGATCCGGGCGAGCCCGAGCCCGGGGAGGCGGCGCCGCTCGCGATCCACTGGTGCCTGTCGCCCGCGATCGCGCCGATGCGCGCGCTCGGGCCCGACGGCCACCCCGCCCGCGGCGGTTTCCTGCCGCCCGTGCCCCTGCCGCGGCGGATGTGGGCGGGCGGCGAGATCCGCCACCACGATCCGCTCCGCGTCGGCGACCGGGTGATCCGGCGCTCGCGCATCGGCGACGTCAGCCTGAAGCACGGCAGCACTGGGCCGCTCTGCTTCGTGGCCGTCCACCACGATTTCGAGACCGAGCGCGGCCTCGCGCTCTCGGAGCGCCACGACATCGTCTACCGCGCGATGACGCCGGGCCGCAGCGGTCCGCCGCCGGAGGCCGCGGGCGGGCTGCCCGAGGCCGCGCTCGCCCACAGCGTCGACCCGACCCCGACGCTGCTGTTCCGCTACTCGGCGCTGACCTTCAACGGCCACCGCATCCACTACGACCGCTCCTACGCCACCGGCACCGAGGGCTATCCGGGCCTCGTGGTGCACGGACCCCTCCAGGCGACCTGGCTCCTCCATCTCGCGGCGCGGCTCCGGGACGGGCGGGCGCCCGAGCGCTTCCGCTTCCGCGGCCTCGGGCCCGTCTTCGACGGGGCGCCGCTGACGATCGCGGGCCGCCTGACCGAGGCGGGCGGCGAGGGCTGGACCCTGACGGCGGACGGGCGCGTCGGCATGCAGGCGAGCTTCTCATGATGCGCCCCCTCGACGGCATCACCGTGCTCTCCCTGGAGCACGCCATCGCCGCCCCCTATTGCACCCGCCACCTCGCCGACCTCGGCGCGCGCGTGATCAAGATCGAGCGCCCGGGCGTCGGGGATTTCGCCCGCGCCTACGACGAGCGCGTGCGGGGCCTCGCCTCGCACTTCGTCTGGACCAACCGCTCGAAGGAGAGCCTCACCCTCGACCTGAAGGCGCCCCAGGCCCGCGCCATCCTCGACCGGCTGGTGGCGAAGGCCGACGTGCTGGTGCAGAATCTCGCCCCCGGCGCCGCCGCCCGCCTCGGACTCTCCTACGCCGAGGTTTCGGCGAAGAACCCGCGCCTCGTCGCCTGCGACATCTCGGGCTACGGCGCGGACGGGCCCTATCGCGACAAGAAGGCCTACGATCTGCTGATCCAGGCCGAGGGCGGCTTCCTCTCGGTCACGGGCGACGGAGAGGCGCCGGCCAAGGCCGGCTGCTCCATCGCCGACATCGCCGCCGGCATGTACGCGCTCCACAGCATCATGGCGGGGCTGATCCAGCGCGGCCGCACCGGTACGGGCGCGCATTACGACGTCTCCATGCTCGAATGCATGGTCGAGTGGATGGGCTACCCGCTCTACTACGCCTTCGAGGGCGCCGAGCCGCCGCCGCGGGCGGGCGCGGCGCACGCCACGATCTACCCCTACGGCCCGTTTCCCACCGGCGACGGGCGCAGCGTGCTGCTGGGCCTCCAGAACGAGCGCGAATGGGCGGTGTTCTGCGAGCGGGTGCTCGAGGCGCCCGATCTCGCCGCGGATCCGCGCTTCTCCACGAACGCCCGGCGCAGCGCCGCCCGGGCCGAACTCGCCGCGCTGATCGCCCAGGCCTTCTCGGGCCTGACGCGCGAGCAGGCGATGGCGCGCCTCGACGCCGCCGGCATCGCCAATGCGGGCATGAACGCGATGGCCGACATCTGGGCGCACCCGCAGCTCCGCGCTCGCGGGCGGTTTGCCGAGATGGGCTCGCCCGTGGGCCCGCTGCCAAGCCTGCTGCCGCCGGGCCGGACCGAATCCTACCCGCCGCGCCACGACCCCGTGCCGGGGCTCGGGCAGCACACCGACGCGATCCTGGCCGAGCTGGGCTTCGGCGCGGGCGATATTGCGGATCTTCGGGCGAACAAGGTGGTCTGACCCTGTTGCGGCCGACGCCACGGCCGCCTAAGCCTCGGACAACGCAGAACACTGCGACGTCAAATCAAGATATCGGGAGACAACGTCATGCGCTTCGGGGCCCCTGTCGGACACCTCGTGCTCGGCCTCACCCTGGCACTGGGCACAGCGCTCGGCCTCGCGCCGGCGCAGGCGCAGAGCCCGATCGTGATCAAGTTCAGCCACGTCACCGCGAGCGACACCCCGAAGGGTCGCGCCGCCGACAAGTTCAAGGAGCTTGCCGAGCAGAAGACCGGCGGCAAGGTCCGGATCGAGGTCTACCCGAACTCGACGCTCTACAAGGACAAGGAGGAGCTCGAGGCGCTCCAGCTCGGCTCGGTCCAGATGCTCGCGCCCTCGCTCGCCAAGTTCGGGCCCCTCGGCGTCAAGGAGTTCGAGGTCTTCGACCTGCCCTTCATCCTTCCCGACCGCGAGGCCCTGCGGAAGGTCGTCGACGGCCCGCTCGGCGCCAGCCTGCTGAAGAAGCTCGAGCCCAAGGGCTTCATCGGGCTCGGCTACTGGGATAACGGCTTCAAGCAGATGACGGCCAACCGGCCGCTGCTGAACGTGGCCGATTTCCGCGGCCAGAAGATGCGGATCCAGTCCTCGAAGGTGCTCGACGCGCAGTTCCGCGCGCTGGGCGCCATCCCGCAGGTGATGGCCTTCTCGGAGGTTTACCAGGCGCTGCAGACCGGCGTCGTCGACGGCACCGAGAACACCAGCTCGAACATCTACACGCAGAAAATGCACGAGGTGCAGAAGTACCTCACCGTGTCGAACCACGGCTACATCGGCTACGCGGTGATCGTGAACAAGAGCTTCTGGGACGGCCTGCCGGCCGACATCCGCGGCCAGCTCGAGGCGGCGATGACCGAGGCCAGCGCCTACGCCAACACCATCGCGGCGACCGAGAACGCCGAGGCCCTGGAGGCGATCCGCAAGACCGGCAGGACCGAGATTCAGACGCCGACGCCCGAGCAGGTCGCGGCCTGGAAGAAGGCGCTGGTGGGCGTCCACCGCGACATGGCCTCGCGCATCGGCAAGGACGTGATCCAGTCCTTCTACCAAGCCACCGGCTTCGACCCGAACAAGTCCTGAGGCCGCGCGGGCCCGGGACGGTCCGGACCCGGGCCTGGCCCGCCCCCCGCAGGAGGGGAGGGGGGATCCGGCCCCCCGGCCGGACCTGCCTGGACGGATGCGCCCGAACGCATCGGGCCGGCGTCCCCAAGTCCTTGTCGTGACGCGCGGTCCTCAGGCGAGCCGGCACCCCCGTCGTCGGACTGCGCTCCCGCCCCCGCGGGGGAGGGGACGTGCGGGATGCCGGCACGCCCTGTGACCGTGCCGGCACCGCCTTCCCGCCCACTCACCGATCTCGCCCCGGAGCGTCCCGCCCATGCTGTCCAAGATCCTCGACCGGCTCGAGGAGGTGCTGATCGCGAGCCTGATGGGGGGCGCGACGCTCCTGATCTTCGTGGCCGTCCTGCACCGCTACCTCGCGGGCTTCGCGATCCCGGGACTGCAGGATTTCCTGCTATCCCTCGACCTCGCCTGGGCGCAGGAACTCTGCATCTACATGTTCGTCTGGATGGCGAAGTTCGGCGCGGCCTACGGCGTGCGCACCGGCATCCATGTCGGCGTCGACGTGCTGATCAACCGCTTCGACGGGCCGCGCCGCAAGCTCTTCGTCGAATTCGGCCTGCTCGCGGGGGCGCTGTTCACCGCCATCGTCGGCACGCTCGGGGCGATCTTCGTCTGGAAGATCGCCCACACGGACCAGACCTCGCCCGATCTCGAGGTGCCGATGTGGCTGGTATACCTCGCGGTGCCGCTCGGCTCCTACCTGATGTGCTTCCGCTTCCTCCAGGTCGCCGTCGCGTTCTGGCGCACCGGCGCCTTGCCCCGCCACGACCACGGCGCGGTCGAGGGCATCGAGACGCCCTCGGACATCACCCACTACGTCGCGGAGGACGATCTCCATCCCCGGGCGGTGACGCCCACCAGCCGCACGGGAGGCCGGGCATGAACGCGGCGATCATCTTCGGGCTGCTCTTCGGCCTCATGCTCACCGGCATGCCGATCTCGATCTCCCTCGGCCTGACCGTGCTGACCTTCCTGTTCACGCTTACCACCGTGCCGATCGAGGCGGTGGCGCTGAAGCTGTTCACCGGCATCGAGAAGTTCGAGATCATGGCGATCCCGTTCTTCATCTTGGCCGGGAATTTCCTGACGCATGGCGGCGTGGCGCGGCGGATGATCAACTTCGCCACCGCGATGGTCGGGCATTACTACGGCGGGCTGGGCCTCGCGGCGGTGTTCGCCTGCGCGCTGTTCGCCGCCGTCTCGGGCTCCTCGCCCGCCACCGTGGTGGCGATCGGCTCGATCCTGATGCCCGCGATGGTGGCGCAGGGCTTTCCCAAGCGCTTCGGCGCGGGCGTCATCACCACCTCCGGCGCGCTCGGCATCCTGATCCCGCCCTCGATCGTGATGGTGCTCTACGCGGTCTCGACCAATTCCTCGGTCGGCGCCCTGTTCATGGCCGGCGTGGTGCCGGGCCTGTTGCTCGCCTTCCTGCTCGGGATGACGACCTGGTACCGGGCCCGCAAGTTCGATTACCCGCGCCTGCCGAAGGCGAGCTGGGGCGAGCGCCTCGTCACCTTCCGCAAGAGCTTCTGGGGCCTGTTCCTGATCCTGGTGGTGATCGGCGGGATCTATTCGGGCCTGTTCACGCCGACAGAATCCGCCGCGGTGGCGGCCGTCTACGCCTTCGTGGTGGCGGTCTTCGTCTACCGCGACATGCCGCTCTCGCGCGTGCCCAAGGTGCTGCTCGACTCGGCCAACATGTCGGCGATGCTGCTCTACATCATCACCAACGCGGCCCTGTTCTCGTTCCTGATGACCTCGGAGCAGATTCCCCAGACCATGGCCGACTGGATGCTCGGCACCGGCATGGGCCCGATCGCCTTCCTGCTCGCCGTCAACGTGCTCCTGCTGCTCGCCGGCAACGTGATGGAGCCGTCCTCGATCGTGCTGATCATGGCGCCGATCCTGTTCCCGATCGCGATGAAGCTCGGGATCAACCCGATCCATTTCGGCATCCTGATCGTGGTCAACATGGAGGTCGGCCTCTGCCACCCGCCGGTGGGCCTCAACCTCTACGTGGCGAGCGGCATCGCCCGGATGGGCATCACCGAACTCACCGTCGCGGTCTGGCCCTGGCTGCTGACCATGCTGGGCTTTCTCCTGCTCGTGACCTACTGGCCCGGCCTGTCGCTGTTCCTGCCGCGCTATCTCGGATTGATGCCGTAGGGAGGAGGTCGGACGCCCTCGGCGAACGGGCCGATCCGGTGACGCCCGGCGAGGCGCCACGAGCACCCTCGGCCCCGAGGGCTGCGCCCGGCCTGTCGCGCGATGGCGGGCGCTCGCGCGCCGGCACGTCGGGCACCCTGGGGCGTCGGGCCGCCCCATCCTCCGCATTCTCCCGCGCAACCGGGCCGGCTGCCCGTTGACCCGGCGCCGGGCGCGGTGGAGACAGGAGCGATGCGCATCGTTCTCCGCCTCGCGGTCTGGGCCCTGGCCGGCGGGCTGGTCGTCGTCACCCTGTCGCCGCTCGCGTTGCGGCCGACCTTCGGACCGCCGAGCCTCGATCGTTCGCTCGCCTACGCGCTGTTCGGTCTCGTGGCGGCGCTCGCCTATCCGCGCCACCGCCTGCTGGTCTTCGTCGGCGTGGTGGCTCTCGCGGGCGCGCTCGAGATCGGGCAGGTGCTGTCGCCGACGCGGCACGGGCGCGTGCCGGATTTCCTGGTGAAGTCGGCCGCCGCCTGCGCGGGGGCCTGCCTCGCCTTCGCCCTCGGCCGGATCGGCCGGCGTCCGGCCCGCGTCCCGGATTCCGCCTGACCGGGCCGGCTCAGTCGTTCGCCTCGGGGGCGGCGTAGAAGCCCTCGGCGCCCATCCCGTCCTCCATCAGCATCCGGGCGCGGGCGCGCAGCTTCTCGGTCTCGCTCTTGAGCTGGCCGCAGGCCGCCAGGATGTCCCGCCCCCGCGGGGTGCGCACCGGCGAGGCGTAGCCGGCGTTGAACACGATCTCGGAGAACTGCTCGATCCGACCCCAATCGGAGCATTCGTAGCGGCTGCCCGGCCAGGGGTTGAACGGGATCAGGTTGATCTTGGCGGGGATGCCCTTCAGCAGCCGCACCAGCTCGCGCGCATCCGCATCCGTGTCGTTGACGCCCTTGAGCATCACGTACTCGAAGGTGATGCGCCGGGCGTTGCTGAGGCCCGGATAGTCGCGGCAGGCCCGGAGCAACTCGGCGATCGGGTACTTGCGGTTGAGCGGCACCAGCTCGTCGCGGAGTTCGTCGCGCACGGCGTGCAGCGAGATCGCCAGCATGGCGTTGCCCTCGGAGCCGAGCCGCGGGATCTGCGGCACCACCCCCGAGGTCGAGACGGTGATGCGCCGGCGCGAGAGGCCGAGCCCCTCGGGGTCCGATAGCACCCCGAGGGCGTCGATCACCGCATCGGTGTTGTAGAGGGGCTCGCCCATGCCCATGAACACGATGTTGGTGACGAGCCGGCCGGCCTCGCCGCCGGATTCGTCGCGCGACGGGATCAGGCCCGGCCAGTCGCCGAGCTCGTCGCGGGCTGTGACGAGCTGCGCCACGATCTCGGCCGTGGAGAGGTTGCGCACGAGGCGCTGCGTGCCGGTGTGGCAGAACGAGCAGGTCAGGGTGCAGCCGACCTGCGAGGAGACGCAGAGCGTGCCCCGGTCCGGGCCCGGGATGTAGACGCACTCGATCTCGGCCCCGCGATTGTGGTCGTGCCGGCCGGTCGGCGCCATGCGCAGCAGCCACTTGCGGGTGCCGTCGCGCGAGACCTGCTGGCTCACCACCTCCGGCCGGTCGAGGGTGTAGGCCTCGGCGAGCTGCGCCTTGAGGCCCTTGCCCACGTTGGTCATGGCCGAGAAATCGGTGGCGCCGCGGAAGTTCACCCAGTGCCAGAGCTGGCCCGCCCGCATCCGGCTCTCGCGCTCGGGCACGCCGATGGCGAGGAGCCGCTCCTTCAGTTCGGCGCGGGTGAGCCCGACGAGGGAGACGCGCTGGCCCGGAAGCGGCTCGGGCCGGAACTCCGGCAGCTTCTCGATCGCAGGAACGGCGCTGTCCGCGCGCCGGGCGGTGTCGAACGCCGTCGCCATGGCTCTCGTGGTCTTCCGGAATGAGGATTGTGGGCCCCGATATAGTCCATCCGGCCCCGGAACGCGAATGCGGCACCCGGCCGGCAGCTCGGCAGCGCGCGCGTAGCTATACTCCCGCCGCGGAAAGGCCGTGCTTGGCCCGAGGCTGCGCGCCGGCGCCCGTCACGGTCCTGTCGCGTGTTTTTCGTCCCGCTGTCGTTTTGGGTGTTGACGGGCGGCGTGGGGATCCGTATACCCCTGGTCATCGGCGCCGGCCGCGAGAGTGGACCGGGCGCCGACGCTTCTTCTGACAACGACGGACGGGATGCTCCGGTGAGAGCCGGGCGGTCCTCTGTTGTTGTCTCCAGAAGGGTGTGAACCCCGGATCTTCCCCGCCTCGGCGGTTCGGACCCCGGGTTGACACGGAGGGCGGCGGGCTCTAGACGGCCCACCACCGCAGCGACGGACCAGCCCTCGGGGCGGTCGGTAGCACGGTTCCTCCAGACGGACAAGCGGGTGCAGGCTCTCGAGCCGGTATCGATGTTCGTCGAGATAGGTTTCGGGGCTTCGGCTCCATCCGGGACTTTACTCCCTCGTGGGGGTGACCCGGCGCTCTTTGACAAGTTGATCTGAGAAAGAGAAGCGTGGACGGCGTTGTTGTCCTTGCGGCTCCGGGTTTCGGACTTCGGTCCGGGGTCGGAGCATCAAGAGACGAGGCCGACACGATCTTCTTTGGAAGCTCCGAGCATCTGGAAACGGCTGCTCGATGTGCTTCCGTCGAGATTTGTGATCGGCCAAGATCGAGCTCTTCAACTT